>NZ_JBEZFU010000009.1:0-258295 GCF_040649635.1 Micromonospora sp. NPDC048909 | reverse complement strand
TCCCCCGTGCTTAACTGCTGCTGGGTGATACCGCTCCTTATCTGGTGGTGGTGGGACCGGGGGCCCCCCGGGCGGGGCGCCGCGTCCACCGGGGCGCCCGACCCCAGGAAGGAGTGGCACATGCCCGCAGCACCTCCCGCCCGCCCGGCCCGGCTCCTGCTCGGCGGCCTGCTCGCCCTGACCACCGCACTGACCGGCCAGCTCGCGACCGCCTCGCCCGGTGTCGCCGACCCGGTCCGGGCGGCGGCCCCGGACGGACCGCTCACCGCCGCGTTCGACACCGCCGCCGACCGGTACGACGTGCCCCGCGACCTGCTCGTCGCGCTCGGCTACGCGGAGACCCGGCTGGACATGCACGCCGGTGAGCCCAGCGCCGCGGGTGGGTACGGGCTGATGCACCTGGTCCGCAACCCGCGGCTGCGCACCCTCGACGAGGCGGCCGCCCGTACCCGCCTCGACCCGGCCGTGCTGCGGACCGACCCGGCGGCGAACGTGCTCGGTGCGGCCGCCGTGCTGCGCGGGTACGCCGACCAGGCCGGCCTCACCGCGACCGACCGCGACGACGCCGGCCGGTGGTACGGGCCGGTCGCCCGCTACGGCGGCGCGAGCGACCCGTCGGTCGCCCGGCTCTACGCCGACGCCGTCTACGACCTGCTGCGCACCGGCTTCAGTTCGGAGCGGGGTGCGGCGGTGGCCGGTCAGGCGATCGTCCCGCAGCGGGGGCCGCTGGAGCGGGCCGCCGGGCCGGCGGACGTCCGCACCCTCAGCACCGACTACCCGCCCGCGGCGTGGGCGCCCGCCAGCACCAGCAACTACACCGTGGCCAGCCGGCCCACCAGCCACCCGATCCGCTACGTCGTCATCCACATGACGCAGGGCTCGTACGCCGGCTCGATCAGCTGGTTCCAGAACCCGGCCGCGAAGGTCAGCGCGCACTACACCTTCCGCTCCTCCGACGGCGCGGTCACCCAGTCGGTCCGGGAGAAGGACATCGGCTGGCACGCCGGCAACTGGACCTACAACACCCAGTCGATCGGCATCGAGCACGAGGGGTACGTCGACAACCCCGCCTGGTTCACCGACGCGATGTACCGCGCCTCCGCCGCGCTCACCCGCAGCCTCACCGCCAAGTACGGCATCCCCCGGGACCGGGCGCACATCATCGGGCACGTCGAGGTGCCCGGCGCGACCCACACCGACCCGGGGCCGAACTGGAACTGGACCTACTACCTGCAGCTGGTCAACGGCGTCACCGGCATCGGCTCCGGCACGGTGGACACCTCCTCGGCCAACCTGAACGTCCGCTCCGGGCCGGGCGCCAGCTACCCGGTCGTCGGGACGGTCGCCGACGGCGCCACGGTCAGCATCTACTGCCAGGCCGCCGGCAGCACGGTCACCGGCCCGTACGGCACCACCAACGTCTGGAACCGGATCGGCACCAACCGCTACGTCTCCGACGCTTACGTCTACACCGGGCAGAGCGGCTACATCCCCGGCGTGCCCCGCTGCTGAGCAATCCGCCGCCCCGGCACCGCTGGCCGGGGCGGCGGACAGAGACCACTGGTCCCGGTCGGCGCGGACCGGGACCAGCGGACGGATTCGCGAAACTCGACCGCTCGGGGTCGCGCTACGGCCGAGGTGCGGCGGCGAGGACCATCGGCACGGCCAGGAAGAGTCGGTCCCGCTCGGCCCGCTGGCGTTGCTCGGCAGCCCACCGCTCCGCCCGGTCCGGTGCGACGGCGCCGGTCGCGGCGGCGACCTCGGCGAGCCCGAGCAGCATCGGCAGCATCACCGGGTCGGTGAAGACCCCGGTGTGCACCTCGACGGCGGGCGCGTCGAAGCCGGCGTCCAGCAGCAGGTTGCGACAGCGGCGGGCGACCCGCGGGCTCGTGATGGCGTCCGCGCGGGCGCGCACGACGGCCCGGGTGAGTTCGGCGTCGTCCGCGTCGACGATCAGCGCATCCCAGTCCTGGCCCAGCAGCACGATCCGCCCGCCCGGGGCGAGCACCCGGTGCGCCTCGGTCACGGCGGCGGCCGGGTCGGGCAGCTCGTGCAACACCTTGTCCGCCCGGTAGCCGGTCACCGCACCGTCGGCCAGCGGCAGGCCGAGGGCGTCCCCGACGCGCAGGTCCGCCCCGGGCCACCGGTCGCGGCCGACCGCGACCATCCGTTCGTCGCGGTCCACCCCGATCGGTCGGGCACCGCGCGCGGCCAGCTCCGCGACCGCCCGGCCGGTTCCACAACCGACGTCGACCACCACCGCGTCCGGGAGCGGAGCCAGCAGATCGTACGAGCGTGCGCGCAGGGCCGCCGCGCCGGGAAGGTCGTCGGCGACGTCCAACAGACGGATCATCCGGTCGGTGCCGGAGTGCGTTGACATGGCCGTCAGCCTGCGACTTAATGCCGACATGACGTCAAGCCCGGCCCAGCTGACCATCGGGCAGGCGGCGGCGCGGTTCGGGTTGCCCGCTCACGTGCTGCGGCACTGGGAGTCCATGGGCCTGCTGTCGCCGGCCCGTACCGGCACCGACCGCCGCCGGTACGCACCTGAGCACCTGCGCCAGATCGCGATCGTCGTGCGGGCGAAGCAGGCGGGACTGAGCCTCGACGACATCCGCGCCGTGGTGGAGAACGCCGATCCCGCCGTACGTCGGCGGGTGCTGGCCCGACACCGCACCGACCTCGCCGAGCGGCTCGCCCGCACGCAGGCCTCGCTGCGCCTGGTAGACGCGGTGCTCGACTGCGCCCACGAGGATCTCGCCACCTGCCCGCACCTGCAGGCGACGCTCGCGGCCGTGGTCGGCGAAGCGGACGGTGCCACCGCGCCCGGCGACGCCTGCGCGCAGCACGCCGACGGTCAGGCCGGCGCGGGATGCTCCGGCGGCGCCACCAGGGCGGACTCGTAGGCCAGCGGCGCCCGGCCCCGGGCGTGCGGCATTCTCGTCGGCCGACTCAGGAGGGTCCTCACGCTGGCCGGCCGGATCACCATCCGGCGGCGATCACTCTTCGACCGCCCGTGGGGCCGCCGTGCCCGGCACGGGCACGGCGGCCCCCGCCACTCAGCGGCCCTGCTTCTGCTGGCAGGGCACGCAGAAGCGGGACTGCGGCCGGATCTCGAGCCGCTCCGCGGGGATGTCGCCCTGGCACCGTTCGCAGACGCCGTAGCTGCCGTCGGCGATGCGGCGCAACGCGCCGGCGACCTCGTCGAGGCTCTGCCGGGTGGCGGCGATGAGCGCCGACTGGGTGTGGTCCTGGCCCGGGTCGCCGGTGTCGGCGGTGAGCTCGGTGAGTCTGGCCGTCTGGGCCTCGAACTCCTTGGCGAGGGACGTTCGTAGATCGGCGAGCCGGTCCCGCTCGGCCCGCTGTTCGATGCCGCTGCTCATGGTGGATCTCCTTGGGAAAAAGAAAAAGGGCCGAAGCGGAAAGCTTCGCCCTTGGCGTCCGTTGCGGTGGTAAACGGATTCGCCGGTGGGCCACGGCCGGTCGGGACGCACATTGCCAGCTCTCGGGTGACCCGGGCGGGCACGAGGCGCCCACCGGCGGACGGGCAGACCCGCAGCGAGACGGAGGCCGACCGGTGGGCAGCATGAACCGCCGTCAGCGTCGTGACGGTGGCGGCACCCGGACCGGCCAGTGGCATGCGCCCACCATAGGCGGGCCCCGGCGGAAAGCCAACGAGTTCGGCCGAGCCCCGCGACCTTCGGCCGTCCGCGAGGACCGGGTTGACCGGTGCCGGGCCGACGACCGGTTCGACACGCGCCGGCCCGGTGCTATCCGGCCAGGGCCGGCACGGGCTCGGCGGGACGCAGCCGACCCCGGGCCACCAGCTCGACGGTGATGACGACCGCGACGGCCTCCACGGCGAGGAGCCCGATCAGGACGAAGAGCTGCGTGATCCCGGCCGCCAGCGGGCTCGCCCCACCCAGCAGCACGCCGACGAACGCCCCGGGCAGGGTCACCAGGCCCACCGTGCGGGTCTGGTCCAGCGCCGGTATCAGCGCCTGGGCGGCCGCGGAACGGCACACCAGCAGCACCGCGTCCCGGGGCAGGAAGCCGAGCGCGAGCGCCGCCTCGACCTCGCCCCGCCGGCCGGTCAGCTCGTCGAGGGCCCGCCGGCCGGCCAGCGACGTGGCGGTCATCGCCCCACCGATCAGGATGCCGGCCACCGGGATGACCGCGATCCCGCGCGCCGGCACCAGGCCGGCGACGAGCAGTCCCGCCACGACGGCCAGGCTGCCCGCGACGATCGGTACCCCCGCCCACCAGCCGCGCGCGCCGCGGGTGATCCGCCGGCCGGCGGTTCCGGCCGCCACCACGCACATCAGGACGACGAAGCCGGCCGTCGCCCAGAGCGAGGCGACGATGGCGGCGATCAGCAGCGACACGGCCGTCAGCTGGGCCGCCGCGCGGCCGGCGGCGACCAGGATCTGCCGACCGTGCCCAAGCCGCCCGAGCGTCGCCACGGCCGCCGCGGTGGCGGCCAGCACGGCCATTGCCACCCATAGCTTCGGCCCGAGCACCAGCATCGTCGAGGACATGCCGCCAGTCTCCCCACTCGCCGACCGGCCCGCCGGAGGGGTGCCCCGCCGCGCCCCGTGCGGTGCGGTGCGGGGCGCCGTCGGTCCCGGGGTCGGCGCCCGCGCCGGCCCAGTCGCGTCCGGGTCGAGCCGCGTCCGCGCCGGGCCGGGCGAGCCCGGGTCGGGTCGGGCGGTGCGGTCAGCTGGCCGGCGCGGGGCGCAGCGGGGCGGGAATGTCCAGCCCGGCGGCGCCGAGCACGTCCTCCGCCTCGACCTGCGCGGGCGTCACCACCGTCCGCGCACGGCGCGGCAGTCCGACGAGGACGAGCACCGCGGCCAGCGCGGCGACGGCCGCGGCCACCGCGAGGATCACGACGTACTGCGACACCTGCGGCAGCGGCACCGGCAGGCCCGGCACCGGGTTGCGGCTGAGCATGGTCACCACCAGCGCGCTGGCGATCGCGCTCCCGACCGACCGGGCGATCGAGTTGACGCTGTTGGCGATGCCGGTCTCGGCGGGCGTGACGTGCGCGACCAGCAGCGCCGGCAGGGCCGCGTAGCCCAGCGTGACGCCGTTCAGGATCAGGAACGCGCCGAGGATGAGCTGCCAGGTCGCGGAGTGCAGGACGGCCAGCAGGAGGAACCCGCCCGCGGGCAGGATCAGGGCGACCGCCAAGGTCGGCTTCGCGCCGTACCGGGCGACGAGCCGGCCGCCGAGCGGCGCGGTGATGACACCGCTGAGCGTGCCCGGCAGCAGGTAGACCACGCTGGTGGCGAGCACCGTCGCGGCGAAGCCGTACCCGGCCAGGGCCGGTGGCGTCTGCACGAACGCCGAGACGGTGAGGAACCCGACGAACATCAGCGCGCCGAGCAGCAGCCCGGCGAGGTTGGCGATGGCGAGCGGGCGGTGGCTGAACATGCGCAGGCTGACCAGCGGCTGGGCGATGCGCCGTTCCACCAGGACGAAGAGGGCGAAGGCGGCGACCGCCGCCGCGAACATCCCGAGCACCCGGGCGGAGTTCCAGCCCCAGTCGTTCCCCTTCTCCAGTGGAAGCAGCAGGAGGACCAGCGCGGCGCCGAGCAGGCCGGCCCCGGCCCAGTCGATGCGGCCGGTGGCGGACGGCCGCCGACGGGGTACGACCAGCCAGGTGGCGACCAGGCCGACGACGCTCAGCGCGCTGGCGAGCCAGAAGACCCGGTGGTAGTTCCCGCCGTCGCCGACCAGCAGGCCGGTGGCGACCAGGCCGAGGCCGCTGCCGACCGCGACCGCGCCGCTCACGATGGCCATCGGGCCGGTGAGCCTGGTCGGCGGCAGTTCGTCCCGGAGCATGCCGATGCCGAGGGGGAAGAGCGCGTAGCTGACACCCTGCATCGCGCGGGCGAGCAACAGCAGGGGCAGGTTGTCGGTGGTGGCGGCGAGCAACGACCCGGCCAGCACGACGGCGAGTACGGCGAGCAGCACGACCCGCCGGCCGCGCAGGTCGCCGAGCCGGCCCAGGACGGGCGTCAGCACGGCGGCGGCCAGCAGGTTGACGGTCAGGACCCAGCTGACCGCGCCGGCCGTCGAGTCCAGTGCGACCTGGATCTGACCGAGGATCGGCACGACCATTGACTGCAGGACGGTGAGCAGCAGCACGCCGTAGGCGGCGACCGGCAGCAGCAGCCGGGTGGCGGGCCGGTGATCGACCGGGTTCGACATCGTGATGCTCACTTTCGCTTGGCGACGCGCCAAAGCTAGGCCGGACGAGCTGCCTTTTCAACAGAGCGTCAAAAAAATTCGACGTGACGTCGACTACCTTTGACGCGAGGTAGAGTGGCGGCATGGCAGCTTCCGGAGGCCGACGCGGGCCCACCAAGGGTGATCAACGCGAGCGGGCGTTGCTCGATGCCGCCGTGGGCCTGCTGCGGAGCAGGCCGGTGGCCCAGATCACCATCGACGAGGTGGCCGCCGCGGCCGGCATCACCCGCTCCGGCTTCTACTTCTACTTCGAGTCCAAGCAGGCCCTCCTCGCCGAGGTGTGCGCCCAGACGGGCGGCACGTTCGACCAGGAGATGAGCGAGTGGCTGGAGTCGGACGGCCTCGACCGCGCCGCGCTGCGGCGGGGGTTCGCGAGTGGGCTGAAGCGCTGGAAGGTCGACGGTCGCTGGCTGAGCGAAGCTTTCCTCTCCCCCGACCCCGGGCCCGACGTGCTCGCCGTCCGAGAGAAGGCGCTCGCCACCGGATGTGGCGCGATGCGACGGCGCATCGAGCGCGACGCCCGCTCGGGCCGCACCGTGCCGGCCCGACCCGAGCTGCTGGCCTTCATGGTGGTCAACCTGCGGTTGCTCATGTTCGCGCAGGCCTTCGCCCACCCGGACGAGCAGTCCGACGACGACCTGCTGGACGAGCTCACCGACGCGACCCTGCGACTGCTCTACGGCGTGGTGCCGGCAACCGCGGACGACCCCGCCGACGCGGCGGCCGGACGCCGCTGACCGGCCCGGCTCGCCCGGAATCACCTACCTGCGCGACGCCCGCGCCGAACTCGATCGGTTGGTGGCCGGGCTCGGCGTCGCCGACGCCGGCCGGCTCGCCGAGCGGATCTGGCTGATCGTCGAGGCGTTCGTCATCGCCGCCCGCACCCGCTCAGGCGGGTAGCGGACGCTCGGTGACGACGTTCTTCATGACCAGGGTCGAGGTCAGCCGCTGCACCCCGGGCAGCGTGGCGAGGACGTCGTCCTCCAGGCGCTGGTAGGCGCCGAGATCGGCGGTGACGATCCGCAGGAGGTAGTCGGGGTCGCCGAAGAGTCGCTGCGCCTGCACCACGTTCGGAATCCGGGCGACCGCCGCCTCGAAGCCGAGCAGCGTGTCGCGGTCCTCCTGGCGCATCGTGACGAAGAGCAGTGCCTCGAAGGTGAGGCCGAGGGCCGCGGGGTTCACCACGGCGCGGTAGCCCCGGATCGTGCCGGCGCGCTCCAGCTCGCGCAGCCGGCGGTGGCAGGGGGAGACGCTCAGCCCGACCCGGGCCGCCAGGTCGGTGACGGTGAGCCGGCCGTCGGACTGCAGCTCAGCAAGAATCTTCCGGTCGATCCGGTCCACGTAACAGATCCTTCTCAAGGGGCGGGGCGTCGACGGCAAAGATGGAACCACTTCCCGGCCGATGACGCATAGCGTTTCCACTACGAGCCTCATCGATGGAAGAGTTTGCCATGGACGTCACTTCGCTGCTCGCCTTCTGGGCGGTGGCCCTCCTGCTCATCGTCGTCCCCGGCGCCGACTGGGCGTTCACCCTCGGCGCCGCGTTGAAAGGCGACCCGGTGGCCCCGGCGGTCGGCGGCCTGGTGCTCGGCTACACCGCGATGACGCTGGTGGTCGCCGCCGGCACCGGAGCGCTCGTCGCCGGTACGCCGATGGCCCTGACGGTGCTCACCCTCGCCGGTGGCCTCTACCTGATCTGGCTGGGGACCAGCACTCTCGCCAACCCGGCCGGTCCCGCCCCGACGGCTGAGCACCCGAACGGGCCTGAGCCGCGCGGACGCTGGTCCGTCCTGGCGCGTGGGGTGGGGGTGAGCGGCCTGAACCCGAAGGCGCTGCTGCTCTTCCTCGCCCTGCTGCCGCAGTTCACCGATCCGGCGGGGGATTGGCCGATCGCGGTGCAGCTCGGCGTGCTCGGGCTGATGTTCACCCTTTCCTGTGCCGCGTTCTACACGATGATCGGGCGCCTCGCCCGGGCCGTGCTGCGTGCCCGACCCGTCGCCGCCCGGGTCGTCAGTCGCCTGTCCGGCCTCGGCATGGTCGCCGTCGGCGTCGGTCTCCTGCTCGACCACCTGCCGGACTGAGGCCACCGACCGGGCGACAGGCCCTTCCCGCCGCTAGAACTGGTGCAGGAAGAGCAGGGCGAAGCCGGCGGCGAGCACGGCGCACCCGCCGACGGTGATGACGCGCAGCCGGGCCCGCAGGTCGGCGTCCCAGCCCTCGACCGCGCCGGAGGCGCGCCGGAAGAGCGGGGTGGCGGCGCGCCCCACCCCGAAACCGACCCCGGCGAGCGCGGCGACCTGCAGGCGTTGACCGCCGAGGAGGACCGCGACGGCGAGCACGTACGGCGCGGTGGCCGAGACGTACGTCCGCACGCCGGTGCCGAGCTCGAAGCCGAATCGCAGTGCCCCGCGCGAGGGGCTGCGGCGCAGCACGTCCTGCGGCACCTGACGGGCGTTCTGCGGCATGCGGATCGTCACCACCCCGGTCTCCCGCAGCAACCCCAGCAGCGCCACCCCCACGATCGCCCCGTACCGCCAGGCCGGCGGCAACGGCGCCGACAGCCCGGAGAGCGCACCGAGGACCAACCCGCTGAGCAGGCCGCCGGCGAGCAGCCCCAGGACGAACAGGGTGAGCAGCTTCCCCTGCGGATTCCGATCTCGCCGCCCGGGCGAGGCCAGCGCGTACGCGCTGTTGCGCGTTCAAACCGAGCCGGAGAGGGTGTAGCCCGCCAGCCCGCCGAGCACCGCCCAGGTGAGCGGGTGCCCGTACGCGGCGGCGAGCATCGCGCCCACGGCGAGCACCAGGACGGGGGCGAGCGGGTCGGTGGCCCAGCGGCGCACCGGTGGAACGCGTCGCACGGGTGACGGCTGACCCGTCACACGGCGCCGCCGGTGAGCGTCCGCCAGCTGCTCTCGCCCACGATGCCGTCGACGGTGAGCCCGTTCTGGCGCTGGAAGTCCCGTACCGCGGCGTCGGTCGCCGAACCGAAGACGCCGTCGACGGTGAGCCCGTGCGCGTGCTTGTTGAGCTGGCGCTGCACGGCCCGCACGACGTCGCCGTTGTAGGGGTAGTGCACCACCACCGTCCGGGAACCGACGGTCTTGGTCACCGTGATGCCGGTCGCCGAGACGGTGAAGACCAGCAGGCGCCAGGTCTGTGCGTCGACGACGCCGTTCGCCGGAATGCCCTTGGACGACTGGAACTGCTTCACCCGGGTCTCGGTGCCGCTGCCGAAGACCCCGTCCTTGGTGGTGCTGTGGCCCCGCGCGGTCAGCAGGTACTGCACGGTGTAGACGTTCGCGCCGCTCTGGCCGCGGCGGGTGCTGGGCCAGTTGACCGAGGTGAGGCACCCGCAGTCGGTGTTCCAGCGGCAGATCGACCTGACCCAGCCCGAGCCGGTCTTCCGGTAGCCGTCGTGACAGCGCCGCTCCACCGAACAGGCGCAGGCGCCGCAGGCGCCCTGGTAGCGCCACAGCCAGCCGTCGTACGTGCCGGCGTAGCACTGGTTCGGGCGCAGCTTCCAGGTGGTGCCGTCGTTCTTGTGGAAGCCCGCGTACGTGCCGCTGGTGTTGCAGGCGGCGGCGAAGATCGGGCTCGGACCGCAGCCGGGCGAACAGTTCTGGTCGCTGGCGTACGACGGGCAGCTGCCGTAGATGTCGTATCCGTCGGCGTAGGCGCGGCGGGCGGCCGGGAAGATGCTCAGCGCCGCCATGCCCACCGCGGTGCCGGCCTGCAGCAGCGTGCGGCGGGACAGCGCCCACGACTCGGTGAGCCGGCCCCGGGCCCGGCCTGCCGGCGGGCGCCGCCGGGACGCCGTGCCGGTGCCCGGGTCCGTCCCCCGCAGCGCGGGAACTGTGTCGAGAGTGGTCACCGCGAGCCTCCCCGCTGGATCGGGTGGACGGTCGGCGCGGCCGCGCCGCCGGACGGGTGGTCGACCTGGTCGAGCAGCTGCCGCAGGGCCGCCCGGGAGCCGACGGCTTCGGATCGCCGGACGTGCCCGGTCGCGTCGACCACGACCGCGAACGGGGTGGCGATGGCGTCGTAGCGGTCGAACAGGTCCGCCTGCTCGCCGAGGACGGTCAACGGCAGGTCGGCCGGGTGCGGCGGGGCGGCCTCCCGGTAGAGGACCCGGAGCAAGACGTCGGGGCGGTCGGCCTGTTGGGTGGCCTCGGCGAGCAGGTGGTCGCAGGTCGAGCAACCCTGGTCGAGGAAGAGCAGGACCAGGGTGGCCGGGGAGGGTGGGGCCAGCTCGCCGAACCGAGGCGCCGGCGAGCCGGGCCGCAGACCGACGGACCCGGGGCGGGCGACGCTGCCGTTGGCGAGCGCGTGCACCTGACGGACCAGGCCGGACACCACGAGGGCCAGCAGCAGGATCGCGATCCAGCTCAGGATCAGCGCGCTGGTCTGGAAACTCATCCGGGTACGCCTCCTCGTCCCACCCGGGTGGGCGGGTGCTGCGGGGTCGGCTGGTGCATGGCGACGGGTAGCTGCGCCAGGAGCGCGGTGAACGTCGCCGCGGCGAGCAGGACGACCGTGAGTTCGGCGTCGGCCCGCCATACCGGCAGCACCGCGCCGGAGAGCAGTGACCCGATCAGGGCCGTGCCGGCGAGCGTGGCCGCACGGGCCACCACCCAGCCGCTCATCGGCACCTCGACCCGCGAGCATCCGCAGGGGACGGCTCGCCCGGTCGACCGCACGTGGAGGCCGTAGCCCGCGTAGGTGGCGAGGAGCGCGGCAGCGCCGGCCAGGACCACGCCCAGCAGCCGGCCGCCGTCGTCCCGGAGCAGGGCGAGCACGCCGGCCGCGCCGAGCAGCCCCTCCGCCGCGATGACGACCGCCGCGACGGCGGCCGGCGCGGGAACCACCCGGTGGGCGGCCAACGCCGTCGCCAGCGCCGCCGGTCTCGACAGGTGCTCACCGACGGCGACGAGGAGGGTGAGCAGCACGGTGTACGCCGCGACGCTGGCGACCAGGGTGGACACGACGCCTCACCTGGCCGTTTGCACACGTAGCCGGCCCACCAGCTCCGGAACCTGGTCGACGATCGTGTCGGCCAGCGGGAGCACGGTCACCCAGGTGTCCGTCGCGGCGAGGACGAAGTACGGCCGGCCGTCCGAGAGGGTGTCCCGGAAGAGTTCGCCGGCCCCGGTGGCCAAACCGCGCCACGTCGGCAGCTGTCGGGTGCGCTCGGCGGTGAGCGGCGCCATGTCCAGCAGGCCGAGGCCGGGCACCTCCTTGATCACGGCTGCCGCCGCCACGAAACGGCTACCGGCCCGGGCGTTGGGCTGCACGACGAGGCCGTCGTCGTGCTCGACGATCCGCAGCGTGCGCAGCATCGCCAGCAGATCGCTCGTGGTGGCGCCGTAGATCTGGGTGAGGAAGCAGTAGCGCCGGCCGCGCCACGCCGCCACCAGCCGCTCCTCGTCGAGCCGGATCTGGGCGTCGTGCGACCGCACGCGGGTCGTCATCAGGGTGCCGCCCTGGTAGCTGAGCACCTCGTCGAAGTCGGTGGCGCCCAGCGCCTCCGCCAGGTCGTCGACGAGGCCGACCGAGCCGGCCGTGAACTCGTGCGGCCGGCCGGCGACGGTCAGCTCGACCACCGAGGTGAACGGCGCGCTGAAGTCGAGTGAGCCGCTGAGCAGGAAACGCCGGCCGTCCATGGCGCGATGTGCGACGGGACCCTCCGTGGCTGCCATCCCCACCTCCCCCCTGAAGGTACGGCAACAGTGGTGCCCGTCACATCATCCGAGAATGCGAATGTCTCTGACAAGCCCGGTCGGCCGGCGCCGGCCGGTCAGCCGAGCGGGATGCCGGTGGGCAGCGGCAGCAGGGGCAGCGAGGGCAGCGGCAGGGTCGGCGGGTCGCTGTCCGGGTCCGATGTGGGCAGTGGCAGCGGTGGCAGGGGGAGCAGCCCGGGTAGGCCCGGACCGCGCGACGACGGCGCCGGCCCGGGCGCGGACGGCGTCGGAGCGCCGCTGTCACTCGGCGTGGGAACGGTGGTCGACGAGGGGTGGGACGTCGGGGCGCCGGCCGAGGGGACCGGCGCGGGCGGCGGAGCTGGCAGCGCGGCGAGCAGTTCGCGGTCCAGCGCGTCGAGCTCGGCGCGCAGCCGTGCGGCCACGGCCGGATCGGTCACCCCGGCGAGCTCCCGGTGGGCCTGCTCGATGAGGTGCCGCGCCTCGTCGAGGTGGCCCGCCGCGACCGCGTCGCGAGCCCGGGCGATGCCGTCCTCGACGCTGCGTACCTGTGCCTGTTCGGGGTAGAGCACCCGGGTCAGCGACCAGAGCGGGTTGGTCGGACCGGCGTGGCGGCTGCCCACCCCGAGCCCGGTCGCGATCACCAGGAGCGTGACGACGGCGGCGGCGAGGCGCAGCGCGCCCCGGGTGACGGGCGTCGGTCCGGGGGCCGGGACCGGAGGTGGGGCCTCCCCGCCCGCCCGGATCAGCCGCTGCTCACGGTCGCCGTCGACATCGCTGCGCCAGGCGGCCAGCATCGCCGCGACGTCGTCACCGGCCGGCCCGGGCTCGCCCCGGCTCAGCGCGTCGAGGAGCTGGTCGTCCCGGGCGATCGTGGCCAGGTCCAGCTCGTCACCGCCGGCCCGGGTCTGCTCGGTCATGCCGCCACCTCGTCGAGTGAGTCGCCGGCCAGGGTGCGGAGCCGGGCCAGCGCACGGGACTGGGCCACCCGGACGGCGGCGGCGGACATGCCGACGATGGCGCCGACCTCGTCGGCGGAGAGACCAACCGCCACCCGGAGCACGACGATCTCCCGTTGCGCCTCCGGCAGGCGCTCCAGCAACCCCGACAACCGGCGGGCCAGGTCGGTGGCGACCGCCCGCTGTTCCGGGCCCGGCTCCGCGTCGGGGGTCTCCGGAGGTGGGTCGGTGGCGGTCAGCGAGGCCGCTCGGAGCGCGGCCCGCTGCGCGTCGGCCACCTTGTGCCCGGCGATGGCGTAGACGAAGGCGGAGAACGGGACGCCCTGCTCGCGGTAGCGGGGCAGGGCGTGCAGCACGGCTATGCAGATCTCCTGGGCGACGTCGTCGGCTGTGGTGTACGCGCCGCCGATCCGGCCGAGTCGGGCCCGGCAGTAGCGGACCAGCCCGGGGCGGACGTCGGCGAGCAGCATCGCGGTGGCCGTCCGGTCGCCCTGGGCGGCCCGGCGGACGAGCTGGGGCTCGATCGTGGTCGTCATCGCGTGGCGGGGCACCTTCGTTACCGGCCGGTTAACGGCACGCTATCGAGCCGGCCGCCGATTTGCCTAGCTCACTCTGCGTCACCTAACTGTGCCGCAAAGAAGTGTGTTGCATTCGGACCCTCCGGCGCGATGTCCCCAGTAACGAG
Source organism: Micromonospora sp. NPDC048909 (assembly GCF_040649635.1). Classification (NCBI taxonomy): domain Bacteria; kingdom Bacillati; phylum Actinomycetota; class Actinomycetes; order Micromonosporales; family Micromonosporaceae; genus Micromonospora; species Micromonospora sp. NPDC048909. The sequence continues at coordinate 244,700 of NZ_JBEZFU010000009.1, read as the reverse complement.
ACGGAACCGGGCGTCGGCGAGAGGGGAGGGGACCATGGGTGTCGAGGTGGCCGTGCGCGGCTTGACCAAGTCCTTCGGCGGGCAGCCGGTCTGGTCCGACATCAGCCTCACCCTGCCGGCCGGCGAGATCTCGGTGCTGCTCGGTCCCTCCGGAACCGGCAAGTCGGTGTTCCTCAAGACCCTGGTCGGGCTGCTCCGCCCGGACCGTGGCTCGATCGTCATCGAGGGCCGTGACCTGCCCCGGCTCTCCGAACGCGCGCTGTACGAGGTACGCAAGCTCTTCGGCGTGCTGTTCCAGGACGGCGCCCTCTTCGGCTCGATGACCATCTACGACAACGTCGCTTTCCCGCTGCGCGAGCACACCCGCAAGACCGAGGCGGAGATCCGGGCGGTGGTCGGCGAGAAGCTGGACATGGTCGGCCTGGTCGGCGCCGAACGGAAGCTGCCCGGGGAGATCTCCGGTGGCATGCGCAAGCGGGCCGGGCTGGCCCGGGCGCTCGTGCTCGACCCGCAGATCATCCTCTTCGACGAGCCCGACTCGGGGCTGGACCCGGTGCGCACCGCGTACCTGAACCAGCTCATCATCGACCTCAACCAGCGCACCGACGCGACGTTCCTGATCGTCACGCACGACATCAACACCGCCCGGACGGTGCCGGACAACATCGGCCTGATCTACCACGGTCACCTGGCCATGTTCGGCCCCCGCGAGATGCTGCTCTCCAGCACGGAGCCGGTGGTCCGGCAGTTCCTGAACGCCCAGCGGGTCGGCCCGATCGGGATGGCCGAGGAGAAGGACGCCGAGGAGTTGGCGGCGGAGGCGCAGGCGGGCGTCGAACTGCCCCCGCTGCCGCCCATCCCGCTCCAGCTACCGCCGTCGGACGGCCGGCCCCGGCGGGCCGAGCGCCCGGCGGGGCAGTGGTGCCGCGAGCAGGGGGTCACCCCGCCGCCGGGCTCCTTCGCCGGTGCCGAGGCTGCGTCGAGCGAGCCGGGCCGGAGCCCCGCCGAGCTGGCCGGCAAGGGCGGCACCCGGTGAGCGCCCCGGTCAGCGCGGTACGCCGGTCCGGCGAGTTCTTCGCGTTCTGCCTGGACACGTTGCGGGCGCTCGGTCGCCGGCCGGTGCAGGTCCGGGAGTTCGTCCAGCAGGCCTGGTTCATCAGCTCGGTCTCCATCCTGCCCGCCGCGCTGGTGTCGATCCCGTTCGGCGCGGTCATCGCGCTCCAGCTCGGCTCGTTGGTCCGCCAGCTCGGCGCGCAGTCGTTCACCGGCGCGGCGTCGGTGCTCGCGGTCGTCCGGGAAGCCGGCCCGATCGTGACCGCGCTGATCATCGCCGGGGCGGGCGGGTCGGCCATCTGCGCCGACCTCGGCTCGCGGAAGATCCGCGAGGAACTGGACGCCATGCAGGTCCTCGGCATCGACCCGATCCAGCGCCTGGTGGTGCCCCGGGTGCTCGCTTCGATGCTGGTAGCGGTGCTGCTCAACGGGCTGGTCAGCGTTGTCGGGGTGGTCGGTGGCTACACCTTCAACGTGGTGTTGCAGGGCGGCACGCCGGGCGCGTACCTGGCCAGCTTCCAAGCGCTCGGGCAGTTGCCCGACCTGCTGGTCGGCGAGGTCAAGGCGCTGCTTTTCGGCGCCACCGCGGCGCTGGTCGCCTCGTACCAGGGGATGAACGCGAAGGGCGGCCCCAAGGGGGTCGGCGACGCGGTCAACCAGAGCGTGGTGATCACCTTCATGCTGCTCTTCGCGCTGAACTTCATCGTCACGGCCGTGTACTTCCAGGTCGTACCGCAGAAGGGAAGCTGACGTGGCGGTGCTGCGACTCCTCGACGATCTGGGCAATCAGCTCGCCTTCTACCTGCGCGCGTTCGCCTGGACGCCGCGTACGCTGCGCCGCTACCGGCGCGAGGTGGTCCGTCTGCTCGCCGAGATCAGCTTCGGCACCGGCGCGCTCGCCGTGCTCGGCGGCACGGTCGGGGTGATCTGCTTCCTCACCTTCTTCACCGGCACCGAGGTGGGATTGCAGGGCTACCAGGCGCTCAACCAGATCGGCAGCAGCGCCTTCACCGGCTTCGTGTCGGCGTACTTCAACACCCGGGAGATCTCGCCGCTGGTCGCCGCGCTGGCCCTCTCGGCGACCGTGGGCTGCGGGTTCACCGCGCAGCTCGGCGCGATGCGGATCTCCGAGGAGGTGGACGCGCTCGAGGTGATGGGGGTGCCGTCGCTGCCGTTCCTGGTCACCACCCGGATGATCGCCGGCTTCATCGCGGTCATCCCGCTGTACGTGGTGGGCCTGCTCGCCAGCTACCTGGCCACCCGCACCATCGCGGTCTTCTACTTCGGGCAGTCGGCGGGCACCTACGACTACTACTTCCACCTCTTCCTGCCGCCGGGCGACGTGCTCTGGTCCTTCGGCAAGGTGCTGGTGTTCAGCGTGATCGTGGTGCTGGTGCACTGCTGGTACGGCTACACCGCCAGCGGTGGGCCGGCCGGGGTGGGCGTCGCCGTCGGGCGGGCCGTCCGGTTGGCCATCGTCGCGGTCAACATCGTCGACTTCTTCCTGTCCCTGGCCATCTGGGGCGCGACCACCACCGTCCGGATCGCGGGGTGAGCATGAGACATCGCATCCTCGGCATCGTCTTCGTCGCCGCGCTGACCGCGGCGCTGACCGGGTCCGTGCTGCACTACCGGAAGGCGTTCACCCCGGTCGCCTGGGTCACCCTGCACGCCGACCGCGCCGGGTTGCAGCTCGGCGACGGCGCCGACGTCAAGGTACGCGGCGTGCTGGTCGGCGAGGTGCGCTCGGTGCGCAGCGCGGGCGACGGCGCGGTGCTGCGGTTGGCGCTCGACCCGGCCACCATCGGCCGGATCCCCGCCGACGTCACCGCCCGCCTGCTGCCCAAGACGCTCTTCGGCGAACGCTACGTCGAGCTGGTCCCGCCCGGCGGCGGCGCCGCCGCGCCGATCCGCGACGGCGCCGTCATCGACCAGGACCGCAGCAGCACGGCCGTAGAGCTGGAGCGGGTGCTCGACGAGGCGCTGCCGCTGCTCCAGTCGATCCAGCCCGACCAGCTCGCCGCGACCCTCGGCGCGCTCGCCACCGCGCTGGAGGGGCGCGGTGAGCAGCTCGGGGCGAACATCGAACGGCTCGGGGCCTACCTGCGGCAGCTCAACCCGGCGATGCCCACCATCGTCGAGGACGTCCGGAAGCTCGCCACCGTGCTGGACAGCTACGACGCGGCGCTGCCCGACCTGCTCGCCCTGCTGCGCGACGTCAGCGTCACCGCCCGCACCGTCACCGACCAGCGGACTCAGCTCGCCGCCTTCCTCGCCGACACCACCGGCACCGCCGAGGTCGCCACGGGCTTCCTCGACCGGCACGGCGACCAGCTCATCCGGCTCGGCGCGGTCAGCCGGCCGGTGCTGGAGCTGCTCGCCACCTACGCCCCCGAGTACCCGTGCCTGGTCGACGGTCTGGTCGCCCTGCAACCCCGGGTCGAGGAGGTCTTCGCCGGGGGACGGATGCACATCACACTGGAGGTCACCCGGGACGGCGGGCCGTACCAGCCCGGCCGGGACGAGCCGGTGTACGGCGCGCGCAACGGTCCACAGTGCTACGGCCTGCCGCACCCGAAGGTCCCGGCCCCCGAGCACCCGGTCAACGACGGCTACGACTACTCCCTCGCCCGCCCGCGCCCGCTGCTGCCGGTCGGCGTACCCGGCAAGCAGCCCGCCGGCCCGGCCGGAGCCGCCGTTCCCGCCAACGACGGCGCCTCCCCGGAGATGGGCCAGGCCGGCACCGGCGAGGAGCGGGCCCTGGTCAAGCCGCTCGTCGGCGCCCTCACCGGCACCCTGCCGGCGGAGGTGCCGGACATCGCGGTCCTGCTCTGGGGGCCGCTGCTGCGCGGTGGGGTGGTGAACGCCCGATGACCGGGAAGACCGTGGCCCCACTCGTCAAGCTGCTGATCTTCGCCACCGTGACGGTGCTGCTCACCGCGCTGCTCGCCCAGACCCTCGGCGCTTTCCCGCCCGGCGGGGTCGGCTACCGGGCCCGGTTCACCGACGTCACCGGGCTGCTCCCCGGCGACGACGTGCGGGTCGCCGGCGTCCGGGTCGGCACGGTGCGCGACATCCGGGTGGTCGACGACACCGTCGCCGAGGTGTCCTTCACCGTCACCGCCGACCTGCCGGTCGCCACCGGCGTGCGGGCCACCATCCGCTATCGGAACCTCGTCGGCCAGCGGTACCTGGCGTTGACCGAGGGGCCGGGGGACGGCCGTCCGCTGCGCGCGGACGGGCTGATCCCACTCGCCCAGACCACCCCGGCGCTGGATCTCACCACCCTGTTCAACGGCTTCCGGCCGCTCTTCACCGCGCTGAGCCCGGCGGACGTCAACACCCTCGCCTACGAGATCATCCAGGTGTTCCAGGGCGAGGGCGGCACCGTCAGCAGCCTGCTGCAACGCACCGCGTCGCTGACCAACACCCTGGCCGACCGGGACGCCGTCATCGGGCGGGTGATCACCAACCTCAACCAGGTGCTGGCCACGCTGGCCGGCCGGGACGCCGAACTCGACCGGACGATCGCCCAGATGCAGCAGTTCGTCTCCGGCCTCGCCGCGGACCGGACCGCCATCGGCGACGCGCTGGTCAACCTCGGCGAACTCACCGACGTCACCGCCGGGCTGCTGCACGAGGCGCGCCCGCCGCTCGCCGCCGACGTCCGCGCGCTCGGCGACCTCGCCGGCACCCTCGACCGCAACGCCGCCGTCATCGACGGCACGCTGGGCCGGCTGCCGGAGCGGTACGAGTCGCTGACCCGGGTCGCCTCCTACGGCTCCTGGTTCAACTTCTACCTCTGCGACTTCGACGGCCGCGTCGCGGTCGCCGGGCACGCCCCGCTCAACCCGGCGACCCTCAGCGCCCCGGCCGCCCGCTGCGCCACCGGAGGAAGCCGATGAGACCTTTCCGGGAACGCAATCCGGTCGTCGTCGGCGCGGTCGGGCTGGCCGTGATCGCCACCGTCCTGCTCGGCGCCTTCCAGCTCGACCGGTTGGCCGCGCTCACCGGCCGCTCCTACCAGGCCGCCTTCCACGACGCGAGCGGCCTCGTCGCCGGCAACGAGGTACGGGTGGCCGGGGTCCGGGTCGGCGCGGTCACCGCGGTCGAGCTGGCCACCGGCCCACAGCCGTACGTGCGGGTCCGGTTCCGGGTCGACGACGACGGCGTCCGCCTCGGCCGGGACACCGGCGCCACCATCCGGATCAAAACGGTGCTCGGCCAGAAGTACCTCGCCCTGACCCCGGCCGGACCGGACCGGCTGCCCGCGGACGGACAGATCCCGCTGGAGCGCACCGCCGCGCCGTTCGACGTGGTGCAGGCGGTCACCGGGCTCGCCGACACCCTCGACCAGGTCGACACCGAGCAGCTCGCGACGGCCTTCACGACGCTCTCCGAGACCTTCGCCGACACCCCCGGCAGCGTCAACTCCTCCCTGGTCGGGCTCTCCCGGCTGTCCCGGACGGTGGCCGAGCGGGACGCGGAGCTGCGGGCGCTGCTCGGGCGGGCCCGGCAGGTCACCGACGTGCTCGCCACCCGGGACGAGGAGTTCCGCCGGCTGGTCGCCGACGGTGAGGCGCTGCTCGCCGAGGTGAGCCGCCGCCGGGACGCCATCCACCGGCTGCTGGTCGGCACCGACGAGCTGGCCACCGAGCTGTCCGGGCTGGTCGCCGACAACCGCACCCAGCTCGAACCGGCGTTGCGCAAGCTGCGCGACGTGGTCGCCGTCCTGCAACGCAACCGCGACGAGCTGGAGCAGACAGTCCAGCGGATGGCGCCGTTCGTCACCGCCTTCGCCAACGTCGTCGGCAACGGCCGCTGGTTCGACTCCTACCTCAGCGGCCTGCTCCAGCCGTACGTGCCGACGGGAGGTCGCTGATGCCCGGCCCGATCCGACGCTGGCGCCGACCGGTCGCCGCCGCCACCGTGCTGCTGACCGCGCTCGCCGCCGGCCTGGTGCTGTGGCGTCAGGAGTCGCCGCAGCGGCGGGTGGTCGCCTACTTCACCCGGGCCGTCGGGATCTACCCCGGCTCCGACGTCCGGGTGCTCGGGGTGCGGGTCGGCGAGGTGGAGTCGGTCACCCCGCAGGGCCGGGTGGTCCGGGTGAGCATGCGCTACGACCCGCAGGTGAGCGTCCCCCCCGACGCCCAGGCGCTGATCATCCCGCCCAGCGTGGTCAGCGACCGGTACGTGCAGCTCGCCCCGGCCTTCGCCGGCGGCGTCGCGCTCCGCGACGGCGCGGAGATCCCCGCCGAGCGCACCGCCGCACCGATGGAGATCGACGACATCTACCGGGCGCTCGACGACTTCAACCGGGCGCTCGGGCCGCAGGGCGCCAACGCCGACGGGGCGCTCAGCGACCTGTTGACCACCGGGCGGGCCAACCTGGAGGGCAACGGCGACGAGCTGCACGGCACCCTGGCCGACCTGTCCCGGGCGCTCGACACGCTCGCCGACGGCCGGCAGGACCTGTTCGGCTCGGTGGCCAACCTGCAACGGTTCACCACCGCGCTGGCCCGCAGCGACCAGCAGGTACGCGGCTTCTCCCAGCAGCTCGCGGACGTCGCCGAGCAGCTCGCGGGGGAACGCGACGAGCTGGCCGCCGCGCTGCGCAACCTCGCCGCCGCGCTCGCCGACGTCACCGCCTTCGTCCGGGGCAACCGCGACGAGCTGACCGGCAACGTCGCCGCGCTCGCCGACATCACCGGGGTGCTCGTCCGCCAGCAGAAGGCGGTCATCGACATCCTCGACGTGGCGCCGCTGACCGTGAACAACCTCGCCCTGGCCTACAACCCCCGCTCGGGCACCCTGGACACCCGCGACAACGTCATGGGCCCGTACGACCCGGCCGGCTTCGTCTGCTCGCTGATCGTGGACCAGCTGCCCGGCGCCAAGGTCCCCGAGACCTGCAAGGCGCTCGCCCAGACCCTGCACGCGCGGGGCCTGCCGATGACCGACCAGCTCCGCAAGCTCCTCAAGCTGCCGCCCGGCGCCCCGAAGGGCCCGACCCCACCGGTAAAGCCTCCGGTCCCCTCCTCCGGTGGACCGGGCCCCGACGGGGCGGCGGGCGGCCCCGACGTCACGCGCGACCTCACCCTCGGCGGCATCCTGCGAGGTGTCCGGTGAGCCCCGCAGTCGCGAACGAAAGGCGGGCCCGCATGAGGATCCGGCTGGCGCGGGCGTTGACGGGTGCGCTCGTCGTACTGCTGCTGCCCGCCGGGTGCGGCCTGCCGAAGCTGGCCGACCTGCCGTTGCCCGGCGGCGCCCCGGCCGGGGACGGCTACACGGTGACCGCCGAGTTCACCGACGTCCTCGACCTGGTGCCGCAGGCCGCCGTCAAGGTCGACGACGTGACGGTGGGTAGCGTCGAGAAGATCTCGCTGGCCGGGTGGACCGCGCGGGTCCGGCTGCGCATCGACCGGGGGGTGCGGTTACCGGGCAACGCCACCGCCGCCGTGCGGCAGAGCAGCCTGCTCGGCGAGAAGTACGTGACCGTGGCCGCGCCGGCCACCGGAGCCGACGCCGGCCGGCTCGGCGACGGCGACGTCATCCCGCTGTCCCGCACCCGGCGCGGCGCCGAGGTCGAGGAGGTGCTGGCGGCGCTGGGCCTGCTGCTCAACGGCGGCGGGCTGGCCCAGCTGCGGACCATCACCAGCGAACTCGGGCAGGCCCTCGACGGGCGGGAACCGGCCGTCCGTGACGCGTTGGGCCAGCTCGACACGTTCGTCGGCGGGCTGGAGCGGCAGAAGGCCGATCTGGTCCGGGCCATCGAGGCGCTGGACCGGCTCAGCGACCGGCTGAGCCGGCAGCGGCAGGTGGTCGGCGAGGCGCTCGACTCCCTCGCCCCGGGCCTGACGGTGCTGGCCGAGCAGCGCACCCAGCTGACGGAGGCGCTGACCGCGCTCGGCGAGCTGGGCCGCGTCGGCGCCACGGTGGTCAACCGCAGCCGCGACGACACCCTGGCCAGCGTACGGGCGCTGCAACCGATCCTGGAGCAGCTGGCCCGGGCCGGCGACAACCTGCCGAAGTCGCTGGACTTCATGCTGTCGTTCCCCTTCCCGCCGAACGTCACCGGCGCGATCGTCGGCGACTTCGTCAACCTGGCCGTCACCGCCGACCTGGACGCCGCCAGCATCCTGGCCAACCTGGTGGCCGCCGCGCCGACGCCGGCCGGGCCGGCGGCGCGACCGGGCGGGACGGGTCCTGGTGCACGATCGCCCGCCGGTGGCGGCACCCCCCGTCCCCGCCCGGGCAGCGGCTCCGACGGTGGCAGCCGGCCCGGGTCCGACCTGCCGCTGCTGCGCTGCCTGCCCGACCTGAAGGACTTCCCGGCGACCTGGAAGCCGCCGAAGGACTGTCTGCTGCCCAAGGGCTGCGAACTGCTCAAGCCAGGCTCGAAGGTGCCGCTCGGCGGGTTGATCCTGCCCAAGGGACTCGTACCCCCGGGCACCGCCTTTCCGGCCGGCACGGAGCTGCTGCCCGGCACCGTGCTCACCGCGCCGTGCGTGCTGCCGGTGACCGGCGCGGTGACCGGGCTGATCGGTGACCTGACGGACGTGCTGGGCGGAGGGCTGCTGCCGTGATCGGACGTACCGCCAAGCTCCAGGTCCTCGCGTTCGTCGTGGTGAGCCTGCTCGGCATCTCCTACGTTGGGGTCCGCTACGTCGGGCTCGGCGACCGGCTGCTCGGCGGCAGCTACCTCGTCCACCTCGACCTCGCCCGCGCCGGCGGCATCTTCGCCAACGCGCCGGTCACCTACCGGGGGGTGCCGGTCGGCCGGGTCACCGCCGTGGACCTGCGCGACGACGGCGTTCGGGCGCAGCTGCGGATCCGCCGGGAGGTACGGGTTCCGAGCGCGCTGCGGGCCGTGGTGACGCACCGCTCGGCGGTCGGCGAGCAGTACGTCGACCTGCGGCCGGAACGCGACGGCGGGCCGTACCTCGCCGACGGCGCGGTGATCCCGGCCGAGCGCACCGGCGTGCCGCTCGCCCCGGAGACGTTGCTGACCAACCTGGACGCGCTGGTGCGGTCGGTGGACCCGGACGACCTGACCGTGCTGATCAGCGAGCTGGGCGCCGCGTTCGAGGGCAACGAGCAGGCGCTGGCCCGGATCCTCGACGCCGGCGACGCGCTGCTCTCCGACGCCACCGCCCGGCTGCCGGAGACGCTGGCGCTGATCCGCGACGGGCGTACCGTGCTGAGCACTCAGGCCGAGTCGGCCGAGGCGCTGCGGCGCTGGTCGGCGGGGCTGGCGGCGCTGGCGGAGACCGTCCGCGACGCCGATGAGGACCTGCGCCGGCTGCTCGCCGACGGCCCGCCCGCGGGTGCGGAGCTGCGGGCCCTGCTGCGCGGGCTGGATCCGACCGTCGGCACGTTGCTCGGGAACCTGGTGACCGTCAACGGGATCGCCGCCCGCCGACTGCCCGGGATCGAGCAGCTGCTGGTGGTCTACCCGATCGCGGTGGCCGGTGGCTTCACCGTCACCCCGGGCGACGGTACCGCCCACTTCGGCCTGGTGCTCAACGTCAACGACCCGCCGTCCTGTGTGTACGCCGGCGGTGGCACCCGCTGCACCGACCGGGACCGGGCGGCCGGCGGAAACGTCCGCGGCGCCGGCAACGCGCCACGACCGTCCGGGCGGGAGCCGGCCCCGCCGCCCGCCGCCGGGCCGGCCGCCCCGGGCGGATACGACCCGGCGACCGGTTTGGTGCTCGGCCCGGACGGCCGGCCGTTGCAGTTCGGCGGCACCGGCGGGCAGTACCGCACGGCGGGGGAGCAGTCGTGGAAGCAGCTGTTGCTCGCCGGGGTGACGCCGTGACCGGCGTCGGAGAGGAAGGTGGCGGCATGCCGATCCGCAGGGAGCGGACGCTCCGGGTGATCAAGGGCGCGAAGAGCGGCGGCCCGGCGCAGCGCCGGGTGGTCACCCGTCGACTGCCCGCGCCGGCCGGCGGCATCGAGGAGGTGCTGGGACGGCTGGACCGGGAGCCGGTGCAGGACCCGACGGAGGTTGCGGACCTGACCGTCGTCGGGGATCCGGCCGAGGTCGAAGACCTACCGGACCCCGACGCCGACGGCGCGACCGCCGACGGCGCGACCGCCGACGGCGCGACCGCCGACGGCGCGACCGCCGACGGCGCGACCGCCGACGGCGCGACCGCCGACGGCCCGGACGGTGCCGCGGAACCGGACCGCGACGCGCCGGCCGGGTCGGGGCGACGCCGGGCCCTGGCCGGTCTGCTGGTGGTGCTGCTCGCCGCCGCCCTGGCCGGCGCCGGCGTCTACGGGCACCGCTGGTACACCGCCCGGGCCACCGAGCAGGCCCGGCAGGCCGCGCTGGCCGCCGCCCGGCAGGCCAGCGTCAACTTCGTCTCGGTCAGCGCCGCCAGCGTCGACCGCGACCTGCAACGGATCACCGCGGGCGCGACGGGTGACTTCAAGGAGGAGTTCACCCGGGGGCAGGCGCAGGTCCGCACCGCCGTGGTGGAGAACAAGGTCGACTCGCAGGGCACCGTGCTGCGGGCCGGCCTGGTCTCCGGCGACCGGCGGCGGGCGGTCGCGCTGGTGGCCGTCGACGCCACCGTCCGCAACGTCAAGGCGCCCGAGGGCCGTCCGTCGCACTACCGGATCCAGCTGGACCTGGTACGCGACCGGGACTCGGGCGCGTGGCTCGTGGCGAAGCTCCAGTTCGTCGGCTGACCGGAGGAGGTTCTCGATGCGTACCCCCGCACTCCTGCGCCGCGGCCGCGCCGCGCGCGCCCCCTGGCGACCCCGCCGGGTCCGGCTGGTGCCGGTGCTGGTGGCCGCCACGCTGCTCGCGGCCGTCGCGGCCGGTCTCGCCTGGTACGGCGACCGGGCCGCCGAGCGGCGCGACGCTGCCGTACGCCAGGCGCTGGCCACCGCGCCGGCCGCCGCCAAGGCGATCTTCTCGTACGACTACCGGACGTTCGACGAGAGCGTGGCGAACGGGCGGACCTTCGCCACCGGCGCTTTCGCGGAGGAGTACGCGCGGACCACGGTGACCCTGAAGGAGACGGCCGGCAAGCAGCAGGCGGTGGTGTTGGCCGAGGTCTCCGCCACCGGGGTGGTCAGCGCGGAGACCGACCGGGTGGAGTTGCTCGTCTACCTCAACCAGTACCGCCGCAACGTGAGCACGGCGGGGGAGAAGGTCGACCAGAACCGGGTGGTGCTCACCCTGGTGCCGGTCGACGGCGAGTGGAAGGTCTCCCAGGCCACCGCCATCTGAGCACCGGGTACGGGCGCTCAGCCGCCGCGCCGGTCGTAGCGGCCCGCCGAGTCGGTGAGCTGCCAGAACTCCTGGGGCAACTGGGTGACGATGTCGTCGTACGCGCCGGGTGGCAGGGCCTCCCGGAGCGTGTCGAAGACGGCCCGCACCCCGTCCCGGGCCGCCGCGGCATCCACCTCGGCGCGCCCGCTCACCTGGGAGATGAAGGAGTTGAAGCTGAACCGGCCGGTCTCACCGGGTGGCCCGTACGCGTATCCCCGCAACTCCTCGGGGAGCTGAGCGGCCAGGTCCTTCGCCTCGCCCCCCTCGATCCGCTCGGCCAGCGTGGTGAGCGTGGCACGCGTGATGGCGGTCGCCTGCTCGGCCGAGGTGCGCAGGCGCTTCGCCACCGAGTCGATGAACTCGCTGTTCTCCACCTTCGCGGCCTTTCTCTGCGAGGAATAGCGGCGTCTACCCGCCTGCCGGGAGGGCAAACGGTCACCGCGGTCCGCGACGCGTGGCCGGGACGTCGCCGGCGCTCAGGCCGCCGACTTCTCCCCGGTGCGACGTACCGCGAGCACCGCGACGTCGTCGGTGGCCGCCGCCTCGTCGAGCAGCGCCGCCATCGCCGTGGTGCACATCGTGTCGGCCGGCGCGCAGGTCAGCGCCGCGCGGAGCAGTTCGACGCCGTCGTCGAGCGGCCGGGTGCGTCGCTCGACGAGCCCGTCGGTGTAGAGGAAGAGGCAGCCGCCCGGTGGCAGGGAGGCGGGGGTGTTGTGCCGGCGGGCGCTTCGGTACGCGCCCAGAGGCAGGTCGGGGGCGACGGCGATCAGCCGGGAGGGCTCGTCCGGCTCCGTGAGCACCGGCGGCAGGTGTCCGGCGCTGGAGAGGGTGAGGCTGCCGGTGCTCGGGTCCAGGACGGCGTAGAGCACGGTGGCCATGACGTCGGGCTCGAAGAGCTGCACCTTGCGGTCGAGGCGGGTGAGCACGTCGGCCGGGTCGTCGGTCTCCAACGCGTAGGCACGCAGGGCGCTGCGGATGCGGCCCATCACCACCGCGGCCCGCAGGCCGTGGCCGGCGACGTCGCCGATGGCGAACCCTATCTGCCCGGACGGCAGCGCGAAGAGGTCGTACCAGTCACCGCCCACGCCCACCGCGGCGCCGGGGACGTAGCGGGCGGCGACGTCCAGCCCCGGCACCGCCTGCGGCCGGGCCGGCAGCAGGCTGCGTTGCAGGGCCACCGCCGCGGCGCGGTCCAGCCGCGACAGCCGGGCCTGGGTGGCGAGGCTGGCCCGGTCCGCCACCAGTCGGAGCAACTCGACATCGTCGTGGGTGAACCGTCGCGGGGTCAGCGTCCCGACGTGCAGCACCCCGATGACCTGGGTGCCGTTGAGCATCGGTACGCCGAGGACGGAGACCACGCCGCGGGTGAGCAGGATCGGATTGAGGACGTTGGTGTGGTCCACCTGATCGAGCATGACCGGCTCGCCCCGGGCGGCGACGGAGCCGGCGAAGCCGCGGCCGACCGGCAGCCGGACGCCCTGCCGCACCTCCTCCTCGAGGCCGCTCGCGGCGGTGGCGACCAACTCGGTGCCGCTGGGATCGACGAGCAGGATCGCGGCGGTGTCGGCCTGAAGCAGGTCACGGGTCCGCTCCAGCAGTTCGTCGAGCAGATCCTCCACACCCAGCTGGGAGAGCGCGGCATCGGTGATGGTCTGTAGCCGGCGGAGTTTCTCCTCGCTGCCGGCCCGTGACACGTCGCCGCTCATCACCATCGCATCCTCGACCTGGCGGACAGCGTCCATGCCGCGACCACTACCGGCTGGCCGGCGTGGCGAGATGCTCCCACACCCCGGTCATCCGCAGGAGTTGACGGACCATACCCTGGGCGCCGGTCACGTGGTAGGGCTTGCCGTGCTCGTCGGCGAGCCGCCGCCCCTTCAGCAGGACGTTTATCCCGGCGGAGTCCAGGAACGTCACCCCACCGAGATCGACGATGATCGCGGGGGCGTCCTCCTGCGCCGCGGCGGCGACCGCGCGCTCCAGGTCGTCGGCGGTGGAAAGGTCGACCTCACCCCGCACGGCAATCGTGGCGGCGTCGGCCGTGCGGTGGCTGGACAATGACAACGGCACGCCGAACTCCTCCTCTCGCGTCCCCGGACCGGACGGTCGTGCTGACTTTATAGTGGGGCACCGGCAACTGCGGCCACTCGGGCGCGCAGAGCTGGTGGCGGCTAGGCTCCGGCGGTGAGGATGTTGTGGATGTGACATCAGCCGATCAGCCGGATGCGGATCCGGCTGCGGCGACGATACGCGGTGTCACGCCGCACGGCGTGGCTGACGTCCGCCACCGGGTGACGCGCGCGGCCCTGCGTGCCGGCCTGGCGCCCGAACACGCGGAACAGTTCACCATCGCGGTGAACGAAGTCGTGATCAACGCGATCCAGCACGGCGGCGGCGCCGCCGACGTCACCCTCGCCCCCGCACCGGGCACGGTCACCGTCACGGTCCGCGACAGCGGCGGCGGGATCCCGGCCAACGTCACACCTCGGCTGCCGACGCCGCACACCCTCGGCGGGCGGGGGCTCTGGCTGGTGCAGCAGCTCTGCCGGGACGTCACGGTCCACACCTCCGATGCCGGTACCGTCGTCACCCTGAGCGTCACCGCGGGGCCGGATGTGACACCGGAGCGACTCGACTAGCGGGCCGCCGCCGACGTCGGGCCGGCGGGGCGCCGGCGCTTGGGCGTGGCTCGCCCGGGGGTCGCAGCTTCCGGCTCTCCTCGTCCTTGTCGACGGCATGCCGCCGCTCATCCTGCGCCGACGCCGGACGCCGACGTGGGGAACGGGATCGGGCAGGCCGGCTGGGCGGCGCACTCCGCCAGGTCGTCGCAGCCGGCGGCCAGCGCGGCACGCAGCGAGTCGGCGACGTCCCGCAGATCGGTGATCCGGGCCGTCACCTCGGCCAGCTTCGCCTCGGCGCGGGGGCGCAGACCGGGGTTTCGGCGCCGGCCGGGATGGCGGCGGCCGGTGGCGAGCAGGGCGGCGATCTCGTCCAGGGTGAACCCGAGGCGCTGCGCCGCTTTGATCATCCGGAGCAGGGTGATCGCCTCGGTCGGATAGAGCCGGTGCCCGCCCGGGGTGCGCCGCGGCTCGGCGAGCAGGCCGCGACGTTCGTAGTAGCGCAGCGTCTGCGGGTTCACCCCGGCGGCCTCGGCCAGTTGGCCGCTGCGCAGGCCGTTCACCGGGACATCCGGCTGACCGCCCGGGCGGCGAGCGCGTCGAGGACGTCGACGTACGCCGCCGGCACGGCGACGTCCACCTGCACCGCTCCCTCGACCGGCCGGACGGTGAAGGAGAAGAACGCGCAGCAGCTGCTCTCCCGGCCGGCCAGTTCCCGGGCGGTGGGACCGGCCGCCGGGTCGAGCCACCACCGCAGCCGGGTGGGCGCCAGCCGGCGTTGCCCCCGCAGCGCGACGGTGAAGAGGTCGTCGAACTCGGTGAGCCGCACCGGACGCTCCGCGGTGGGCAGGGTGCACGCCGGCGGCACCCATTCGTCGTTCGGGGTCATCCTCCGACGGTAAGCCCGTATCCGGGTACCGGATGCAAGCCGGCCGGCCGCGCGAGGATCGTCGCGCGGCCGGCCGTGGCGGGAGGGGGTTCCGCGGCGCGGTGCCGGCGCCGCGGAACCCTCTTCCGGCCGGGTCTCAGTGCGAGACGCCGGCCGCCTGCGCGGCGGCTTCCTCCTGGGCCCGCCGCTCGTCGCCGCTGAGCGTGTGCAGCGGCTTCTCCTTGATGAAGATGACCACCACCATCGCGAGCAGGGCCAGCGGCGCGCCCACCAGGAACAGGTCGGCGGTGGCCGTGCCGTAGACGCCCTGCACGATCCGCAGCACCGGCTCGGGCAGCGTGGCGAGGTCCGGAACCTGCGTCCCGGAACCGCCGCCGGCGGCCGCGGGTCCGAGCTTCTCGGCCATCAGATCGGTGATCCGGTTGGCCAGGACGGCGCCGAGCACGCTGACGCCGATCGCGCCGCCCATGCTCCGGAAGAAGGTCAGCATGGAGGTGGCCGCGCCCAGCTCGTGGGCGGGCACGTCGTTCTGCGCCGCCAGCACCAGGTTCTGCATGAGCATGCCGACGCCGATGCCGAGCACGGCCATGTAGATCGACAGGACGAAGACGCTGGTCTGCGCGTCGATGGTGCCGAGCAGCACCATCCCGGCCGTCATGATGGCGCCGCCGGCGACCAGGAAGATCTTCCAGCGGCCGTACTTGGTGATCAGCTGACCCGCGACGGTCGACGAGACGAGCAGCCCGAAGATCATCGGCAGGCTCATCAGGCCGGCCACCGTCGGCGACTTGCCCAGCGAGATCTGGAAGTACTGCGACAGGAAGACCGTGCCGCCGAACATGGCCACGCCGACCAGCACGCTGGCGACGGTGGCCAGCGAGACCGTGCGGTTGCGGAAGATGTCCAGCGGGATGATCGGCTCGGCGGCCCGGGACTCGACGAACACCGCCACCGCCAGCAGTACGAGACCGCCGGCCACCATCAACGCGGTCCAGCCGGATGCCCAGGCGAAGTGGTGACCGGCCAGCGACGACCAGACCAGCAGCAGCGACACGCCGGCCGTGATCAGCGCCGCGCCGAGCCAGTCGATCTTCACCTGGCGGCGGACGACGGGCAGGTGCAGCGTCCGCTGGAGCAGGACGATCGACAGGATGGTGAACGGGACGCCGATCAGGAAGCACCAGCGCCAACCGAGCCAGGAGGTGTCGACCAGGACCCCGCCGATGAGCGGTCCCGCGATGGTGCCGACGCCGAAGACGGCGCCGAAGATGCCGGCGTACCGGCCGAGCTCCCGCGGCGGGATCATCGCGGCCATGACGATGGTGGCGAGCGCGGTCATGCCGCCGGCGCCGATGCCCTGCACGATCCGGCTGAGCAGCAGCACCTCGACGTTCGGCGTGAAGCCGGCGATCAGCGAGCCGGCCACGAAGAGCGCCAGTGACGACTGGATGAGCAGCTTCTTGCTGTAGAGGTCGGCCATCTTGCCCCAGAGCGGCACGGTCGCCGTCATGGCCAGCAGTTCGGTGGTGACGATCCAGGTGTAGACGGTCTGGCTGCCGTTCAGGTCGGCGATGATGCGCGGCAGCGCGTTCGCCACGACCGTGGAGGCGAGGATCGACACGAACATGCCGACCATCAGGCCGGAGAGGGCCTGGAGGACCTCGCGGCGGGACATGCGGGCCGGGCCGACCTCGACGGGATCGGCGGGCACGGTTGATGCGGACATCGTTTCCTCAACTTGTGGCGGGAGCGGTCAGGGGATCAGGTCTTCGGGCCGGGGTCGGCCAGCCCGGCGGCGAGCGCGTCGAACGCCTCGTCGACCAGGTCGGCGAGGGACCGGGTGCCGCCGGCGGCGGCCCAGCGCAGCATGGCGGTGCGGAACGCGGCGCCGGTGACGGTCGTGAGCAGGGTCGGGAAGCCGTGCTCCGGGGATACGCCCACCCGGCCGGCCACCACCTCGATCATCGCCCGCTCCGCCTCGGCGCCCACCGTGACCAGGCGCGGCAGCAGGGCCGGGTGCTGCGTGACGACCGTCATCCGCAGCAGCCACAGCTCACGATCGGCCTGCATCTCGTCGATGACCTCGGCGAGGGCGGTCCGGATGGCCGCGAGGGCGGGCACCTGCGGCGGCACCTCGGCGACGCGGGCCACGAATTGGGCGCTCTGCACGGCCTGGTCGCCGATCAGCGCGTCTTCCTTGCTCGGGAAGTAGTTGAAGAAGGTCCGGGACGAGACGTCGGCGGCGGCGCTGATCTCCTCCACCGTCACCTGCTCCAGCCCGCGCTCGGCGACCAGCCGCAGCGCGGCGGTGGCCAGCGCGGCGCGGGTCTGCCGCTTCTTGCGGTCCCGGAGTCCGGGCGCGGCGGGGGAGGGTTCGGCCATCACCGGGTAACCCTAGGAACGATCTTTCAGTCCGTGCAAACTTTCGCCTCGCGAAGTGAGCAGACTAACCGCCGGGCGACTCCTGCTCGGTCCGCGCGGTGTCCGGCACCCGGGCTTCCTCGTCGGTCAGCGCGTCGTCGTCGTGCTCGGTGAAGCGCTCCGGTTCGCGGCGTTCGGTCCGCTCCGGGCGGTCCCGGGTGGGTGCGCGCTGCTCCTCGGAACCGGATGACACTGGGGGTGGCCTCCCGCGTTCGGCGGTGCCCGGCGGTCTGCCGGCGTTTTCGGATACCCGTCGCCGCCAATCCGACACAGGGACCCGACCGGCGGTCACGGTGGCCCGACGACATCCCCGGAGGGCCGGTTGTGTGGCCCGCGCGCATATGGACTGTGATGTATGTCTCGGTACCGTCGGCGCACGCCGGCGTCGCCGGTGCCGGGCGACAGGAGTGGATCATGAGAGTGTGGTGGAAGGCGCTGGCCGCCGCCGTCGGCCTGCTGCTGGCCGTGCCTCCCGCGAGCGCCGCGCACGCGGCCGGCACGCCGTACACCGTGCCGCCCGTCGCCGGCTCGCTGAACACGTACAACGTCTCCGCGGTGTACGTCGCCGGGGTCTCCTCGGGCGGGTATCTGGCCACTCAGCTCCAGGTGGCGTACTCCGGGCGGATCCGAGGCTCGGCGATCTTCGCCGCCGGCCCGTACTACTGCGCGCAGAACACCGTCAGCCAGGCCCTCTACGCGTGCGGCGACAACATCTACCCGACGTACCTGGCCAACCTCGAGACCTACACCCGCACCTGGGCGTCGTACGGCTGGATCGACCCGGTGGCCAACCTCGCGTCCCGTCCGGCGTACGTCTTCCACGGCAACTCCGACAACACGGTGAAGAAGTCGGTCACCGACGACCTGGTCCGCTACCACCAGCGGTTCGGCGCCAGCGTGCAGTACGACAGCGGCTCCGCGGCCGGCCACGCCTGGGTGACCCCGTACGGCACCGGCGGCTGCACGGTGACCGCCTCGCCCTTCCTCAACGACTGCGGCACCGACCCGCAGGGCGCCTTCCTGCGCAAGCTGTTCGGCTCGGTGCAGGCGCCGAACACCGGGCCGCTGCGCGGCACGCTCACCCGCTTCGCCCAGAACACCTTCGCGGTCAACGGCTGGGCCAACGGCATCAGCATGGACACCGCCGGCTTCGCCTACGTCCCGGCATCGTGCGCCGCCGGCCAGTCCTGCCGGCTGCTGGTCGCGCTGCACGGCTGCCTGCAGGGGTACGGCAAGGTCGGCACCGCCTTCGTCGACCGCGCCAACCTCAACCAGTACGCCGACACGAACAACACGATCGTGCTCTATCCGCAGGCCACGACCTCGACCGCGAACCCGAACGGGTGCTGGGACTGGTGGGGCTACCTCGGCGCGACGAACTACCCGATCAAGGGTGGCGCGCAGGTCGAGACGATCATGAACATGGTCCGCCGGCTCGACGGCTGAGGCACCGGCTGATCTACGGGGCGGGACGGGCTTGCGGCGCCTCGACGGCCAGCGGGTACGCGCCGGCCGTCGAGGCTGAGCGCGACCGCCGTGCGGGTTTCGGCCGGGGCGGAACGGGGATGCAGCCGCCCCAGGTGAGCCCGGCCTCGACCCGGCCGGCCGGTGGCGCGGACCGGCGCGGCCACCCCACCGGGACGTCCGGGGAGGTGGTCATGGTCGACAACGATCCCCGCCCGGAGGGCGGCTTCGGCCGCCAGCTGGACGAAAACGAGGTCAGCCCGAGCGGACGGGAGCCGGAAGAGCCGGCGACCCCCTTCGGCGGTCTGATCGACAGCGCCGTCTACACCCGAGGGCGCCGGCGCGCGTCACCGTCCACCCTCGCCGACACCTACCGCTGCCTGCAGGAACTGACCGATTCGATGGCCTGGATCGGGCTGTACCGGCCGGACAGCGACCAGATCATCTCGCTCGCACGGGAGTTCCGGCTGCACGACCTGGCCGTGGAGGACGCGATCAACGCGCACCAGCGGCCGAAGCTGGAACGCTACGGGGAGACGCTCTTCGTGGTGCTGCGCGCGGCCCGCTACCTCGACCAGCGCGAGGAGGTCGAGTTCAGCGAGGTGCACCTCTTCATCGGCCCCGGGTTCGTCATCACCGTCCGGCACGGCGAAGCGCCGCAGCTGTCCGCCGTGCGGCGGCGGCTGGAGGACGAGCCGGGGATGTTGGCCCGGGGCCCCCAGGCGGTGCTCTACGCGATCCTTGACCACGTGGTCGACGGGTACGCCCCGGTGGTGGCCGGTTTGGAGAACGACATCGACGAGATCGAGACGGAGGTCTTCGGCGGCGACCCGAACGCCAGCCGGCGAATCTACGGGCTCAGCCGCGAGGTGATCCAGTTCCAGCGGGCGGCGCGCCCGCTGCTCGGGGTGCTCGGCGCGCTCGCCGCCGGCTCCGGCAAGTACGGCAGCGACGAGGAGCTGCAGCGTTACCTGCGGGACGTGACCGACCACCTCACCCAGGTGGTGGAGCGGGTGGACAGCTTCCGACACCTGCTGCAGAACATCCTCGCCGTGAACGCCACCCTCGTCTCGCAGCAGCAGAACGAGGAGATGCGCAGCCTCACCGCGGCCAGCTACGCCCAGAACGAGGAGCTGAAGAAGGTCTCCTCGTGGGCGGCGATCCTGTTCGCCCCGACCCTGATCGGCACCGTCTACGGCATGAACTTCGTGCACATGCCGGAGCTGCGTTGGCGGTTCGGCTACGTCTTCGCGGTCGGGTTGATGGCGCTCGTCTGCGGCACCCTCTATCTGATCTTCAAGCGCCGCGGCTGGCTCTGACCCGCCGCTGCCAGCCGGCAGATCCTGGCAGGAAACGGCCCATCGAGGTGCCGCTCGTACCAGGATCCGAACGGGCTCGGGCTACTCGAAGCCACGCAGGATGTGTCGCTCGTACTCGGTGTCGTCCTCGTCGGTGCCGATCCGGCCGAGCATGGCGGCAGCGCCCCAGATCGCCAGGGGGGTGGCCGGCCCGGTGGTGCCGCCGCCCTGAGGGTCGTCGGTGCTCCGGCTCCGTTCGATCGGTGGCGCGCTGCGTTGAGCCTGCATGGCACTGCCTCTCTCGTCGCAGCCGTGCCCGTTGGGCGGGGCGGCCCCGCGACAATGCGGATCGCACGCCGGCCAGCCCGCGGTCGGTGTGACACGGCTCACTGCAACCATCGCATGCCGGGGTTCGTAGGCACACGCGGTTTCCCATTACCCGACTCTTCTCCAGCCCACGCCGCGTTCAGGGCAGCGGGCAGGAGATGCCCCGGGCGTGGTCGGTGAGCGCCGCGCCGACCACGGTCGCCTCCACCGGCAACACCTCCAGGCAGCGCCGCACCGCGGCGGCCATCAACGTGTTCGGTACCCGCATCGACAGCGTGCAGTGCGGTACCCACCGCCCGGGCTGGTAGTGCTCGACCAGGGTGATGCCGGCCGCGGCGAGCCGGGCGTGCACCTCCCGGTGGTGGGCGAGCAGCTCGGCGGTGGGCGTCGCCCCGAGCCAGAGCACCCGGCCGACGAACTGCCCGGCGTGCTGGAACGACAACCGCAACGGCGCGGCAACCACCGTGTCGCGCAGCGCCGCGCTGACCCGCTCCGGGTCGAAGCTCGGCGCCACCGCGAGCGAGACGTGCGGGCGGTGCCGCTGTTCCAGCAGGGAGCGCATGCTCTGCACACCCTCGGATTCCAACGCGTCCCACAGCACCCGGATCCGCCGGGTGGCGTCGGTGTCCAGGTAGAGCTCCAGCGCCGCGACCACATGATCACGGTAGCGGTCAGGTTTGACCGTCGCCGGTGGCGGTACCTCTGCCAGCGGGGGCGACTACAGGAGGCGTGACCCGAGTGGACGTGAGTGAACTGCTGACCGAGACATACGACCGGCTGCCCGACCTGGTCCGCGCGGCGGTCGACGGGCTCAGCCCGGAGCAGCTGCGTCAGGCTCCCGGGCCGGGCGCCAACCCGGTGGGCTGGCTGGTCTGGCACCTGACCCGGGTCCAGGACGACCACGTCGCCGACCTGATCGGGACGGAGCAGGTGTGGACCACCGGCGACTGGGCCGCGCGCTTCGGTCTCACCAGCGATCCGGGCGACACCGGCTACGGGCACACTGCCGAGCAGGTGGCCGCCGTCCGGCCGGAGAGCGCGCGGGCGCTGCTCGACTACTACGAGACGGTGCACGCCCGGACCCGGGACTTCCTGGCCGGTCTGCGCCCGGCGGACCTGGACCGGGTGGTCGACGAGGCGTGGGATCCACCGGTGACCCTCGGCGTCCGGTTGGTCAGCGTGGCCGAGGACGATCTCCAGCACGTCGGACAGGCCGCCTACGCCCGTGGCCTCGTCGAGGTCGGCTGACCGCTCCCGGGGGCACCGAGGTGGGCGGCCGGTCGTTCCCGCTATACCGAGGCGAGGCGGGGCGGGTGGCGCCCGTCCGCGTCGGACCACCCGGTCCGGGTGAGGCCGGCTCACCCTGGCCGGTGCGACCCTCCGAGGACGAGGGGAGGGCCGATGGCGAGCACGGCGCGGGACTATCTGCAAGGGCTGGCGCCCGGCCGGCGACCGGAGCTACCGGAGCGGACCGCCGGGACGCTGCGGCTGGACGCGCACGAGAACGGCACCACCGAGAGCTGGTACCTCACCGTCGCGGACCAGCACGTCGAGGTGAGCCGGTCAGCCGAGGGCGCCGACCTGGTGGTCCGGGCCGACCGGACGGTCTTCGACCAGCTGGCGGCCGGGCAGACGCACGTGTCCAGTGCACTGCTGCGCAACGACCTGACCGTGCAGGGCAACATCCGGCTGCTTCTGCTGCTCCGGCGGATCTTCCCCGGTTCGCCGGACGCCCGGCACCCGCGCGCGCTCGGCCGGCAGCGCACCGCAGGGTCCGAGCGCCGCGGTGGGCCGGAGCGCAGCGGCGGACGGGACGAGCGGTGATGCCGCAGCAGCCGGTTTGCGTGATCGCGGGGAACGCCTTCGCGGTCAGTGACGCGCAGGGTGACATGGAGGTCGACCCGCGCCACCCGATCGGGGTCTTCTCGTTCGACACCCGGTTCCTGTCCCACTGGGTGCTCAGCGTCGACGGGGAGCGGCTCAACGCGCTCTCCCGCGACGACATGACCTACTTCGAGACCCGGTTCTTCCTGGTGCCCGGGAAGGCGAGCCACTACGTCGACGCGGACATCTCGCTGATCCGGCACCGATCCATCGACGACAGCTTCAACGAGCGGATCACGCTGCTCAACCACTCGGCCGAACCGGTCGAGCTCACCGTCCGGCTGGACATCGGCAGCGACTTCGCCGACACCGCGGAGATCCGGCAGCCGCGCCAGCGCACCGTCGTGGTCACCGCGGATCAGGAGCGGCACCAGTTCCGGCTGCGCTACCAGCGGGAGCGCTTCACCCGGGAAGCCACGGTGACCAGCACCGCGCCGGTCGACGTGGACCAGGGTGGGATGACGTTCCGGA
The DNA here is from genome assembly GCF_040649635.1 of Micromonospora sp. NPDC048909. Lineage (NCBI taxonomy): Bacteria > Bacillati > Actinomycetota > Actinomycetes > Micromonosporales > Micromonosporaceae > Micromonospora > Micromonospora sp. NPDC048909. Next base: position 221,987 of record NZ_JBEZFU010000009.1, on the reverse strand, counting down.
TCCGGGTCGAACCGGAGGGCAGTTGGGTCACCGACCTGCACGTCGGGATGACGATCCACGGTGAGGGCGGGCGGGACCTGCGGGCCAGCCTGGAGTCGCACCGGGACATGGTGCGCCGGGGCATGCGCGAGGACCTGCAGGACTGGCTGGACCGGGCGCCGCAACTGATCACCGAGCGGAGGGAGTTGGCCGCGTCGTACGTGCGCAGCCTCACCGACCTGGCGTCGCTGCGGTACGTGCCGCTGGTGAACCCCGGCCGGGTGCCGATCGGTGGCCTGCCCTGGGCGATGGCGCTGTACGGGCGCGACAGCCTGCTCACCTGCCTGCAGAGCATCGCGTTCACCCCCGAGCTGACGCCGGCCACACTTCGCATGCTCGCCAATCTGCAGGGCGGCCGGCTCGACGACGAGCACGACGAGGAGCCGGGCAAGATCCTCTCCGAGCTGCGCTACGGCGAGTCGGCCGCGTTCGGCGACCGGCCGACCTCCCTCTACTACGGCGCGGCGGACACCACCCCGCTCTTCGTGGTGCTGCTCGACGAGTACGAGCGCTGGTCGGGCGACGCCGATCTGGTGCGGGAGCTGCGGCATCCGGCCCGGATGGCGCTGGACTGGATCGACGACTACGGCGACATGACCGGCGACGGCTACCTGCGCTACCAGACGCGCAACGACCGGCACGGCACCGTCAACCAGGGCTGGAAGAACTCGCCGGACGCGATCAGATACGCCGACGGCCGCACGCCCGGTCTGCCCCGGGCGACCTGCGAGTTGCAGGGGTACGCGTACGACGCGAAGCGGCGCGGAGCCCGGCTGGCCCGGGAGTTCTGGGACGACCCGGCGTACGCCGACCGGCTGGAGCGGGAGGCTGCGGAGCTGAAGCAGCGGTTCAACCGGGACTTCTGGCTGCCGCACCGGGAGTACTACGCGCTCGCCCTGGAACCGGACGGGACACCGGTGGACGCGCTGTCGTCCAACATGGGACATCTGTTGTGGAGTGGGATCGTCGACGACGAGCGCGCCCCGGCCCTCGCCGCGCACCTGGTCGGCCCGGAGCTCTTCTCCGGCTGGGGGGTGCGGACCCTGGCCGTTGGGCAGCACTGCTACAACCCGGTCGGCTCGCACCTGGGGGCGGTGTGGCCGTCGGACAACGCGCTGATCGTCGCCGGGCTTCGGCACTACCGGCGGGACGCCGAGGCCGCCCAGATCGCCGCGGGCATCTTCGACATGGCGCACACGCTCGGCGGCTCGGTGCCGGAGCTGGTCGCCGGTTACGAGCGGGAGTTCACCAAGTATCCGGTCCAGCTGCCGGCCGCCGGCCGCCCCCAGTCCTGGTCGGCGGGCGGGCTGCTGATGCTGCTCGGCGCCCTGCTCGGACTGCGGCCGATCGGGGACAACCTGCTGGTCAACCCGAGCCTGCCGCCCGGTTTCGGGCGAATCGAGCTGCTGGACATCCCGGGCCGCTGGGGGCACTCCGACGCGTACGGGCGGGATCGGGCCGCCTCCCCCCGGGAGAGTCGACCCCGGCTGCGCTGACCAGCGGCGGGCGCACCGCCGGCTCAGCGGATCGGCCACCACGGCGCGGGCACGTCGTACCCGGCGGAGATCTCCTCGGCGACCGTCAGGTCATCCGTCACGAGCAGCGCCGCCTCCAGCACCCGGGCCGGCACGGCGCTGGCGTGCCAGGCGCGTACCGCCCGCGCCCAGGGCCGCGGGTCGTCGGGCTGCCAGTACGCGAGATGCTCGGCCAGATGCCGGGCGGCGGGCTGGCCGCCGTCGTTTGCCTACGTCGACAGATACGGCCGCAGGTCCACCCCGGTGGCGCCGATCGCGGCGAGCACGTCGGTCACCTCGACCGGCGCCGGAAAGTCGCTGAGAGTCCGTCGCCACCAGGCGTCCAGGTACGCCTCGACGGCCTGCTGCTCGTCCGTGGGCCAGCTGCGCCAGTGCTCGAACGACCGTCGGCGGCAGGGGTCTTCCGCCCTGCGCTCGGCGGCCGCCGTTCGCCGTCGCCCGGTTCGTCGGGACGCCCCGGCGGCTCGTTCGGCGGCTTGGTCGGTCGGCTGCTCGGGTGGGCCGGAACCACCGGCCGGTCCGAGGGCTTGCCGTGGGATCGCTCGTCGGCGAACACCTGGTCGCAGTAGTCGGCTACCCGGCCAGGGCCACCGGCTGCGCTGACCAGGCCGGCGAAGGCGGGACTCTCCAGCGCCCGGCCGCGGTTGTCACCGGTCTCCCCCCGGTAGGCCCGGCAGAGACCGACGACGGCAGCGGCGGGAGTCGGGCGGCCAGTCGTGCCCGGACCCGCTTCGGGCCCCGGGCTGCCGCCGGGGGAGCGCTGACCGGGTGAGGCGGACGGCGCGGGAACGGTGGTGGTCGGCTCCGGCGGCGCGCCCGGCAACGTGCCGGTGGCGGCGAGCGCGACCCCGCCGGTGGCGGCGAGGGCGAGCGTGGCCAGGGCGGCCCGCAGGCCCATCCGGACCGTGGTGGCCCGCCTGCGTCGCGGCGGGTCGGCGGGCGCGGCGAGGGCGCGGTGGAACGCCTGCACGGCGGCGTGCTCACCGTCGAGCTCACCGGGGCGCGGCGCGGCGCGTAGGGCCGTCAGGAGCAGCACGAGCGGGCGCAGGCCATCGTGGTCAACGACGGGACCGCCGAGCAGGCGCTCGACGGTCTCCGGGTCCATCCGGTGTGCATTCATCTCGTGTCCCTCAGCGCCGGGCGCCGGTGGGACGTCACATCGCACGCCGCGGCTCCGGGACCGGAGTCGGCGGCGGTGGCCGGGCCTGGATGCGGGGGGTCAGCCCATGGTCTTGGCGCCGTCGATCGACTCGCGCAGGATGTCGGCGTGCCCGGCATGCTGGGCGGTCTCGGCGATGACGTGCAGCACCACCCGTCGCACCGACCAGCTCACCCCCGGCTCGAACCACGGGGCCACCGGCAGCGGGTGTGCGGCGTCGAGGTCGAGCGTGGCGACCAGCTCGTCCGTCTGCGCGGCCACCCGGGCGTATTCGTCGAGGAGACCGGCGAGGGTCTCACCCTCCTGCATCTGGAACTGGCCGACCCAGTCGACCGGCTCGGACTGCATGGCCTCGGCGCCGCCGACCGCGAACCGCAGCCAGCTTCGCTCGGTGAGCGCCACGTGCTTGATCAGGCCGCCGAGGCAGAGCTCGCTGACCGTGGTGCGGGCGGCGGCCTGCTCGTCGGTGAGCCCCTCGACGGTCTGGCGCAGGAAGCCGCGGTGGCGGTGGAGCGACAGCAGGAGATCGGCCTGCTCGCTGGTGCCGACCTGCTCGGAGATGGTCATGGACGCCGCCCTTCACTGGTGGTGGACCACGCCGAGCCTAGGACCGGGCACCGACATTTCGGTGTCCCGCGCGGCTGGCGGTCGGGCCAGCGCGGGCGCACCGGTTGCCGATCCCGGCCGAAGGGGGTGAACTGAATGACATGGGTGTGATTCGGGTGGGCACGTCGTCCTGGGCCGATCAGTCACTGCTGCGCTCGGGCTGGTACCCCCGCTCGGTGAACACGCCCGCCGGCCGGTTGCACTACTACGCCGAGCGCTTCGGACTGGTCGAGGTGGACACCTCGTACTACGCGGTGCCGGCGCCGGAGACCACCCAGGGCTGGGTGGACGCCACCCCGGCGGTGTTCACCTTCGACGTCAAGGCGTTCAGCCTGTTCACCGGGCAACCGACGCCCGTCGCCGCCCTCCCGCGCGACCTGCGACCGGCCGGCGGCCCGAGCCGGATCCGCCGTCGTGACCTGCCCGCCCCGGCGTACGAGGAGCTGTGGGCCCGGTTCCGCGCGGCGCTGGACCCGATCGCGGCGGCCGGCAAGCTCGGCGCCGTGCTGCTCCAGTTCCCGCCGTGGCTGGTGCGCGGAGCCGCCGCCGAGCGGCGCATCGCCGAGCTGGCCGAGCGGTGCCGTCCGTGGCGGGTCGGGGTGGAGCTGCGGCACGGGTCCTGGTTCGACGGCCGGTCCGCCCTGGACACCCTGGAGTTCCTGCGCACGCACGAGCTGAGCCTGGTCTGTGTCGACATGCCGCAGGGGCATCCGTCGTCGGTCCCGCCGATCCTGGTCGCCACCGCGCAGCCGGCGGTGGTCCGGTTCCACGGGCACAGCGACGCCTGGGAGAGCGGCGACAAGCAGGAGCGGTTCCGCTACGCCTACGGTGACCGGGAGCTGCGTTCCTGGTCCGAGCTGCTGACGGAGCTGGCCAGCCACGCCGACGAGCTGCACGTGCTGTTCAACAACTGCTGTGCCGGGCAGGCCCAGCGGGACGCGGAGCAGTTGGCGGCGCTGCTGGCCGGCGCCGGCCACGCTCGTCCCACCGCGGCCGGCGCCGCGAGCTGACGCCGTCGCCCGGCCGCGCCCGTGACCGTCCGGGATCGACGGTCGGGTGTCCCGGGCCGGACCGCTCCCGGCGGGGCCTCAGGTGGTGCGGCGGCCCCGGGCGCGGAAGGCGTCCTGCGCCCGCTCGTCGATGTCCGCGTCGTCCGGGAAGGACCGGCTGGGCGGCGTCGGGTCCGGCGGTGCCCCCGGCCCGGCCTCCGTCAGCCGGGTGGGCTCGACCGAGCCGAACCCGTGCCGACCCTGCGGCCCGGACGGCCCGGCCGGCGCTCCGGCCCGGCGTTCACCGCGTCGTCCCTCCGGCACCGCGGTCTCCTCGCTGCCCTCGTCCATCGGCGAGTCCTCGTCCGAGCCCCAGGGCGGCTCCGTGTCGTAGACGTCCCGGGTGCCCCACGGGACCGTCACCTCCGGATCGCGCGGAGTCCCACTGCGTCCCTTGTCCGCCGTCATGTCCACCTCGCTGCTCGGTCCGCCGGTACCGGCGCTGATTGCCCGTCACCGCGCCGGTCATGCCCGCTGAGCCGCGAGGGCGGACACCGGTCGGGACGGGCGTGGCCGGTTGCCGGCGGACGCCGGCCGGCACCCCACCCGAGGAGTCGGCGGGGTGCCGGTCGCGCCGGCCGTTTCAGCGGCCGGACATCGCCATCGGCTTCTTGGCGGCCATGCCCAGGCCGGCGACCTTGGCCACCCCCTTCGGCGCGCTGATCAGCCCACCGGCCCTGCCCAGCATCCCGCGCCACATCTGGCCCGGCTTCTGCTGCTCGCTCATGTACGCGGTCACCACCACCAGCGCGCCGGTCATCGCCGGGACCGCCCACTGGAGCAGCTTCATCTGCCGCTGGTTGGCGGCGACCTTGCTCGGCGTCTGGTGGTTCGGCTCGGTGATGCCGTCCACCGGCGGTCCACCGGCCTTCTGCAGCCGCATGCCGAGCAGTCGGCTGTAGCCGGTGATCGCGAGCGCGCCCACGGTCAGCGCTGTCTTGATCGTGCTGGCCCGGGCCACGCCGGCCTGGCTGGCCACCCGAGGGCTCTCGGTGACCAGTTCGCCGACCGCCCCGGCCAGGTGCGCGCCGATGGCGGCCGCGTTGACTGGCGTCCACCGGGACCAGCCCATCGAGGCGACCGGGAGGCGCTGGGTCGCGTCACTGATTTTCGCCGCCGCGCCGTTGACCCCGAGCGCCCCCATCAGAGAGCCGCCGAACCAGGCCGCCAGACCCAGATCGTGCATCGAGCGCAGTGCGGTATGCCGTTCGGACATCTGATCCCCTTCCGCCGTGTCGGGCGGTGCGGCATACCCACCGCCCGCGCGGCTAACCCCGTCCGTCACCCGCCGAGACCTCCGGGCGGGGGACAGGCGGGACAGCCGGCTCGTACGGGTCGTAGCGGCGGCGGCAGGAGTCGTCCGGGCCTGCGGGGGTAGAGCAGTCCTCAGCCACGAGGAGGGGGAACGGGGATGAGCCAGCCCGAGGAGAGCCGGGAGAAGACCCCGGAGACCGACGCGGTGCTGATGCACCCGGGCAACGACCCGAAGCGGACCACCGCCGAGGTGCCGCCGCGGCGGGACCACGGGGAGATCCGGGTGGAGCGGGACGGGGAGTTGGTGCCGCTCGATCCGGAGGAGTGAGGTCTAGCGCCGCCGCGGCAGGCCGGCGGCGAAGGCGGCCACCCGTCCGGCCAGCGGCGCCGCCGCGCGTACCCAGGTGAAGTGGTCCAGCGGGGCGCCGGCGTCCGCCACGGTGTAGTGCTCACGGAGCACCGGGGCCGCGGTCAGCTTGGCGCAGAGGTGGTCCATGGTGGCGTGCGGCGTGTACTGGTCGTCGTCCACGCTGATCGCGAGCACCGGGATGCGCAGCCCGCGCACCGCGGCCTCGGCGTCCACCCCGTCGAGCCGGGGGAAGCGCCCGGTCCGCGCGGTGTGCGCCCAGTCCCGGATGACCCCGCGCGCCTGCCGGCCACCGAAGCCCCAACCCGGCCAGACTCCGAGCAGCGCCGCGGTGGCGGCGATGCCCTGGGTGTACGGCAGCACGCCGTACCCCCGTCGGCCGGGGTAGCTGCGCCAGTGGGGGATGCCGACGGCCACCAGCGCCAGCCCGTCCACCGCGTCCTGGCCGTGCAGCGCGAGGTGCAGCAGCACCGCCTGGCCGCCGAGCGAGTGCCCGAGCAGCAGCCGGGTTCGCCCGTCCAGCCGGGGCTTGAGCGCCTCCAGCACGGCGCCGACGTCGCCGGCCAGTTCGGCGTAGCCGTAGCGGGACCGCCGGCTCGGCGCCGGTGTGCTGGCCCCGGTGCCGCGCAGGTCGGCGACGACCACGGCCAGGCCGGCCGCGCGCAACGCGGCGGCCAGTGGCCGGTAGTAGCGGGCCCGCACCCCCATCGCCGGCCAGACCAGCACCACCGGCGCGTCCGGCTGGTCCGGCTCGGGATAGACCTGCACCCCGATCCGCTCGCCGTCGACGTCGACGAACTCCTGGGTGTACTCGGCGGCTGCGCTCACCGGCTCAGCGTACGACGGGAAGCTACCGGCGGGTAGCTGGCGCGACGACGCGTGACCGTACGACGAGGGCCCCGCCGGCTCGGCGAGGCCCTCGTCGAACCCGGGTCAGGAGACGGTGATCGACCCGTTGCTGGCGCGGACGCAGGAGACCGCGCGGGCGGCCGTGGTGGCGGCGCCGGTCAGGCACTGGCCGAGCACCTGGTGCCCGGTGCCATTCGGGTGCCAGGACTCCTGGCAGGTCTGGAAGTAGGTGGCGCAGGTGTTCGCGATCTTCTGGATGGCGATCTTGTCCTTGCCGCTGAGACTGGTCACGAAGGTGCCGTTCGGCGGGCTGTTCTGCAGGCGGATGGGCGTGGCCAGCGCCCCGCTCGGGCTGGTCGCGGTCTCGCAGAGCCGGGCGCCGTCGAAGGCCCGCTGCACGTTCAGGTAGACCAGGTCGTCGGCGGGGAACTCGGCCGCGAGGGTGTCCCGGGTGGACTTCACCAGGGTGCCCAGGCCCTGCGAGAAGCGGTGACCGGGAGCCAGGCTGGCCCGGTGGATCGGGCAGCCGGCGGCGTAGCGCTCGGCGCCGAGCGCCCGGAACTTGTCCCGGGTGTCGTCCCGGCTGTCCTCCTCGTGGAAGCTCGAGTAGAGCTCCGGCGGCAGCGGGTTGGTGTAGTCCTGGAAGACGATCCGGTGCTGGCCGTCCGCGTCCACCTGGTCCAGGGTGGTCAGCAGCTGGCGTACCGCGGCGGTGGTCTCCGCGGTCGCGGCGCTGAACTGCGCCGCGGTGGCCAGGTCGGCGTCGCTGCACGGCTCCTGCGGTACCGGGCCGTTCAGGTACGCCCAGAACTCCCACCAGCCCGTCCAGGCGTCGGCGATGAACCGGTTGGCGCACTTCTCGGCCACGTTGCCGAAGGTGAACGAGCTGTTGTTCGAGCCGAGCCCGAGCAGGACCAGGTCGATGTCGTTGGTCTGCGCCACAGCGCGGAGCTGGTCGAGCTGGGCGGCCACCTGACGGCCGTTGGTCCGCGCCGACGACGCGGCGGCCATGTCGTGCGGCTGCCCTCCGGAGCAGGCCAGGTTGAACCGGTTCTGGATGCCGGGCAGCGTCGCACGGTGCAGCGAGGCGTTGGCCGAGCGGTGGCAGAAGTACGCGTTGCTGTTCGGCGCCGTCCACCCAGGGAAGCCCTGGGCGACGCCGTTGACGTCCACCACCGGGGTGTACGCCCCGGCGCCCTCGCCGCTGATGAAGCTGTCCCCGAGGGCGATCGCGGCGGTGGGCAGCGCGGCCGAGGCCGGGGCGGGCAGCGCCACGGCGGTCGACAGGGCGGCCGTGGCGACGGCGAGCGCCGCCAGCAACGTGCTACGGCGGAACCTGGACATACGTCTCCCATCCGTCCATCGAAATATGAAAGATTCTCCGGGAGAGCGCGATCAGATCACCCGCTGCTGACGGACGTCAATGGTTCGTCACGGAATCTTTCGATGACTGACACATCCGCCCGGAGCGCTGGCGGCGGCCGCCCGCGCATCGTGGGAGAAAGCGTGGCGGCGCTGTGGGGCCGGCGTCGATCCCGGGCGCGGCCCGGCACCGGGCCGCCGGAGTTTGCCCGTCAGGCGTCTGTCCGGCGCGGGCTGCGGCCCCGGGCCTCGGCTTGGGGGAGTGGGATCAGGCGGCGCGGTGGAACCGGGCGCGCCAGCGGCGTACGCCCTCGCCGTCGGTGATCTCCTCGACCCGCAGCGGCGTGAGCCCCGATCCGGCGAAGGCGTCGACCTCCGCCCGGGTCAGCGGCCACGGCGGGGCCACCGGCGGCTCCTCGTCGTCGGCCCGGCCGGCGGCGATCACCAGCAGCGTGCCACCCGGGGCGACCAGCTCGCCGACCGCGGCGAACGCGCCGGAGCGGAGCTGCGGCGGCAGTGCCTGCACGTTCATGCTCTCCAGCACCAGGTCGAACCCGTGTCGCCAGGCGGCGGGCGGGTCGAGCAGGTCCGCGGTGCGGTAGTCGACCGGCGAGCCGGGGTGCCGCTCCCGGGCCACCCGCACCGCGGTGGGGGAGATGTCGAAGGCGGTGGTGTCGAAGCCGAGCCCGGCCATGAACTCCGCGTCCCGGCCGTAGCCGCAGCCCACCACCACCGCGCGCCGGCCGGCGCCGGTCACGCCGTGCGCCGCCACCCACTCGACCAGCAGCCCGTGCGGCGAACCCCGGTCCCACGGCACCGCGGACTCACCCCGCTCGGCCTCGGTGTAGAGCCGCTCGAACCAGCCGGTCGGATCGCCCGCGGCCAGTGACTCGGCCGACAGTCGGCTGGTCGCCTCGTCCTCGTCCACGTCGTCTCCCGCCGCCCGCCAACGCCGGTCAGCGTAGCGGCCGCCGGCCGGCGTGCTCGTCCCCGCGGGCCGCCCGTACCCGGGAGACAGCCGCCCGCGCCGGAATCCGGGGAGTGCGCCCGGCGTTGGACCCGTGGGCGCCGCACTCCGCGCCGGTCACCCACGTTCGCGGCCGGCGTTCACGTCCGGACGCGGCGGGTCGCGCGGGGTGCCACGGGCTTGTCGGGGCATCGGGCTAGGCTCGCTGCGGCGCGCCGCGCCGGCGAGGCCCGCCGGTGAGCGGCACCACACCGCCGAGACCGGGGAGTACGACCAGTTGACCGCATCGCCTGAGACCCTCTACGGGGCCGACGACCTCACGCACCTCGAGGGGCTGGACGCCGTCCGCAAGCGCCCCGGGATGTACATCGGCTCCACCGACAGCCGTGGCGTGGGTCACCTAGTCAACGAGATCCTCGACAACTCCACCGACGAGGGTGTCGCCGGTCACGCCACCAAGGTCGAGGTGACGCTGCACGCCGACGGCTCGGTGCAGGTCGACGACGACGGCCGGGGCATCCCGACCGACGTGCACGCCAAGTCCGGCATCTCCGGTGTCGAGCTGGTGCTCACCCGGCTGCACGCCGGCGGCAAGTTCGGCGGCTCCGGCTACAAGACCTCCGGCGGCCTGCACGGTGTGGGCGCCTCGGCGGTCAACGCGCTCTCCCGTCGGTTCGACGTGACCGTCCGCCGCGCCGGCAAGACCCACGCGATGTCGTTCCGGCACGGCGTGCCCGGGATCTTCGACGGCGACGGCCCGGACGCCGCGTTCACCGCCGGCCCGGGCCTGCAGGTGGTCGGCGGCATGAAGCGCGGCCAGCGCACCGGCACGTCGATCCGCTACTGGTACGACCCCCGCTACTTCGAGACCGGCGCCGCGCTGGACACCGACGCGGTCCGCACGAAGCTGCGTAACACGGCCTTCCTGGTCCCCGGCGTGAGTTACCTGCTGCGCGACCGGACCGGCGAGGCGCCGACCGAGGAGCGCTTCCACTACCCCAACGGCCTGACCGACATGGTGGAGTTCCTCGCGCCTGCGGGCGACCGCCCGGTCTCGGGCACCCTGCTGGTCATTGGCGAGGGCAGCTACCGCGAGAACGCCGCCGACGCCAACGGCGTCATGCAGTCCAACGTGCAGCGCCGTGCCGAGGTCGAGGTGGCCTTCCGCTGGGGCACCGGCTACGAGCGCACCGTGGAGTGCTTCACCAACACCATCCGCAACGCGCACGGCGGCACCCACCGCAAGGGCTTCGAGCGGGCCCTGGCACGGACCCTCGCCGAGGCCGTCCGCAACACCCGCGGCCTGCTCAAGGCCAAGGAGGAGCCCCCGACCCTGGACGACGTCCTGGAGGGGATGACCGCGGTGGTGCACGTGCGGATCCCGGAGCCGCAGTTCACCTCGCAGACCAAGGACGAGCTCTCCACCGCCGGCATCACCAAGGTGATCCAGGGCGTGGTCGAGCAGCACCTCAAGGCCTGGCTGGAAGACCGGAAGACCAAGGCCGAGGCCCGCACGGTGCTGCAGAAGATCGTCGACGCGGCCCGGGTGCGGCTGACCCAGAAGCAGCAGAAGGACGCCGCCCGGCGCAAGACCGCCCTGGAAGGGGCGTCGATGCCGGCCAAGCTGGTCGACTGCCGCGCGGCGGGCATCGAGCGCAGCGAGCTGTTCATCGTCGAGGGCGACAGCGCCCTGGGCACCGGGCGCCTCGCCCGCTCCTCGGAATACCAGGCGTTGCTGCCGATCCGGGGCAAGATCCTCAACGTCCAGAAGGCCAACCTCCAGCAGGTGCTCGACAACGCCGAGTGCGCGGCGATCGTGCAGGTGCTCGGGGCGGGCTCGGGCCGTACCTTCGATCTCTCGGCGCTGCGCTACGGCCGGGTCCTGATCATGGCGGACGCCGACGTCGACGGCGCGCACATCCGTACGTTGCTGATCACGCTCTTCGCCCGCTACATGCGACCGTTGATCGAGGCGGGCCGGCTCTTCGCCGCGATGCCGCCGTTGCACAAGATCACCACCAAGGGGCGCAACCCGCAGACGATTTACACCTACACCCAGGCCGAGATGGAGGCGACGGTCCGCAAGCTGGAGAAGTCCGGCAAGCAGATCGTCACCCCGATCCCGCGCTTCAAGGGTCTCGGTGAGATGGACGCCGACGAGTTGTGGGAGACCACGATGAACCCGGCGACCCGGGCGGTGCGCCGGATCACCCTCGACGACGTCGACGCCGCCGAGCGGATCCTCGACCTGCTGATGGGCGAGAAGGTCGAGCCACGCCGCAACTGGCTGATCGACTCCGCCGACCGGGTCGACCGGGAGGCGATCGACGCATGAGCGAGGGCAGCGTGAACGGGAGCACCCGGTTCGGTCGAGGGGAAAGCTGAGTCATGGCACGCCGCAAGGAAACCAAGGTCGACCTCTCCGCGTTCGACCAGGCCGGCGCGCGGGTCTTCGACAACCCGCTGGTCACCGAGGTCTCCGACTCCTACCTGGAGTACGCCTTCTCGGTCATCCACTCCCGCGCCCTGCCGGATGCCCGTGACGGCCTGAAGCCGGTGCACCGGCGCATCCTCTGGTCGATGTACGAGCAGGGGCACCGCCCCGACCGGGGCCACGTGAAGTCCGCCCGGATCGTCGGCGACGTGATGGGCAAGTACCACCCGCACGGCGACACGGCCATCTACGACGCGATGGTCCGGCTGGCGCAGGACTTCTCGCTCAACGCGCCACTGATCGACGGGCACGGCAACTTCGGCTCGCCCGACGACGGCCCGGCCGCGTCGCGTTACACCGAGGCGCGGATGTCCCGCGAGGCGATGTTGCTCGTCGGCGAGCTGGGTGAGGAGACCGTCGACCTCGAGCCGAACTACGACGGCTCGCTGACCCAGCCGACCGTGCTGCCGGCCGCCTTCCCCAACCTGCTGGTCAACGGCGCGTCCGGGATCGCGGTCGGGATGGCCACCAACATGATCCCGCACAACCTGGGTGAGGTCGTGACGGCGGCCCGCTGGCTGATCAACCACCCGGACGCCCCGCTGGACAAGCTCATGGAGTTCGTCCCCGGCCCCGACCTGCCCACCGGTGGCCTGCTGCTCGGCCTCGACGAGGTCCGGCGGGCCTACGAGACCGGGCGTGGCGTGGTCCGGATGCGCGGCAAGGTGGAGATCGGCCCGTTGGAGGGCAGCCGGGGCCGGCAGGCGATCACCGTGGTCGAGCTGCCCTACGGCGTCGGCGCCGAGAAGGTCATCGCGGCGATCACCAACGAGGTCACCAAGACCAAGCGGCTCACCGGCATCGCCGACGTCAAGGACCTCACCGACCGCGAGAGCGGCACCCGGCTGGTCATCGAGTGCAAGGTCGGGGTCAACCCGCAGGCGCTGCTCGCCGACCTCTACCGGCTCACCCCGCTGGAGCAGTCCTTCGGCGTCAACAACCTGGTGCTGGTCGACGGGCAGCCGCAGACCCTCGGGCTGAAGGCGCTGCTGGAGGTCTTCCTGGCGCACCGCTACGAGGTGGTGACCCGGCGCACCGCCTACCGCCGCCGTAAGCGCGAGGAGCGCCTGCACCTGGTCGACGGTCTGCTGATCGCCCTGCTCGACATCGACAAGGTGGTCAAGCTGATCCGGGCCAGCGAGGACGCCCAGGCCGCCAAGGACGGCCTGATGCAGCGGTTCAAGCTCTCCGAGATCCAGGCGACCTACATCCTGGACACTCCGCTGCGCCGGCTCACCAAGTACGACCGGTTGGAGCTGGAGTCCGAACAGGAGCGGCTGCGTCGGGAGATCGCCGAACTGAGCACCATCCTCGACGACCCGAAGGTGCTCCGGAAGGTGGTCTCCGACGAGCTGGCCGCCGTGGCGAAGCAGCTCGGCGCGGCGCGCCGCACCACCTTGGTCGACGGTGACCTCAAGGAGGTGCTGGCCGCGTCCGTGCCGGCCGGTCCGCTGGAGGTCGCCGACGACCCGTGTCAGGTGATCCTCTCCGCGACGGGTCTGGTCGCCCGCACCGCGGCCGAGTCCGAGGAGTCCGCCGAGGGGCGTCGCCGGCACGGCCGGGTCAAGCACGACACCGTGCGTGCCGTCGTGCACTCGACCGCCCGGGGTCGGGTGCTCCTGGTGACCAGCGCCGGCCGGGCTTTCAAGATCGACGTGTTGCCGCTGCCGGTGCTGCCGGAGCAGGCCGGCACGGTGTCGCTGCGCGGCGGCATGTCCGCCGCCGAACTGGTGCCGCTGGAGCCGGGTGAGACCGTGGTGGGCCTGGCGCCGCTCGGCTCGGGCGCGGACGGCTCGCCGGGTCTGGCGCTCGGCACCCGGCAGGGTGTGGTGAAGGTCTGCTCGCCGGAGTGGCCCGTCCGCTCCGACGAGTTCGAGGTGATCAGCCTCCGCGAGGGTGACGAGGTGGTCGGGGCGACCTGGCTGACCGACGGCGCCGAGCAGCTCACCTTCATCAGCTCCGAGGCGTCGCTGCTGCGCTTCCCGGCCACGCTGGTCCGCCCGCAGGGCATCCGGGGTGGCGGGATGGCCGGCATCAACCTGCCCGGCACGGCCAAGGTGGTCTTCTTCGGCGCGATCCGCACCGACGATCCGAAGCACGGTGAGCCGATGGTGGTCACCTCCACCGGGGCGACGGTCAAGGTGACGCCGTTCAAGGCCTACCCGGCCAAGGGGCGGGCGACTGCCGGGGTGCGCGCCCAGCGCTTTCTCAAGGGCGAGACCGACGTGGTGGTCGGCTGGGTCGGTGCGCGCCCGGTCGGTGCCACCGCCCACGGCGAGCCGGTCGAGCTGCCGGCGGCGGACCCGCGCCGCGACGGCTCCGGCTTCGCCGTCATGCTCGGCCCCACCGTCATCGGCCACCAGGTCGAACGCGACTGACGCCCCGCCCTCCGCACCGACACGGCGCCCCGGACCGACTGGTCCGGGGCGCCCGCGGTCTGGCGTTGATCATGAAGTTGTTGCCGTGACGCGCCGGCGCCGAGAACTCATGATCAACAAGGTGGGTGGGGCGGGTCAGAGTTCGGGTTCGGGGCCTCGGCGGGAGGCGGGGGTGGTCTTCCGGAGGCGGGCGATCAGGCGCATGCCGTGGTAGATCACCAGGGCGGCGGCGGTACCGAGGGCGATCCCGTTGAACGACAGGTCGCCCGAGGTGAGGGTGTAGTTCGCCGCGCCGATGATCACCGCCACGGCGGCCGTCATCAGGTTCACCGGGTCGTGGAAGTCCACCCGGTTCTCGATCCAGATCCTGGCGCCCAGGATGGCGATCAGCCCGTAGAGCGCGGTGGTGGCGCCGCCGAGGACACCGGCCGGCACGGTGAGGATCAGCGCGCCGAACTTCGGGCTGAGCCCGAGCAGCACCGCCGTCAGGCCGGCGATCCAGTAGGCGGCGGTGGAGTAGACCCGGGTCGCCGCCATCACGCCGATGTTCTCCGCGTACGTGGTGGTGCCGGACCCGCCGCCGGAGCCGGCGAGCACGGTGGCGAGACCGTCGCCCAGGAACGCCCGGCCCATGTCCCGGTCGAGGTTGCGACCGGTCATCGCCGCGACCGCCTTGACGTGCCCCGCGTTCTCCGCGATCAGCACCAGGACCACCGGGACGACCAGCACCACGGCCCGCAGGCTGAAGCTCGGCGCGTGGAAGTCGGGCAGCCCGACCCAGGCGGCCACCCGCAGCCCGGTGACCGCCGCCGGGTCCAGCTCGCCGAGGGCGAGCGCGAGCAGCCAGCCGACCAGCACGCCGAGCAGGATCGACAGCCGGGCCAGGAAGCCGCGGAAGATCACGGTGGCGAGCAGGATCGCGGCGAGGGTGACCACCGCGATCAGCGGCTGTGCCTTCACACCCGTGCCACTGCCGCCACCGTCCCAGGCGACCGGGGCCAGGTTGAGCCCGATCAGCGCGACGATGGCGCCGGTCACCACCGGGGGCATCAGCGCGTCGATCCAGCGCGACCCGGCAAACTGCACCACCAGCCCGACCACGGCCAGGGCCGCGCCGGCGACGAGGATCGCGCCGAGAGCCGGGCCGATGTCCCCACCGGCCTTCGCGGCGAGCACCGGCGCGATGAAGGCGAACGACGAGCCGAGGTACGACGGCAGTCGGTTGCCGGTGACGAGTAGGAACAGCAGGGTGCCCAGCCCGGAGAAGAAGAGCGTGGTGGCCGGCGGGAAGCCGGTGATGAGAGGCACCGTGAAGGTGGCGCCGAACATCGCCACCACGTGCTGCACACCGATGCCGAGCGTGCGTGGCCAGGAGAGCCGCTCGTCGGGGTGGACCACGTCGCCGGGGTTCACCGCGCGGCCGTCGCCGTGCAGGGACCACGGGGACCAGCGGGATCGGGGTTTGGTGGGGGGCAGGGTCACGGGTACGCCCTTCGCGTCGGGGGAGCGGGACGGGGGCAGGAGACCCTGGGCGTTGTTTCTAGCACGCCCCCGCACCGCCACCGTCCGCGGTCGCCGGGCGATCGGGATGGCCCGGCCGCCGGCCCGCTCCGAGACGTCATCGCGCAGAGGCGGGCGTCTACAATCAACCAGCCTGTCTTCGTCGATGGCCCGGGTGCGCCGCGAAGCACCCCACAAATGATCGATCTCTTCTGCGGCGGAGCCGCTTACGCGGCGTGAGCGCCGCCATCCGGGTCCGGCCTCGACGCGAGCTTCGCTCGGCCCGCCGACCCCGCCCACATCGCTGCTGGCACCATCTCGTCGCCGCTCCGCTCTGGCCGCTGCACGGCGCCAATCTGGGCACCCTGCTGCGCACCTGCGACGCCGTCGGCGCCTGCCTCGCCGTACCGCCGTTCCGCTGGGTCGACGAGGCGGTGGCCCGAGGAAACACGCTGCGCCGGCCCGGCTGCGTGCACCGGGTCGGGAGCCCGCTGCGCTGGCTGACCGCCGAGCGGGCCGCCGGCAGCCGGATCCTCGGCGTCGAACTCGCCGACGAGGCGGTCCGCCTCGGTGACCTGCCGGCGGCCCGGGGTCGCACCGTGGTCGTGCTCGGGCACGAGGCGACCGGCATCCCGCCCGAGGCGCTGGACTGCCTGGACGCCGCCGTGGAGATCCCGATGGTGGGGCACGGGCACAGCCTCAACGTCGCCGTGGCCGGCTCGCTGGTCCTCTACAAGCTCGCCGGCCTGCTCTGACCGCGGGGCGCAACCCGCCCGGGGCGCAGCCGGCCCGGGGCGCGGCCCGGGCGGCGAAGCGGCCCGGCACGGCCCGCGAAGCGGGGGAGCGGTCAGGCGACGCCGACCGGCCGGAACTGCACGCTGACCCGCGGGCCGACCGGACGCGCGGTCTTGGGGATGGTGTGCTCCCAGGTGCGCTGGCAGGAGCCGCCCATCACGATCAGGTCGCCGTGGCCGAGGGGGAAGCGCAGACTCGCCCCGCCGCCGCGCGGGCGCAGCAGCAGCGACCGCGGCGAACCGAAGGAGACGATCGCCACCATGGTGTCGCTGTGCGCCGAGCGGCCGATGGTGTCGCCGTGCCAGGCGACGCTGTCGCGCCCGGAGCGGTAGAGGCACATGCCGGCGGTGACGAACGGCTCGCCCAGCTCGGCGGCGTAGTGCCGGGTGAGCGCCGCCCGCGCCGCAGTGAGCACCGGGTGCGGCAACTGCCGATCGCCGTCGTACCAGCAGAGCAGACGCGGCACGTCGACCTCGGTCTCGTACATCGTGCGGCGCTCGGCCCGCCAGGGCACCTCGTGCAGCAGGGTGTCGAGCACCTGATCGGAGCCCCGCACCCAGCCCGGCAGGTGGTCGACCCAGGCGCCCCGGGTCAGCTGCTGGCGACGAAGCCCGCCCGGCAACCGCGCCAGGGACGGCCCGGCGTCGGTCAGGTCGAGCATCGACGGCTGGTAGGTGGCCGGCGTCATGAGCCCACCCTAGCAGCACTTTCGTACAACCGTACGACCGGCTGTCAGCCGGTCACGGCGGCTCCGCGCAACGATTCGAGCACGGCGTCGACAACCCGGCCGCGGCCCTGCCCGTCGACCGTCGCCCACGCGCGGGCGGCGAGCGCGGCGCGCCGCTCGGGGGAGGCGAGCAGGCCGTGCACGGTCCGCGCGGCCGCTGCCCGGGCGGTGCGCCCGGCCAGCCCGCCGGCGGCCAGCTCGGGCAGCTCACCGAGCCCGGCGACCAGGCCGTGCCGGACCACCCGGTGGTACGACTCGCGCTGGTTGTCGACCACGCAGACCAGCGCCGTGGGCGCGCCGAGGCAGCAGAGTTCCCAGGTGGAGGTGCCGGCCGCGCTGACCACCAGGTCCGCGGCCCGGATCAGCGCCGGCAACTCGTCGGTGGGCGGGACGGGGCGTACGAACTGGCCGCGTCCCGGGGCGAGGTCCTCCAGCTCCGCCTCGATCTCCGGGCGGCCGACCACCACGGTCAGCTCCATCGGGTGGCCGGTGGAGAGCAGCACCCGGGTCAGCACCGGGGCGGCGCCGAGCGCGTCGGTCCCGCCGAAGAAGGCGAGCACCCGGGGGCGGCCGGACACGGTGGGGGACGGGGGCGACGGCGGCCGGGCGGTCACCACCGAGTCGCGCAGCAGGGCGTAGGTCGTACCGGCCAGCAGCCGGCCGGGCAGCTCCGGCGTCGCCGCGCCGAAGTTCTGGTCCAGGTAGAGGTCGGCGTCCTGGCCCCGGCTGTCGCCGTCGATGATGGCCACCGTGCGCACCCCGGCGGCGCGCAGCGCGCCCGCCCCGGCGGGGTCCAGCTCGTAGGAGTCGAGGACCATGACGTCCAGCCGGTGCCGGCGGGCCGTCTCGACCAGCTCCGCGGGCGTCGCCGGGCCGGGGTGCAGCGGGATGCCGCGCGCCGCGAGCTGAGCGGCCGCCCAGCCGACCCCCTCGACCGAGCCGAACATCTCAACCCGCGCGCCGCGGGCCAGGAACTCCTCACCCAGTGCCAGCGACCGGACCAGGTGGCCGACGCCGCGCCGCGGCCCGGCGTCGCAGCGCAGCCCCACCCGTACCGTGTTCAGGACTCCTCCAGCTGCTTCTGGCGTACGTCGGCGTTCAGCGCGCGCAGCGCCGGCTGCCCGTCCAGCCAGTCCGCGAGCTTGGCCAGTGGCACGCTGACGTCACCGAAGTGGTCGGTCACCGCCCGCACCAGGGCCCAGTCCCGGTCGGTGTCGAGGGTGAGCCGCAGACCGGAGCGGTCCGGGGTCAGCGTCACGCCGAGCACCCGGAACAGCTCCGGGTGGGTGTACGCGTACGAGGTGACGTGCACCCGGTGGTGGTCGGTGGCGAGCCGGTCGAGGGTACGCAGCGCCTCGGCGCGGATGATCTCGACGTCCAGCCCGCGGGGCAGGGTGCGGGCGATCGAGGTGCTGGCGTAGTCCAGCCCGGGCACCGCCCGGTAGACCGACGCCACCAGCGTGATGATCTCCGGGTCGAGCAGCGGGCAGTCGGCGGTGAAACGCATGACCGCGTCCCCGGGGTGCGCGTCCAGCGCGCCGATGAACCGGGCCAGCACGTCGTCGACCGGGCCCCGGTGGCACGGCACACCGAGCCGGGCGCACTCGGCCGCCACCGCGTCGTCGACGCTGTCCGTGCTGGTGGCCACCACCAGGTCGGCGAGCACCCCGCTGTCCTGGGCGGCCCGGACCACCCGGCCCAGCACGCTGCGCCCGGCGAGCGGACGCAGCACCTTGCCGGGCAGCCGGGACGAGCCCATCCGCGCCTGCACCACACCCACGATCCGTAGTCCGTCGGTGTGCGGGGCCGTACCGCCCGGCTGCGCTCCGGTGGTCGGCGCGGCGGTGGCGCCGGGACGGTCCGACCTCGTCGCGTCGGTCACTGCTGCTCCTCCTGCTTCGGGGTCAGCGCCTCGCGGGCCCGGCGCTTGGCGGCCCGGGCTCCCCGCTTGGCCAGCCGGGCCGGGGTGATCGCCAGCCGGCCGACCCGGTAGCTCAGCGAGCCGCTGAGCAGGTTGATCGTGGCGTCGGCCCGGCGCAGCGCCCGCTCCCGCGAGGTCAGCAGCTCCTCGGTCCACTTGAGCAGCGCGGCGAGCCGGGTCAGCTCCTCGCGCTGGCGCAGCCACGCCTCGCGCAGCTGCTGGTAGCTGCGCGGCCCGGCCGGTGGGTCGGTCGGCTCGACCGCCTTCAGCTCGGTGGCCAGGGTGACCCGCCCCTCGGCGTCCAGTCCGCGCAGCGCGGCGGTCACCGCCGCCTCGGTCTCCACCGCCGCCGAGACGGTGGCCCGGTCCAGGTCGCGTCCGGCGAGACCGCCGAGCACCACGGTCAGGCCGGCGACGTCCAGGGTGGACGCCCAGGGGTGGGCGTAGCCGCCGGTCAGTAGGGTGGCGGCGAACCGCCACAGGCTGCGGGCGAGCACGACGTCGCCCGGCAGCGGCTCGCTCGCCCGCCAGCTCGGGTCGAGCACCGCGTACCCGCCGTCGAAGACCACCGTGTTGTCGGCGCCGGCCAGCGCGACCGCCCCGGCGAGCCGACCGTCCGAGTCGGCGTGCCCGGCCAGCCACTGCGCGTATCCGTGCAGCAGCCGCCGCAGCGCGTCCAGGTCGCGTCGCAGGCTGGCGTCGAGCAGGAGGGTGCGCAGCAGGCGACCCTCGGGCACCGGCTGCCCGTCGAGCGCGGCCAGATCCCGGTACGCCGCCTCCCGACTGGCGAAGGGGGCGGCCGTCACCTCGCCGCGTCCGGCCGCGGCGGTCACCCGCCACTGCCAGCCCAGCGGTCCGTCGACCACCTCCAGAACCTCGGCGCCGGGCGGTCCGGTCTGCACCATCGCCACCGGCAGGTCGGCCGGCGCGGCGGCGGCCGGGGTCACGTCCAGCGGGGTCACGTCGTTCGTCCGGTGGGCGAGCACCAGCCAGCCCGGGGCGAGCGCGGCGGCCTGCCCGGCGTGCAGGGCGTCGACCGCCAGCCGGGCCGGGTCCTGGAGCACCGTCGCGGCGGCGGAGCCGTCGGCGCAGGCGCCGTGCAGCACGGCGTCGAAGAATCCGGACGCGGTGCGCCACTCCAGCTGGTCGGCGTCGAGCAGCGCGGTCGCCGCGCCCGCGTCGGGATATCCGGCGAAGGCCGGCCCGGGCCGGAGGCCGACCTCGGTGAGCCGCTCGCGCAGCTGCGCCCGGTTCGCCGGGCGCTCGGCGTCGAGCACGCCGGGGATGCTCCAGGCGGCGTCGTCGCGCCGGGCGTACCAGGGGGCGGTGTCGACCAGCCGGTGCAGCCCGATCGGGTTGTCCATTCGCAGCAGCAGGGTGCCGCCGGGGCGCAGCGCGTCGGCCAGCCGGGCGAGTACGCCGCCCCAGCCCAGCCGGGCGCCCTCCACCGACTCGACCGGATCCAGGCCGGCTCCGGCGATCACCACGTCGAAGCGCTCGTCGTCCGGGAGCGCGGCCGGGCCACCGACCATCACCCGTGCGCTGCGCGCCGCCAGCGCCACCCCGTCCGGGTAGCTGCGCAGCAGGCAGGTCACCTCGGCGTGCCCCAGCCGGTCGAGCAGCGTGGGATCGTGCGGCCCGGCCAGCAGCACGCGGGCGCCGGCCGGCACGATCCGGGCGGCCAGCGCGGCGAGCGGACCGCCGTCGACGAGGCGCTTCTCCGGCAGGTCGGACCAGGCCAGCATCTCCCCGCCCGGTAGCGCGATCCGGTCGGCGGCCGCCGTCTCAGTGGTCAACTCGTTCCTCCTGGAGGTTCGCCCACCCGAGCAGCTCGCGCAGCTCGGCCGGCGTGCAGCGGTGGTCGGTGCCCAACTCGGCGCGGGCGATCGCGACGGCGGTCGGCAGATCCACCGACTCGCCGTGCAGCTCCGGCCATTGGCGGCGGATCCGGGCGGTCCCGCCGAAGGTCGGGTCCTCGTTGGCGAGCACCATCGGGTCACCGTAGACCGCAGGCTCGCAGCCGGCGGCGATGCCGTAGAAGATCGCGCTGGTCAGCCGGTTCGACGCCACCCGGCGGTGCCGGCGCAGCTCGGTGAGCTGCTTGTCGAGGAAGTACGGGTCGGTGTCCCGCCACCAGTGGCCCCGATAGCCGTGGCAGATCACCCGGAAGCCGGCGTTCTCGTAGAGGCGGCGCACCCGGCGCATGCCGAACTCGTGCCAGTAGAGGCAGACCGTGACCGGGCCCGGCTCGGTGTCCCGGATCCGGGCGATCAGCTCCTTGTGGTCGCCGCGGACGTGCTGACCCTCCCAGCCGTGGAACGGGTACCAGATGGTGCCCTCCCGCTCCGCCTCCGGCGGGTCGTCCGGCCGCATGGCCAGCAGGTACGCGAAGGGCGCGCCGATCACGACGACGTTGCGCCGGCCGACCGACCAGGCGCGCCGGCGGGTCTGCTCCGACCAGAGCAGGCTCGGCGTTCCCTCGGCGTACGGGTGGCCGGGGGCGAGCCCGTCGCCGATGTTCCAGCCGTGCTGCACGTACCCGTTGATCCGCGGCGGGTGGCCGTCGCCCAGTCCCGCGTAGCGCGCCAGTACGTGGGCGTGGCCGTAGAAGTGGTTGGCGTGGTGCATCAGCGTCCCATCAGGCGGCGACGGGCCTCGCCGGGCGGCCGCGCAGCGCCGCGCCCAGCGCGTCGATGACGCGGTCCTGGTCGGCGTCGGTCAACGTCGGGTAGAGCGGCAGCGAGAGCTGCTGACCATAGAACGACTCGGCGACCGGGCAGGATCCGCGCCGGTAGCCGAGGTCGGCGAAGGCCGGGTGCCAGTGCACCGGGATGTAGTTGACCTGCACGCCGATGCCGGCCGCGCGCATCGCGTCGTAGACCTCGCGGCGACGCCCGTCGAGCACCCGGATCGGGTAGAGGTGCCAGGCCGGCTCCGCCCAGGAGTGGCGTCCCGGGGTCAGCACGCCCGGCAGGTCGGCCAGGGCCTCGTCGTAGCGGGCCACCAACTCGGCGCGGCGGGCGAGGAACGCGTCGAGCCGGCGCAACTGGCTGCGGCCGAGCGCGCAGAGCACGTCCGGCAGCCGGTAGTTCAGCCCGAACTCGTGCACCTCCTGGTGCCATCCGCCCTCGTCCGGCCAGCGCAGCTCGTCGCGCTCGCGGACCAGCCCGATGTTGCGGAACCGGCGGGCCCGCTTGAGCAGCTCCGGGTCGGGCGCGGCGACCGCGCCGCCCTCGGCGGTGGTGAGGTGCTTGGTCGGGAAGAACGAGAAGGTGGTCAGGTCGGCGAGCGAGCCGACCGGCCGGCCCCGGTAGGTGGCCCCGATGGAGTGCGCCGCGTCGGCCAGCAGTAGGGCGTCCGAGCCGGCCATCGCGGTGCGCAGCGCGTCGTAGTCCGCCGGGTGGCCGGCGTAGTCCACGGCCGAGACCACCTTCGTGCGGGAGGTCGTCGCGGCGGCCACCGCTGCCGGGTCGAGAGTGAAGGTCTCCTCCTCGACGTCGGCAAAGACGATCTTCGCGCCGAGCAGGGCGGCGCTGCTGGCGGTCGCCACGAAGGTCATCGGCGGGACGATCACCTCGTCGCCCGGGCCGACGCCGGCCGCCGCGTACGCCACGTGCAGCGCCGCGGTGCCGTTGGAGACCGCCGCGCACCCGGCCCCGCCGGTCACCTTGGCGAGGTCGGCCTCGAAGCCGTCGACCTGCGGGCCGGTGGTGAGCCAGTCGCCGCGCAGCACCTCGGCCACGGCCTGGATGTCGTCCTCGGCGACCGAGTGCCGGCCGTACGGGAGCATCGCCATCACGCGTTGAGGCCGAGCATGGTGCGCAGCTGCTCGACCGTGAGCCACTCGTCGTTGGTGTCCGACTGGTAGGCGAAGCCGTCCGGCACCGCCTCGCAGTCCACCGGCGGCTGGTAGCCCCAGCCGGCGATGGTGGGCTGGACGATGTAGCGGTCCTTGGCCCGCAGCGTCCGGCGGCTGTCGTCCGGCGCGATCATCTCCTCGTGCAGCTTCTCGCCGGGCCGGATGCCGATCTCGTGGGTGGTGGCGTCCGGGGCGACCGCCTCGACCAGGTCGAGGATCCGCATGCTGGGGATCCGCGGGACGAAGAGCTCGCCACCCTGCATCTGGTCGAACGAGTCCATGACGAACTGGACGGCCTGCTCCAGGGTGATCCAGAAGCGGGTCATCCGCTTGTCGGTGATCGGCAGGCTCTTGCCCTCGGCGGCCAGCCGGCGGAACAGCGGGACCACCGAGCCGCGGCTGCCGACGACGTTGCCGTAGCGGACCACCGCGAACCGGGTCGGATGGTGGGCGGCGTAGTGGTTGGCGGAGACGAAGAGCTTGTCGCCGACCAGCTTGGTCGCGCCGTACAGGTTGATCGGGCTGGACGCCTTGTCGGTGGAGAGCGCGACGACCTTCTTCACGCCGGCCTCGATCGCCGCGTCGACCACGTTCTGGGAGCCGGTGATGTTGGTGGCGATGAACTCCGAGGGGTTGTACTCGGCCGTGTCCACCTGCTTGAGCGCCGCGGCGTGCACCACGTGGTCGACGCCGTGCATCGCCCGGGTCAGCCGGTGCCGGTCCCGGATGTCGCCGATGAACCAGCGCAGCCGCGGGTCGTCGCCGAGCTGCTGGCGCAGCTCGTACTGCTTGAGCTCGTCGCGGGAGAAGACCACCACCCGGGCCGGGTCGGCCTCGGCGAGGATGTGTCGGAGGAAGGTCCTGCCGAAGGAACCCGTTCCCCCGGTGATCAGAATGGACGATCCATTCAAGTCACTCAATTTGGTGCTCCCGTGATCGTGGATGAAACGGCGGCCCTCGGCCGGCCGACCGGACCGAGACGCTAACCGCGGCGGGTTAACGGGCCGACGCTCCCGGGTTAACCACGGCCCCTCGGGCCGTGAATGGCGGGCACCCGGCCGGCGAACACTTTCCCGCAGCTCAGTCACGGGCTGACCGGGCCGGATCAGGCGGCTACAGTGACCGCGCGTACGCGACGCGGCCCGCGATCCGGGCCTGGTGTCGCACCCGTTCCGCGGGCCAGACGTCGCGGTGTCGCGACCGGCCAACCCCAGTGCAGAGCAGCCCGGCCCCGTTCGCCGCGCCTACCGGAGCAAGATCCGGCGCCGGCGGGTGACCGGTGACCCCAGGAGGCGGCGATGGCAACCGGCACCGACGTGATGGAGCGGGCGGCGACCCCGAGCGGCGCGCCGGCCGGCTCGCGCCGGCGATGGCTGGTGCCGCTGCTGCTGGTCGTCGGGTGGCTGCTCGGGGTGGCCTGGCGGATGTGGCTGGGCCGGCACATCAGCCTTCCGATCGCGCACACCGACGAGGACAGCTATCTCAACACGGCGCGGGCGCTGGCCGGTGGGCCGGGCGGATTCAGCAGCGAGAACGAGCTGCTGCGCCGGGTCGGCTACCCGATGCTGATCTCCCCGGCCTTCCTCGGCGACTGGGACTTCACCCATAGCTACCGGCTGGTGCAGCTGATCAACGCGATGGTGAACGCGGCCCTCCTTCCGTTGGCGTACCTGCTCGGCCGGCGGCTGCTGCGCCTGGACCGCGGGCCGGCGCTGCTGGCCGCCGCGGTCGCCGCCACGCTGCCGGCGACGGCGTTCTACGCCAACGTGGCGATGATCGACACCGTGATGGCGCCGCTCGTGGTGGCCTGGCTGCTCGCCGTGCACCGGTGGATCGAGCGACCCGGTCCGCTCGCCGCGGCGACCGTCGGGCTGTTGGTCGGCGCGTTCCACCTGTTGCACTCCCGGGGTCTGGTCATCGTGGTGGTGCACGCCGCTCTGGTGCTGCTGCTGTTGGTCCGTCGCCGGATCACCCCCGGCGTGGTGCTGGCCGCGCTGCTGCCGGTGCTCGCTCTGGCGCTGGTGAACGAGGCCGGGATCCGCCTGCTCGGCGAGAAGGTCTACCTGCTCGGCAACGAGCCTTCCGGCGGCACCGTGCAGGCGATCGCCTCCGGCCCGGGGCTGCTGCGCCTCGGCGCGGCGGTCGGCACCCAACTCTGGTACCTCGTCGTGATCACCTTCGGGTTGGCCGGTGTCGCCTGGGTGGGCGCGCTGCGTGAGCTGCGCCGCCCCGAGCACGGTCCGGCGTCGCGGTGGACCCTGGGCGTGGCGCTGGCCACCACGGTCGGGGTCGCCGGTGGGGCCTCGGTGATCCTCGCCGGCATCACCGGCAAGCCGCTGGACGCGATCTACGGGCGCTACGTGCAGATGCTCGCCCCGTTCTGGCTGCTGGTCGGGCTCCGGGTGGTGCTCGCCGCCGGCTACCGGGTGGTGCTGCGCCGCACGGCGGTCGCGGCGGCGCTGCTGGTCGTGGGCGCCGCCCTGATCAGCGCCCGGCTGGCGTACGTCCAGAGCCGGGGCCACAGCCTGCGCTACGGCGGGTTCAGCGCTCCGGACCTGTTCGCGCTGACCGGCGGCTGGCGGGAGTTCCGCCCGTTCACCGGCGCGCTCGTCGGCGTCGCCGGCTGCGTGCTGCTGATCGCCGCGGCGTGGCTGCCCCGGCTGCGGGTGCCCCTGCTGGTGGCGCTGCTCGCGGTGAACGTCGGCACCATGCAGGTGATCTCGCACCGGATCGTCCGACCGATGGTGGCGGCGACCGCGCCGACCCCGGCGGTCGCGGACCTCGGCATCCGCCCCGGCGAGCGGGTGTACGCCTCGACCGGCGTGCACTACATCCTCCGGTTCAACCTGAGCCACCAGGTGACCTGGACCGACGTGCGCTGGTTCAGCGACCGCCCGCCGGCCGCGGCCGAGGTGGTCTTCACCCGCTGGGCGCCCGGCGAACCGGACGACTGGCCGGGCGAGCAGTACGGCTTCGTCCGGCTCGGCGGCAACCCGCAGCAGCACTGGGCGGCCTGGCGGCGCGGCTGAGCGCAGCGGCGCCGGTCCGGCCGTTTCCCGCCGTGCGGGCCATTTCCGGGCACTTCAGTTAACGACGGGTGTCCGGCCGGTGAATGGCGTACGGACAATTGTCGAACGGCTCGGACAATTCAGCGCCGCCGACGGTTCGAGCGGTCGAGGGAAATCGGGATGACGGTGATTTCCCGGCCGTCGGAAACCTCCGTCCGTGGCGTGCCCTCGACGAATCGGAACCGACGGTTCATCTGCCGCACGACGGTGTTGTGCGCGAGCACCTCGCCGTCGAGTCGCGCCAGCCCGAGATCGTCGAACGCGTGGTCCACCGCCGCGCGCATCACGGCCAGCCAGGCGGGCAGTGTCTCGCCTCGGGCGGCCAGGCCGTCGGCGTCGAGATAGAAGCCCCAGGAGCCGGTCCGTGGCTCGTCCCAGCGCAGGTCGAAGAAGGTGACCACGCCGCACGGCACCCCGTCGTGGAGGTACATCAGCACACGCCGGGACGGGTCGCCGCGCACCGCCGACCACCACCGGTCGTGCTCCTCGGCGGTGATCTCGTGACTGGTCTTGCTGACCTGCCGGTTGGTTTCCTGATTACGCCAGGACAACATCAGGTTAACGTCGTCCCCGGTCGCTTCGCGCAGCACGTGCCTCTCGCTTTCCGTGGTGTTTCCCGCAATCGTCTGAGCACCCTACCCGGCCCCGGGAAATGTGATGTCGATTCGCTGGGCCTGTACACTCCGGCGCATGAACGAATTGAGTCGCGCGCAGATCCGCGACCTCATGGCGCAGGTGCTCAAGAACCAGGGCAAGGTGCTGCCGGAGGACGACGCTGCGGATCTGCGGGAGATCGCTTTCCGCTCCCTGGACTTCTCCGAGCTGGCGCTGCGGGTCGAGGACGAGACGGGCGAGGAGCTCAACTTCGACGCCCCCGGGCTGCGTCGGATCTCCACCGTCTCCGACGTGCTCGACTTCCTCGTCGAGCTCCAGCGGCAGTGACCGTCGCGACCTCTCGCGCCGGGTCCACCGCGCACCCGGAGCCGGCCGGCATCGACAACCGCATCGTCGTCGGTGGCACCCCACTGACCTGGCGGGCGCTGCCGGAGCTGACGCTGTCCGCCCCGGCCGCGGTGCTGGCACACGGCGCGGCCGACGCCCTCGCCGCGGCCCGCCACCACGCGACGCACGGCACCGAGCTGCTGCTCAGCGGCGCCGGTCGGGTCGACGCGGCGCTGCGGGCCGAACTGCGCGACGCCGGCTTCGCGCTGACCGAGCTGGTCGACGGTGAGTCGCGCGACGAGGCCCCGACCCGGGTCCGCGCCGCCGATCCCGGTCGGCTCTGGCTGCTCACCTCCGGCTCCACCGGCCGGCCCAAGCGGGTCGGCCACACCCTCGACTCGCTCACCACCGTGCGGGGCGAGCAGCCCGCCCGGACGTGGCTCTGCCCGTACGCCCCGGGCACGTACGCCTGGTGGCAGGTGGTCACGCTGTCGCTGACCCAGCCCGGCCAGCACCTGGTGGTGGTCGAGCAGGATCAGCTCGACGACTGGCCGGCGCTCGCCGCCGCGCACGGTGTGGACGCCGCCTCCGGCACACCGACGTTCTGGCGCCGCACCGTCTACCGCGACGCCGCCGCGCTGGCCCGGGTGCCGCTGCGCCAGATCACGCTCGGCGGCGAGCCGGTCGACCAGGCGATCCTCGATCAGTTGCGGGCCCTCTTCCCGGCCGCCCGGCTCTCCTGGATCTACGCCTCCTCCGAGGTCGGCGCCGCGATCGTGGTGCACGACGGTCAGGCCGGTTTCCCGGTGCAGTGGCTCGACCGGGTCGTGCCCGGCCGGCCGGCGCTCAGCGTGCGCGACGAGGAGCTGGTGATCACCTCGCCCTACCACGGAGCCGGGCTGGACGGCGCGGTCCGCACGGGCGACCGCGTGCAGGTGGTCGGCGACCGGGTGGTCATCACCGGCCGGCTCGACGCCGACGAGATCAACGTCGGCGGGAGCAAGGTCTCCGCCGGGCTGGTGCGGGACGTGCTCACCGCGCACCCGGGAGTGGCCTGGGCCCGGGTGACCGGGCGGCGCGCCCCGATGCTGGGCCGGATGGTGGTGGCCGAGGTGGTCCCGCAGCCGGGCACCGACGCCGAGCCGCCGGACGAGGCGGCGCTGGTGCGCTGGTGCGCCGACCGGCTGCCCGAGCACGCCGTACCCCGCCGGATCCGGATGCTGACCGAGATCCCCGTCAAGGAGACCCTGAAGAGCGATGTCTGACCGCGCCGAAACCCCGATCGTTCCGCCCAGCTCCGTCGTCCTCGTCTCCGGCGGTTCGCGCGGGCTCGGGCTGGCCATCGTCACCGACCTGCTCGAGCAGGGCGTCCGGGTGGCTGCCTTCGCCCGGACCGTCACGCCGGAGCTGGCGAAGCTCGCGGCCGAACACCCCGACCGGATCCACGTCGGGTCGGTGGACGTCACCGACCTCGCGGCCGCCCAGTCGTTCGTCCGCGAGGTGGAGCAGCGGCTCGGGCCGATCGACGGCCTGGTCAACAACGCCGCCGTCGGGCAGGACTCGCTGCACGTACACACCGCCACCGGTGACATCGCGCGGATCATCGAGACGAACCTGACCGCGCCGTTGCAGCTCACCCGGCTGGTGATCCGCCGGATGCTCGGCCAGGGGCTGCGCGGGCGGATCGTCAACGTGACCTCGATCTGCGCCCAGCGCGGCTTCCCGGGCCTGGTGGCGTACTCGGCCACGAAGGGCGGGATGGACGCGGCCACCCGGTCGCTCGCCCGCGAACTCGGCGGCCGGATGCTGGTCAACGCGGTGGCGCCCGGCTTCTTCGCCTCGGAGATGTCCGCGGTGCTCGGCCAGACCCAGCTCGACCAGATCGTGCGCCGCACGCCGACCGGCCACCTGACCGAGCCGGAGGAGGTCGTGCCGGTGGTCCGGATGCTGCTGCGCGAGCAGACGAACATCAACGGCCAGGTCATCGTGGTGGACGGTGCGGCCTCCATCTGAGCTGGAGCGGACCGTGCTGCCCCGGCCGCCGGCCGGGGCAGGGCCGCGTCCGGTGCCGGCGCTAGTGGCGGGGGCCGAGCGCTACCTGCGGGTGGGCACCCCCGCCGAACTGGCCGCGGCGCTCACCCGCAGCCACCTCGACGACGGTCGCTGCGTCGGCTGGTACGGGCCGCCGACCCCCGGCTGGCGGGTGGCGATCGACGCCGAACGGGCCGACGCGCCGGTGCCGGTGGCGCTGGCCCGACGCTTCGGTGCGGCCGACTTCTGGGCCCGGTGGACCCGGGCCGAGTGCTACTGCAAGCTGGCCGACGTGCCGGTGGTGGCCTGGTGGCGCCGGCACGGGCTGGGTACGCCGGCGCAGAGCCCGGCGGTCTGGCGGACGCTGCGCCTGGCCGACCTGGTGGTCACCGTCGCCTTCGCGCCGCAGGCGGACGGCTGCTGATCTCCCGATCTCCCCCGACCCGGTGGGGGCGGGGGAGATCGGCGCGGGTCCGGCGACGTCACGGCGGCCGGCGGGTGTGGACCCCCGACGTCACCGACCCGAGCCGCGCGCCGCCGACGGGGGCGACGCGCGACGGACCCGGCGGTCAGCCGGGCAGCCGGTCAGATCAGGTCCCAGCTCAGCGGGGTGCCGCGGGAGACGTCGGTGGCGAAGGCGCGGCCGAGCACCCGGTCGATCTCGACCGGCGGCAGGCCACCCGCCGGCCGGATGGAACGGACGTTGCGCTCGGTCACCGGGTCGCCGGCGCGGACGTCCTCGACGACGAAGAGCGAGCGACGGAAGCGCAGGCCCTCCCGCTCCGCCGGCGTGGGGCCGATCGCCGTGCCACCGAGTGCCGCGTACGCCCGCTCCGACTCGATCACCAGCGCGGCCAGCTCGTCCGGGTTGAGCGAGAAGTCCGAGTCCACCCCGCCGTCGGCGCGGTCCAGGGTCACGTGCTTCTCGATGAAGCAGGCGCCGAGCGCCACCGACGCGACCGGCACCCCGATGCCGGGGGTGTGGTCCGACAGCCCGACCGGCACGCCGAACGCGTCGGCGAGCACGGGGATCCGGCGCAGGTTGCTGTCCTGCGGCGGGGCCGGGTAGGAGGCGGTGCAGGCGAGCAGGATGATGCCGCCGGCGCCGCCGTCCCGGGCGGTGCGCACCGCGGCGTCGATCTCGGCCATGGTGGCCATCCCGGTGGAGATCACCATGGGCTTGCCGGTGCTCGCGACGAGCCGGATCAGCGGCAGGTCCACCAGCTCCGAAGAGGCGATCTTGTACGCCGGCGCGTCCAGCGACTCCAGCAGGTCCACCGCGGTGGCGTCGAAGGGGGAGGAGAAGACGGTCAGGCCGTGCTGCCGGGCCCGCTCGAAGATCGGGGCGTGGAACTCGTACGGGGTGTGCGCCTTCTCGTAGAGCCGGTAGAGGTTCTCGCCGCCCCACAGCTCGTGACCGCTGGAGATGCGGAACGCCGGGGTGTCGACGTCGATGGTGATCGTGTCCGGGCGGTACGTCTGGAGCTTCAGCGCGTGCGCGCCGCTCGCCGCCACCGCGTCGACGATGGCCAGCGCCCGGTCCAGGTCACCGTTGTGGTTCCCGGACATCTCGGCGACCACGAAGGGTCGCTCCCCGGCACCGACCGCGTGCGGTCCGATCTTCAGTGTCGCCGTCATACCGACCTCTGCTCACCTGCGTCCGCACCAGTGTGCGGTCCTGTCGTCGTCGTCCACCGGGTGCGGGGACGACCTGGAAAACCAGGGCGCCGGGAGCCGAAGCGGCTCCCGGCGGGGATGTTGACCCGGGGTGCGATCACGGGTTGCCGCGGCCCGCCAGCGCGTCGTTGCGGACGTTGTCCGTCGCCCCGCTCGCCGGGTG
Organism: Micromonospora sp. NPDC048909; assembly: GCF_040649635.1. Taxonomy (NCBI): domain Bacteria; kingdom Bacillati; phylum Actinomycetota; class Actinomycetes; order Micromonosporales; family Micromonosporaceae; genus Micromonospora; species Micromonospora sp. NPDC048909. Next base: position 191,245 of record NZ_JBEZFU010000009.1, on the reverse strand, counting down.
GTCGCCGGCGGATTCGCCCGGGGCGTCGTCCGCGGCCCGCCCGCTCGCGGCCTCGCCGGCCGGCGGGGCCGGGCGGCGCAGCCGACCCGCCACCCGGTGGGCCTGGCGCAGCGCCGCGTACGCGAGGTAGTCGTTGCGCCCGACCAGCCGGTGCTTCAGCCCGGTGATCCCGGCCGGCGGCGGGTAACCGGCCGCCGGCAGGTACCGGCGGTAGTGCTCGGCGACCCGCTGGAAGAAGGCCCGGCGCAGGTGCGGGTGCAGCCGGTCGTCGTTGCCCACCACCACGAGGTAGTGGTTCACCATCAGCTGGAACAGCTCGGCCTGCAGCTGCTCGTCGGGGTGCCGGCGGCGCACCCAGTCCATCAGCCGCTCGTACTGGTCGAAGGCGTCGAAGTGCCGGCCGCTGCGGGTCGAGGTGATCGCGCCGAGCCGGCCCTGGCGGTAGAGGTAGCAGATCCGGTCGAGCACCGAGATCTTCTCCGCGCCGATCAGCAGCGGGTGGCTGAACGGGATGTCCTCGTACCAGCCGGGGAAGAAGCGCAGCTCCAACTCGTCCAGGAAGGCCCGCCGGACCACCTTGTTCCAGGCGGTGTGCTGCACCCGCAGCAGCTGCGGCTGGTCGGCCAGGCGCACCACGCCGGAGATCCCGTGCAGCAGGTGGCTGCTCGCGTCGACCTCGCGCCGGCCGTCCTCGTGCACCCGCAGGTGGTCGAGCATCAGCACGTCCGGCTCGTGCTGGCGCAGCCGGTCCAGCACCGCCGGGATCGTGCCCGGCGGCAGCCAGTCGTCGCTGTCGACGAACCAGACATACCGGCCGGCGGCCACCTCGAGGCCGGCGTTGCGGGCCAGCCCCAGGCCGACGTTGCTGCTCAGGTGCACGGTCCGGATCCCGGACCGGCCGGCGGCGTACGACCGGAGCATGTCGCCGCAGCGGTCCGGGGACGCGTCGTCCACGGCGATCAGCTCGACCGCGCCCGCCTCGCCCGCCGGAATGTCGGCCCGGATCGACTCGAGGCACTGGTACAGGTACGCCTCGACGCCGTACACGGGCACGACGATGCTGAGCAGCGGTGGCGGGGACTCGTTGACCACGCCGCCACCTTCGACCCCGCGGGTGGACGGACCCGGAACCGGACGTGGCCGACGAAGGTGGAGTTTCTGAACAACCGCTGAGCGGCGGGTTAACGGTTGAGGATGCGCCGCACCGGGCCGCCGACCACCCGCTTGACCCGGGCCCGCAGCTGCTGTTCCTGGAGGGTCTCGATTTCGCCGCGCAGCTCCTGGTTGCGGTCGTGCAGCCATCGCACCCGCTCCAGCAGCACGTCGGCGCTGGTGGCGCCCGCCGGGCGGACGGCGGGCGGGAAGGTGGTGGCGCGCACCTGCTCGTCGAAGCGGGTGGCGCTCTCGCCGTCGGCGAAGGCGTGCCCCAGGTCGTGCTTGGCGAGGAAGGCGAGCATGGTCTCGTACCGGGCCTTGTGCCCGTTGTTCATCGCCGTGTAGTCCGCCTCCGCGTACAGGTCGGCGGCGTCGACGTCGGCCGACACGTCCTTCATCACCCGGTGCGGGATGTCGAAGTACCGGGCCAGCTCCAGGGTGCGCGAGTCGTGCGCGAAGAGGTAACCGGGCGTCCCGGCGATCAACGCGGTGATGGTGCCGTGGATCCGGGTGCCGAAGGCGAAGTCGAACCCGGAGAGGTAGTCCATCCAGGTCCACGGGTCCACGAACATCCGCACCTTGTCCTCGGTGAAGAGGGGGTGCGAGGTGTGGATCGGGATGGCGCTCTTCTTGCCCCGGTCCTCCGGCGCGTCGCCGTAGAGCAGGGTGCCGAGGGTCTTCAGGTCCTGCGGAAGGTAGCGCAGGTTCGGGTACCGCTGGTGGTGCGCGGTCACCACCTTCGCCATCGACTTCACGTACGGCGAGATGGTCAGCGCGACCCGGTCGTGCGGCTCCAGGGTGGCCTTGCGCTTCTCCACCCGCAGGCTGTCACCGTGCAGGAACATCGACGGGCAACCGATCACGTCGACCGCGGAGAAACCGAGGGTGCGCAGGTAGCTCTCGGTGATCTCGCCCCGCACACCGATGCTGTGCGAGCGGTCCAGCACCGCGCGGACGAAGCGGCTCACCACGTCGTCGATCGGGCGCAGGTACTCGCGGTCGCCCTTGACGTCGGTCTGCACGCCCACCCCGAGCACCACCACCGGGATCTTCAGCCGCTCGATCAACTTGGTCATGGTGACGATGCGGTGCGCGTAGCTGCGGCGGAACGCGTTGGCGAGCGGGATGACGTACACGTCGTACTGCTCGTTGATCTTGTCGGCGTCGCGCAGGTCGATTTTGAACTCGGTGGAGGTGATCTCCGCCGTCGCCGTCCGGAGCAGCTTGTGCGCGGCGTGGCTGAAGACCAGGTTGCCGTTGTTCTCGCCGATCCAGTTGCCCTCGAAGGCCTCCTCCGGCGAGTAGACGTCGAAGGGCCCCTTCTTGGCCCGCATGAGGATCCGCTGGTGCATCGGTGGCTCCACCTCTCGTCCGTCCGCGGCGGCGTCCGACTCCGGACACCGGCCCCGACAGGGTTGGGGAGGCGGTACGTCCGACACCTCCAGGCCCCGAGATATTAGGCCACGCGACAGCGGACGAACACCCACGCGTCACCCTCGTCCACCCGGCTGGACGGCGTCCACCGACCGGGCGGGTAGGGTGCCCGAACGGACGGCACTGACCGGGAACCACCGCACGGCGGCGGCCTGCGCCGCCCACCGGACCGCTGGGAGGAGAGGTACGTGCTGGTGACGCCGCGCAGGGTGGAGGACCGGCCATGACGGGCGCACCGACGACCGTGGCGCCCGGCCGGACCGCACCGGCCGGCCGGCTGCCCTCCCTCACCGGACTGCGCTGGATCGCCGCGCTGCTGGTCTTCGGCTTCCACGCCGGCACCATGCGGATCATCGCCGAGCCGGACTACCAGGGCGTGGTCAACAAGGTGTTCAGCCTCGGCCTCTCCGGGGTGCAGTTCTTCTTCATCCTCAGCGGGTTCGTGCTGGTCTGGTCGTACCGGCCCGGCGAGCGTCGGCGGGACTTCTGGCGCCGGCGGGTCGCCAAGATCTACCCCAACCATCTGCTGCTCTGGGCGCTGGTGCTGCTGGTCGGGCTCTGGTTCGCCGACCCGGTCAACCCCTCGGCGGCGGTGCAGAATCTGCTGCTGATCCAGGCGTGGAACCCGACGCCCGGCTACTTCTACAGCGTCAACACGGTGAGCTGGTCGCTCTCCTGCGAGTTCTTCTTCTACCTCTGTCTGCCGCTGGTGCTGCCCTACCTGCGCCGGGCCCGGCCGTGGCTGCTCTGGGCCGTCGTGGTGGCCGTGCCGCTGCTGATCCTGGCGCTCTGGCCGGCCCAGGCGCTGGTGCCGGAGGCCGACCGCTGGTGGTTCACGCAGATCTTCCCGCCGGTGCGGTCGCTGGAGTTCTGGATGGGCGTGGCCGCCGCCGAGCTGATGCGCCGCGGCCGGTGGCGGGGCCCCCGGCTCACGTCGGCCAGCGTCCTCTTCGTCGCCACCTGGGCGGTCGCCGCCGCGTGGGTCCGCGCCGAACTCTGGGCCGCGCTGCTGTCGGTGGCGTACATCCTGGTCATCACGGCAGCGGCCGACGCCGACGTGCGCGGCCGGCGCTCACCGTGGCGGTCCCGCCCGATGATCTGGCTCGGCGAGGTGTCGTTCGCCTTCTACCTGGTGCACGTCTTCGTGATGATGACCGTGCTGCGGCTGACCGGCGACTGGGGCGTCGGGCTGCCCGGCTGGCGCGGGCCGGCGGTGGTGCTCGGCTTCCTGCTGCTGAACCTGGTGCTCGCCGGGCTGCTGCACCGCTACGTCGAGATGCCGATGATGCGTCGGCTCGCGCCACGCCGGCGGGCCCGCCCGGCCGACACCGCGCCGCCGGCCGCGCCCCCCACCGCGCCGCCCGCCACGGTCACCGTTCCGGCGCCGCGCGCGGGCACCGCGACCCCCGCCGACCAGCCGGCGTACGTCGAGTCGCGCTGAGGCTGTCCACCCTGGTCAGTGCCCTCGGCGCGGCGTCGGCGACACGCCCGTCACGCGATGCGACCCGGCGGCGCCGACGGTAGCGTGGTGCCGTGCCTTCCGTCGCGCTCACCTGTCCCCTGTGGTGGGTCGCGCGATGGGCGGCCCGGCTGCTGACCAGCCTCGCTGTCCTCGGTGCCCTGAGCCTGGGAGCGTCGGCCACGGACGCGCCGGCGCCGGCGGTGGCGCCGGTGGCCGGCTCGGTCGCGGGGCACCACGCCGGCGCCGACGACACGCTGGCCGCCGAGCAGCGGGTTCCCACCGGCGTTCTTCCCTCCGTGGTGGCCGGTCCGGCCGCACCGGCGCCGGCTGGCGCGTCGACCGTGGTGGTCGCCGCGGACGTCCGGCCGCCGCTCTCGGCCACGCCGGCCGCCCGGGCGCCCCGGGCCCCACCGGCCGCCTGATCGCACCCCGCGCAAGCCGCCCGCCGCCGCGCCTGTCGAACCTCCCCGCCGCGCCCGCCCGACGACCCGATCCGGGCTGTTCCACTGCCCCAGCTCCGGGCAGCCCGACAGTGGCCCGCGATCACGCCGGAAGCCCCGGCCGTCCCGCACCCGCCTCCGCTGCCCGTTAGGTGCCGTCAATGGAGAAGACCGTCCTCTACCAGTTCCTGATCGAGGTGCCGCAGGCCGCCGCCATCTGGTCGGCCCTGCTGGTGCTGGCCCTGACCGTGCTCACCGTGCTGGTCGCCCGCCCCGAGCGCGACCGACCGGACGACACCCCGCCTGCCGCCCCGACCGAGCGGGAGCTCGCCGCGGCCGACGCCGCCGACCTGCGCCGGTACGCCGACGAGGTGGCCGTCGCGGCCGCCGGGGCCGCGCAGACCGCCCGCCGACGGCGCGCGGACTGGCTGGCCACTCAGGCCGAGGCCGAGCGGGCCTGGACGGCGTACGACGAGGCGGAGGCCGTTGCCCGGCGGTTCGCCGGCGCGGGCGCGTTCGGCCCGCCCAGGACACCGCACACCCCCGCCGAGTACGCGGCCCGGGAGCGGCACCTGCACCGGGCCGCCACGGCGGCGCACTGGCGCGGCGAGCTGACCCTGCGGCAGCTCGGCGACGTGCTGGCCCACCGCAACGGCTGGGATCCCCGGCGGCACCCGGTCGAGCAGGAGGTCCTGCTGGCCCGGGTGATCCGGGACGGCAAGCTGGCCGAGCACCGGGCCGCGGTGCAGCGGGAGCGGTCGGCGTGGCGGGACGCCGAGTTGGCCGCCGAGTCGGCCCGGACCCTCGCCGCCGAGGCGTACGCGGCGGCGGCGCGGCTCCGGCCGGCCCGGGTGCCGGCGCCCCGCCGGGCCGAGGGCATCAGCGCCGCACGGGCCACCGTCGGGCGTTGGCGGCCGGCCCGGGTGGGCTGATCCGACGATTGTTCCGTGACCCCGGTCACAGAGCGCCGGAAACGGTCAGCCGGAACAGTGGGCACCAATCTCGCAGGGGTTCCGGGGCTGTTGTCGCCGACCTGTCCGATTGTCGCCCTCCGGTGCCGGCAGAACTGCTCGTCCCATTGAGTCACGCCAGTGTCCGTACGCGCAAAAAAAATTATCATGATCGACGTTTACGCAGGTGGGTAAGGGTTGGCAGGGTCCATACCTACCAGTAGTGTCGGCGCGTCCGGTGCGGTAACCGATCGCAAGAGGCGACGCCGCGCCGACCCGCCTAATCGAGTTCCACGAGCCGGGGACCCACAAGCATTTCCGGGGTGAATCCGCGAGCCACGGCCCGCGGTAGGGCGATCTTCCCGCCCGAATCCGTCAGCTAACCCGGTCGGCGGTGTCGGAAGGAGTTCAATCCTCGTGTCATCCGCTCCCACCCCTTGGTCGTCCCCACCTCTCCACGGCACCGCGGTGCCCGCGCTCGCCCGCCCCGTAGCGGCGAGCTGACCCCGGCACCCGCGTCTTCCGCCCGGCCACCGGGCGTTCCCCTGAGCGGTCCACCACCCGCGGACGAGATCCGCGCGGTCACGCCTGCCTGTCCTCGGACGCCGGCGCGGTGCGTCGCTCTTCCCCTCAGTCCGTGGAGGATCCCGTGAAGCACACCCTCAAGCGCCAGCTCCGTCGTCTCGCCACCCAGCGTCCGGTGCAGGTCGCCGCCGCGTCCGCCGCGGCGCTGGTGCTCGCGTCCGGCACCGGCGCGCTGCTCCACAACGGCGACGACAAGCCCGTCACCCAGCACGCCTCGGCCTCGGTGGCCGAACTGCGCAGCGACAGCGTCGCCTCCCGGGGCGAGGCCCGGACCAACCCCTCGACCAGCAGCTCGCCGTCGACCGCCGCGCCGTCGGCGGCCAGCCCGGCGCCTGCGGTCAAGAAGGCCGTCGACCCCGACCTGACCCGCAAGCCGGAGCCGCCGAAGCCGCCGGCGAGCAAGATCCTGGACTACGACTACCAGGCCCAGACCACGTACTTCTACTGCGGCCCGGCCGCCACCCGCAACGCGCTCAGCGCCGCCGGGATCGAGCGCAGCCAGGACGCCCTGGCCACGCAGCTCGGCACCACCGAGATGGGCACCAACTCCGCCGAGGACACCACCCGGGTGCTGAACGCGGTGGTCAAGGGCGACCCGTACCGGACCCGGATGTTCCCGGGCGCGCCCAGCCCCGCCCAGATGGACCGGCTCCAGGCCGACGTGGTGGCCGCGGTCAGTGACGGGCGCGGCGTGGTCGCGAACATCGTCGGCGACGCCACCGACGTCGACGGTGGGTGGCACTCCTTCTCCGGCGGGCACTACATCGCCGTGGTCGGCTACCGGGACAACGGCCGGACCGTGAAGATCGCCGACTCGGCGAACCCGGCGGTGCCGTCGTACTGGATCACGACCATCGACCTGGCGAACTGGATGGCCACCCGCGGCTACTCCGCCTGAGCAGACAGCAGGACGTCGGGCGTCGGCTCCCTCAGGGAGCCGGCGCCCGCTGCGTTGGTGGGCGGAATCCTGTCGGATCCGCTACCTCCGGCTGTCGTCCGCCGACCGGACACTCGCCCGGCAGCCGGGCCGGTGGCACACTGCGGACCATGGTCGATGACACCGGTACCCGCGCCGACCGCCAGCCCGTCCTGCTGCTGCTGCACGGGCTGGGCGCCACCGGCGAGGTGTGGCTGCCCTGGGCGCCGCTGCTGGAGAGCCGGTGGGCGGGACGGTGGCTCGCACCGGACCTCGCTGGGCACGGCTGGTCACCGCCGCTGCCGGCGTACTCCTTCGGCGCGCTGGCCGAGCGGGTCGCCGCCGCGCTGGCGCCGGGCGACCGGTTGGTCGTGCTGGGGCACTCGTTGGGCGGCGTGGTCGGGCTGGCGCTGGCCGCCCGGGCCACCGGGCTGCCCGTGGACGCGGTGATCGGGCTCGGCATCAAGGCCGTCTGGTCCGAGGCCGAGCTGGACAAGGCCGGCGAGCTGGCGACCCGACCGGTCACCTGGTTCGCCAGCCGGGACGAGGCGGCCCGCCGCTACCTGCGGGTCTCCGGGCTGGCCGGGCTGCTGCCGCCGGACCACCCAGTGACCGAGGCCGGGCTGCGCCAGGTCGACGGTCGCTGGCGGCTGGCCATGGACCCGGGGGCCTTCGCGGTGGGCAGGCCGGACCTGCCCGCCCTGCTGGCCGGGACCGACGTGCCGGTGCTGCTCGCCCGGGGTGAAAACGACCCGATGGTCACCGACGCGCAGCTCAAGGAGCTGGGGGTGCCGGTCGCCACGCTGCCCGGGCTCGGCCACAACGCCCACGTCGAGGATCCGGCCGCGGTGCTGGCGTTGGCCGACCCGTACCGCTGAGCCGCCCGACGGGCGTGTGCCGGCGGCTCAGGCGGTGGGGGACAGCGGCAGCGCCTCCGGCTCGACCGGCAGCCCGGCGCGCGGGGACGGCGGGCTCCAGCCCGGCTCCAGCTCCCGCCGGGCGGCGTCCAGGAACGCGTCTGCGTACGACTCGGCGGGGAAGTCACCGAGGTAGCGCCGCCGGGTCACCCAGCGCTCCGGCGCCATCGGGTCGGCGCCGAGCAGCCGGTCCAGCATGTCGTCCAGGTTGGCCATGTCCCGGCGCAGCACGTAGCCCGCGCCGGCCAGCGGGAACCGCTCGGTGAACCGGTCGCCCTCGCCGCCCATGTCGGTCACCGCGAACGGCTTGCCCGAGTAGAGGTAGTCCGAGATCACCCCGGAGACGTCGGAGATCAACGCGTCGGAGCGGTTCACGCACTGCACCAGGCTCAGCTCTCGGCTCGCGGCGGCGCCCCAGATGTGCGGCCGCCCGGTCCGCGCCCGATCCGCCGACAGCAGCTCGGTCAGCCGGCCCAGCTGCCGGGCCGAGGCCGGGTTCTGCGCGGTGTACGGGTGGGCGCGCAGGATGACCGTCGCGCCCCGGTCGAGCAGCCGCCGCAGCAGCGCCTCGGCCACCGGCAGCGAGCAGTAGTCCGCGTCCGCGTGGTGCCCGGTCCAGGTCGGGGTGTAGAGCACCGTCCGGGGCGCCTCGGCGGGCAACGGCTCCGGGCGTACCTCGATCGACTCGACCTGCGGGCGGCCCACCACCACGAACTTCTCCGCCGGGATGTCCACCCCGGCCCGGGCGTACCGGTCGATCGCCGCCGGCCCGGCCACGAAGATCCGGTCGAAGATCGCGGAGACCGGGTTGGCGCTCGGCGCCTTGTCGCTGTCGCCGTGGTGCAGCTGCACGTGGGTCAGCTGGGTGAACCGGATGAGGTGGGCGTTCTTCGCGCCGTGGTTGACGTAGAAGGCCACCTTCAGGCTCGGCACCAGCACCTCGTCCATAGCCCGCAGGGTGGGGCAGTAGACGACCGGGGCGGTGGTGGCCGCGGCGACCGGGGCCAGGAACTCCGGCTCGCGCACCAGCACCAGGAACGGCCGGCCGATCCGCTGCAGGTACGGCAGCCACATGGTGACCTGGTACTCCGAACCGGGCGGGGCGGAGAAGTGCAGCACGAACTCCGGCTGGTGCCGGCGCAGCGCCCGGCCCACCGCCCCGCCGCCGGCCGGCGGACGGAACCGCCGCCGGGCCAGGTCCAGCGCGACCGCCCCGGCGCCCGCGCCGACCAGCAGGGTCACCGCGAGGGCGACCAGGGCCGGCAGGGTCGCCGCGGCGCTCAGCGCGAGCACGGCGAGCAGCCCGAGCAGCGCGCCGCCGAGGTGCGTGGCGACCAGCGGAGCCCAGGACCGCACCGGCAGGTTCGCCGCCCGGATCTCCAGGTTGCCGGCCTGCCGCAGCGGCCCGACCAGCAGCACCAGCCCCAGCAGCACCAGGGCCGTGGCGGCCAGCGCGGGGTCGAAACCGGCGTCCAGCCGACGGGCGTACCCGACCAGGACGGCGGCGGCGATCAGCGTCGTCTCGGCGGCGGTGTCCGCGCTCGGGCGGATCCGCCGTTCCACGGCGGCCGCGCCGAGGGCGGCCACCGCCAGCGCCAGCCCCCAGCCGGTCGCCCCGGTCAGGGCCACGACCAGGAAGGCCAGCACGGCCAGCCCGATGCTCAGGCACCGTGCGATCAGCTTCCGGACCAGGTCACCACGCATGTCGCTCCGTTCACCGCCGTCCCGGTCAGCAGTCGTCGGCCGTCAGCCGACGCTCGCCGTGGCGGCGTCCGCCTCGGCCGGCGTCGGCTGGGCCGGCACCGCCGGCGCCTCACCCGGCGCCCGGCGTACGTCGATGACCTGCCCCGTGAGCTCCGAGATCAGCACGTCGAGCGAGGCCTGGGCGACGGTCTCGGCGGCGAGCAGGGTGTGCTCCGGCTCCTCGCCGAACGCCTTGGTGCGCATCGGGGTCGCGGTCCGCTCGGGGTTGATGCAGTTGACCCGTACGCCGAACTCCGCCCACTCGTCGGAGAGCGCCTGGGTGAGGTTGACCAGCGCCGCCTTGGTGGAGGAGTAGAGGGCGTACTGGGCCCGGCCCCGGGTGTAGGAGCTGGAGGTGTAGAGCAGCAGCTGGCCCTTGGTCTGCTGCAGGTAGGGCAGCGACTGGCGGGCGGCGATGACCGGCCCGACGAAGTTGACCTGGAGCACCCGGTCCATGGTCTCCTCGTCCATCTCGGTCAGGGCGCCCTTCTCCAGGATGCCGGCGGTGACCACCACGTGGTCGATCCGGCCGGTCGCCTCGAAGGCGCTCTTCAGCGCCGCCTCGACGTCCTCGGTGCGCTCCACGTGGGTGCCGGTGCTGGAGCGGCTGAACGGGAAGACCTGCGCGCCGTAGCGGCGGGCCAGCTCGGCCAGGTCGTGGCCGATGCCGTAGCTGCCACCGAAGATCACGATCGTCCGGCCGGTCAACTCCTCGGTGTAGCTGCGGTGGTCGGTGACCCGGGGGGCCTGCGCGGCGGCGAGCTGGAAGAGCTTGTCCGCGAGGTGCACGTCGACCGGGTGGGTGACCTTGATGTTCTCGTCCGAGCCGTCGATCACCTTGATCGGCGTGCCGGGCAGGTAGCGAAGCACCACGCCGCAGTCGTCGGTGGCGGCGAAGTTCGGGTCGCCCTCGGCGCGCCGGTAGGCCTCCCGGATGGTGCCGGAGCGGAACGCCTGCGGGGTCTGGCCGCGGCGCAGCGAGGAGCGCACCGGGATGTCGGTGATGCACTCGTTCTCGTCGACCTGGATGATCGTGTCCGCCGACGGGATGGCCACGTCGACCGCGGAGTAGCTCCAGAGCGCGTTCACGCACTCACGGACGATCCGGCCGCTGAGCAGGGGCCGCACCGCGTCGTGGAAGAGGATGTTGCAGTCGCCCTCGCCGACCGCGTCCAGCGCGATGCGGGTGGTGGCGTTGCGGGTGTCGCCGCCCTCGATCACCTTGGTGACCTTGCGGAAGCCGGCCTTGTCGACGATCTGCTGGGCGTCGGGGACGTGCCCGGTGGCCATCAGCACGATGATCTCGTCGATCTCCGGGGCGGCCTCGAAGACGGCCAGGGTGTGCTCGATGATCGGCTTACCGGCGATCTTCAGCAGCTGCTTGGGGATGCCGAGCCCGAGCCGCGTCCCGGTGCCGCCGGCCAGCACCACCGCCACTGTCCGCGAGGGCCGCCATGGCGCCGGGTTCTCCGGTGCGGCGTCCGGGCCAGTGGTGTGGTCCTGCGTCATTGCCGATCCTCACTTCCGGGGGGGGTTAACGAAAGGTTCCGCCCAGGCGGCGACCGGATGAACCTTAACGCGCGACGCGCCCCGCCCCAATGCCGCGGCGGGCCGGACGGCACCCGTGTCGGGTGCGTCCGGCCCGCCGCCCAGGTCACTTGCGGTTGGCGAACGCCTCGTAGGCCCGGATCACCTCGTCGGTCGGCCCGTCCATCCGCAGCACGCCCGATTCCAGCCAGATCGTCCGTTCGCAGGTGTCCCGCACCGAGGAGAGCTGGTGGCTGACCAGGAACACCGTCCCGGCGCCCTCGCGCAGCTCGCGCACCCGCTGCTCGCTGCGCTTGCGGAAACCCTTGTCGCCGGTGGCGAGCGCCTCGTCGATCAGCAGCACGTCGTGCTTCTTCGCCGCCGCGATCGAGAAGCGCAGCCGGGCGGCCATGCCCGACGAGTACGTGCGCATCGGAAGCGAGGCGAAGTCGCCCCGCTCGTTGATCCCGGAGAACTCGATGATCCCCGGGGCCTCCCGCTGCACCTCGGCCGGGGACATCCCCATCGCCAGGCAGCCCAGTGTCACGTTGCGCTCGCCGGAGAGGTCGTTGAGCAGCGCCGCGTTCACCCCGAGCAGCGAGGGCTGGCCCTGGGTGAAGACCGCGCCCCGGTTCACCGGCAACAGGCCGGCGATGGCCCGCAGCAGCGTCGACTTGCCCGAGCCGTTGCTGCCGATCAGGCCGATCGCCTCGCCCCGGTACGCGGTGAAGCTGACCCCCTTCACCGCGTGCACCTCCCGGATCTCCGGCGCGGAGGTGCGGGTGACGATCCGGCGCAGCGCCGCCACCGGGCTGGTGCCGCCGCCGGCGCCCTTGTGCACCCGGTAGATCACGTGCGCGTCGTCCACCACCACCGTGGGGATCCGCTCCCGCACCTGGGGCAGCGTCACCGTCGCGTCGTTCGACGCCTCGTACTGGTCAACCACGGCCGTACTCCTGTTCGCCGCGCCAGAAGTAGAGGTAACCCCCGACGCCCATCACGATCGCCCAGCCCGTGGCGACCAACCAGAGCTGGGGCAGGGACGAGTTGAGCACCGGCGCCTCCTCCAGCAACGCCACCCGAGCCAGCTCGATGTAGACCAGCATCGGGTTGAACTCGACCAGCCGGGTGGCCCAGCCGGGCAGGTTCTCCTCGAAGAGGGTGACGCTGTAGAGCACGCCGGAGCCGTACATCCAGGCGCGCAGCACGAAGGGCATGACCTGCCGCAGGTCGGCCAGCTTCGCGCCCATCCGGGCCACCGCCATGGTGAGCCCGGCGTTGAAGACCGTCTGGAGCAGGATCGCCGGCACCAGCAGCAGCCAGGCGAAGGTGATCGGCTCGCCGGTCACCAGGACGATCGCGATCAGCACCACCAGCGAGCCGAGCAGCTGCTGGAACTGGGTGACCGTGACCGCCAGCGGCAGGCTGGCCCGGGGAAAGTGCAGCGCCCGGATCAGCCCCAGGTTGCCGCTGATCGCCGTCGTGCCGTTCTGCGCCGCGGTCTGGGTGAAGTTGAAGATGAACAGCCCGGTGCAGAGGTACGCGATGAAGTTCGGGATGCTCTTCTGCTCCAGCACCAGGCCGAAGATCAGGTAGTAGACCGCCGCGTTGGTCAGCGGGGTGAGCACCTGCCAGAGCTGCCCCAGCTTGGCGTTGCTGAACGAGGCGACCAGCTTCGCGTTCGCGTACGTGGCGATGAAGTGCCGGTAGTGCCAGAGTCGCCGGCTGTACTCGCCCAGGGACGGCGGCTCGTCGGCGACCCGCAGTCCGTAGCGGGCGGCCAGCTGCGCCTGGGTGAGGCCGGAGTCGGGATCGGCCAGCGCGGTGTTGGCCATGGATTTGGCGCTCCGATCTTTCGGTTCAACGGGATGCGCGCGACGATGGTGTCGGACGTGGCCGCGTGCGGGGGAGCGCCGCCTCGTCGCTGCGTGGACACTAGTCCGAAACACGTCGGGACGCAACCGTACCGTCGTTGCGCTACTCTGGTCGCCGTGACGTGCGGAAAGAGTCCCAGGTGACGACCGAGAAGAGGCGCGCGCCGGCCGGCGCGGCGGTGCTCCGCGACGACATCACCACGGCCATCCGCCGCGCGTTGATGCAGGAGCTGGCCGCGGTCGGCTACGGCCGGCTCTCCATCGAGGCGGTGGCCCGCCGGGCCGGTGTGAGCAAGACCGCGATCTACCGGCGGTGGAGTTCGAAGCCCGACCTGGTGCTGGAGATCGTCGCGGCGGCGGCGCAGGGCAAGGTGCCGGCGCTGGACACCGGCAGTCTCCGCGGCGACCTCGCGCTGCTCTTCCAGGTGGTGTCGCGCGCGCTGCGCCACCCGCTGGCCTCGCAGATCATCCCCGACCTGCTCGCCGAGGCCGCCCGCAACCCCACCATCGACCAGACCCTCCAGCAGGTGCTCCGGGCCCGCCAGCAGGAGATCGGCGGCCAGTTGGTCCGCCGGGCCGTGCAGCGCGGCGAGTTGCCCGCCGACGCCGACCCGGAGGTCGCCGTCGACCTGATCGTCGGGCCGCTCTACTGGCGGCTCGCCGTGGCGCGCACCGCACTCACCGACAGCTACCTGGACAACCTGGTCGAGGCGGTCGCCGTCGGTCTCGGCGCGAAGAGCGGTGTGCCGCACCAGCGGGAGACTGCGGTGGGGACGTGAATTTCCGGTTGCCGGCCGGCCGCCGCAGGACGAACACGCGCGGACGGAACCGGTAGGCTGCACCCGCCCATCCGGACACCCTCCGTGTCGATGCCAGGGAAGTCCGACCCTGAGCGCCTACGGAACGACGACAAGGACGGCTCGTGACGCAAGTCAAGGACGCTGTTGTGACGCCCGCGTCGGCGGAGCCCGGAACGGGCCCGAGCGCCGTGCCGCGGCAGGGTCTGACCCGACTGGTCAGTACCGGGATCGCGGCCGCACCGGCCCTGCTCACCGACGCCGCGGTGCTGGCCTTCGCGCTCTGGACGGTGCTCTACCACGCCGCCTTCATCTTCAGCCTGGCCCCGTCGGTGACCTTCAAGATCTGGCTGGTCGGCTGCGTGCTGGTCGCCGCCGTGGCGCTGCTGCGGGCCCGCCGCCGGGCGGTGTCCGCCGCCGCTCCGGCCGCCGACTCGCCGGCCGCCGCGTCGCCGGCCCCACTCCCGCGCCGCTGGCTGGCCGTGGTGCTGGTCGCCGCGGCCGTCGCCGCGGTCACCGCCGGGCTGGCCGGCGTCAGCGCCGGGGACGGCATCTCCTGGTGGATCCCGGCGGCGGCCGGCGCGGTCGCCGCGGTCGGCGGCATGCTGCTGCTGCGCCGCTCCTGGCTGGCCACCCCGCAGCCGGTCCCGGCCGCCCCCGCGCCCACCACGCTCCAGTCGACGTACGCGCTGGTCATCTCCGGGCTGGTCGCGATCTCCTCGTTCTTCCTGGCCCGCAACACCCCCGACGACGTCTACTACGTCGGCAAGTCGGTCTGGGTCGCCGAGCGTGACATCGTGCCGCTGCGGGACTTCCTCTTCACCGAGAACGTCGCGCACGCGATGGGCTCCCAGCCGCCGATCGCCTCGATCGAGGTGTTCGCCGGCGCGCTCGCCCGCGTCATCGGCATCCACGCCGCCTCGGCGACCTGGTACGTGCTGCTGCCGATCATGGCGGTGCTCGCGATCCTGGCGCTCTGGCGGCTGGTGCACCGGTGGGCGCCGCGCCGGCCGATGCTCGCCTTCACGGTGGCGGTCGCCTTCCTCTACCTGGTCGCCGGTGGCGACGCCGCGCTCGGGACCTTCCACCTGCCCCGGCTCTACGAGGGCAAGGGCATGTTCGTCTCGGCGGTCATCCCGCTGATGTGGCTCTACCTGACCGAGTGGTTCGACACCCGGTCGCGCCGCAGCCTGCTGCTCGTCGTGGCGCTCTCGATCACCGCGGTCGGCCTCACCACGACCGCCGCCATCATCCTGCCGATGCTGGCCGGGGCCGGCGCCTTCGCCATGCTGCTGGTCGGTCGCTGGAAGGACGCGCTGATCGCCGGCGCCGCCGCGGTGGCGTACCCGGTCGGCTCGGTGGTCGTCTCCCAGCTGGTGTTCCCCGCCGTGGCCGCCACCGGCGCGGACGCCGCCTTCTTCGACGCCGAGTACACCTACCGGCGCACGCTGATGGTCGGCGTGGTCGGGGTGGTCTGCGGCCTGGCGCTCTGGTGCGGCCCGCTGCTGGCCCGGCGACGGACCCCCGCGCTGCTCGCGGCCGGCGCCACCCTGGCGCTCAGCGTGCTGCTCATCCCGGGCGTGCTCGAGGCGTTGAGCGCGGTCAGCGGCATCTCCGTGGTGCTCTGGCGGGTGCCGTGGCTGCTCGCCCTGCCGACGCTGATCGGGTTGCTCTGCACGGTCGACGTGCCCGCGCCGGCGCGGGCGCTGCGCCGGGTGGCGAGCGTCGGCATCGCCGGCGCGATGGTCGCCTCGTTCGCCCTCTTCGCCACCCCGATGTGGTCGCCGCAGAGCTGGGTGGAGGTGCACGACCGGCCCACCTGGAAGCTGCCGCAGCAGCGACAGGGGATCGCCTTCTGGATCAAGGACCTGGACCGACCGGACGGGCTGGTCCTCGCCCCGTCGGTGATCATGCGGACCTCGCTCGTCGTCAGCAGCCGGGTCCGGGTCGTCCTGCCCCGCGACTTCTACCTGGTCGAGTACGACCTGAACTCCGACTTCGCCAAGGACCGGCTGCTGCTGTCCCGGTTCGCCGACGGACGGACGCAGCCCACCCGGGCCGAGCTGGAACCGGCACTGCAGCGGCTGGATGTCGGGACCATCTGTGTCTACAACGGCAACACCTACGCCCGGGAGGTGGCTCCGCAGCTCGGCTACACGGAGTTCGCCAAGCGTCGGGCGCCGGGGGCGGTGACCTGCTTCCGGCGCGACGGCTGAATTCGGCTCGCCGCCTCCGGCCACACTGGAGGCGGCGTTGGCCGTCTTTGACCGGTATGGGGCGGGATACCCGAGCGACGCCCGGCTGTCCCTTCGCGTTAAGGTCGCAGTCACCTGCGGGCGGCTCGTGATCGATCAGAACCGGGCCCGTCGTCGATCTTCTAGGGGAGCGTACTCGTTGTTCGGCACGTTGACAGGACGGATCGGGGTGGCCGCTCGCGGCGCGCTGCTGGTGCTGTCCTACCTGGTCATGCTCGTTGCCGGCGCCCTGGGCTGGGTCGCCGTCTTCGCCGTCGCCGGGCTGGCCGCCGTTCTCGGCGAGTTCGCCCTGGCCCGCTGGTCGCCGGCGTCGGCGACACTGCTGGAGAAGGTCGGCCTGCACGGGTCGTACCGGCAGCTGACCCGGGACCTCGCGGCCGTGCTGCTGGTGACCGTGGAGGTGGCGCTCAGCGGCGCCGAGTTGACGCTGCTGCTGTTGCTGCCCGCAGCGGTCTGGGTGATCTCGGTCTTCGCCGGCGCGCTCTCCACGATGATCGACCGACGTAACCCGGTCTCGGCGCTGGTCCGCAACATCGAGCTGGGCCCGATGAAGTCGGCCCCCCGCCCGCCGGCCTGGGCCGCGGCCGTCGCCGGCGACCGGATGCCCCTGATGAACGTGCTGCTGGTGCCGGCCGCGGTGGCCGCCGCCGTGCAGGACGACGTGACCCCGTTCTTCGTCGCCGGTGCGGTGGCGCTGGCCGCCACCGCGGTCGTCGGCGCCGTCGTCGCGCTCACCTGGCTGCGGGGCCGGGGCAGCGGGCAGGGCCCGCTGCTGCCCGCCGTGCAGCGCTGGCTGGACACGCACCGCCCCGAGGTGGCGCTCTACTTCGCCGGGCCGGCCAAGGACGTCTACCAGGCGAACATGTGGCTCGCTCCGACCGAGGCGCTCGGCCAGCGCGCGGTGGTGCTGATGCGCAGCCGGGAGGCGTTCCTCGAACTCGCCGACACCCGACTGCCGGTGATCTGCGTACCGGCCGGGGTGGACTTCATGAACCTCGAGCTGGGCAGCGTGCGGGCGGCGCTCTACGCCGCGAACGTCGGAGCGAACATCCACATGCTCCGGGAGCCGGGCATGAAGCATGTCTTCGTCGGTCACGGCGACAGCGACAAGCAGGCCAGCGTCAACCCCTACAGCAAGGTGTACGACGAGGTCTGGGTCGCCGGCCTCGCCGGCCGTGAGCGGTACGCGCGGGCCGGGGTGGGCGTGCTCGACTCCGACATCGTCGAGATCGGACGCCCGCAGCTCGCCGGTGTGCACACCTTCGGCGCCGAGTCGATCGACCGGCAGTTCACCGTGCTCTACGCGCCCACCTGGGAGGGGTGGCTCGACGACGACCCGTACCACACCTCGCTGGTGCTGATGGGCGAGCGGATCGTCAAGGGGCTGCTGGCCACCACGCCGGGAGTCCGGCTCATCTACAAGCCGCACCCGCTGACCGGCTCCCGGTCCAAGGAGGCCAAGGCGGTGCACGACCGGATCGTGGAGCGGATCCGGGCCGCCGGTGGGGACACCGACGCGAGCTCGCTGGACGGTACCCGGCACCTCGTGGTGACCGGCCGCGTGCCGGCGCTCTTCGACTGCTTCAACCAGACCGACCTGCTGATCAGTGACGTGTCCAGTGTGGTCTCGGACTTCGTGCAGAGCCAGCGGCCGTACGTGGTGGCCAACCCGGGCGGGCTGCCGGAGGACGAGTTCCGCCGGGAGTACCCGACCTCGCGGGCGGCGTACCTGCTCTCGGTGGACTGCGGCGAGCTGGAGAAGATCGTCGCGGTGACCCGGGCCGGGGACGACCCGATGACCGAGGCCCGCCGGGAGCTGAAGACCTACCTGCTGGGTCCGGCCGAGGCCAACCCGATGGACCGGTTCCAGGAGGAGATCGCCCGGCTCTGCCGCTGATCCACCCGCCCGGCGGTGGTCAGCCCAGCAGGGCGGCCACCGCCTCGGCGACCGGGGTGTCCGCCGGCAGCGCCGCGGCCGCGACCACGGCGGCCACCGGCAGCGGACCGTACAGGTGCGGAAAGAGCTGCCCGCCGCGCGACGGCTCCCAGCGCAGCCGATCCCCGAGTCGATCCGGGTCCACGGTGAGCAGGGTGAGCCCGGTGGCCCCGGCGAAGTGCCGTCGGGCCGTCTCCACCACCTGGTCGGCGCCGGAGAGGTGGATGAAGCCGTCCTGGCGGTCCACGGCCGAGCCGGCCAGGTGCCCGGCCGCCCGGGCGTCGTCCCACTCGGTGGTCGGCAGCAGTTTGTAGATCACTTCGGCAGCGTACGTGGGGTCCGGCCGCGGGCGGGCCGGCGCGGGCCGCTCCGGACGGTTTCGGCGGTACCGGCCCGGCCGTCCGCCCCGGGCCGGCATGCTCACAGGTGGAGCGGGTCGCGGAGGGATGGGCGATGGCGAGCTACGACGACGACTGGACCGACAGCCAGCGCGCGCTGTACGACGAGTGCTACCAGGCCGGCGGTGACTGGGCCGAGGATCCCGACACCCCCTCGGACGACGTGCAGCACGTGATCAACCTGGCCGAGGCGGACGACGACACTCTCGGCGACTCCGAGATCGACTTCCCGCCCCTGGTCGACGCGGTCACCCAGGCCACCGGGGAGAACGTCACGAGCGTCCCGGTCAGCCACGAGGACCCGGCCTTCCGGGGCTTCGTGGACGGCGTCCGGGACGCCACCGCGGAGGACGTCTTCGGCCTCTGACCGAGCCGGGCACCCGCAGCGCGCGGCCGCGCCTGCCCTGCGCCGGTCCGCGTTGCCTCCGCGCCGGCCCAGTTCCCGACTTCAAGCGACGGATTCCCCCCACCGCCGGGCTCCGGCCGGGACATCTCGCCCGCCCTTTGCTCTGCTTCACCGCAGGCGACAGTCAGGGCCCGTCACTGTTGCCCCCGCTGAAGCAGAGCAAAGGACGTCAGCAACGGAGTCGGGGCAGGGCGACCGGGCGCGAGCCCCCCGGGGACGAACAACGGCGGCGGAGGGGCGAGCAGAGGCCGAGCAGAGGCCGATCCAGGGGCGAGGGGAGGGGCCGACCGGGGTGCGGCAGAGGGCGAGCAGGGCCGTGCCGGGAGGCCGGCGGCGGGGCGGATGCGGTGGTCGGGGTGCTGCGGGGGGTTAGCCTCAGCCGGGCGGCCCTCCCGCCGGGGCCGCGCTTCTGCCACCATTCGCAGAACGACGGTTCGACGGATGGGGGGCACGGGTGCGGATCCTGCTGGTCGAGGACGACCGTCGGGTGGCCGCCGCGCTGTTGTCCGCGCTCACCCGGCGGGGCTACGAGGTCGAGCACGCCGCCACCGTCGGGGCGGCGCTCTCCGCCGCCCCGTGCGACCTGGTGCTGCTCGACCTGACCCTGCCCGACGGGGACGGCACCGACCTGTGCCGGGAGCTGCGCCGGCGCAGCAGCCAGCTGGGCATCATCGCGGTCACCGCGCGGGGCGAGGAGCGGGACCGGGTGCTCGGCCTGCGGCTCGGCGCGGACGACTACGTGGTGAAGCCCTTCTCGATGGTGGAGCTGCAGGCTCGCATCGAGGCGGTGCTGCGCCGCGCCGCGCACGCCGTGCCGGAGCGGAACCTGATCGAGGCCGGTACGGTCCGGATCGACGTCTCGGCCCGTACGGTCACGGTCGACGGCCGCGCGGTGGCGCTCACCCGCAAGGAGTTCGACGTCCTGGTCTCGCTGGCCCGCCAGCCCGGGGTGGCGGTGCCCCGTGACCGCATCCTGCTCGACGCCTGGGGCACCACCTGGACCGACCGGCACACCGTCGAGGTGCACGTCGGGTCGCTGCGGGGCAAACTGGGCGACCCCGGCCTGGTGGAGACCGTGCGCGGCGTCGGCTACCGGCTGCGGAGCGAGTGAGGAGGGGCCGGTGCGTCGTCGGCTCGTGATCAGCTACCTGCTCCTGATGGTGCTGGTCCTCATCGCGCTGGAGACCCCGCTCGCTCTCACCCTGGCGACCCGGGAGACCGATCGGGTGCGCGCCGACCGGCTCGCCGACGCCACCCGGTTCGCCTCGCTCGCCGGGCCGGCGCTGCGTGGCGGCGGCCCCGGCCCACTCGACAGCGAGCTGCGCAGCTACGACGAGCTGTATGGCATCGGCGCGGCGGTGGTCGACCGGGACCGGCGCACCGTGGTCTCGTCGGCGAGCTGGCAGCGTGCCGTGGGTACCACCGAGGCGCAGGCCGCCGCCCTGGCCGGCCAGCAGTCCAGCGGCCCGGAGTCGGTGTGGCCCTGGGTGGACGGCCCGATCGTGGTGGCGGTGCCGATCAACGACGGCGGCGAGGTGCTCGGCGCGGTCGTCACCGTCACCTCGGCCGCAGCGGTACGCCGCACGGTCACCACCTGGTGGCTGCTGCTCGCCGGGATCGGCCTGCTGGTCGTACTGGCCTGCGTGCTGACCGCGTTCGGGCTGGCCGGTTGGGTGCTACGCCCGGTGACCGAGCTGGACGCGGTCACCCACGAGATCGCCGAGGGCGACCGTGGCGCGCGGGTGCAGCACCAGCTCGGGCCGCCCGAGCTGCGCCGGCTGGCGGCGAGCTTCAACAACATGGCCGACGTGGTCTCCGACGTGATGGACCGGCAGCGCGCGTTCGTCGCGCACGCCAGCCATCAGCTGCGCAACCCGTTGACCGCGCTGCGGCTACGGGTGGAGGAGTTGGGCCCCAGCCTGACCGACCCGCAGGGGCGGACCGAGCACCGGCTGGCCCTGGAGGAGACCGACCGCCTCGCGCTGGTGCTCGACGCGCTGCTCACCCTCGCCCGGGCCGAACGGGAGGAGAACGAACGGGTCACCGTCGACGCCGCCGAGGCGGCCGAGTCGCGGGTGGCCGCCTGGCAGCCGTTGGCCCGGCACCGGTCGGTCACGCTTCGACTGGTCACCTCCGGCGCACCGACGTACGCCTGGACCGTGCCGACCGCCGTGGACCAGGCCCTCGACGCCCTGATCGACAACGCGGTCAAGTTCAGCGGCGCCGGCGGGGAGGTCACGGTGACCGTCGCCCGTCGCGACGGCGGGGTCGCGCTGGAGGTACGCGACACCGGCCCCGGGATGACCGAGAGCCAGCTGGGGCAGGCGACCGAGCGGTTCTGGCGGGCGCCGGACGCGCAGAACGTGGACGGCGCGGGACTGGGGCTGACCATCGCCGCGGTGCTGGTCGACGCCTCCGACGGGCGGCTGACCATGCGTCCGGGCGAGCCGCGCGGCCTGGTCGCCGGCCTCTGGTTCCCGGCGCCCGACGAGCCGGCCGCCGGGCCCGACGAGCCGGTGACCGGGGACGACGAGTCGAGGGGCGGGTCCGGTGCGCCGGGGGCTGGAGTCGGTGGACCGGGCTCGGGGGCCGACGAGGCGGACCCGCCCGCGCCGGACCGGCTGCCGGCCGCCGCCGGTTAGG
This sequence comes from Micromonospora sp. NPDC048909, assembly GCF_040649635.1. NCBI lineage: Bacteria > Bacillati > Actinomycetota > Actinomycetes > Micromonosporales > Micromonosporaceae > Micromonospora > Micromonospora sp. NPDC048909. The sequence goes on along the minus strand of NZ_JBEZFU010000009.1, from coordinate 169,807 downwards.
GCTTCGCCGCCCGGTACCAGGCGGCGGCGCCGGGGTGCAGCGGCAACGGCGAGGTGGCGATCGCCGATCGCGGGCTCATCCGTCCGGCCGCCGGGTGCGCCTCGGCCAGCTCCGACCGGCGCTCCATCAGCAGCCGGGTCACGTTGCGGACCAGTGGCTCCGGCAGGCCGGCACGGACGATCAGGAAGTTCGGGTCGGCGACGGTGGTGACCGGCGCGACCCCGTACACCGAGCGGGGGATGTCCCGGGAGACGTAGACCTCGCCGTAGCGGGCCCGCAGCGGCTCGGTCCACGCGCCGAGGTCGATGATCCGGGTCGGGCTGCCGCCGGCCAGGTCCGCGATGCCCCGCACCGGCAGCCCACCGGAGAAGAAGAACGCGTCGATCCGGCCGGCGCGCAGCGCGGCCACCGAGTCGTCCAGGTTGAGCCGGGCCCGACGGATCCCGCCGTCGCCCAGGCCGACAACGTCCAGCAGGCGGGTCGCGGTGATCTCGGTGCCGGAGCCGGGTGCGCCCAGGGACACCCGCCGACCGCGCAGGTCGTCGACCGTGTGCACCGGCCCGGCGCCGGAGGTGACCAGGTGCAGTTGGTCGTCGTAGACCCGGGCGATCGCGGCGACCCGCGGGTCCGCGTCCAGGCGGGCCGGGAGCACGTCGGCCTGGGTGAAGCCCAGCTCCGCCTCGCCGGTGGCAACCAGCCGGACGTTCTCCGCCGAGGCGGGGGTGACCACCACGCTGGCCCGGACCCCGGGCAGCTCCCGGTTGAGGATGGCGGCCAGCGACTCGCCGAAGGCGTGGTAGACCGCGGTCGGGCTGCCCGTGGCGATGCGGATCTGCACCGGATCGCGGGGAGCCTCCCGGCAGCCGGTCAGGCCAAGGCCCGCCGTCAGCAGCACGGCCAGCAGCGCCGCGGGCGGGGCGGCGCGCCACCGGACGGGGCCGGGCCGGGTAGGACTCACGCGGAGCACTCTGCGCCGGACAGGTGCCCGGCCGCAACCCCGGCGTCGGTCGATCAGGCCGGATCGCCGGCCCGGGCGGGGGCCAGCGCGCTGCGGTGCAGGATCACGGCCCGATCCGGGCCGTCGGCCACGCTGACCAGGAAGCAGCCGGTGCCCGGCCGCAGCGTGGCCGAGACACCGAGCAGGGTGGCGCTGCGGATCAGTACGGCGGCGAGTTCCCGGTCGGTGAGCCGGACGCCCAGGATGTGCCGGCGGACGTGTCGCCCACCGGCCAGCAGCGCCGACCGCCAGGCCGCCTCGGCGAGCCGGGGCACCCAGACCCGGCGGGCGGTGGAGGCACCGGGCACCGGCGCGGCGAGCAGCTCCCGGCGCCCCTGCCGCCAGCCGACCTCCAGCAGCCGCGCGTAGCCCACCCGGTGTTCCCGCCGAACCCGGAGCCGGTGCACCTCGTAGCGGCGGCGCAGCCCGCCGACCGACACCTCGTGTTCGACCGGGACCTCCAGCCGCTCCAGCAGTTGCCGCATCCGCTGCGCGGCGTCCTCCCGGTTGAACTCCACCACGGGGGCCGGGTAGTGCGCCGCCCCGCGCTGCGGTCGCAGCTCGGCCGGGCGGGGCATGCAGCGCAGCAGGCAGGCGGCCTCGAAGGCGTCGGCCAGGGTCAACCAGTCCAGCGGGGGCGGCATCGACGGGCGGTCGGGCCGGTCGAGCAGGGCGGGTTCACGGGCCAACGGTCGCTCCCTTGTCGGAGTCGGGGTGCCCCTACCGTGACGGGTAAGCCCGTCGGGCGAAACCGATCCGGCCCAGCCTTGAGGAAATCTTGCGGCTGCCTCAGAGCTCGGTGACCACCACGTCGACCTGGCGTGGCCGCCCGGCCGGAGCCGGCTGCTCCACGACGGTGTACTTCAGCTCCCGCAGCGCGTCGAGCAGCTGCTCGGCGGTGCGCGGTCGGACCCCGGCGAGCAGCAGGTCGCGGACCAGTCGCCCCTTGGTCGCCTTGTTGAAGTGGCTCACCACCGAGCGGACGGGGACCCCGTCAACCTCCCGCTCGTGCAGCACCCGGACGGTCACCGTCCGGGCCGCCAGCTCGCCGCGCGGGGCCCAGGTGGCGGCGTACGCGCCGGAGCGCAGATCCAGCACCGGCCGGTCGCCCGCCGCCGCGGTCATCGCCGGGGCCAGCGCTCGCCGCCAGTACGCCGACAGCGCGCCCGGGCCGGGCAGCTTCGCGCCGATCGGGCAGCGGTAGGGCGGGATCCGGTCGGTGAGCCGGACCGCGCCCCAGAGCCCGGAGCTGATCAGGATCGACCGGCGGGCCGCCCGCTCCGCGGCCGGTGGCAGCGAGCCGAGGTCGAGCGCCTCGTAGAGCACACCGGTGTAGATCCGTGCGGCCGGCGCGGTGGCCGCCACGGCCAGCCGTGCGTTGCGTCGCAGCTCGTCCCGCTGGCCCTCGCTGAGCCCGAGCGCCGCCCGGGCCGCCGCCTCGTCCGGCCCGCCGCAGAGCGTGACCAGCGCGGCCAGCACCTCCTCGCGGGCCGGGTTCAGCTCCGGCAGGGCGAGCCGGGACAGGTCCAGCCGCCGGCCGGTGCCGGCGTCGGCCTTCCCCTCCGACGGCGGCAGCAGGATGAGCACCGGTGAAATCTACCGCCACGGCCGCACGGGGATCTCCGGGTGGTACACGCGGTAACCGCCGATCTCGCGTACCGGGGTGGCGTCGAGGCGGTCGCCGAGCAGCCGGCGCAGCCGGAACTCCGCCACCGAATCGATCTCCACCACGTAGCCGGGCCGGTCGGCCCGCCCCACCTGCCGCCAGTACGGCGGGTACCGGTTCTGCCCCGGGCTGAGGTTGTCGGCGAGCACGCCGCAGACCACCTCCTCGGCGGTGTTGAAGACCAGCCGGTTGCAGGTCCAGTAGTCCCCGTACACCTCGTGTGGCCCGTCGGCGCGCAGCGCGGCGGCCAGCTCCCGGGCCCCCCGCTCCTCCTGGCGGGCCGCCGCGACGCCGGTGCCCGCGAAGAGCACGGTGGCCGCCACGGCGGTCGCGGCCAGTCCCGCCAGCAGCGCGGTCGCCACCGCGCCGGCCAGCCGGCCGAGCGCGCCCACCGTCCCCCGCCAGCAGGCGACCGCAGCCACCCAGAGCGGCCAGAGCACCGCCGGTAGCGAGATCTGGAGCACCGACAGGTAGCGCGCGTTGCTCAGCGGGTCGGTGGCGGCCAGCGGACTGCGCACGTACGACAGCAGGGTCAGCGCCGCGCCGGCGACCAGCGCGAGGTGGGTCACCGGGCCGATCCGCCGATCGGGCGGCCCGCCCGCGGCGCGTCGGTACGCGACCAGCGCGAGCGCCGCCGCGACCACCAGCAGCAGCGGGTAGAGCACCCCGAACCACTCCTGCCACCTCGCGCAGCCGTCGACGGGGCAGAGCCCGGTGGCCAGCGGCACCCCCTCCAGCAGCCCGCCCCGCACCCGCGGCGGCCACCCCGGCACCGGGCCCTCACCACTGCTGATCCGTCGCAGCACCGACAGCGAGTCCTCCCCGGGCGGGGCGTAGAGGTTGTCCCGGATCATCGGGGCGACCCCGACGGCGAAGCCGGCCAGCAACAGCGCCCCGGCCCAGCCGAGCAGCTCCCGGCGGGCCGCGTAGACCAGCAGCAGCCCGGCCACCGCGAGGTACGGCACGATCAGCCAGTCGGACCAGACGGACACCCCGGCCAGCAGGCCGAAGAGCCCGACGGCCAGCCGGCGGCGGCGGATCGTGCCGGCCGCCAACCCCACCGCGATCAGCAGCATCAGCAGCACCGCCGCCTTCACCTCGGGCCGGCCGCCGACCACGGTCAGCTGGTCCCGGACCACCCGCTCGGGGCCGACCGCGAGCAGGCCGACCACGAGCGTGGCGAACCACGGTGAGCAGATCCGCCGGGTGAGCCGGTAGATCAGGTAGAGGAAGAGCGCGTAGAGGACGAGCATCGGTAGCCGCAGTACCGGCCAGCTCGGCCCGGCCACCGCGATCAGCGGCGCGGCCAGGTACGACTCGAGCATCCCCATGTAGCGCTGGCCGTAGAGGAAGACCGGGTGTGACCGGCCCTGCGCGATGTGCAGCGCGGCCAGCCCGAAGGTGGCCTCGTCGCTGTTCGAGGCGGGCACCGTCAACAGGGTCAGGACCAGCCGGTAACCGACCCCGGCCAGCCCGAGCAGGAGTGCGACCAGCGCTGGCCGGTCGAGCCGCGGACGCCACCGCCCACGGTGCTGCACTGGTTGCGACACGACCACGCCCCCGTCGTCGTCCCGACCGGAGTGTTTCACGGCCTCGGGGGCGGCCGGGGTGGATCGGGGCAGACCGCTCGGCGAAGATCGCCTCGCATGGCCGTGGCCGCGTTGGTGTGGCAGGGTGGCAGCGTGTCACCCACTCCCGCCGGCCAGCTGGCCGTCCCGCGCCTGCACCGTGCGGCGCGGATCGAGGACGCCGTGCACCAGCTCGTCGAGCGCCGGCTGCGGCGCACCGGCTGGCGGATCAACATCGTCGCCTACACCGGCTACGGCTCGCCCGGCTGGGTACGGGTGATGTGCCGGGTGTTGCTGGGCCGCCCCGACACCCGGCAGCGGGGCCGGCTGGAGAAGGTCCGCGGCTGGCGCAGCTTCACCACCCTGCCCGCCAAGTACGTCACGGTGTTCATCGAGGCCGGCGGGGTGCGGCACGAGGCGCAGGCGGACCGCAGCGGCTTCGTCGACATCATGGTCAAGGCCGACCTGCCGCCCGGCTGGGGCACCGTCCGGCTGACCGTGTCGGACGCCGAACCGGTCGACGCGCCGGTGCGCATCCTCGACCCGGACGTCCGCTTCGGCATCCTCTCCGACATCGACGACACGGTGATGGTGACGGCGCTGCCCCGGCCGCTGCTCGCCGCGTGGAACACCTTCGTCCTCGACGAGCACGCCCGCGCGGCGGTGCCCGGCATGGCGGTGCTCTACGAGCGGCTGGTCACCGCCCACCCGGGCGCCCCGGTCTTCTACCTCTCCACCGGCGCCTGGAACGTGGCGCCGACGCTGACCCGGTTCCTGTCCCGGCACCTCTACCCGGCCGGGCCGCTGCTGTTGACCGACTGGGGCCCGACCGCCGACCGGTGGTTCCGCAGCGGCCGGGAACACAAGCGGGCCACGCTGGCCCGGCTGGCCCGGGAGTTCCCCGACGTGCGCTGGCTGCTGGTCGGCGACGACGGCCAGCACGACCAGGAGATCTACCGCGAGTTCGCCGCCGCGAACCCGGACAACGTCGCCGGGGTGGCGATCCGCCGCCTCTCGCCGACCCAGTCGGTGCTGGCCGGTAGCCTGCCCGGCCCGCACGACCTGCCGTCGGCGGTGGGGCAGAAGTGGCTCTCCGCGCCGGACGGGGCGGGCCTGTGGCAGCTGCTCCGCGACGCCGGCCTGGTCTGACCCACGCCGAGGGCACGCGGGCGGCGGCTCGGGCCACGCCGCCTGCGCGGGTCAGCCCTGACGGAGCCAGACGACGCCGAGCGGCGGCACCTGCAGCGCGGCTGAGGCCACCATGCCGTGCCACGGCACGTCCTCGGCGTGCACCTCACCCAGGTTGCCCACCCCCGACCCGCCGTAGTGGTGCGCGTCGGTGTTGAGCACCTCCTGCCAGGCGCCACCGGCGGGCAGGCCGATCCGGTAGTCGTGCAGCGGCAGGGCGGAGAAGTTCGCCACGCAGACCAGCGTCGAGCCGTCCGGGGCGATCCGGACGAACGACACCGTGTTGTTGGCGACGTCGTCGCCGGCGATCCAGCGGAACCCGGCCGGCTCGGTGTCCTGCGCCCAGAGCGCCGGGGTGGCCCGGTAGGTCCGGTTCAGGTCGGCGACGAGGCGCTGCACGCCGGCCCGCGCCGGGTCGTGCAGCAGGTACCAGTCGAGCCCGCGCTCCTCGCTCCACTCCCGGTCGTCGGCCAGCTCGCAGCCCATGAACAGCAGCTGCTTGCCCGGGTGCGCCCACATGTACGCCAGCAGCGCCCGCACGTTCGCCAGCCGCTGCCAGGTGTCGCCGGGCATCTTCGCGGCCAGCGAGCCCTTGCCGTGCACCACCTCGTCATGGCTGATCGGCAGCACGTAGTTCTCGCTCCACGCGTACGCCAGGGAGAAGGTGAGCTGGTGGTGGTGGTGCTGGCGGTAGACCGGGTCCTTCGAGGTGTAGAGCAGGGTGTCGTGCATCCAGCCCATGTTCCACTTGAAGCCGAAACCCAGCCCGCCGGCGGAGGTGGGGCGGGTGACCCCCGGCCAGGCGGTGGACTCCTCGGCCACCATCACCACCCCGGGGTGGTGCTTGTAGACGGTCGCGTTCGCCTCCTGCATGAAGGCGATCGCCTCCAGGTTCTCCCGACCGCCGTACCGGTTGGGGGCCCACTGGCCGTCCTGCCGCGAGTAGTCCAGGTAGAGCATCGAGGCGACCGCGTCCACCCGCAGCCCGTCGACGTGGAACTGCTCGCACCAGTAGAGCGCGTTCGCCACCAGGAAGTTGCGCACCTCGAGGCGGCCGAAGTCGAAGACGTACGTACCCCAGTCGGGGTGTTCGCCGCGGCGCGGGTCGGGATGCTCGTAGAGCGGGGTGCCGTCGAAGCGGGCCAGCGCCCACTCGTCCTTCGGGAAATGCGCCGGCACCCAGTCCAGGATCACCCCGATGCCGGCGCCGTGCAGCCGGTCGACGAGGTGACGGAAGTCGTCCGGGTCGCCGAAGCGGGAGGTAGGGGCGAAGTAGCCGGTGACCTGGTAGCCCCAGGACCCGCCGAAGGGGTGCTCCATCACCGGCAGGAACTCCACGTGGGTGAAGCCCAGCTCGGTCACGTACTCGGTGAGCTGCTCGGCCAGCTCCCGGTAGCCGAGCCCGGGCCGCCACGAGCCGAGGTGCACCTCGTAGACGCTCATCGGCTCCTGGTGCGGCTGGCGCCGGGCCCGCCGCTCCAGCCAGTCCGCGTCGGACCACTCGTAGCGGGAGTGGTGCACCACCGAGGCGGTGGCCGGCGGCACCTCGGCGTACGCGGCAAGCGGGTCGGCCTTGTCCCGCCAGCGGCCGTCCGCGCCGAGCACCCGGTACTTGTACCGGGCGCCGACCCGGGCGTTCGGTACGAAGATCTCCCACACCCCGGTGGAGCCGAGCGAGCGCATCGGCCAGCCGTCGTCCGGCGCCCAGCCGGTGAAGTCGCCGACCACCCGCACACCGCGCGCGTTCGGCGCCCAGACGGCGAACGCCACCCCCTCGTCGAAGACCCGGGCGCCGAGCGCCTCCCAGAGCCGCTCGTGCCGGCCCTCCCCGATCAGGTGCAGGTCCAGCTCGCCGAGGGTGGGCGGGTAGCGGTACGGGTCGTCGTGCACGACACCGTCCGCCTCGACCCGGTAGTCGAGCGCGGTGCCCGGCACGACGGTCTCGAAGATCCCGACGTCGTGCACCCGCTTCATCGGGTGGCGCTCCCCGTCGACCAGTGCGGCGACGTCGCCGGCGCCCCGGCGCAGGGTGCGGATGGTGGTCCGGCCGTCGGCGGGGTGCGCGCCGAGCACCGCGTGCGGGTCGTGGATCTCACCGGCGATCAGCTGGTCCATCGGGCGTCGTCCTTCTGGGCGGGAACGGTCGGGGCGGTGCCGCCGGAGAGGTCATCGGGGACGGCTTCGACGGTGAGCTCCGCCGGGCCGGTCGGGGCGGGCGCCGGCACCTCGGGCGGGACCGGGCGGCGCACGGTGAGCACGTGCGCGGGCTGCAGGTACGGGTCGAGCCGCACCGCGTTGCGCTGCCCCCAGTCGTAGCTGGTCCCGGTCAGCTCGTCGTGCACGGTGAACCGCTCGTGCCAGTCGAAGCCGAGCGCCGGCATGTCCAGCGTCGTGTTGCCCCACTGCACGGTCCGCGAGTCGAACGAGCAGACCACGATGACCGTGTTGCCGGTCTCCGGGTCGCGTTTGGACCAGCAGAGCAGCGCCGGGTTGTCGATGTCGTGGAAGCGCAGGTTGCGCAACCGGTGCAGGGCCGGGTTCTCCCGCCGGACCCGGTTGAGGTCGGCGATGAACGGGGCCAGCGAGCGCCCCCGCGCCTCGGCGTCGGCCCAGTCCCGGGGACGCAGCTCGAACTTCTCGTTGTCCAGGTACTCCTCGGCGCCGGGGCGGGCCACGTGCTCGAAGAGTTCGTAGCCGGCGTACATGCCCCAGGAGGGGGAGAGCAGCGCGGCCAGCACCGCCCGGATCTTGAACATCGGCGGGCCGCCGTGCTGCAACGACTCGTGCAGGATGTCCGGGGTGTTCGGCCAGAAGTTGGGTCGCATGTAGTCGGCCGCCGCGACCAGTTCCTCGCAGTACTCGCGCATCTCGGCGGCCGACGTACGCCAGGTGAAGTAGGTGTACGACTGACTGAAGCCGATCTTGCCGAGGCCGTGCATGATGGCCGGCCGGGTGAACGCCTCGGCCAGGAAGAGCACGTCCGGGTCGACCTGCTTGACCTCCCCGATCAGCCAGTGCCAGAAGTCGAACGGCTTGGTGTGCGGGTTGTCCACCCGGAAGATGCGGATGCCCTCGCCGACCCAGTGCAGCACGACCCGGAGGATCTCGGCCCGGATGCCCTCCGGGTCGTTGTCGAAGTTCAGCGGGTAGATGTCCTGGTACTTCTTCGGCGGGTTCTCCGCGTACGCGATGGTGCCGTCGGCCCGGGTGGTGAACCACTGGGGATGCTCGCTCACCCAGGGGTGGTCGGGCGCGCACTGCAACGCCAGGTCCATCGCCACCTCCAGGCCCTGCTCGGCGGCGGCGGCGATGAAGTTGCGGAAGTCCCGCGCCGTACCCAGGTCGGGGTGGATGGCGTCGTGCCCGCCCTCGGCGGCGCCGATCGCCCACGGCGAGCCGACGTCGTCCGGCCCGGCGGTGAGCGAGTTGTTGCGGCCCTTGCGGTTGGCCCGGCCGATCGGGTGGATCGGCGGCAGGTAGAGCACGTCGAAGCCCATCGCGGCGACACCCGGGAGCCGGTCCGTGGCGGTGGCGAAGGTGCCGGAGCGCGCCGGCGCGTCGACCGTGGCCGGCACGGCGCCCTCGGAGCGGGGGAAGAACTCGTACCAGGCGGAGAAGAGGGCCCGCTCCCGGTCCACCCAGAGCCGGTGCTCGTCGCCGGTGGTGACCAGCTCCCGCACCGGGTACGCCCAGAGCAGCTCGGCCAGCTCCAACGCCGGCGTGACCCGACGTGGCAGCGGGCGGGCGGTGTCGCGCAGCGCGGCGGCGGCCGCGGCCACCCGATCCCGTTCGGCGGGCGGCACCAGCGCGGCGGCGACGTCGAGCACCCGGGCGCCCTCGGCCAGGTCGTTGGCCAGCTCCGCCGGGCCCTGACCGGCCGCGACCTTCTTGGTCACCGCGTTCTGCCAGGTGAGGTACGGGTCGGCGAACGCCTCGACGTGGAACGTCCAGGCGCCCACCGCGTCCGGCCGGATGCCGGCGTGCCAGCGGTCCTGCCCGGGCTCGCCGGGGCGCATCCGGGTGAAGGGGCGGGCGGCGCCGTCCGGGCCGTGCCAGACCACGTTGCAGCCCAGCGCGTCGTGGCCCTCGCGATAGGCCCGGGCCGCGACCGGCACCCACTCACCGACCACCGCCTTGGCGGGGTAGCGGCCGCACGAGACGACGGGGGAGACGTCTTCGATCGGGAACCGTCCAGTCACCCCGCCAACCTACTGCGTGTGATCCGCTTCCGCGCGGCTCAGCCGGCCGCTCCCACCGACCGGTAGACCTCCAGGGTCCGCGCCGCGATCGCGTCCCAGGAGAAGTGCTCGACCGCCCGGCGCCGGCCGGCCAGACCGAACTCGGTGATCCGTTTCGGGTCGGCCAGCAGCTCGTTCATCCGCGCGGCCAGGTCGGCGACGAAACGCTGCGGGTCCAGCGGCCGGCCGGACCCGTCGCCGGCCTGCTCGATCGGAACCAGCAGACCGGTCTCGCCGTCGGCGACCACCTCCGGGATGCCGCCGGTGGCGGTGGCCACCACCGCCGTCTCGCAGGCCATCGCCTCCAGGTTGACGATGCCCATCGGCTCGTAGACCGAGGGGCAGGCGAAGAGCGTGGCGTGCGTGAGCACCTGGATCACCTCGTGCTTGGGCAGCATCTCGGCCACCCAGACGACCCCGGAGCGGTTCGCCCGCAGCTCGGCGACCAGACCCTCCACCTCCGCGGCGATCTCCGCGGTGTCCGGCGCGCCGGCGAGCAGCACCAGCTGGGTGTCCGTCGGCAGCTCGCGCGCGGCGCGCAGCAGGTAGGGCAGCCCCTTCTGCCGGGTGATCCGGCCCACGTAGACCACGCTGGGCAGCGCCGGGTCGATGCCCAGCCGGTCCAGCACGTCGGTGCCCGGATCCGGCGCGTACTGCCGGGTGTCGATGCCGTTGTAGACCACCCGGACCCGGTTCGGGTTCACCGCCGGGTACGCGGTCAGCACGTCACGCCGCATCCCCTCACTGACCGCGATGACCGCGTCGGCGGACTCCACCGCCGTCCGCTCGCACCACGAGGAGAGCTCGTAGCCACCGCCGAGCTGCTCGGCCTTCCACGGCCGCAGCGGCTCCAGGCTGTGCGCGGTGACCACGTGCGGCACCCCGTAGAGCAGCTTCGCGGTGTGCCCGGCCAGGTTGGCGTACCAGGTGTGGCTGTGCACCACGTCGGTGCCGGCGCAGCCGGCCGCCATCTCCAGGTCCACACCCATCGTGCGCAGCGCGGCGTTCGCGCCGTTCAACCCCGGCGGTTCGGCGTACGCGGTGACCCCCGGCTCGGTGCGGGGCGCGCCGAAGCAGTGCACCCGGACGTCGGTGAGCCGACGCAGCTCCCGGGCCAGGTACTCCACGTGCACCCCAGCTCCGCCGTAGACCTCCGGCGGGTACTCACGGGTGAGCAGATCGACGCGGAGCTGTCCGGTGGCCGGGGAGGAGTCGGTCATGCCCGCACCCTAGTGCAGAAGTGTGCCCGTACGAGTGGTGAAGTCGGACGGCTATGGATAGCGTCTGAGCATGGCTGCCAAGGTGCTCGCGATCGTCCTGGCCGGCGGAGAGGGCAAGCGCCTGATGCCGCTGACCACGGACCGGGCCAAGCCGGCCGTCCCGTTCGGCGGGATGTACCGCATGGTCGATTTCGTCCTCTCCAACCTGGCCAACGCCGGCTACCTCAAGATCGTCGTGCTGACCCAGTACAAGTCGCATTCGCTGGACCGGCACATCACCAAGACGTGGCGGATGTCGACCCTGCTGGGCAACTACGTCACCCCGGTGCCGGCGCAGCAGCGCCGCGGGCCGTGGTGGTTCGCCGGCTCGGCCGACGCCATCTACCAGAGCTTCAACCTGATCAACGACGAGCAGCCCGACTACGTGATCGTCTTCGGCGCCGACCACATCTACCGGATGGACCCCCGGCAGATGGTGGAGGACCACATCGCCTCCGGCGCGGCGGTGACGGTCGCCGGCATCCGGCAGCCGCTGTCGACGGCCGACCAGTTCGGCGTCATCGAGGTGGGCGAGGACGGCCGGCGGATCCGGGCGTTCCGCGAGAAGCCCACCGACGCGGTCGGCCTGCCCGACGCGCCGGACGAGATCTACGCCTCGATGGGCAACTACGTCTTCACCACCAAGGCGCTCTGCGAGGCGGTGGAGCGCGACGCGGCCGACAAGACCAGCAAGCACGACATGGGCGGCAGCATCATCCCGATGCTCGTCGGGCGGGGCGAGGCGAACGTCTACGACTTCCGCGACAACGAGGTGCCGGGCAGCACCGACCGCGACCGCGGCTACTGGCGCGACGTCGGGACGCTCGACTCGTTCTACGACGCGCACATGGATCTGATAAACGTGCACCCGGTCTTCAACCTCTACAACTTCGACTGGCCGATCTACACCGAGCAGCCGCCCTGGCCGCCGGCGAAGTTCGTGCACCAGTGGGGGGAGCGGGTCGGCCGGGCGGTCGGCTCGATGGTCTCGCCCGGCGCGGTGATCTCCGGCTCGCTGGTGGAGAACTCCGTCGTCTCGCCCAAGGTCAAGGTGCACTCCTGGTCGCACGTCGACGGCGCGGTGCTCATGGAGGGCGTCGAGATCGGCCGGCACGCGGTGGTCCGCCGGGCCATCCTGGACAAGAACGTCTTCGTCCCGGAGGGCGCCGAGATCGGCGTCGACCTGGAGAAGGACCGGCAGCGCTACACCGTCTCCGACAACGGCATCGTGGTGATCGGCAAGGGTCAGCGCGTCGAGCCCTGACCGTCTCGCAATTCCCGAGGAGGACCCCGCAGTGACGCACGCCCGTGCCGGCCAGCCGGCCGAGCCCGCCGACCTGGTCGACGTGCCCCGGCTGGTGACCGCCTACTACGCCGAGCACCCCGATCCGCAGGACCCGGCGCAGCAGGTCTCCTTCGGCACCTCCGGCCACCGGGGGTCGAGCCTGCGCGGAGCGTTCAACTCCGACCACATCGTCGCGGTCACCCAGGCGCTCTGCGACTACCGGCGGGAGCACCGCGTCGACGGCCCGCTCTTCCTGGGCCGGGACACCCACGCGCTCTCCACGCCGGCCACGGTCGACGCGCTGGAGGTGCTCGCCGCCAACGAGGTGACCGTGCTGGTGGACAGCCGGGACGGCTACACCCCCACCCCGGCGTTGTCGCACGCCATCCTCACCCACAACCGCGGTCGGACCAGGGGGCTCGCCGACGGCATCGTGATCACCCCGTCGCACAACCCGCCGGACGACGGCGGGTTCAAGTACAACCCCACCCATGGCGGGCCGGCCGACACCGACGCGACGAAGTGGATCCAGGACCGGGCCAACGCCATCCTCGTCGGCGGGCTCGCCGAGGTCCGGCGCGTCCCGTACGCCCGGGCCCGCGCCGCCGAGACCACCGGCACGTACGACTTCCTCGCCAGCTACGTCGACGACCTGCCGGCGGTGCTCGACCTCGACGCGGTGCGGGCCGCCGGGGTCCGGATCGGCGCCGACCCGCTCGGCGGAGCGAGCGTGGCCTACTGGGGCGAGATCGCCGAGCGGCACCGCCTCGACCTCACCGTGATCAACCCGACCGTCGACCCGACCTGGCGGTTCATGACCCTCGACGGCGACGGCAAGATCAGGATGGACTGCTCGTCGCCGAACGCGATGGCCTCGCTGATCGCCGCCCGCGCCGACTACCAGGTCTCCACCGGCAACGACGCGGACGCCGACCGGCACGGCATCGTCACCCCCGACGGCGGGCTGATGAACCCGAACCACTACCTGACGGTGGCGATCGGGCACCTGTTCCGGACCAGGTCGCAGTGGGGTCCGGCGGCGGCGGTCGGCAAGACCCTGGTCTCCTCGTCGATGATCGACCGGGTCGCCGCCGACCTGGGCCGCCCGCTGCTGGAGGTGCCGGTCGGCTTCAAGTGGTTCGTGCCCGGGCTGCTCGACGGCGCGGTCGGCTTCGGTGGCGAGGAGAGCGCCGGCGCCTCGTTCCTGCGCCGCGACGGGGGCACCTGGACCACCGACAAGGACGGCATCCTGCTCTGCCTGCTCGCCTCGGAGATCATCGCGACCACCGGCAGGACGCCCAGCGAGCACTGGACCGAGCTGGCCGAGCGCTTCGGCGCCCCGGCCTACGCCCGGATCGACGCCCCGGCGACCCGGGAGGAGAAGGCGGTGCTCGGCAAGCTCTCCCCGGAGCAGGTGACCGCCACCGAGCTGGCGGGCGAGCGGATCACCGCCACCCTCACCACCGCTCCCGGCAACGGCGCGCCGATCGGCGGGCTCAAGGTGACCACCGAGTCCGGCTGGTTCGCGGCGCGCCCGTCCGGCACCGAGGACGTCTACAAGATCTACGCCGAGTCGTTCCAGGGGCCGGAGCACCTGACCCAGATCCAGCAGGAGGCGAAGGACCTCGTCGCCGAGGTGCTCAAGCAGGCCTGAGCGAGGGGCGCCGCCGGCCTCCGCGCCGGCGGCGACCGCCCTGCCGCGTCGCTGTCGTGCTGGCGGCCGTGCCATCTCGCCGCGGTTCGCGCCGGCCCAGCGGGGTCCGGGCCCGGATCAGCGCGGTGGCGGCAGTTCGCGGCGGTTGAGCTGCTCGCGCAGCCCCTCGGGCAGCAGTTCGCGCAGCTGCTCCGGGAGCAGCGGCAGATCCAGCAGGCTGAGCTTGAGCTGGTTGCGCTCCTGGTAGCGGCGCGGGTCGAGACGGACCACCAGCCCGGCCTCGCGGCGGAAGCTGACATCCAGGGTCCCCTCGGTCGCCGCCTCCCGGATCACCAGGCCGTCCATCTCCACGGCGACCGGCGCGGAGTCCGGCTCCAGCTCCAGGCGGATCTTCTCGTCGGGGGAGAGCACCACCGAGCGGGAGATGCCCGCCATCGGCGCGGACGGGGTGACCACCACCGCCTGCGCCGCCGGCGAGACCAACGGGCCGCCGGCGGCATAGCTGTACGCGGTCGAGCCGGTCGGGGTGCTGATCACCAGCGCGTCGCAGCGGTAGTAGCCGTAGCGTTGCCCGTTCACCGCCAGGGTGGCGTTGACGAAGCCGGCACCGGGATGGCGGACCAGCGCGACGTCGTTGAAGGCCACGATGTCGTCGCCGCAGACGTCGCAGACCAGGCAGCTGTGCGCCTCCACGGTGAAGTCGTGGCTGCTCAGCCGGTCCAGCGCCGCCGGCAGCTCCGGCGGCTCCACCTCGACCAGGAAGCCGAGCCGACCCAGGTGTACGCCGAGCACCGGCTTGGGGTCACGGACCACCAGCCGGAGCGCGCCGAGCATGGTGCCGTCCCCGCCGATGCTGATCAGCGCGCTGACCCGGCGAGGCAACTCGTCCTCGGGTAGCGCCTCGACACTCGCCGGCACCCGGTGCCGGTCCGCCGAGCGCACGGCGAGGCCCTTGCGGTGCCGGGCGGCCCAGTCGGCGATGATCCCGACGATCTCGGTGACGTCCCGCGTCGGGTGCAGCACCAGCCCGAGCAGGGTGCGGTTCATGTCTACAGCTCACCACATCCCCGCTTCCTCGGGCAGCGGTACTGGTAGGTGCGGCGGTAGGCCTGTCGACCCACCTGACGCCCCCGCTCCCGCGCGGGAGGACCTGATGATTCGAACGACCCCGTCGCCGGAAAGGGCGGATCGACCATGGCGACGGTGGTCTCGACGGCGTCCATCGTCCATCGAGCGTCGTGATGGTTGCGTGAACAACTCGGTTGTTTAACCATTTTTGCGTCATTTAGTCAAGTATGGTGCTGGACGTGTCTTTCGCCCGAAATCTTCGCTCCCCAGTAGATGAACGTCAGATTGGGTTGCGCCCCACAGGCGCGGTGAGGAGTGGCGGAGTGCTCGGCCCGCCCGCGGCCACGGTGTCCCGACCGGCTCGGCAGCACGGCGACCAGGGCACCGGCTCCGTCGTCGCCGGCCGGTGGGTCACCCGGCTTCTCCGCTGCTATCCGGTCAGCCTGGTGGTGCTCGCGCCATACGTGCTGTTCATCCTCCCGGTCGCAGCGGTCAACCAGAATCCCGACCTAGGGTTCCTGGTGCGTCTGGTCGGCCTGGCGCTGGCGGGCAGTGTGCTGATGGAGACAGCCGCGTTGCCGCTCCGTAGGTCAGCGCTCGGCTGGGACCGGGGCATACGGGCGGCCAACGACCATCCGCGCATCTATGCCATCGCCCGCGGTGTCAGCGTGGTCAGCATCGTCGCGGACCTCACCGGTGCCGTGGTCGGGCGTGGAACCGTCTTCACGCAAGTGTCCGGGGGTCTACCTGACTCGCCGCTCGCCAGCCTCTCCGCGCTGGTGTCCGGCTGGTCGGCGCTCGCCGTCGCCCTGCTGATCGCCTCCTCTCTGGGCGGCCGTGCCAGCACGCGGAGAGTCGGTGGCTGGCTGCTTGCGCTGGCTCTGACGCAGGCGCTTCTTGTTGTCATGACGGCCCGTTCCGCGCCGTTGCTCGGGTTCATCTCGTTCCTGGCGGCGGCGGGTGCCATCTCGGGAGTCATCCGGGCCCGCTACCTCGCGGTGGCCGCTGTGGTGCTCGCGCTCGCCTGGCCTGCCATCTTCGAGTTGCGCAACGACATCCGGCAGAGCGGCGGGGTCAGTGTGTCCGAGCTGGTCACAGCTGGGGACCGGCTCAGGCTCGACCTTCAGATGTCGGCGGCCGCCCACCATCGGGTTCCGGTTGACCTGCCACAGCCTGGACCGGTGGACTACCTCCGGTACGGGTTCGTCCCCCGGGTACTGGACTCCGACCGTCCCACGATCTCGACCGGGGTCGAGATCAACCAGTACCTGGGTGGCGGAGCGACCTCGGCTTACAGCTTTCTGGCTCTGGGCAACGTGTACTTCCTTGATGGTCCGTGGGCCGTCGTCATCTTCTACGGGCTGTGGTCGGCCTTGGTGGTGCTGTTGCTCCGTGCGGGCCGAGCCCCCGGCCCGATGCGGCTCGCCGTGCTCTGCTTCACACTCGCGGGCCCGTTGCTCTGGTCGAGCACTTACCCCGACTCCATGCTCGCCTTCATTCAACACGTCGTCTCGGCGGTGCCGGTGTTCCTGCTGCTTCACCTGACCGGCAGGAAGGGCACGTCGGCAAGGGTGGAACAGCATGCAGGCAGCCTTGGCCAGGGACGAACTGCGGAGGCTGTCCATGCGGTACGCGGCCGAGTGGCGGGCACGGCTCGCGTATGACGTGGAACGGCAGACGTTCCGCGTCGGACTGGTGTTTGAGCTCGCAGCCGTTGGGACCGTCGCCGATGTGGGAGGCGGGCCGGGACTCTTCTCGGTCGGATGCGCCAGCGTCGGCATGTCCGTCACTTTGATCGACGAGTTCGCCGACGCGGCCAACGAGTCCCGGATCGGTGAGCTGCTCGACCTGCGGTACATCGCCGCGACATGAGCTGATGGGTGTGCGGACCCCCAATCGCAACTGGCTGGGACGGGGCCACGCCCATCCGCTCGTCCGAACGTTGACCCCGGTGGTGGTACGGGTGCTGCCCAGCCGACGCACTCTCTGCTCGGACATCTACCTGTCCGGACGCTGGCCCCTGGACCGCTGACGACTGGGTCACGCGGTCTGCTGCGAACCCTGGCATCGACCGAAAGGTGCACGTCTGATGGACCGTTCCCGACTTGGTCGCGCCGTCCTGCGTGGTCGTCACCAGGGGCTGGCGCGGAAGATCGCCCTGTACGACGAGGACCCGGACCGGACGTGGATTGAACGGCACCAGGTGCGACGGTTCAACGAGGTGTGGGAGTACTGCCTCGCAGAGGTGCCGTTCTACCGGTCGTGGGGCCGGGAACACCGTCTTCCGGAGCGGATCGACCGGCTCGCGGAGCTGCGAGGCTTCCCGTCGTTGACCAAGGAGATCCTTATCGCCCGGCATGACGAGATCTTTCAGAACGGCCGGATTCGCGACGCCTACACCACCGGCGGCAGCACCGGGCAACCGACGCGTTATCCACGCGGCGCAGGTGAGGTCGACAGGCGATGGATCGACGCGTACCTCGGCCGGCACTGGGCGGGGGTCCGCCCGACGGATCCTGGGGTGCTGCTGTGGGGACACTCCCACCTCTTCGGCGCCGGCCTGCGCGGCCGGCTGGCCCAGGCGCAGCGAAAGCTCACCGACCTGGTCGTGAACGTCACTCGGCTGAACGCCTACGACCTCAGCGAACCGTCGCTGCACGCGCACTACCTGGCGGTGCGTCGTCGTGACCCGGTCGCGCTCACGGGTTATACCTCGGCGGTGTTCAAGCTGGCCCGGTACATCGAACGGAACCAGCTTGACCTGGGTGAGCCTCGTCGGCTGCGGGCGGTCATCCTGTGCGCCGAGACAGCCAGTGACGCAGACATCGCCCTGGTGGAGCGGGTGTTCAAGGTCCCGGCAGTGATCGAGTACGGCTCGGCTGAGACCGGTGTGCTCGCCATGTCGCGAGAAAGCACGCGAGACATCAGGCTTATCTGGGACAGCTTCATCTGTCTCACCGATGCCGACGGAGAACTCAGCGTCACCACTCTGACCGACCGTCTCTTCCCGCTGATGCACTACGCCATCGGCGACCGGGTCGAGCCCAGCGACGTGGTGGACGGCAACGCCCTGGCGTTCCGTGCGATCCTCGGCCGGCAGCAGGACGTCGTCAGCGTCGGGTCGGCGCGGGGTGTGCTCGACCTGTCCGCGATCCTTCCGGTACACATCCTCAAGTCGTACCCAGGCATCGTCGGGGTGCAGTTCCGGCAGGTGCGTCCGGACGTTTTACAGATCCACGTCGAGGCGAACCGGCGACTCGACCTGGCGGACGTGAGCGCGTTCTTCGTACGCGAATTGCGAAAGGACCATCCGGAGCTCGTTGCGGACTCGATCAGCTTCGCCCAGATCTCCGATCCCGCCCGGACCCGGGCCGGCAAGCACGCCCTCTTCGTTCCGTGAGACCAGAGTCATCGTCGGAGGAGCACGCGTTTCCCTTCGAGGTGAGGGTCGTTTGACAGTGGTGCCGACACCTCAGGCTGCCTTCTCTTCCCCGGTCGGAGGCGCACCGTATCGGGTGCCACACCCCCGGCGACCCACGCTCGCCCCCGGGGAGCGGGTGATCTGGATCCTGCGGCGCTACCCGATCACCATCCTGGTGCTGGCGCCGTACGCGTTGCTCTTTGTACCGATGGCCGTCCTGTACGCCAATCCCGAGACCGTGTTCATCCTCAGGCTGCTGGGTGCGGCGCTCGCCGGTACGCTGCTCGTCGAGACGGCTGCCCTTGCGGCTCGTCCTCAGCGCCGCTGGCGGCCCGGCGTCGCCGCGGTCAATGCCTCCTACCGGCACCTGTATCTCGTGGCGCGTTTCGTCGCCGCGGTCAGCGTCGCCGCATCGATCGCCGCAGCAAGAGCGGGTCAGGGCACCATCTTCACCCAACTGGGTGACGAGGTCGCCGCCTCCCCGGTGGCCCGGGTGGCCGCGCTCTCCGCCGGCTGGTCCTACCTGGCCTTCGCGCTGCTGCTCGCCAGCTACCTCGGCGGCCACGCCAGCCGTACCCGCATTCTCTGCTGGGTCGGCTTCCTGGTGGCCGGGCAGGTCGCGACGGTGACGCTCACCGGCATCACGTCGCCGGTGTTCGGTTACCTGTCGTTCGTCGCCGGCGCGGGTGCCATCTGCGGCCTCTTTCGTGCGCGCGCGGTGCTGCTCCTCGGCGCCGTGCTCCTGATGGCGTGGCCGACCCTGTTCGCACTGCGTAACGACATCCGCACCGACGGCGGGGTGAGTGTCGCCTACGACGTCACCGCTGGCGACCGGCTCCGGCTCGACCTACAGCTCGCCCACGCCGCCGAGTACGACGCCCCGGTGGACGTCGGGCAGCCCGGCCCTATCGAGTTTGCCCGGTACGGCCTGGTGCCGCGGATTCTCGACTCCGACCGGCCGGCCATCTCGACCGGAGCCCTGATCAACCAGTACCTCGGCGGCTCGGCGACCTCGTCGTACAGCTTCCTCGCGCTCGGCAACGTGTACTTTCTCGTTGGTTGGCTGGGTGTGCCGCTCTACTACGCCGCCTGGGCGGCGCTGGCCGTCCTTCTACTCCGGGCACGTGGCGCACCGGGCCCGATTCGACTCAGCCTTTTCTGTTTCGTGCTGGCGGGCCCTCTGCTCTGGTCCAGCGGCTACCCCGACGCCATGATCGCTTTCCTCCAGCACATGGTCGCCGCGCTGCCCGTCTTCGCGGTGCTGTTTCTGCTGAAAGGACGGGCGCGGGGCCGACACGCTGTGGACCGGAAGCCGGTCCGGCTGTCGCCGGCTGCGGGCCTGGGGGCGACGCGGTGGGCCTGATCGAGGGATGACCCGCCCAATCGGCTCGGGTGTGCACCGTCTCCGTAGGCGGCCGAACCGCGCCCGTATCTACGTCCGGGGCTTCATCGGTGGTCGTGCCCCGTGGGCGGTCCTGACGACGGCACTGTCGAGCCTGGGAAACCTCCTGCTCTCACTGACCGTCGCGCGGCTGGCGCCGATCGACGACCTCGGCCGGTTCGCTCTGGCCTTCTCCCTGTACGTGCTGGCGACCGGCCTCTCTCGGACGGTGGTGACCGAGGCGGTCCTGGCCGAGGCGGTGGTCGAGCGGGCCAATCGTCCAGCGATCGCGGCGGGTAGCCGCAGGGTGGTCGCCGTCGGCATTGGGGGCGCTGGTTTGCTCCTCGCTGGCGGGATCGCCGATCGATCCAGCTACCTGATTCTCGCTGGAATCGCCCTGCCCGGTCTGTTGCTGCACGACTACGCGAGAAACGTCGGCGTCGGGGTAGGACGGCCCCGCCCCGCGTGCGTGCGAGAGTTGGTCTGGAGCGCACTGACCGCGCTCGCCGCTCTGCTGGGCCTGACCGGGGTGGTGGGTCCGTCAGTCGTCTTCGGCTTGTGGGCCGGCGCCGGCGCCCTGCTCGGGTACGCCACGGCTCTACTGCACCGTCATCAGGTCCGGCCCGGCTGGCGCCTGGACCGTACCGGCAGCCGCACGGCCGCCAGCTACGGCCTCCAGTTTCTGCTCACCGCCGGATCGGCCCAACTCGCCCTGACGGCGTTGAGCGTGACCGTCGGCATGGCCGTCGTGGGCGCATTGAGCGCCGGACGCACCGTGCTCGGTCCGGCGACACTCCTGGTGGGAAGTGCCTCCTCGCTGGTCATTCCCTACCTCGCCCGCGTCCGGGCGGCGACGGGGCCCGTCCGGCGGCGTGCGGCCGTGCGGATCACCGTCGCACTGCTCCTCGCCACCGCGCCGGCCTGCCTGTTCGTTCTGCTGCTGCCGGACCGTATGGGCGAGGCGGTCCTCGGCGACAACTGGCGGCACGCCGAGCCGCTGTTGTGGCTGCTCGCGTTGGAAGTGCTGCTCGGCGGGGTCGCCATGGTGGGTTTCGCAGGGCACCGGGTTCAGGGCGTCGCCCGACGGGCGCTACTACTCGGGGGCGTGCTCGGTGTGCTCAGGGTTCCGGTGGTCGTGGCCGGCGCCGTGATGTGGGGAGCGGTTGGTGCCGCGGTCGCCTTGGCGGTAATGGGTCTGATCAGTGCCGCAGCCTGGTGGGCCAGCTACCTGCAAACGACCGGTCGAGGTCGCGATGGCGGAGCGATTGCCGTGGAGCGCCGATCCAGCGGGAGGCCGACTGCTGCTTCCGGAGCAGGAGGGGCGGGCTTCGAGCTGCCCGCTCCCGCGCCCGGGGTCACCGGTGGCCGATAACCCTTGCAAGCGCGGTGAGTACCCGATCGATGATGACCTTCAGGTCCACGTCCGAGAGTTCGGCGTATGTGGGCAGGTTGATGCCGCGCCGAGCCAGGTCGACAGTGACTGGATAGGCCCCGTCGGCATCCGCGTACGGCGGCAGGTGCGGGATGGGAACGAAGAACGGCCGTGTCTCGACGCCGAGCATCTCCAGCGTTCGGGCGAGTTCGTCGCGCAGGTTTTCAGTACCCGGCGGGCCGACGAGAAACGACCCCATCCAGGGTGCTCGGCGTACCCCGGGGAGGATCGGCTGGCGGTTGATCAGTGGCGGGCTGGCCAGCTCACGTTCGTACGTGCTGATGACCGCATCACGTCGGCCGATGATTTCGTCGGCGCGTTCGAGTTGGGCGCAGAGCAGAGCCGCCGCGAGGTTGGTCAGGCGGTAGTTGTAGCCGACGACGGGGAAAAAGTAGCGTCGGTGTGGGTCCATGCCCTGGTTCCGCAGTAGCCGCATTCGCTCGGCCAGAGCGGGGTCAGAGGTAGTCACGCAGCCGCCCTCACCAGCCGTGATCACCTTATTGCCGAAGAATGAGAACGTGGTGGCGTCGGCAAGGTCGCCCGTCGGGCGGCCGTTCAGAAGGGCGCCGAACGACTCGGCGGCATCGGCGACCAGGAGCAGTCCTTGTCGCGCGCACAGTGCCCGGAGCGCAGGGTAGTCGGCCGGATGACCGTACAGGTCGACGGCCACGACGGCACGGGTACGGGGGCCGACGGCGGCCGCGACCTGTTCCACGTCGATGCACCAGGTTTCCGGTGACACGTCGACGAAGACCGGCCGGGCGCCGCAGTAGGTCACCGCGTTCGCGGTGGCGACGTAGGTCAGGGCCGGGACTATGACCTCGTCACCGGGACCGATTCCCGCCGCCGCGAGGACGAGATGCAGCGCCACGGTGCCGTTGCCGGTTGCCACGGCCGTCGCCGCACCGCACCTGGCCGCGAACTCCCCCTCGAACCGCTGGAGGTACGGGCCCTGGGAGGAGATCCAGCCGCTCCGGTACGCGTCAAGCAGGTAACGCTCCTCCAGATCCGACAGGCAGGGGCGGGCGACCGGGTAGTGATCCTGCGCGTTCAACGGCTTCCCCCGGAACTCAACGTTTCGGCGAACGACGACCGAGGCATCGGCCCTGGCTGGCCGGCCCGCACCCAGTCCAGCACGGCGACATAGTCGGCGGCGGTGTCCCGCCACGTGCGTTCCGCCAGCAGCGCCCCGGCCGTCCGTGAGGAGCGTGCGTAGTGCTCCCGGTCCTGCAGGAGGCGCCGGACGGCCGCCGCGAGGGCGGCCGGATTGTGTGCCGGGAACACTGCCGCATCGGCCTGGGTGAAGTCGAGCTGGGCCAGCAGGGGCTCCGAGTCGGCGCAGGCCACGGGTAGCCCCCAACTAAACGCCTCCAACATGGCCCCGCTGGCCGCCTCCCACAGCGACGGCACGACCACCGCCGCGGCGCGGGCGTACAGCGACGCCAATTCGTCGGTGCTCACAAATCCCGGGAAGGAGACCCGTCCCCGCAGGTCGGGCCGGTTGGCGCGGGCGCACAGCCGGCTCGCCTCCGGTTCCACCAGGGGCCCTGGGCACACGAGTCGGCACTCAGGGAGCAGCGTCATCGCCTCCAGCAGTGTGGCGTGGTTCTTCAGCGGCGCGGTCGACGACGGATACACCAGCAGACCCGCTTCGGGCTCGGCCGACGGCTGCGG
Source organism: Micromonospora sp. NPDC048909 (assembly GCF_040649635.1). Lineage (NCBI taxonomy): Bacteria > Bacillati > Actinomycetota > Actinomycetes > Micromonosporales > Micromonosporaceae > Micromonospora > Micromonospora sp. NPDC048909. Next base: position 146,976 of record NZ_JBEZFU010000009.1, on the reverse strand, counting down.
GCGCGCGGCGTGAAAGGCGGGCAGCGGAATCATCGCGATCTTGTCACGCGCCTCGGGAAACGCCCGCACCGCTTGCTCGTAGGGGTGTGGCCAGGACACCACCACGGCGGCAGCCCGGGCCACGTTCCGCCGGATGACCTCCGCGAAGCCCGGAGCGCCGAGGCCCGGGTGGAGCTGACGCAGGTCGTGCATCACGATGACGGACGGGTTCGCGTGCACCGGCACGCCCGCGAACGGGTAGATCGTGACGTCGACGCCCGCCCCGGGGGCACGGTTCCACTGCCGAACGAGGTTGACAGTACGGCGTAGGGCCACCGACGTTGCCGCGCTGCGGGGGGTGTGCCGGCGCAGCAACCGGCCGAGCCGGTTGTCCGTCCGCAGGGGCGTACGGATCTCGGACCACCCGATGTGTTCCGACGGGACCTGCCGGCGCCACTCGTCGCCGGTGCCGGTGAGCACGTGGACGGTCAGCTCGTGCGGCCCCTCGGCCATGCCATTCAGCAGCCCGTAGGTGAACGCCTCGATTCCCGCCGAATGTCCCGGCCGGACGGCGGTGGCGTCGATACCGATCCTCACCGGTCGACTCGCACGAGCCGGCCCGCCCGCTCGTCCTCGAGCAACTGGCGGTCGGCGTCCACCATCACCCGCACCAGATCGGTGAAGTGGGTCTTGGGTGCCCACCCCAGCAGGCGGCGGGCCTTGCCGTAGTCGCCGATCAGCGCGTCCACCTCGGCCGGGCGGAAGTAGGCCGGGTCTGTGTCAACGTACGTCCGCCAGTCCAGGCCGACGTGGGCGAACGCCGCCTCGACGAACTCGCGGACGGTGTGTCCCTCGCCGGTCGCGACCACAAAGTCGTTCGGCTGGTCCTGCTGAAGGGTGAGCCAGACTGCCTCCATGTATTCCGGTGCGTATCCCCAGTCGCGGACCGCGTCGAGGTTGCCCAGGTAGAGCTTGTCCTGGATGCCGGCCTCGATCCGGGCGACCGCCCGGCTGATCTTCCGGGTCACGAAGTTCTCGCCCCGCCGAGGGCTCTCGTGGTTGAACAGGATGCCGTTGGCGCAGTACATCCCGTACGACTCCCGGTAGTTCACCGCAGCCCAGTAGGCGAAGACCTTCGCGCACGCGTACGGGCTGCGGGGGTGAAACGGGGTCTCCTCGCGCTGCGGCGGCGGGGTTGAACCGAACATCTCCGAGGAGGACGCCTGATAGAAGCGGCTGCTCACCCCCGCGAGCCGGGCGGCCTCGAGCAGCCGGAGGGCGCCCATCCCGGTGACGTCGGCCGTGTAACTCGGGATGTCGAAAGAGACCCGCACGTGGCTCTGCGCGCCCAGGTTGTAGATTTCGTCAGGTCGGATGTCTCGTAGCAGGGCTACCAGCGAGCCAGCGTCGGACAGGTCGCTGTAGTGCAGGAACAGGCGCGCGTCCGGGTGACGTGGGTGCACGTCGATCCGGTCGATCCGCTCGGTGTTGAAGCTCGACGACCGGCGCTTGAGACCGTGCACCGTGTAGCCCTTGTCGAGGAGAAGCTCCGACAGATAGCTGCCGTCCTGCCCGGTGATGCCGGTGACGAGTGCGACTCGACTCATGCCGCGCCTTTCCCGAAAAGATGAAGGTTGTCTTCGATCAGTGGTCCGCGGGATGGCTCGGCCGCAGAATCCGTGCGGGAACACCCACCACCACCACGTTCTCCGGCACGTCCTGGACAACCACTGCGCCGGCGCCCACCACCGCGTTTCTTCCGATGGAGATGTTGTCGACGACGGTGGCGCCAGCGGCGATGGTCGCGCCTCGGCCGACCCGGCTGCTGCCGGCCACCCTGCACCCCGGCAGCAGTGTGGCGAAGTCACCGATCGCGGTGTCGTGACTCACCGTCGCGCCGGTGCCGACGTGTACGTGTCGCCCGAGGCGGACATCGGTGGTGAGGATCGCGCCGGGCCACACAACGCTGCCGTCGCCCAGCGTGCACCGGGCGCCGACGGTCGCCGCCGGAGAGACCAACGACCCGGCGCGGCGACCGTTGCGGCTGGCCAGCTGGTCGATCCGAGCCCGTACGGAACCGTCGCCGACGCCGATGAGGTAGCACACCGAGGGGTCGGCGGTGTCCAGCCATTCGTCTTCGCCCAGCCAGGGGACCGGGAAACGGGTCGCCTCTGCGGTCCGGTGCGGACCCAGGCAACCGAGCAGCGGACGCCCTGCCTGCTCCCCGACCCAGGCGATCTCGCGGGCGTGTCCCGACGTGCCCAGAACGACCAGTGGTGAACGGGCCGATGCGGTCCGGTCAGGGGAGGGAATGCGAGCGACCTCGGCGGTGGTCATGTCACGGTTATATCGGCACCGGGATGTCGCCATCTCGTCTTTCACGTTTGGCGCGACGATTGTCGGTGGAGACGAATCTCTCAGCCAGCAAGATTCGCGGAATCGTCACCGTACTCGCGGACGCTCGTTTTCAGAATCGTTCAACGAGGCGCTGGATGCGGGAGGTCCGTGGTGCAGGAGAACCGCCTGACCCCCCGCCCGCGCCAGAACGGGCGGCAGATCACCACGGAACCGAAACCGTTCCGGGTATTGATCACTTCCACCTTCTTCGAACCCGGTTACCGGGCTGGTGGCCCCGTCCGCTCCGTCGCGCACATCCTCGACGCCGCCTCACCCGAGGTGGCCCCAATCCTGGTCACTCGGGACCGTGATCTGGGCGCGACCGAGGCGTACCCGGGACTGTCCGGTCGGTGGGTAGATCGCGGCCGAGCCAGGGTTTTCTACTTGTCGTGGCGACGGCCCCGGCAGTGGTATGGCCTTTGGCGGCAGCTGCGGGCGGTGCGCTTCGACCTGCTATATGTCAACAGCCTGTGGGCGCCGATGTCGCTGGTGCCGATCCTCGGCGTCCGGTTCGGCCTGCTGCGCTCGGGCCGGGTAATGGTTGCCCCCCGGGGTGAGTGCTCGGCCGGGGCTCTGTCGCTGAAGTCAAGCCGCAAGCGACTGTTCATCACCGGCTGGCGCTGGGTGCTCCGCAGTCTCGCCGTCGAGTTCCACGCTTCGACCGAGCGGGAGGCGGCCGACGTCCGGGGGATGTTCCCTTGGACGACCGTCCGGATCAACGCCAACCAGACGGGGCTGCCGCTCGAGCCAGTGCCGGTCCCCGCTCCCGCGCCGGGGCCGCTGCGGTTGGTATTCGTGGGCCGGATCGCCGCGATGAAGAACCTGGCCCTCGCGCTGGAGGCCCTGTCGGCCGTGCGACAGCCGGTGCTGCTGGACGTGTACGGCCCGATCGAGGACGCCGCCTACTGGCGCCGTTGTGAGGCGCTGTTGGCGGCGCTTCCGTCGAACGTCCGGGCGACATATCGTGGCAGCCTCGCACCCTCGGCCGTGCTGGACGTGTTCGCGGACCACGACGCGCTGGTGCTGCCGACGCTCGGGGAGAACTTCGGCCATGTCATCGCGGAGAGTCTCGCCGGCTCCTGCCCAGTGCTTTGCTCCGACCGGACACCGTGGACCCCTGTCCTGCGGAACGGGGGAGGAGCGGTGTTGCCGGAACTCACCGCTGGCGCCTGGGCGGCCGAGATCGAGCGGTGGGCGGCGCTCACCCCCGAACAGCGCCACGCCGCTCGGGTGGCGGCGGGAGACGCCTATCGGCATTGGCGCGCTGATCTCGCCGAGGTGAACATTCTGGACCTGGTGCGGGGATCCGCCGGCCCGCGGTGACGACCGGGCATCCGTCGGAGTTCATCCGGTTTGTGGTCGTATGGCGTTTCTGGCCGATGCCTCGCTCGTTGCTCGACGTGTGGCCGTCCGACCGCCTCTGGGGCGTGCCTGATCCGTGAGCGACGAACAGGAGCTTCCGTGACTCACTCAGTAGCCGGACGCCGGGTGCTCATCACCGGCGGTACGGGTTCCTTCGGCCAGACCATGGTGCGCCGGCTCCTCGACCGGGGGGTCATCGAGGTACGGGTGCTCAGCCGGGACGAGGCCAAGCAGGACGCCATGCGACGGCTGCTCGGCGACGAGCGGGTCCGCTACTACGTCGGCGATGTGCGGGACTACGACTCGGTGCTCAAGGCCAGTCGGGGCATCGACTACATCTTCCATGCCGCCGCCCTCAAGCAGGTGCCCTCGTGTGAGTTCTTCCCGCTCGAGGCGGTCCGCACGAACGTGCTGGGCAGCAGCAATGTCGTCGAGGCCGCGGAGCGCAACGGGGTCGGCTCGGTGGTGGTGCTCAGCACCGACAAGGCCGTCTATCCGGTGAACGCGATGGGCATGAGCAAGGCGATGATGGAGAAGGTCGCCCAGGCGCACGCCCGGAACAACCCGAACAGCGCCACCACGGTCTCCTGCGTCCGGTACGGCAACGTCATGTACTCGCGCGGGTCGGTGATTCCGCTCTTCATCGAGCAGATCAAGGCGGGTCGGGCGCCCACGGTGACCGATCCGGGGATGACCCGGTTCCTGATGTCGCTGGCCGACTCGGTCGAGCTGGTCGAGCACGCCTTCCAGCACGCCCGGCCCGGCGACATCTTCATCCGCAAGGCCGCCGCCTGCACTGTCGGTGACCTGGCCGAGGCGGTCTGCCAGCTCTTCGACGTGCCCGCCAAGCTCGACGTGATCGGCGTACGGCACGGCGAGAAGCAGGATGAAACGCTGGCCAGCCGGGAGGAGCTCGCCCAGGCCGAGGACTTCGGCGACTTCCTCCGGGTGCCACTCGACGGCCGCAACCTCAACTACGCGCTCTACGTCTCCGAGGGTGACCTCGGCGGCGGGCCGGCCGAGGACTTCAACTCGGCGAACGCGCCGCGGCTCGGCGTACCCGAGATCATCGAGCTGTTGAAGACGCTGCCCGAGGTCCGCGCGGAGCTGGCCCTGCGGGACCCGGTGCTGGCGTGCTGAAGCTGGCCGTCACCGGCGCCGGCGGTTTCCTCGGCTGGCACGTCCGGGTGCTGCTGCGCGCGCTCGGCTGGCCCGAGCCGACCGTGCTCACCCGCGCCGACCTCGCCGACTCCGGCTTGGTCGCCGCGAAGGTGGCCGGGGTCGACCAGGTGCTGCACCTGGCCGGCGTGAACCGCGGGGAGCCGGCGGACGTCGCCGCCGGAAACGTCCAGCTCGCCGCGCAGCTCGCCGCCGGGCTCAAGCACTGCGCGAACCCGCCGAGGCGGGTGGTCTACGCCAACTCGGTGCAGGCCGGCAACGGCACCCCGTACGGCGACGCCAAGGCGACCGCCGCCCGGGTGCTGGCGGACTCCGGCGTCGATCTCGACGACGTGTTGCTGCCGAACCTCTACGGCGAACACGGCCGGCCCTACTACAACTCGGCGGTGGCGACCTTCTGCCGGTTGCTCGCCGAGGGTGGGCGGCCCGAGGTGCACGCCGACCGTGAGTTGAGCCTGGTGCACGTGACTGACGCCGCCGCCCGGCTCATCGGCATGCCCGCGGGCGGGTCGTGGGACCCGGCCATGCCGGCGCTGCGGATCGGTGTCCAGGCACTGGCCGACCGGCTCGCCGGGATGGCCGCGACGTACCGGACGGGGGAGATCCCGCCCCTGTCGGAGCGGCACGACGTGCGGCTGTTCAACACCTACCGGTCGCACTGCTTTCCGGCGCACTATCCGCTGCCGTTGCCTCGCCGGGCGGACGCCCGCGGTGAGCTGGTCGAGACGGTCAAGGCGCACGGCGGCGCCGGCCAGACCTTCTGCTCCAGCACGGTTCCCGGGATCACCCGTGGCGAGCACTTCCACCTGGCGAAGGTGGAGCGGTTCGTGGTGTTGCGCGGCTCGGCCGAGATCAGCCTACGCCGGGTGGGCGATGCCGAGGTGGTGCGCTTCCCGGTGCGCGGCGACGAGCCGGTGCTCGTGGACATGCCCACGATGTGGGTGCACAAGCTGGTGAACACCGGCCCGGACGAGCTGGTGACGATGTTCTGGACCAACGAGCTCTTCGACCCGGATCGGCCGGACACCTGGCCTGAGCCGGTGGAGGCGGCGCGGCCGGCGCCGGTGGCGGTCGGCGCGTGAAGATCGGCCTGGTCAGCCAGTGGTATCCCCCGGAGGGGGTCTTCATTCCGGGCAACCTTGCCGACCAACTGGCCGACCGTGGTCACGAGGTCCGGGTGCTCACCACCTTCCCCAGCTACCCGCACGGCCGGATCTTTCCCGGGTGGCGGCAACGCTGGCGGCACCGGGAGAGCGACGGGCCGGTCGAGATCCGGAGGGTGCCCGCCTATCCCAGCCATGACACGTCGGCCGCGCGGCGGGCCGTGAGCCACCTCTCCTTCGGCGCCAGCAGCTCGGCCGGGATGCGGTGGCTCGCCGGCGTCGACGTCACGTACGTCTACCATCCACCGCCCACCTCGATCGCCGCCGCGGCGCTGCTGCACGCCGTCCGGCGGACACCGATCGTGCTGCACGTCCAGGACCTGTGGCCCGAGTCGGTGGTGCACTCCGGGATGGCGCCTCTGGGACGGAAGGGGCGCGCCCTGGGAAGTGCGCTCGGCGGGCTGATGCGCCGCACGTACCGGATGGCGGACGCGGTCGTGGCGATCTCGCCCGCGATGGCCGAGCGGGTCGTGGCGCGCGGCGCTGACCCGGCCCGGGTACGGGTGGTCTGGAACTGGACCGACGACGCGCTGTTCCGTCCGGTGCCGGTCACCGCGGAGGCCCGCGCGGTGCTCGGTCACCGGGGGCGCCCCACCGTGATGTTCGCCGGCAACATCGGTCTGCTGCAGGGCATCGAGACGGCCGTGCGGGCGGCCGCCGCCGTCCGGGACCGGGTCGACGTCGTGCTGGTCGGCTCGGGCGCCGGCGAGGATGCCGCCCGCCGGCTCGCCGACGAGCTCAGCGCCGACAACGTGCGGTTCGTCGGCCGGCGTCCGGCCGAGCAGATGGCCGACCTGTACGCCGCCGCGGAGTGGCAGCTGATCTGCCTGCGCGACGTGCCGGCCCTGCGCGCCGCCGTCCCGTCGAAGCTGCAGGCCGCGCTGGCCTGCGGCGTGCCGGTGATCGCGTCGGTGGCGGGCGACACCGCGAACCTGGTCCGGTCGACCGGGGTCGGCCTCGTCTGCCCGCCCGAGGACTGGCAGGCCCTCGCCGACCGGTTCGCGGAGGCGGCCGCCCAGCCGGCCCTCGCGCGGGAGGAGATGGGCCGCCGGGCTCGACAGGTCTATCAGGAGCGGATGTCGCTGCGCGCGGGCGTCGACCAGTTCGAGGACATTCTGACCAAGGTGGTAGCAGAGAGAGGACGGGCATGACCCGGATCATGACGGTGGTCGGCACCCGACCCGAGATCATCCGGCTCTCCCGGGTGATCGCCCGGCTCGACGACACGGTGGACCACGTCCTGGTGCACACCGGACAGAACTGGGACAGCACCCTCTCCGACGTCTTCTTCACCGAGCTGCGGCTGCGTCAACCGGACCGCTTCCTGCGCGTCGACACCTCCTCGCTCGGCCGGGTGTTGGGCGGTGTGCTGGTCGGCATGGAGGCGGCGATCGCCGAGGTGCGGCCGGACGCGCTCTTGGTGCTCGGTGACACCAACAGCTGCATCGCCGCCCTGATGGCCCGGCGGATGCGCGTGCCGGTCTACCACATGGAGGCCGGCAACCGGTGTTTCGACCTCAACGTGCCGGAGGAGACCAACCGCCGGCTGGTCGACCACGTCGCCGACTTCAACCTCGTCTACACCGAGCACGCCCGGCGCAACCTGCTGGCCGAAGGGCTGCACCCCCGCCGGATCCTGCACACCGGCTCGCCGATGCGGGAGGTGCTGGAGCACTACCGCGTCGAGATCGCCGCGTCGCCGATCCTGCGGCAGCTCGAACTCGAACCGGGCCGCTACTTCATGGTCAGCGCGCACCGCGAGGAGAACGTGGACCAGCCGGCCCGGCTGCGGCAGCTGCTGGACTGCCTCCGGGCGGTCCACGACCGCTGGGGCTACCCGGTGCTGGTCTCCACCCACCCGCGCACCCGTAAGCGGCTGGAGGCGTTGGCGCCGGACGCCGCCGCTCTGGAGGGCATCGCCTTCCACGAGCCGTTCGGCCTGATCGACTACGTCCATCTGCAGACGAAGGCGTACTGCACGCTGTCGGACAGCGGGACGATCAGCGAAGAAGCGGCCATTCTCGGTTTCCCCGCGGTCACCCTGCGGGAGTCGATCGAGCGGCCGGAGGCGCTGGACGCCGGCGGCATCATCATGACGGGGTTGGACCCGGCGGGCGTGGTCGAGGCCGTCCAGGTCACCGTGGACCAGGTCGCCGCGCAGGGCGTGCCCTGTCCGGTCGACTACCAGGTGCCGGACACCTCCCGGCGGGTGGTCGACTTCATCCTCTCCACCGTCCGCCGGCACCACGACTGGGCGGGCATCCGCCGCTGATCCGCGTCGAACGAGGCCGGCGATCGCAACCGCGACCGCCGGCCTCGATGTCTCTCCCGATGCCGGTCCCGGTCATCGGCGATGTACGGGACGACGAAGGGGGCACCGCGTGCGGTGCCCCCTTTGCCGACTGCCCCGCCCCTGCGGGGAGCGGGTGGTTCAGCGCGACGGCAGCGGCACGCCCAGCGGGCCGTCCAGCATCGGCCCGACCGGCTGGGCGGAGAGCAATGCGAGCTGCTCGACGACCTTCGCCGGGTCGTCGTACGGGTCGAGCCCGCTGGCCTCCATCGGGTCGAGCGCCGGCACGGCCACGTGGGACACCAGGGGGTGGAACGGCCGGGTGTCGATCTCGCCGGTGCCGAGCAGATCCTCGTGCAGCTTCTCACCGGGCCGGAGGCCGGTGTAGACGATCGGCACGGAGCTGGACGCGTGCTCGGCCATCTGGCGGGCCAGGTCGGCGATGCGGACGGGCTCGCCCATGTCGAGCACCAGAGCCTCTCCGTCGCGCCCGATCTCGGCGGCCTGGAGCACCAGGTGGACGGCCTCCTGGACGGTCATCAGGTAGCGGGTGACCTCAGGATGGGTGACGGTCAGCGGCTTGCCGTCCTCGATCTGCCGCTGGAACGCCGTCACCACCGAGCCGCGGCTGCTCAGCACGTTGCCGAACCGGACACTGAGGAAGGTCCCGGGGAACCGGGACGCGGCGTGCGCGGTCAACCGTTCGGTGATCCGCTTCGAGTAACCGAGGACGCTGATCGGGTCGGCTGCCTTGTCGGTGGAGATGTTGACGAACTTGGCCACGTCCGGGCAGGCGTCCAGCACCGACAGGGTGCCCCAGACGTTCGTCTTGACCGCCTCGCCCGGGTGTCGTTGCAGCAGGGTCAGGTGCTTCAGCGCCGCGGCGTGGAAGATGATCTCCGGGCGGCGCTCCCGGATGATCCGCCGGATCTCTTCGTCGTCGCGCAGGTCGGCGAGGATCAGCTCGGGACCGTCCAGCAGGGCCCGTCCGGCGAGTGACATCTGCAGGCTGTGCAGGGCGGACTCGTCCCGGTCCAGCATCATCAGCTCACCCGGATCCGCCTTCATCACCTGGCGGCACAGTTCGGAGCCGATGGAGCCGCCGGCGCCGGTGATGAGGATCCGGCGACCGGTCAGGCTGTTCGTGCTCATCGGCAGGTCACCGACCACCTGGCGGCGGCCGAGCAGGTCGCTGATCTGCACGTCGCGGACGTCGGTGACGGTGATCCGATGATCGACCAGGTCCCGGACCGGGGGCAGCACCTTGAACGCCGCGCCGGCCTGGAGCGTCGCCTCGCGGATCTGTCGGATCAGCGCGGCGTCGGCGTTCGCCACCGAGAAGATGACAGTGCTGGCGCCGGTACGTCGAACCGAGGCGGCCACGTCGTGCCGTCCGCCGAGCACGCGCACCCTGCCGATGCGCAGGTCACGCTTGTCCGCGTCGTCATCGAGCGCGCCGACCGGCAGGTACCGGCCACGCGGGTCGCTCAGCATGGCGCGCAGCAGCCCCTGGCCGGCGTTACCCATCCCGAACAGCAGCACCGGCGTGGACGACCGGACGTCGGGCCGCATGGCGAGATCGCGCCGATGCCGGTACGCGAACCGGGCGCCGAGCATGAACAGCAGGGCCAGCGCGCCGCCGACCAGTGGGGTGCTCGCCGGTACCGGCCGGTCGCCGGAGGGCAGCAGGCCGAGCAGGACGATCGCCGCCGTCATGATGGTGGTACCGGCGACGCCCTGGACCTCCTGCAGGCTGCCCAGTGGGTGCCGCCCGGAGTACAGGCGACGCAGCGCCGCCACCGCCACGTGCACGATCGCCGCGACCGCGCCGATGGCTGCGGCCCGGCCCAACTGGCCCGGGGGAAGCTGGAACTCGAACCGGGTCCACACGGCCGCGACGAAACCGCCGATCCAGGCGGTGGTGTCGGTGGCGAGGAAGCCGGTGGTGCGGCGACGGGCCCTGGCCCGTCGCGTCCGCCGGTCCGCGTGTGCCGTCATCTCGGGGTGCTGCGGCATGTATTGGCTCCCTGTTCCGTCTTTCGACCACTCCCGCCGCACGGCAGAAGGAGCTCTACGCTCTTTGTCCTTGTTACATGCTCATACGGCACTGTTGGGCGTTTTCGGGTTGGATGAGTCGAATATCCTGCCTGTCCTGGTTGGGGCGGGCGGGCTACCCGGCGGCCCTCAACGGGCCGGTACGCCCTTGACAACCACCTGATCGGGCACATCCCGAACGACGCAGGCACCGGCGCCGACGGTGCTGTCGCGTCCGATCCGCAGGCCCTGGAGGACGGCCGCGGTGGTGCCGATGAGGACACCCTCGGCGAGGTGACAGTCGCCGGAGACGGCGGCGAGCGGATTGACCGAGACGTAGTCGGCGAGAGTGCTGTCGTGGCCGACCGTGGCGTTCTGGTTGAGATGTACGTGTCGGCCGAGGGTGACGTTCGTGGTGACCCGGGCCCCCGGGAAGGCCACGAACCCCGGCCCGTGCTCCGTGTCCGGCCCGACCGTGGCGTCCGGGTGGACCAGACTCGCCGCCGGGACGCCGTACCCGTCGGTCCGCCGCCCGACCGCTCGGCGGATCCGCGGGTCTCCGATGCCGACGACGTGGTGGACGCCCGGCGGGGCGTCGCGCAACCAGGCCACGTCGCCGAGGTACGGCACGTCGAGTCGCTGCAGCCGCTTGAGGTTCTCCTCGGTGGGTCGGTCGTCGACGACACCGAGCAGCTGCCAGAGCGGCTGTGGGGCGGCCTCGTTGACCGCCCGGGCGATGGTCAGCACCTCCCGGCCGTGTCCACCGCAGCCGACCACCACAAGTCCCGTGGTCACGCGGCCGGGCCCCCCGCCCGGAGGGTGAGGAACTCGTCGATCGCGGCGAGCACCCGGCCGACCTGGGGCTCGCTCAGCGCGCTTCCGCTGGGCAGGGTGAGGCCGTCGGCGAACAGCCGCTCCGCCGCGCCGGTGAGCAGGCTCTCCGCCCCGGCGTGGACGGGTTGCAGGTGCATCGGTTTCCACACCGGTCTGGTCTCGATGTCCCGCTCGGTCAGGTGGGCTGCCAGATCGTCCGCCCGCCAGCCGCACCGCTCCTGCTCGACGGTGATGACGGTGAGCCAACAGTTCGACCCGGTGTCCTCCCCGCCGAGCAGGCGCACGCCCGGCACTGGAGCGAAGAGCTTGGCGTAGCGGTCGCGCAACTGACGGCGTCGGGCGATCATGCCGTCCAGCCGTACCAGCTGGGCCCGGCCCAGTGCGGCCAGGAGGTTGCTGAGCCGGTAGTTGTAGCCGGTCTCGCGGTGCTCGTAGTGCGGCGTCGGCTCCCGGGCCTGGGTGGAGAGGTGACGGGCCCGAGCCAGCAGGGCGGCGTCGTCCGAGACGAGCATCCCGCCACCGGAGGTGGTCATGATCTTGTTGCCGTTGAAGGAGAGCGCGCCGACGCGCCCGAAGGAGCCGGCAGCCCGTCCCCGGTAGCCGGCACCGAGTGCCTCCGCGGCATCCTCCACCAGGGGAACGTGGGCGTCGACGCAGAGCGGTACCAGGGCCTCGTAGTCGGCGCAGCTGCCGAACATGTCCACCGGGACGACAGCGCCGACCCGTTCGCCGCGCGATCGCAGCCGCTGGATCAGCGTGGCCACGAGCTGCGCGTCCACGTTGCCGGTCTGCGGGTCACAGTCGACGAAGACCGGTCGCGCGCCGATGTAGCGGACCGCGTTGGCGGTCGCGACGAAGGTGAGCGTGGGCACGATGACCACGTCGCCGGGTCCGACCCCGACGCCGAGCAGAGCGAGGTGCAGGGCGGCGGTGCCGGAGCTGACCGCCAAAGCTCCCGCGGTGCCGACCCGCTCCGCTATCTCGCGTTCGAACGCCTGCAGGTCCGGACCGGCCGGCGCCACCCAGCCCGAGCGGAGCGCGGCGATCAGGTACGACTCCTCGAGCGGACCGACGTCGGGTGGGGAGAGCAGGACTCGCGGGTTCGCCGGTCCGGCCCCCTGCAAGGTCGTCATGCCGGGGTCCGATCCCGCTGCGGCGGTGCCGGGCGGTGCGGCGTACCCAGGAACTCCGGGGCGGTGGCCGAGCCCGCCGCGTTGATCCCGTCGCGGCGCAGCACGGTGCGCACGGTCGCGAGGAGGATCGACAGGTCGAGGCGGGGGCTGCAGCTGTCCACGTACCGCACGTCGAGGTCCAGCTTCTCCTCCCAGCTCAGACTGTTGCGCCCGCGCACCTGGGCCAGCCCGGTGACGCCGGGTCGTACCTCGTGCCGGCGGGACTGCCACGGCGAGTAGCGATCGAGGTACTCGGGCAGCAGCGGGCGGGGGCCCACCAGGCTCATGTCGCCGCGCAGCACGTTCCAGAGCGTGGGCAGCTCGTCGAGGCTGGTGGCGCGCAGCCAGCGCCCGAGTGGAGTGAGTCGGGCGTCGTCGCCGACCAGGCCCCGGCTGGGGTTGGGCGGTCGCATGGTGCGGAACTTGACCACCTCGAAGGGGCGTCCGTGCAGACCGGCCCGGCACTGCCGGAACAGCACCGGGCGGCCGAGGCCCACCGCGACCAGGACGGCCACGAGCGCCAGCACCGGCGCCACCAGCACCAGCAGCAGGGCCGCGAGGGTCGTGTCGAAGATGCGCTTGCCCCGGTGGGGGCGGGTCAGCAGCAGAGGGTGATCGGGGGCGTTCACGAGACCACCAGGTACCGGCACCGTTTCGACCTCCGGAAGAATGTGACGCGCAGTTACAAAACGTTCTATCAGGACAAAACAGCCCAGCGCCTCCGAATGGCGACACTCGGGCTGCTACGCCCCGATCAACCCCGAAAGTTCGCGCATGGAAACGGCCTACCCGCCCGTCCTTGCGCGGTCCGTGCCATCGGTGGCCGGGCGGTAGAGTCGCGACGCCGGACGGGCGAGGGGAGCCCGCCGGTCGGGCGAGGGGGACTTGTGCTGCACCTGAGGGTGATTGCTCCGCCGGACCAGTCGGCGGCGGTGACCGACCTGCTGGCCGCGGAGCCCGGCGTGACCCACCTGGTGGTGCTGCCCGGCGCCGCCCGACAGCCCCGGGGCGACCTCATCCAGTGCGACGTCGTCCGGGAGAGCGCCGACAGCGTGCTGCGCGGCCTGCAACAGCTCGGTGTGGAGGCGCGCGGGGGTGTCGCCGCCGCCGACGTCGAGCTGACCATCTCCGCGGCGGCCGACCGGGCGGCGGAGGAGGCGCCCGGCAGCGGCGCCGACGCGGTGGTGTGGGACGAGATCGCGGCCAAGACCGGCGAGCAGACCGAGCTCTCCGGCACCTACCTGGTGCTGATCATCGTCGCCACCATGATCGCTGGCATCGGCGTCCTGCTCGACCAGCCGATCCTCATCGTCGGCGCGATGGTGGTCGGTCCCGAGTTCGGCCCGCTCGCGGCGCTCTGCGTCGGGCTGCTACGCCGGCGACCGGGCACCGTCCTGCGGTCGGTGCAGGCCCTGGTGGTGGGCTTCCTGGCAGCCATGGTGGCCACCGTGCTGAGCACCTGGGTGCTGACCGCGGCCGGCCTCGTCAACCGGGAGATGCTGCTGGCGGAGCGGCCGCTGACCGACTTCATCTGGCGGCCGGACGCGCTCTCCTGGGTGGTCGGCCTGCTGGCCGGGGTCGCCGGCATGCTCTCGCTCACCTCGAAGAAGTCCGGCAGCCTGGTCGGGGTGCTGATCTCGGTCACCACCGTGCCGGCCGCCGCGAACGTCGCCGTCGCCGGCGCCTACGGGGTCTGGGGCGAGGCGGGCGGCTCGGCGCTCCAGCTCGTGATCAACATCGTCGCGATCGTGCTCGCCGGGCTGCTCACCCTGCTCGTGCAGCAGTTCTGGTGGTGGAACGTCAGCCGTCGGAACCGGCTTCGAGCCGGCGGGTGAGCAGAGTCCGCAGCGGGATCGACTCCCCGTCCCGGCCGCCCTCGCCGACGATCAGCGGCGGTGGGCTCGGTTCGGCCTCCGTGCCGAACAGCCGGGCTCGCAGGCTGCCCGGCACGGTCAGCAGGAAGAACCGGCCGTCCACGTCGACCGCCCGGCTGCGCGCCTGGTCCACGTACCAGCCGGTGAGCCCGGTCCGGTACCGACCGCGACCGTCGTAGGAGCGCGCGACCAGCCGGGTCGGGCGCAGCCCCCGCCGGTTGGCCTCGGCCACGAACCAGGTCACGATCTCCGCGGCCTCCGCGTGCGCGGCCGCCCGCCGTCGGGCGTCGGCCTCCGCATGGGCCCGTACCGCCCGCCGCTGTCGCTCCGGCCAGTCCAGGCCGTCGTCCTCACCCACGCCCCGACGGTACGCTCCGACGCCGCGCGGCCTCGTCGGCCCTCGGCGTCCTCGGCCACTCGTCCCGGCCACGGCTGGTTCACCGCCCTCATCGGCCTGCGGGCCGATCCGGCGCACCTCTCGTGGGCCGATGCTGTGGAGCTGACTCGTTCGCGACATCACCGGCGTGATGCGCTTACGACATCAGCTCTACAGCAGCGGGCAGGGTGTTGGTCGGCGCGGAGCAGGTGCTCGGGCGTGCGGGCCGCGGCAGCCGGCCGGCAGGACCCGGTCAGGTCGATCGGCGGCGGCCCGCCGGGCGGTGGCGTGGGTACCGCCTGCCGCCCGGCGGGCCGGCCGGAGAGGTCGGGCCGTAAGGGTCAGGCCAGGCCGGCGCGGCGCAGCGCGTCGGCCATCGCGTCGTTGGCCGGCGGTGTCGCGCCGCCACGGCCCTGTCGGACCCCGCCGCGGTCACCCTGACCGCCGCGTCCGTCACCACCCTGGCCACGGCCGCCCTGACCGCCGCGTCCGGCGCCGCGCTGACCCGGGCGCCCGCCACGGTCCTGACCGCCGCCGCGAGGGCCGCCCTGACCACCGGCATCGCCCTGACCGCCGGCGTCGCCTCGGCCGCCGCGACCCGGGCCGCGACGGTCGGCGTCGGCGCCGGGCTCGTCCTCGAGCCGCAGGGTCAGCGAGATCCGCTTGCGCGGTACGTCGACGTCGAGCACCTTGACCTTGACCACGTCACCGGACTTCACCACCTCGCGCGGGTCCTTGACGAAGGTCCGCGACATCGCCGACACGTGCACCAGGCCGTCCTGGTGCACGCCGACGTCGACGAAGGCGCCGAAGGCGGCCACGTTGGTCACCACGCCCTCCAGCACCATGCCCGGGGTCAGGTCGCCGATCTTCTCCACGCCCTCGACGAAGGTCGCGGTGCGGAACTCGGGCCGCGGGTCCCGGCCCGGCTTCTCCAACTCGCCGAGGATGTCGGTGACGGTGGGCAGGCCGAACGTGTCGTCGACGAAGTCGGTCGCCCGCAGCCCGCGCAGGATCGCCGACCTGCCGATCAGTGAGCGCAGGTCCTGCCCGGTGCTGGCCAGGATGCGCCGCACCACCGGGTACGCCTCGGGGTGCACGCTGGAGGAGTCCAGCGGGTCGTCGCCGCCGGGGATGCGCAGGAAGCCCGCGCACTGCTCGAACGCCTTCGGGCCGAGCCGGGCCACCTTCTTCAGCTCCGCGCGGGTGCGGAAGGGGCCGTTGGCGTCGCGGTGCAGCACGATGTTCTCGGCCAGCCCGGCTCCGATGCCGGAGACCCTGGTCAGCAGCGGGGCCGACGCGGTGTTGACGTCCACCCCGACCCCGTTGACGCAGTCCTCGACCACCGCGTCGAGCGAGCGGGAGAGCTTCACCTCGGACAGGTCGTGCTGGTACTGCCCGACGCCGATCGACCGCGGGTCGATCTTGACCAGCTCGGCGAGCGGGTCCTGGAGCCGGCGGGCGATGGAGACCGCGCCGCGCAGCGACACGTCCAGCCCGGGCAACTCCTGCGAGGCGTACGCGGAGGCGGAGTAGACCGAGGCGCCGGCCTCGGAGACCACCACCTTGGTCAGGTTCAGCTGCGGGTGCCGCTTGATCAGTTCGCCGGCGAGCTTGTCGGTCTCCCGGGAGGCCGTGCCATTGCCGATGGCGATCAGCTCCACCCCGTGCGCTCCGGCCAACCGGGCCAGGGTCTCGATCGAGGCGTCCCACTGCCGGCGCGGCTCGTGCGGATAGATGGTGTCGGTGGCGACCACCTTGCCGGTGCCGTCCACCACGGCCACCTTCACGCCGGTGCGCAGACCCGGGTCGAGCCCCATCGTCGGCCGGGCGCCGGCCGGGGCGGCGAGCAGCAGGTCGCGCAGGTTGGTGGCGAAGACCCGCACGGCCTCCTCCTCGGCCGCCTGCCAGAGCCGCATCCGAAGGTCCGCGCCCAGGTGGATGAGGATGCGGGTACGCCAGGCCCAGCGAACCGTGTCGGCCAGCCACCGGTCACCCGGCCGGCCCTGGTCGCTGATCCCGAACCGGCCGGCGATGACCGCCTCGTACCGGCTCGGACCGGTCGGCGCCGCGTCGGCCTCGCCGCTCTCCTCCGGCTCCATGGTCAGGTCGAGCATGCCCTCCTTCTCGCCCCGGAACATCGCCAGGATCCGGTGCGACGGCAGCTTGGCGTACGGCTCGGCGAAGTCGAAGTAGTCGGCGAACTTCGACCCGGCCGACTCCTGCCCGTCGCGTACCCGGGACACCAGCCGGCCCCGTGACCACATCTGCTCGCGCAGCGTGCCGATCAGGTCGGCGTCCTCGGCGAAGCGTTCGATGAGGATGGCCCGGGCGCCGTCCAGCGCGGCGGCCGGGTCGGCGACCCCCTTCTCCGGGTCGACGTAGCCGGCGGCCACGGCCCGCGGGTCCTGCGCCGGATCGTCGAGCAGCGACTCGGCCAGCGGCGCCAGCCCGGCCTCGCGGGCGATCTGCGCCCGGGTCCGCCGCTTCGGCTTGTACGGCAGGTAGATGTCCTCCAGCCGGGACTTCGAGTCGGCCGCCATGATCTGGGCTTCCAGCGCCTCGTCGAGCTTGCCCTGGCCGCGGATCGACTCCAGCACCGCCGCCCGCCGCTCGTCCAGCTCGCGCAGATAGCGCAGCCGCTCCTCGAGGGTACGAAGCTGGGTGTCGTCGAGCAGGCCGGTGGCCTCCTTGCGGTAGCGGGCGATGAACGGCACGGTCGCGCCGCCGTCGAGCAGCTCCACGGCCGCCCGCACCTGACGCTCGGCCACGCCGAGCTCCTCGGCGATCCGCTGATGAACAGAGAGGGTCACGATCTCGATCCGCCTTCGGGAGTGGTTTCCGCCCAGCATTCTGCCGCGCTAGCGTGGCGATCATGGAACCACCTGTGGAGCCGCGCGCTCGGCGGCTCTTCGGCGGCAGCGCCCGGGCCCTCGGTGACCTCGCCGCCAGCCCGTTCCGGGCCGACCGGGACCGGATCGTCGGCTCGCCGTTCTTCGCCCGGCTCGGCGGGGTCACCCAGGTGATCAGCCCGGTCGGATCCGGCCTGCTGGTGCACAACCGGCTCACCCACAGCCTGAAGGTAGCCCAGGTCGCCCGCGCGATCGCCGAACGGCTCACCGCCGACGAGCGCCAGCGTGACCTGCTGGAGAAGCTCGGCGGCTGCGACCCGGACGTGGTGGAGGCGGCGGCGCTCGCCCACGACCTCGGGCACCCGCCCTTCGGGCACCTCGGCGAACGGGTGCTGGACCGGCTGGCCCGGCAGCGGCTCGGCCTCACCGACGGCTTCGAGGGCAACGCCCAGTCGTACCGGATCGTCACCAGCACCGAGATCCGCGGCGCGGCCACCACCGGGCTGGACCTCACCGCGGCGGTGCGTGCCGCGATGCTGAAGTACCCGTGGACCCGCCTCGACCACCCGGATCCGCATCCCCGGCTGCTGGACCCGCCACCGCGCGGGGCCACCCCGCCGCCGGACGACCCGGAGAGCGGCTCGTCGAAGTTCGGCGCGTACCGGACCGAGGTCGACGACCTGCGCCAGGCCCGCGAGCCGTTCGTCGGCCGGATCGCGGACTGGCAGCAGACCGTCGAGGCCTCCGTGATGGACACCGCCGACGACATCGCGTACGCCATCCACGACGTGGAGGACTTCTATCGGGTCGGGGTGCTCCAGCAGGGGGCGGTGGCCGCCGAGCTGATGGCCTGGCAGCGGGAGGGCGGGCACTTCCGGGCGATCACCGACGCCGCGTTGGGCACCTCGGCCCGCCGGCCCGGCGCGGCGATCGAACGGCTGCGCCGGCAACTGCACCGCAAGGACGCCTGGGTGGCCGACGACGAGGCGTTCGGCGCCGCCGTCGAGCATGTCCGGGAGGAGCTGGTGGACGGCCTGCTCGCCATGCCGTTCGACGGTTCGATCGAGGCCGAGCAGTACGTGGCCCGCTTCTCCGCGCGCTGGTCGACCCGGTTCGTCGAGGCGATCACGGTCAACGACCAGCCGTCGGTGCGCTCCGGCCATGTGCTGCTCGCTCCGGCGCAGTGGCACGAGGTGCAGGTGCTCAAGTTCGTCCACCACCGGTTCGTGCTGGCCCGCCCGGACCTGGCCCTGCACCAGCGTGGGCAGGCCCGGCTGCTGGGCACCCTGGTGGAGGCGCTCTGGGAGTGGCTGCTCGACCCGGAGGAGGAGTCGCGGCTGCCGCGGCGGCTGCACGACCTGGTCGAGCTGGCCGAGGCGGAGTTGCATCCGCGCACCCCGGACCGGATCGGCCGGGCCCGTGGTCGGGCGATCATCGACTTCGTCGCGCAGCTCACCGACAACCAGGCGGTGGCGCTGCTGGACGCGCTCTCCGGCCGCGGCGGCGCGCTCTGGACCGACGCGTTCGTGCTCTGAGCGCCGCTGCCGCCCGGGTCAGGCGACCGACTGCCACCAGCCGTCGACCGCCGGCGGGTCGTCCACCACCACCCGCTCGCCGGGCCGCGGCACGGCCAGCCGGACGTCGCGCGCCTTCGTCTCGGCCCAGAGCCGGTCCACCGGCTCCGACCAGTCGTGCAGGGCGAGGTTGAACGTCGCCCAGTGCACCGGGATCAGCAACCCGCCGCGCAGGTCGAGGTGGGCGGTGACCGCCTCCTCCGGGTACATGTGGATGCTCGGCCAGGCCCGGTCGTACGCGCCGATCTGCACCAGCGTCGCGTCGAACGGGCCGTGCTCGGCCCCGATGGCGGCGTAGCCGGCGAAGTAGCCGGAGTCTCCGGTGTAGAAGACCTTCCGGTGCGCCCCGGCGACCACCCACGAACTCCAGAGCGTGCCGTCGCGGCGCAGCCCCCGGCCGGAGAAGTGCTGCGCCGCAGTCGCGGTGATCTCCAGGCCGCCCACCCGGTGGCTCTCCGACCAGTCCAGCTCGATGATCCGCTCGGCCGGCACCCCCCACCGGTCGAGGTGCGCGCCGACGCCCAGCGGCACCACGAACGGGGCGGACTGCCTGGCCAACAGCTCCCGCACGGTGGGCAGGTCGAGGTGGTCGTAGTGGTCGTGGGAGATCAGGATCGCGTCCAGGGCGGGCAGTTCGTCGAGGCGGACCGGCGGCTCGTGCAGCCGGCGGGGGCCGACCAGCGCGGACGGTGAGCAGCGCTCGCTCCACACCGGGTCGAGCAGCACCCGGCGGCCCTCGATCTCGATCAGCGCGGAGGCGTGGCCGTACCAGATGATGTTCAGTTCCCGGCTCTTGTCGGCCTCGCCGGGCACGTCCGCCGGCCGCAGCAGCGGCACGGCCGCGCCCGGGCGGCGCTTCTGCTTGCCGAAGACCAGCTCCCAGAGCAGGTTGCGGCCCGGCTCGGGGACCATCGTCCGGGTGCTGGCCGGGTTGTGGAAGGCGCCGTTCCGGAATCGTGGCGACCGGGCCGCCCGCTCGGCCCGGGCCCCGGCCAGCCGGCCACCCAACGCCAGCGGCACGTCCCGGGCCACCCAGGCCAACCCGGCCAGCGCGGCCACGCCGACGAGCCCTCCCAGCCGCCGGCCGAGAGCCCGCTCGAACTGCGGTCGTTCCGCTGGTGCGCCCATGGTTGTCCCTTCCAGCCGTCTCCCGCAGTACACCGTAGCCACCGAGCGCCGCCGCGCTCCAGGGAACCCGGTGCGCGGCGGCGCCCGGCCGCGGGACGCGGCTGCTCAGCCGCCGTTGCTCGGTCGCTGCCTGGTCAACCGCAGGCGCGGGCCGGCGCCGGCGAGCCGGGCGGTCGCGCTCAGGAAGAACCGGCCGAGCCGGGCCCGGGCCTGCACGGCCGGGTGGGTGGCGCCGAAGTCGTCCGGGTCGGCCTGCCCGTCGGCGAAGAGCGCGTAGGTGAGCAGCGGGGCGCCCGCCGGGTCGAAGATCACCCCGGCCTCGTGCCGCGCGCTGTCGAACCAGCCCGCCTTGGTGGCGACCCGGGCGCGCTCGGCCGACGACATGACCCGTCGGATCCCGTCGGTGTAGGCGATGGGGGATCGCAACAGGTTGAGCAGGAACGTCGTGGCGGTCGGGGAGAGCAGGGCGCCGGCGACCAGCGCCCGCAGCAGGTCGTGGGTCTCCCGGGGGGTGCTGGTGCCGAGGAAGAACCGGTTCGGGTTGGCGACCGGCTGGACCTGGGTGTTCGGGAAGCCCTTCGCCACCAGGATGGCGTTCAGCTCGAGAGCCGGGCAGACCAGGCCGCAGAGCCGGACGGCGGTGTCGTCGGAGACGGTGAGCAGGGCGGCCAGCGCGTGCCCGAGGGTGATCGAGCTGGGGTAGGCGCCGTCGAGGCTGAAGATGCCGTCCCCGCCGGGCACCACGATCGACTCGGTCACCTCGAGCCGCTGGTCGAGGGCGAGCAGACCCCGGTCGACCTTGTCGAGCACCGCGACGGCCACGGCGATCTTGTTGACGCTGTACGCCTCGAGGCGCTGGTCGGGGGAGTCCGCCACGGCCACCACCGGCGCGCCGGCGGCGTCGGTCACGCTGACGTACGCCTGCCAGTTGCCGCCGGCCTGCGTCGTCGCCCGCTCGTAGGCCCGGGCCACCCGGGCGGCCACCAGCTGGGCGGTGGCGGCCGGGGCGGCGTCGGTTTCCACCGCGGCGGACGCCGGCGAGGTGGTGCCCAGTACGGTGCCGGCGGTGGCCACCGTGCCGAAACCGAGCGCGGTCCTGCGGTTCACCCGGATAGTCAATCGTCTCTCCCGTCGTGGTGCGCCGGAGTTGTCTCCGGCCCACCACCCTAGGCGAACCGATAGATCCCGGTGATCCCGTGGACGCCTCATCCCAGGCGTCGCCGCAACCGGGAACCGAGCGTTCCGGGCAGCCCGACGGCGACCCGCAGCAGGTGGGCGGGGTCGGGCAGCCAGCCTCCGCTCAGCGACTCGCTGGCCGGGTCGGGGTCGAAGAGCACCCCGTCGTGCGGGGCCACCGGCCGGTCGCTCAGCCCGAGCCGGCGCATCAACGGCCCGACCAGGGCGTCGTAGAGCCCCGGCAGCACGGTGAAGCCGACCCGCATCAGCGGGTTGAGCCGGCCCACCGACACCTCCCGCCGGGGCCGGTCGGCGCAGTTGACGATGGCCCGGGCCACCCGCTGCGGGGTGGTGATCGGTGGCGGTGGCCGGCCGACGTGGCCCAGGTGGTTCGCCGCCCGCTGGTACACCGGGGTGTCCACGCTGCCCGGGTTGACCAGGCAGACATGGATGTCCGGGGAGTCCCGCAGCTCCTGCTGGAGCACCCGGGTCAGCCCGGCCAGGCCCCACTTCGCCGCCACGTAGGCGCTCAGGTAGGGCGCGGTGATGTGCCCGAGCACCGACCCGGTGAGGATCAGGGTGCCCGCCCCGGTGGCCCGGAAGTGCCGCAACGCGACCCTTGCGGCCTCGGCGGCGGCCAGCAGGTCGGTCCGGACCACCTGCTCGAAGAGCCGTCCGGGCAGCTCGTCGAAGCGCCCGTACGCGGTGACCGCGGCGGCGTGCACCCAGACGTCGATCCGGCCGAAGCGGTCGACGGCCGCCTCGGCGAGCGCCTCCAGCGCGCCGGAAGTGGTGACGTCGGTCGGCACGGTGAGCACCTCGGCGGCGGCGCACTCCGCTCGTACCTCGGCGAGGGTCTGCGGGGCGCGGGCGGCGAGGACCAGGCGGTCGCCGCGCCCGGCGAACACCCGGGCCGCCGCCCGCCCGATGCCGCTGGTGGCGCCGACGACCACCACCACCCGGCTCATGGCGCGAGTACGACCTTGACGCACCCGTCCCGCTTCTGCTGGAACATCTCGTACGCCTCCGGCGCCCGCTGCAACGGCAGCCGGTGGGTGTGCAGGTCCTCGACGCCCAGCGGGTCGTCGTCGCCGCTGAGCAGGGGCATGATCTCGTCGACCCAGCGCCGCACGTGGCACTGGCCCATCCGCAGCTGGATGCCCCGGTCGAACATCTCCATCAGCGGCATCGGATTCTGCTCACCGCCGTAGACCCCGGAGATCGAGACGGTGCCGCCCCGACGGACGGCCTTCACCGCGGCGTGCAGCACGCTGAGTCGGTCCACCCCGCCCCGGTCGATCACCGGCCGGGCCAGCCGGTCCGGCAGCAGTCCGGCGGCGGTGTGGGCGAGCTTGCCGGCGGGCGCGCCGTGCGCCTCCATGCCGACCGCGTCGATCACCGCGTCCGGGCCGCGCCCGTCCACCAGGTCGATCAGGGCGCCCGGCACGTCGTCGAGTTCCCGGACGTCGAGCACCTCCACGCCGTAGCGGCGGGCCAGCTCGAGCCGCTCCGGGACGAGGTCCAGGCCGATCACCCGGCCGGCGCCGAGGTGCCGGCCGACCCGGGCGCAGAGCTGCCCGACCGGGCCGAGCCCGAAGACGGCGAGGGTGCCGCCGGGCGGGGTGTCCGCGTACTTCACCGCCTGCCAGGCGGTGGGCAGGATGTCGGAGAGGTAGAGCCAGCGCTCGTCAGGGCCGTTCTGCGGCACGGTGATCGGGCCGAAGTCGGCGTACGGCACCCGAAGGAACTCGGCCTGCCCGCCGGGGACGGAGCCGTAGAGGGACGTGTAGCCGAAGAGCGCCGCGCCCTTGCCCTCGCTGCGCACCTGGGTGGTCTCGCACTGGGCGTAGAGCTGTCGGCTGCACATCCAGCAGTTTCCGCAGGCGATGTTGAACGGCACCACCACCCGGTCGCCCGGCTTCAGCCGGCTCACCCCGGAGCCGACCTCCTCGACGATGCCCATCGGCTCGTGGCCGAGCACGTCGCCCGGCTTCAGGTACGGCCCGAGCACCTCGTAGAGGTGCAGGTCGGAGCCGCAGATGGCGGTCGAGGTGATGCGGACGACCGCGTCGGTCGGCTCCTCGATCCGAGGGTCGGGCACCTCCTCCACCCGCACGTCCCGTTTGCCCTGCCACGTCAAAGCCTTCATGCCCGCGTCCTCCCCTGGAAGTCCTCCTCGGGGCTGCTACCCCGGTTGAGGGACTTGAACCGGAAGTACCCGCAGACGCTGTCGACCTGCCCCGGATGTGGGGCAGGCCGACTGGCGTGGGCCGGGATCCTCGCCCGGGCAGGGCGCCGACCGGCGTCCCCGCCTGCGCTGGAACAGGGCGAGGGACGGCCGGTCAGCGTGGGGGAGGCACTCGCGCCGGGCCGCAGACGGGCACGGGCCGCCGCCTCCCGGGCGGGAGGCGGCGGCCCGTCGTGCGGCCGGGGCCGTCAGGAGCCGGGGGTGTTGTCGCCCCGCTTCGTGGTGGTGGCCGCGAGGAAGTCCCGGTTGAGCCGGCCGATGGTGTTCAGCGGGATGCCCTTCGGGCAGGCCACGGTGCACTCACCGGCGTTGGTGCAGCCACCGAAGCCGGACTCGTCGTGCGCGTCGACCATGCCGATCACCCGGGTGTACCGCTCGGGCTGGCCCTGCGGCAGCAGCGAGAGCTGGGTGAGCTTGGCGGCGGTGAAGAGCATGCCGGAGCCGTTCGGGCAGGCCGCCACGCAGGCGCCGCAGCCGATGCAGGCCGCCGACTCGAAGGCGGCGTCCGCGTTGGCCTTGGCGACCGGGGTGGAGTGCGCCTCGGGCGCGCTGCCGGTCGGCGCGGTGATGTAGCCGCCCGCAGCGATGATCTTGTCGAAGGCGCCCCGGTTGACCACCAGGTCCTTGATGACCGGGAAGGCCCGGGCCCGCCACGGCTCGATGTCGATCGTGTCGCCGTCGGAGAACTGCCGCATGTGCAGCTGGCAGGCGGTGGTGCCGCGCTGCGGCCCGTGCGCGTTGCCGTTGATCATCATGCCGCACATGCCGCAGATGCCCTCGCGGCAGTCGTGGTCGAACGCCACCGGGTCCTCGCCGGCGAGGATCAGCCGCTCGTTGAGCACGTCGAGCATCTCCAGGAACGACATGTCCGGGGAGACGTCGTCGACCTGGTAGGTCACCATCCGACCCTTGTCCTCGGGGCCGGTCTGGCGCCAGATGCGCAGGGTCAGGTTCACTTGTAGCTCCGCTGCGTGGGGTGGACGTATTCGAACTTCAGGTCTTCCTTGTGCAGCACCGAGGGCTCACCCGTGGCGGTGAACTCCCAGGCCGCCACGTACGCGAACCGGTCGTCGTCGCGCTGGGCCTCGCCGTCGGAGGTCTGGTGCTCGGCCCGGAAGTGGCCGCCGCAGGACTCCTCGCGGTGCAGGGCGTCGATGCACATCAGCTCGGCCAGCTCGAAGAAGTCGGCCACCCGGCCGGCCTTCTCCAGCGACTGGTTGAGCCCCTCGCCGTCGCCGACCACCCGGACCCGCTGCCAGAACTGCTCGCGCAGCGCCCGGATCTCGGCGATCGCCTTGCGCAGCCCGGCGTCGCTGCGCTCCATGCCGCAGTGCTCCCACATGATCTGGCCCAGCTCGCGGTGGAACGAGTCCACCGTCCGGTCGCCGTTGACCGCGAGCAGCCGCTGGATCCGGTCCTCGACGTCGGCGCGCGCCTCGACCGCCGCCGGGTGGCTGGCGTCGACCTTCTCCAACGGGCCCGAGGCCAGGTAGTTGGCGATGGTGGTGGGCAGCACGAAGTAGCCGTCGGCCAGGCCCTGCATCAGCGCGGACGCGCCGAGGCGGTTGGCGCCGTGGTCGGAGAAGTTGGCCTCGCCGATCACGAACAGGCCCGGGATGCTCGACTGGAGGTCGTAGTCGACCCAGAGCCCACCCATCGTGTAGTGCACCGCGGGGTAGATCCGCATCGGCACCTCGTACGGGTCCTCGCCGGTGATCCGCTCGTACATCTCGAAGAGGTTGCCGTACTTGGCCTCGATGGCCTTGCGGCCCAGCCGGTTGATCGCGTCGGCGAAGTCGAGGTAGACGCCGAGCTTGGTCGGCCCGACGCCCCGGCCCTCGTCGCAGACGTTCTTCGCGGCGCGGGAGGCGATGTCGCGGGGGACCAGGTTGCCGAAGGAGGGGTAGATCCGCTCCAGGTAGTAGTCCCGCTCGTCCTCGGGGATGTCGCGGGGGCTGCGGTCGTCGCCCTTGGCCTTCGGCACCCAGACCCGGCCGTCGTTGCGCAGCGACTCGCTCATCAGGGTCAGCTTCGACTGGTGGTCGCCGGAGACCGGGATGCAGGTCGGGTGGATCTGGGTGTAGCAGGGGTTGGCGAAGTACGCGCCCTTGCGGTGGGCCCGCCAGGTGGCGGTGACGTTGCAGCCCTTGGCGTTGGTGGAGAGGTAAAAGACGTTGCCGTAGCCGCCGGAGGCGAGCACCACGGCATCGGCCATCTCGGTGCTGATCTCGCCGGTGACCAGGTCGCGGACCACGATGCCCCGGGCCTTGCCGTCCACCACGACCAGCTCGAGCATCTCGTGCCGGGCGTTCATCTCCACGTTGCCCAGGCCGATCTGCCGCTCCAGCGCCTGGTACGCGCCGAGCAGCAGCTGCTGGCCCGTCTGACCCCGGGCGTAGAAGGTGCGCTGCACCTGGGCGCCACCGAAGGAGCGGGTGTCGAGCAGGCCGCCGTACTCGCGGGCGAACGGCACGCCCTGCGCCACGCACTGGTCGATGATGTTGACCGAGACCTCGGCGAGCCGGTGCACGTTCGACTCCCGGGAGCGGAAGTCGCCGCCCTTGACGGTGTCGTAGAAGAGCCGGTGCACCGAGTCGCCGTCGTTGCGGTAGTTCTTCGCCGCGTTGATGCCGCCCTGCGCCGCGATCGAGTGCGCCCGGCGCGGGCTGTCCTGGTAGCAGTAGGACTTGACGTGGTAGCCCTGCTCGGCCAGCGTGGCCGCGGCCGAGCCGCCGGCCAGACCGGTGCCGACCACGATCACCGTCATCTTCCGGCGGTTGGCCGGGTTGACCAGCTTGGCCTCGAAGCGCCGGGTGGACCAGCGCTGTTCGATCGGGCCGTCGGGAGCCTTGGCGTCGGCGATCGGGTCGCCCTCGGTGTAGAGATCCATGTTCAGGCCACCAATCCGGTGAGTACGGCGAACGGGACCACCAGGAAGCCGGCGCAGAGCGCGACGGCGAAGACCAACGCGGCGGTACGGGCCCGGCGCTCACCCTGCGGGGTCTGCTGCCCCAGGCTGCGGAACGCGCTGAACGCCCCGTGCCGAAGGTGGAAGCCCAGCGCGACGATCGCCAGGGTGTAGAAGAGCGTCACGTACCAGCGCTCCGGCGCGAAGTCGGCGACGACGTTGGCGTACGGCTTGGTCGGGTCGCCGACCGGGTTCAGGTGACCGGTGGTCAGGTCCAGCAGGTGGTAGATGACGAAGAGCAGGATGATCACCCCACCCCAGCGCATCGTGCGGGCCGCGTAGCTGCCCCGGACCTTCGCGCGGTGCGCGTACCGGACCGGTCGGGCGGCCCGGGCCCGCAGCGCCAGCATCGTGGCGGCGCCGATGTGCGCCAGTACGGCGACGGTCAGGACGCCGCGCTGGATCCACAGGAACCAGACGCCCGGCAGCAGCGGCTTGCCGATGTCGCGCAGCCAGTGCGCGTAGTGGTCGAACGAGGTCTCCCCCGTGAACACCTTCAGGTTGCCGAGCATGTGCAGGATGAGGAACAGCACCAGGATGATGCCCGTCACCGCCATGACGGCCTTCAGGCCGACGTTGGAGCGGATGGGCGACCGCGTTCTCGTGACTACCACGTGTTCGACGCTAAAAGCACTTTGATCAGTCGTCCAATGCATCGACCTCGCAGTCTTGATAGCCGTAGGCTATGTAGATGCAGCTCCATCAGCTCAGGTACTTCGTTGCGGTGGCCGAAGTACGACATTTCACCCAGGCGGCCGACATCGTCGGCATAACCCAGCCGTCGTTGAGTAAGCAAATTCACGCCCTGGAGACCGACCTGGGAGCCCCGCTCTTCGAACGGGTAAGAGGCAACATCGCCCTCACCTCCGCCGGCGAGGTGCTGCTGCCGTTGGCCAAGCGGATCCTCGCCGACGTCGACACCGCCACCCGGGAGGTGCAGGAGCTGGTCGGGCTGCGCCGCGGCCGGGTACGCCTCGGCGCCACCCCCAGCCTGGCCACCTCGCTCGCCCCGCCGGTGCTGCGCCGGTTCCGCGACGCGCACCCCACCGTCGACCTGCGGGTGGAGGAGGGCGGCTCACAGGACCTGGTCCGTGACCTGCTCCGCGGTGACCTTGACCTGGCGCTGATCATCATGCCGGCCCAGGGTGCCGACCCCGGCCTGCGTGTCGACCCGATCCTGCGGGAGAGCCTGGTGGTCGCCTCGGTGGCCGGGGTGTCCGCCGCCACCACCGGCGAGCTGCTGCGCATCACCGACCTGCGGGACCAGCCGATGGTGATGTTCCGCGAGGGCTACGACCTGCGCGACGCCACCATCCAGGCCTGCCGGGAGGCCGGTTTCGAGCCGACCTTCGCCGTCGACGGCGGAGAGATGGACGCGGTGCTCAGCTTCGTCGAGGCCGGCCTGGGCATCGCGCTGGTGCCGGGCATCGTGGTCGCCCGCCGCCCGGGGGTGCGGATCACCCGACTGGCCCCACCCGGGGTGACCCGGACCATCGCCGTCGCCCGGCGCCGGGACGTGGTGCCCACCCACGCCGGCCGGGAGCTGCGCCGCATCCTGCTCGACTACGTCCGCGACGCCACCTCGACCGGCGAGCTTCCGCCCGGCGTCGAGCCGCTGTAGGGGGTCGCGCCGGCCGCCCGACCGGTCGCCTCGTCCCAGCTGCGCGACGAGCAGCAGCAGGCAGACCTCACCGAGGCAGACGAGGCGTTCGATCAGACCCACGAACGGGCGCAGCGGCGAGCCCACCAGGTAGGCGGCCACGAACGGGGCCATCGCGACCAGGCAGGCGATCGCGCCCAGGCCCACCGCGCGGGCGAGCCGCCCCGGATGCCGTACGGCGGTCAGCAGCGCGCCGACCGGCAGCCCCGACAGGGCGGCGACGGCGGCCCAGCGGTGGATGTCCCCGGTCGTCGTCACCGCCGCGCCGACGGGATCGCGCGGGAAGGCGACCAGGACCACGAGCCCCAGGCACCAGGCGCCCAGTCCGGCCGGTCCCACCGCCGACAGGAGCCGAACCCGGCCGCCGGCGACCCGCCCGACGGACCGGGCGACCGGGGCGAGCAGCAGCGCCGACCCCACCGCCAGCGCGACGATCGCCACGTTGAACAGCCACCCGTGGCGCGACAGCGCGTAGTCGCTGACCGTCTCCCGGACCGGATCGACCGGGCTCCCGGGCAGGTGCAGGACGCCGATCAGCAGCAGCGCCAGCCCGGCGACGAGCAGCCCGACGAGGCGGGCGACGGTCGCGGTGCGGGCCGGCCGGGGGCGGGCGGCGATGGCGCTGCCGGGGGCAGCTCCGGGGACCACAGGGGCAGTGGGCACGGATCGGGCTCCTCAGCGCGGTGGCGCGCCCGGTCGGCACGCGAGGGCGAGGCGTCTTCCCGATCTGCCCCGCGCCACACCACCCGATCGGGATCCGCCCCGGTCCCGCCGGCTCAGCGCCCCTCGGCCTCGTCCATCGCCCGGTAGATGCGCTGCTCCGAGACCGGGTACGGGGTGCCGAGCGCCTGCGCGAAGACGTTCACCCGCAACTCCTCGATCATCCAGCGGATCTCCCGCACCGCGGCCTCCTGTCGGCGGGCCGGGGACAGGGCGGCGAGCATGTCGTCGTACTCCTTGCGCACCGTCGCGACGCGGTCCTGCTGCTGCCGGTCCCGCTGCGGGTTCTGCGGCAGCCGCTCCAGCCGCCGCTCGATCGCGGTCAGGTAGCGCAGCAGATCGGGCAGGCGGGCGTACCCGGTCTCGGTGAGGAAGCCGGCGTGCACCAGCCCGGAGAGTTGGGCGCGGATGTCGGCCAGCGCGGCCACCACCGACAGGTTCTGCGTCCGGCCGAGTCGCTGCTCGACCGCGTACCCCGCCGCGAGCACCCGGCGGGCCCGCTCCATCACGTCGACCACGGTGTCCACCAGGTCGGCCCGGACCCGCTCGCGCAGCGCGGCGAAGCCGTCGGCGTCCCAGGCCGGGCCGCCCGCGTCGGCGATCAGCTTGTCGATCGCCGCGCCGGCCGCGTCCTCGATCAGCGCCGGCACGCTGCCGTGCGGGTTGCGGCTGAGCGCCAGCTTCGCCTCGTTCGACAGCCGCCCCTGCAGGAACTTCGCCGGCGATGGCACGGTCAGCCGCAGCAGTCGCCGGGTGCCGGCCCAGTGCGCCGCCTCCGCCTCGGCAGCCGAGTCGAAGACCCGTACGCCGACCGTGCTGCCCTCGTCCACCAGCGCCGGGTACGCGGTCACCGCGTAGCCGGCGCGGACCTGCTCGATGCTGCGTGGCAGGGTGCCGATGCCCCACTCACGCAGCCCGGTGCGGGCCACGTCCGGCGCGGCGGCCGCCACCACCTGGCGTACCTCCCGGGTGAGCTGGCGCTGCAACGCCGGCAGGTCCTTGCCCTCGGCGACCGGCTGGTCGTCCTCGCCGAGCACCCGGAACGTCACCCGCAGGTGCGGTGGCAGCTTCGGCACGTCCCAGGCCTCCCGGGGCACGGTGACCCCGGTCATCCGGCGCAGCTGCCGGGTGAGCGCGTCCAGCAGCGGCTCCTCGCCGGCCGGCATCGCCGCGAGCGCGGCCCGGGCGTAGTCCGGCACCGGGACGAAGTTGCGGCGCAGCGCCTTGGGCAGCGAGCGGATCAGCGCGATCACCAGCTCCTCGCGCAGCCCGGGCACCTGCCAGTCGAAGCTCTCCGCCGGCACCTGGTTGAGCAGCGGCAGCGGGATGTCCACGGTGACGCCGTCGGTCGCGGTGCCCGGCTCGAACCGGTAGGTCAGCGGCAGGGCCACCCCGTCGGCGCGCCACTCGTCCGGGTAGTCGGCCTCCTCGACCCCGCTCCGGCCGGCGTTCACCAGCAGCTCACGGGTGAAGGTGAGCAGCTCGGGCCGCTCCCGGCGGGTCTTCTTCCACCAGGCGTCGAAGTGCCGGCCGGAGACCACGTCGGCGGGGATCCGCTCGTCGTAGAAGCGGAACACCGTCTCGTCGTCGACGAGGATGTCCCGCCGGCGGGCCCGGTGCTCCAGCTCCTCGATCTCGGTCAGCAACCGCTGGTTGTCCTGCCAGAACTGGTGGTGGGTCTGCCAGTCGCCCTCCACCAGCGCGTGCCGGACGAACAGCTCCCGGCTCAGCGCCGGGTCGATCCGGCCGAAGTTGACCTTCCGGGAGGTGACCAGCGGAATGCCGTAGAGGGTCACCTTCTCGTACGCCATCACCGCCGCCTGCTTCTTCTCCCAGTGCGGCTCGCTGTAGCTGCGCTTGACCAGGTGCTGGGCGAGCGGCTCGACCCACTCCGGCTCGACCCGGCCGGCGATGCGGCCCCACAACCGGGACGTCTCCACCAGCTCCGCGGCCATCACCCAGCGCGGCGGCTTGCGGAACAGCGCCGAGCCGGGGAAGAGCCCGAACTTCGCCCCCCGGGCGCCCAGGTACTCGTTCTTCTGCGGATCCTTGAGCCCGACGTGTGACAGCAGCCCGGCCAGCAGCGACTGGTGGACCTTCGGGGTGTCGATCTCCTCCGGCAGGTCCGCGCCGACCCCGCGCCGCTGCCCGGCGTTCGGGCCGCCGTCGGCGTCGCGCGCCGGTCGTCCGCCGCGCCCCCCGCCGCCCGATTCGGGGGTACGCAGCACCTGGCGCAGCTGGCTGACGATGTCCTGCCACTCGCGGACCCGCAGGTAGTTGAGGTACTCGGCCTTGCACATCCGGCGGAAGGCGCTGGACGAGAGAGCCCGTTGCTGCTCCCGCAGGTAGCGCCAGAGGTTGAGCAGCGCGACGAAGTCCGACTCCCGGTCGGTGAACCGGGCGTGCGACTGGTCGGCCTGGGCCTGCTTGTCGGCCGGCCGTTCCCGGGGATCCTGAATGGAGAGCGCGGCGGCGATCACCATCACCTCGGTGGCGCAGCCGTTGCGCTCGCCCTCCACCACCATCCTGGCCAGCCGGGGGTCGACCGGCAGCTGTGCCAGCCGCCGCCCCAGCGGGGTGAGGCGCTTCGTCAGGTCGGTCTCGGTGGGGTCCAACGCGCCCAGCTCGTGCAGCAGGTTGACGCCGTCGGTGACGTTGCGCCGGTCCGGCGGGTCGATGAACGGGAAGGCGGCGATGTCGCCGAGCCCGATCGCGGTCATCTGGAGGATGACCGAGGCCAGGTTGGTCCGCAGGATCTCCGGATCGGTGAACTCGGGGCGGGAGAGGAAGTCCTGCTCGTCGTAGAGGCGGATGCAGATGCCGTCCGAGGTCCGCCCGCAGCGCCCCTTGCGCTGGTTCGCCGACGCCTGGGAGACCGGCTCGATCGGCAGCCGCTGCACCTTGAGCCGGCTCGAGTAGCGGGAGATCCGCGCCGTGCCCGGGTCGACCACGTACTTGATGCCGGGCACGGTCAGCGAGGTCTCCGCGACGTTGGTGGCGAGCACCACCCGGCGCCCGGTGTGCGCGGCGAAGACCCGGTGCTGCTCGGCGGCGGAGAGCCGGGCGTACAGCGGCAGGATCTCGGTGCCGAACAGCGCGCGCTTCTTCTGCACCAGCTTGCCCAGCGCGTCGGCGGTGTCCCGGATCTCCCGTTCACCGCTGAGGAAGACCAGGATGTCGCCGTGGCCCTCCGCGGCCAGCTCCTCGACCGCGTCGCCGATCGCCTGGATCTGGTCCCGGACGTTCTCGCCCTCGCCGTCGTCCTCCTCTTCCTCCCCCTCGTTGACCTCGACCAGCGGCCGGTAGCGCACCTCGACCGGGTAGGTCCGGCCGGACACCTCGACGATCGGGGCGGGCCTGCCCTCGGCGTCGGCGAAGTGCCGCGCGAAACGGTCGGTCTCGATGGTCGCCGAGGTGATGATCACCTTGAGGTCGGGGCGGCGGGCGAGCAGTTGCTTCAGGTACCCGAGGATGAAGTCGACGTTGAGGCTGCGCTCGTGCGCCTCGTCGATGATCAGGGTGTCGTACTGGCGGAGCATCCGGTCGGTCTGCAGCTCGGCCAGGAGGATGCCGTCGGTCATCAGCTTGACCAGGCTGCGGTCGCTGACCTGGTCGGTGAAGCGGACCTTGTAGCCGACCACGTCGCCCAGCTCGGTGCCGAGCTCCTCGGCGATGCGGTCGGCGACGGTGCGGGCGGCCAGCCGCCGGGGCTGGGTGTGCCCGATCAGCCCGTGCACCCCGCGCCCCAGCTCCAGGCAGATCTTCGGCAACTGGGTGGTCTTGCCGGAGCCGGTCTCGCCGGCCACGATCACCACCTGGTGGTCCCGGATCGCGGTGGCGATGTCGTCCTTGCGGTCGCTCACCGGCAGGCCGGTCGGGTACGTGATCACCGGTACCGCGGCCCGCCGGTCGGCCAGCCGCTGCTCGGCCCGGGCGACCTCGGCGGTGATCTCGGTCAGCGCCGACTCCCGCCGCTCCGGGTCGCGCAGCTTCCGGACGCCGTCCAGCCGTCGCTGGAGACGGCGCTGATCGCGGAACATCAGGGGGGAGAGGCGGCGGTGCAGCTCACGGAGCGAGTCGGGCGCGGCCGGTGCGGCTGGATTCTGCATGTCGTCGCCAAGAATAGGCAGGCGCGGGCGGCGCCGCTCCTGGGTTACCGGCGGTCGGCCCGCCACCGCGTCCGCGAACGCGAGAGCGGATGCCGCAACGCCCGTCAACGCCCGGCCCGCCGCGCCCCACCACCCGTGCGCGGCCCCTTTGCTCTGCTTCACCCACGGCAACACTGGGAGCGCTCCGGTGTTGCCGTCGCTGAAGCAGAGCAAAGGGCGTGGTCGGGGCGTCCCACCGGTGATCGCAGCCATCGACGCGTCGCCGCCCGCGGTCGCGCGACGGCGGAGGAATCCGACCGGGCTAGAGTTGCCGCCGACCGAGCTCGACGAGGGGACGCCGATGACGATGCGGGACACCGACCGGGCGCTGGTGCAGGCCGCCACGGCGGTCGCCAAGCTGCGCTGCCGTGGTGAGAACCACACCGTCGCCGCCGCGGCCCGCAGCGCGGACGGCCGGGTCTTCACCGCCGTGAACGTCTACCACTTCACCGGCGGGCCCTGCGCCGAGCTGGTCGCTATCGGCGCGGCCGCCACCCAGGGCGTCGGCGAGCTGGAGACCATCGTCGCGGTCGGCGACCGGGGGCGCGGGGTGATCCCGCCGTGCGGCCGGTGCCGGCAGGTGCTGCGGGACTACTACCCGTCGATCCGCGTGATCGTCGGGCCGATGGACGCGCTACGCGTCGTGCCGGTCGGCGACCTGCTGCCCGAGACGTACGTCTGGGCCGACCAGCAGATCGACGCCGCGACCCCGGCACCCGCCCCGCGCAGCAGCGCGCAGGGCTGACCGGCGCGCCGGCGAGCCGGGTCAGTCGCCCGCCGCCGCCTCCAGCATCGAGCGCGGCATCGGCACGCTCTCGAACCGGACGTTTCCCTCGGGCACCATCCAGTTCATCACCTGCACGACGAGCCGCCCGGCCCGTACCGCCGGGTCGTTGCGGTAGAGCTCCCGTGCCCGGTCGCGGTGGACGGCGAGCACCACGAAACCGCGCAGCCGGTCGTCGTCCGCGTCGACGAACGGCCCGGCCGCGAGGACGAGGCCCTGTTCCACCAGGCCCGCCTGGTGGGCCAGGTGAGCGTCCTGCAACCGGTCGGCCGCCTCCGGCGGCAGCTCCGGGGCGTCCGGCGGGCGGACCAGCAGGACGACCGTGTGCTGGTCGAATCGCATGCCCTCACCCTAGGGGCGCACGACGCCCGCCGTCGCCGGTCCGCCGGGCTGTCCGCCCAGCTCAACGAGGTTCGATGGACGACCGCCGGTGGGGCCCGCCGTAGGGGGTCGGCTAAGGTAAGGCGAACCTAAGCGCGTACCCGCAGGAGAGTCGTGACCACCCTCGCCAGCCGGCCGGTTGCCGCCGGCCGCCGCAGCAGCGCCCGTAACGGGCGTCGACTCGCGGTCACCCTCGCGGCCGGGCTGTTGCTGCTGCTCGCCGTGCTGGCCAGCTTCGCCCTCGGCAGCCGGCCGCTCGCGGTGGACCAGGTCTGGCACGCGCTGGTCGCACCCGACGGCGGCGAGGCGAGCACCATCGTCCGCGAGCTGCGGATGCCGCGTACCGCCCTCGGCCTCGCCGTCGGTCTCGCGCTCGCGGTGGCCGGGGTGCTCTTCCAGGCGCTCACCCGCAACCCGCTCGCCGAGCCGCGGATCCTCGGCATCAGCGCCGGCGCCTCGTTCGGCGTGGTGCTGGCCATCTCCGTCTTCGGCGTCGGCACGCTCGCCGGGTACGTCTGGTTCGGCATCGGCGGCGCGCTGCTGGCCGGGCTACTGGTCTTCGCCGTGGCCTCCCGGGCCCGCGAGGGCGCCAGCCCGGTCACCCTCGCGCTGGTCGGCGCCGCGCTCGACGCCAGTCTCGCCTCCGGGGTGTACGCGCTGCTCAGCATCGACGCCCGCACCTTCGAGGAGTACCGGTTCTGGGTGGTCGGCGGGCTCACCGGACGGGACCTGTCGGTGTCCGCGCAGGTGCTGCCCTTCGTGCTCGCCGGGCTGATCCTGGCCGCCCTGGTCGCCCGGGGACTGGACGCGCTCGCCCTCGGAAACGACGTTGCCCGCGGGCTCGGCCACCGGATCGGCCTGGTGCGTCTCGGCGGGGGCGTCGCCGCCGTACTGCTCACCGGCGCCGCCGTGGCCGCCGCCGGGCCCATCGCCTTCGTCGGGCTGGCCGTGCCGCACCTGGCCCGGGCGCTGGTCGGCGCCGACCACCGGTGGACGCTCGCGGTCTCCGCGCTGCTCGGGCCGGCGCTGCTGCTCGGTGCCGACGTCGTCGGCCGGCTGGTCGCCCCGCCCGGCGAGATACCGGCCGGCATCGTCACCGCGCTGATCGGCGCGCCGCTGCTGGCCTTCCTGGTCCGTCGCGCCCGGGTGGTGACCGCGTGACCGCCACCACCGACGCCTCGCCGGCTCTGGGCACGGCGCGGCTGCCCGGCCGCTCGCTGCTGCGGGTCGGCCCGGTCAGCGTCCAGATCCGGCGCCGCTCGGTGCTGGTCGCCGCCGTGCTGATCGTGCTGCTGGCGGCGGCCGTCGTGCTGAGCCTCTCGCTCGGCACCCCGTACGTCGCCCCGCGCGACGT
This sequence comes from Micromonospora sp. NPDC048909, assembly GCF_040649635.1. NCBI lineage: Bacteria > Bacillati > Actinomycetota > Actinomycetes > Micromonosporales > Micromonosporaceae > Micromonospora > Micromonospora sp. NPDC048909. Next base: position 111,323 of record NZ_JBEZFU010000009.1, on the reverse strand, counting down.
GCTGCGCTCGCTCTCCGGCGTCGGCACCCCGTACGACCTGGTCGTCCTCGACCTGCGGTTGCCGCGCATCGTGCTGGCGGCGGTGGCCGGCGCGGCGTTCGGGGTGGCCGGGACGATGATCCAGAGCGTCGCCCGCAACCCGCTCGCCAGTCCGGACGTCATCGGCATCACCCAGGGCGCCGGGCTCGCCGCGACGGTGGCGCTGACCAGCGGCGTCGCGGCGGTGCTGGTCGCGCCGGCGGCGCTGGTCGGTGGGCTGGCCGCCGCGGTCCTGCTGCTCGCCCTCGGTGCCCGGCACGGGCTGGCCGCCCAGCGGTTCGTGCTCGCCGGGGTGGCGGTGGCGTTCGCCCTGCGGGCGCTCACCGAGGTGGTCATGCTCACCGCGGACCCGATCGACGGCCTGCGGGCGCAGATCTGGCTGATCGGCACCCTCGCGGGCAAGGGCTGGACGGAGACCCTCTGGATCGCCGGTACCCTGCTCGTCCTGCTGCCGGTGCTGGCCTGGGCCGGCTGGGCGTTGAACAGCACCGCGCTCGACGACGACACGGCGCGGGGCATCGGGTTGCGCCCGGTGGCCCGTCGGATCGGGCTCGCCGGCACCGGCGTGTTCGTCGCGGCCATGGTCACCGCCCAGGTCGGCGCGGTCGATTTCGTCGCCCTGGTCGCGCCGCAGGTGGCCCGGCGGCTGGTCCGGGCCGAGCGGCCGCCGGTGTTCTGCGCCGCGCTGCTCGGCGCCCTGCTGCTGGTGCTGGCCGATCTGGCCGGCCGCCGGCTCTTCGCGCCCACCCAGCTGCCGGCCGGCGTGCTGACCGCCGCGATCGGCGGCCCGTACCTGATGTACCTGCTGCTGCGCGGCCGCCGGCGGACCTCGTGACCACCGCCGCCACCCGCTTCTCCCTCCACCCCTACGAGGAGGCGTGATGCTCTCCACCCGCGACCTGGTCGCCGGCTACGACGAGCGGACCGTGCTGGACGGGCTGGACCTGGACCTGCCCGCCGACGCGTTCACCGTGATCGTCGGGCCGAACGCCTGCGGTAAGTCGACGTTGTTGCGGACGATGGCCCGGCTGCTCACCCCGCGACGCGGGACCGTGCTGCTGGACGGCGCCGCCATCCGGGAGCTGCCCACCCGGGAGGTGGCCCGCCGCCTCGGCGTGCTGCCGCAGAGCCCGTTGGTGCCCGAAGGCGTCACGGTCGCCGACCTGGTCGGTCGGGGCCGGCAGCCGTACCAGCGCTGGTGGCGGCAGTGGTCGGAGGAGGACAGCGCCGCGGTGGACCAGGCCATGGCCCTGGCGGACGTCACCGGCCTCGCCGACCGGCCGGTGGACACCCTCTCCGGTGGCCAGCGGCAGCGGGTGTGGATCGCGATGACCCTCGCCCAGGACACCGACGCGCTGCTGCTGGACGAGCCGACCACCTTCCTCGACCTGGCACACCAGGTGGAGGTGCTGGACCTGCTGCACCGGCTCCGCGTCGAGCGGGGCCGCACCGTGGTGGCCGTGCTGCACGACCTCAACCAGGCCGCCCGGTACGCCGACCACCTGGTCGCGATGCGTGCCGGAGCCGTGGTGGCCGCCGGACCGCCCCGCGAGATCCTCACCGCGGACCTGGTCCGCGAGGTGTTCGGGCTCGACTGCGTGGTGGTGCCGTGCCCGGTCACCGGCGCGCCGCTGGTGGTGCCCGCGCTCACCAGTCCCACCCTGGCCGGCGGATCGTCCGCCGTCGCCACCCCCGTCGGCACCGACCCGACCAGCGCCGGTTCCCCGGCCGCCGGTCGGTCGGCTGCCGACTCTCCGGCTGCCGGATCGTCCGGCGCCACCCCTGCTGCCGGCGCACTCGCCGGCTCGTACCCCTCGGAAGGAATCTGATGCGTCGTCTCGTCGCCGCTCTCGCCGCGGCCGCCGCCCTCGGCGTCGGACTCACCGCCTGTGGTGAGAGCGACCCGGTTGCCGGCACCACCGGCGGGGAGACCCGGGAGATCACCCACGCCATGGGCACCACCAAGGTGCCGGCCGAGCCCAAGCGGGTCGTCGTCCTCGACACCGACAAGATCGACACCGCGCTGTCGCTCGGCATCACGCCGATCGGCGCCGCCACCGCGGGCGAGGCGAGGAGCTGGCCGACCTACTTCGGCGAGGAGAAGCTCGCCGGCATCAAGGAGGTCGGCGTGCTCACCGAGCCCGACCTCGAGGCGATCAACGCGCTCAAGCCCGACCTGATCCTGGGCAGCAAGTTCCGCCAGGAGAAGTTCTACGACGAGCTGGCCGCCATCGCGCCGACCGTCTTCACCGACAAGGTCGGCATCACCTGGAAGGAGAACTTCCTCCTCGACGGCAAGGCGCTCGGCAAGGAGCAGCAGGCGCGCGACCTGCTGACCGCCTACGAGACCAAGGCCAAGGAGTTCGGCACCAAGCTCGGCGACGCCGCCAGCCGCAAGATCTCCATCGTGCGCTTCCTCCCCGGCGCCATCCGGGTCTACGGCCCCGACTCGTTCTCCGGCATCGTGGTGGGCGACACCGGCCTGGGCCGGCCCGAGCGGCAGCAGCTCGCCGCCAAGGAGGACAAGCGCTTCGACGTGGTCAGCCCCGAGCGGATCAGCGAGGTCGACGGCGACGTCATCTTCGTGACCGCGTACGGCGACAAGGCCGCGGCCGAGCAGGCCAAGGTCACCGGCGGCACGCTCTGGAAGGGCCTCTCCGCAGTCAAGGCGAACAAGGCGTACGTGGTCGCCGACGAGGTCTGGATGACCGGCATCGGGGTCGGCGCCGCCAACAGGATCCTCGAAGACCTCCAGAAGCACCTCACCGCCTGACCCGCCCCCGCACCGATCAAGATCCGCGCAACTTCCCTGAAGATGCTGTCTCCGAGAGTTCGGAGGCAGCACTTCCCCCGAAGTTGCGCGGATCTTGGCGTTGGGGGTGCGTCACCGAGTGCGGGACGCCAGGGCACGTCGGAGTTCGGCGACGATGCCGTCGAAGTCCTCGCGGAACCGCTTCGCCGTCACGTGCAGCACTGTCCACCCCTCGCCGACTAGGCGGTTGAGGCGTCGCCGGTCACGGTGGAACTGCTCAGGATCGTGGTGCCACAGGCCGTCGTACTCGATCGCGACCCGGTGCTGTGGCCAGGCGAGGTCGAGCCGTGCGACGAATCGCCCCTCGTGCTCCAGCACGAACTGGCTGACCGGCCTCGGAAGGCCGGCCAGCACGAGCCGGACCCGTAGTCGGGACTCCGGAGGCGACTCCGCCCCCGGGTCGGCCAGCTCCGCCACTCGGAGCATGCGGCGCCATCCGCGCAGCCCGACCCGGCCGCGCGCGTCGTCGAGCAACTGATCCGTCTGCACCAGGCGTTGCCCGGCGATCCCGTCCACGAGGGCCACCGCCTCCTCGACCGGGAGCCACTGCGCCAGGTCCCAGCAGGTCCGCCGAGGCGTGGTCAGTGGAATCCCGGCACGGAGTCGTACGTCGGTCTCGGACACCTCTGTGGCGTGCACGGCGAGCCCCGCGACGGGACCGAAGCGCTGCCCCGCCGGCACCAGCACGTCGAGCGGTTCGGCGAAGCCGACTGATCCGACGCCGTAGAGCGCCGCGGCACTCCGACCCGCGATCGCCGCACTTGAGGGCAGGACCCATCGCACCGCGGCGAGGCAGCGGGTGCGGTGCGAAATCGTCAGTCGGGAATCGGCGTAGACGTCGCGGAACAGCGGCCGCCATGCTTTGCTGCGCAACTCGGTGCGGGTGAGCAACCCTCGGGTCACGACCTCGGAGCCCCGGAAGACCCGGCCGTGGAGAAGGTCTGGGCGGTGTGGGGGAACGGGCATGCTGCCACCCTGGACGACGTCCGCCGCCCCGCGCAGACCCTGTGGATAACCCCGGCGGGGGTACGCCAACGCAAGATCCGCGCAACTTCCGGGAAGATGTCGCCTCACGAGCCACGGAGGCAGCAACTAACCGGATGTTGCGCGGATCTTGGCGCTGGGCGTGGTGGGTGGGTGGGGTTAGGCGGCGGTGGTCCAGAGGGAGCGGAAGGCGGCGGCCTCGCCGGCGAGCCAGCGTTCGACCTGGTCGGCCTTGACGCCGTCGGGCATCCGGTGCGCCTGGCCGCGCCGGACGTCGACCAGGACCGGCTCGGCGTGCGGGAGCACCGCGTCCATGTGTCGGGCCATCAGGTGGAGCGTGGCGAGCGCGGTCTCCTCGCTCGGCGGGGCCTCGTCGAAGTGCAGCCGGACGGCCTCGACGCGTCCGTCGTCGTGACGTAGGCCGAAGTGCGGGTTGATCTTGACGGGCAGGTCGCCGAGCATGGCGAGCGCGTCGCGGGTCTGAGCCAGGTCGACCGAGGCGGGCTCGCCGAGGGAGTGCAGCCAGGTGGTCGCGCCGGGCACCAGCGCCTGGTAGAGCGGGCGCCAGCGCGGCTTGACCAGGTCGACCACCTGGTCGAGGTGGGTGCCGCCGGTGTGGAAGGCGATGTCGGCCTTGAGCGCCTTGACGAACTGGCCGTGCGGGTTGAAGCCGTGCCGGCTGGCCCGCTGCTTGCGCAGCCCGCCGACGAAGGTCGCCTTGGTCGGGCCGGTGCGGTCGACGTAGCGGGTGAAGCCGAGCAGGGTGGCGTAGGGGGTGAGCGGGGCGGAGGCGGGCGCGGTCACGGTCGTCCTCCCAGGTCAGGAACCGGTTTAGTACATACATTCTAATCGACGGTCCTGACATCGCCCAGCGCACGAAAGGGGCCGTCCGGGCATCCCGGACGGCCCCTGAAAAGAAGTTCTAGAGCTGGCCGACGGAGGTGATCCGCACGACAGCGGCGCCCACCTCGTCCGAGGCGACCAGGTCGATCTCGGCGCTGATCCCCCAGTCGTGGTCGCCGTCCGGGTCGTCCAGGATCTGCCGGACCGTCCACCGCTCCCGGCCCTGTTCGATCATGAGCAGCGCCGGTCCGCGGGCGTCCGGCCCGGTCCCGATCGAGTCGTACGACTCGAAGTAGGGCGCCAGCGCGTCGGCCCAGGCGTCGTAGTCCCAGCCGTCCGCGGCGTCGAGTTCGGCGAGCAGGTCCCAGCGGCGCAGCGCGGCCAGCTCCACCCGGCGGAACAGGGCGTTGCGCACCAGCACCCGGAACGCACGGGCGTTGCGGGTGACCGCCGGCGGTCGATCGTCGAGGGCGGCGTGCGCCTCGGCCACCTCGGCGACGTCGGACGGGTTGCGCAGCCGCTCCCACTCGTCGATCAGGCTGGAGTCCACCTGCCGGACCAGCTCGCCCAGCCACTCGATGAGGTCGACCAGCTCCTCGGTCTTCGCGTCCCCGGGGACGGTCTGCCGCAGCGTCTTGTACGCGTCGGCGAGGTAGCGCAGCACCAGCCCCTCAGAGCGGGACAGCCCGTAGAACTGCACGTACTCGGTGAAGGTCATCGCCCGCTCGTACATGTCCCGGACGACGGACTTGGGGGAGAGCTGGTGGTCGGCCACCCACGGGTGCCCCTGCCGGTACATCTCGTAGGCCGCGTCGAGCAGCTCCGCGAGCGGCTTGGGCCAGGTCACCTCGTCGAGCAGTTCGAGCCGGGCCTCGTACTCGATGCCCTCGGCCTTCATCGCGGCGACCGCCTCGCCGCGGGCCTTGAACTGCTGGGCGGAGAGCACCTGCCGCGGGTCGTCGAGGATCGACTCGATGACCGAGAGCACGTCGAGGGGGTACGCCGGGGATTCCCGGTCCAGCAGCTCGATGGCGGCCAGGGCCAGCGGCGACAGCGGCTGGTTGAGGGCGAAGTCGAGCTGGAGGTCGACGGTGAGCCGCACCCGGCGCCCGGTCTCGTCCGGCTCGGGCAGCTCCTCGACCACACCGCCGGCGCGCAGCGCCCGGTAGATGGCGATCGCCCGGCGGATGTGCCGGCGCTGGGCGGCCCGCTCCTCGTGGTTGTCGGTCAGCAGGTGCCGCATGGCGGCGAACGCGTCGCCGGGGCGGCCGATGACGTTGAGCAGCATCGAGTGGCTGACCTGGAAGCTCGAGGTGAGCGGCTCCGGCTCGGCCGCCACCAGCCGGTCGAAGGTGGGCTGCCCCCAGCCGACCGACCCCTCCGGCGGCTTCTTCTTGACCACCTTGCGCCGCTTCTTCGGGTCGTCGCCCGCCTTGGCCAGCGCCTTCTCGTTCTCGATCACGTGCTCGGGCGCCTGCACCACCACCCGGCCGATGGTGTCGAAGCCGGCCCGGCCGGCCCGCCCGGCGATCTGGTGGAACTCGCGGGCCTTGAGCAGCCGGGTACGCGTCCCGTCGTACTTCGAGAGGCCGGTGAAGAGCACGGTGCGGATCGGCACGTTGATGCCGACGCCGAGGGTGTCGGTGCCGCAGATGACCTTGAGAAGCCCGGCCTGGGCGAGGGTCTCCACCAGGCGGCGGTACTTGGGCAGCATGCCCGCGTGGTGCACGCCGATGCCGTGCCGGACCAGCCGGGACAGCGTCTTGCCGAAGCTGGAGGTGAACCGGAACCGGCCGATCGCGGCGGCGATCATGTCCTTCTCGGCCCGGGTGCAGACGTTGACGCTCATCAGCGCCTGGGCGCGCTCCAGCGCGGCGGCCTGGGTGAAGTGCACGACGTAGACCGGGGCCTGCTTCGTCTCCAGCAGCTCCTCGAGGGTCTCGTGCATCGGCGTCATCGCGTACGAGAAGAGCAGCGGGACCGGCCGCTCGGCCGACCGGACGACGGCGGTCGGCCGCCCGGTGCGCCGGGTCAGGTCGTCGACGAACCGGGTGGTGTCGCCGAGGGTCGCCGACATCAGGATGAACTGCGCCTGGGGCAGCTCGATGAGCGGCACCTGCCACGCCCAGCCCCGGTCGGGCTCGGCGTAGAAGTGGAACTCGTCCATGATCACCTGGCCGACGTCGGCCCGGGCGCCCTCGCGCAGCGCCAGGTTGGCCAGGATCTCGGCGGTGCAGCAGATGATCGGGGCGTCGGCGTTGACGCTGGCGTCCCCGGTGAGCATGCCGACGTTCTCCGCGCCGAAGATCTCGCAGAGGGCGAAGAACTTCTCCGACACCAGCGCCTTGATCGGCGCGGTGTAGAACGTGGTCCGGTCGTCCGCCAGGGCCGTGAAGTGCGCCGCCACCGCGACGAGGCTCTTGCCGGAGCCGGTCGGGGTATTCATGATCACGTTCGCGCCGGAGACGATCTCGATGACCGCCTCCTCCTGGTGGGGGTAGAGGTCGAGGCCGCGCTCCTTCGCCCAGCCGGCGAACGCGTCATAGAGGGTGTCGGGGTCTGCGCTTGCGGGCAGCGCGGCGGTGAGCGTCATATCCCGTCCATGGTGCCTGGATCATGCCCCTCCGCGCCAACCGGCCGCGGCCCGCCCGTCAGCGGCGGTGGCGGATCAGGTCGAAGATCGGGCGTCCGGCGGTGAGCGCCCGCCGTTCGAACTTCGTCACCGGCCGGTGCGCCGGCCGCGGGGCGAACCCGCCGTGGGGGTCGACCAGCTCCGGGTCGGCGTCGAGGGTGGCCCGCATCACGTCGGCGTACTCGGCCCAGTCCGTGGCGCAGTGCAGGGTGCCGCCGGGGGCCAGCCGGCTGCGCAGCAGCGCCACGTGCGCCGGCTGGACGAGCCGCCGCTTGTGGTGCCGGGCCTTCGGCCACGGGTCCGGAAAAAAGATGTGCACCGCGTCGAGCGAGTCGACCAGCAGCCGGCGGACCAGCTCCAGGGCGTCGCCCCGGGCCACCCGGACGTTGCCCAGCCCGCGCCGCTCCACCAGGCCGAGCAGGTTGGCGATTCCCGGCGTGTGCACCTCGACCGCCAGGTAGTCCCGACCCGGGTCGGCGCCGGCCATCGCGGCGGTGGTCTCGCCCATGCCCGAGCCGATCTCCAGCACCACCGGCGCTTGGCGACCGAACATCCCGGCGAGGTCGACCGGGCCGCCGGGCCCGTCCGGGACCTCCAGGCCGTACGCGGAGAAGAGCCGGCCCAGCGCGTCGGTCTGCCGGTCGGACATCCGCCCGCGGCGGGGGTGGAAGGTGCGGATGGTCCAGGGCGCCGCCGGGTGCTCCGCGGCGGCGCTGAGGTCGTGGTCGGTGAAGGTCACAGCGCTGCGAGCGTACGCGACCGTCCTGCCGGATCGGATGTGATGTACGCCCGGGGATGAGAGGATCCATCTCGTACGGCAGACCGGGCGGTCCGCTGCCCGGCACGTCCGCGACGGTGTCGGGAGGGGGTTGGTTCAGTGACCCGCGCTGGCTTCGTGCTGTCGGCCCTCGTCGCCGGTGTGCTGCTCGCTGCCGGCCCGAATCTCGGCGAGAGCCAACCGTTCGCCACCGGGCCGCCACCGGCCGGTGGTCCGGCGATCACCGGCGATCCCGCGCTTACCGTGGACCCGGTAGCGGCCACCGATCCGGCCCCCGGGAATGATCCCGCGTCGTCCGATGAGCCGGCGCTGGTCGTTGATCCGGCGTTGGCTGACGGCTCGGCGCTCGCCGGTGACCCGTTGCCGGTCGGCGACGCCGCCCTGGCCGGCGGGTCGGCGCTGGCCGGTGCGCCGGCGCCCGGTGAGCCGGGCAGCTCGCAGCCGCCGCCGAACCCGGTCGTCGACGTCTTCGTCGAGGTCAGCCCGAGCACCGTCCAGCCGGGCTACCTGGTCGGCATCAAGGCCAGCTGCCGGGACAACTCGATCCCGGCCATCGTGGTGTCGGACGCCTTCGGCCGGGTGCAGGTGCAGCCGCAGCGCGGCCTGCTGACCGCGTCGCCGATGGTGCGTGAACGCACCCGCCCCGGCAACTACCGGGTCAAGCTGGAGTGCCGTGACGGGGAGACCGCCTCGACCATGCTCCAGGTGGTCAAGGCGGTGAAGCCCAGCCGCGGCCCGGCCACCGGGTTCGGTGGCGGCGGCGCGGGCGGCTTCACCGGGGGACTGCTGGTGCCCGGTGGGATCGCGCTGACCATCGCCGGCCTCGTCGTCGCCGTCGTCGCGCTGCGCCGGCCGCGCACGGTGCGCGGCAGCAACCGAGGCTGAGCCCGCGATGCCGGCCCCCCGCCCCAGCCGCCCGCCCGTCGGATCGCCGGCCGACCGCTCGGCGCTCGCCCAGCGGGTCTCCATCACCCACGCGATCACCGCGCAGCCAGCCCCGCCGGTACGCCCCGCCGCCGGCCGGGGCACCGGCGTCCGGAACCGGCGACCCGGGCGCTCGCCCTGGACGGTGCCGATCGCCGTGGTGCTGGTGTTGGCCGGGGTCTTCGCCACCGGCGCCGGGTTGGGCCGCTCGGTCGGGCCGCTGGAGTGGGCCACCAGCGGCGGAGACCGGCCGGCCCGCAGCGACAGCGCCGCCCTGCGGGCCAGCCGTCCGGTGAGTCTCTCGGTGCCGACGATCAAGGTGTCCGCACCCATCGCGCCGGTCGGGCAGGCCCGGGACGGCTCGATCGCCGTGCCGCCGCTGGAGCGGCACAACGAGACCGGCTGGTACGACCGGGGCCCCACTCCGGGCGAGCCGGGTCCGGCGGTGATCGTCGGTCACGTGGACACCAAGAGCGGCCCGTCGGTCTTCTACGACCTGGGCAGGCTGAAGCCGGGGGACACCATCGAGGTGGCCCGGGCCGACCGGTCGGTGGTGGTGTTCCGGGTCGACACGGTGGAGCACTTCCCGAAGGACCGGCTGCCGGCCGAGCGGATCTACGGCCACGAGGGCCCACCGGCGTTGCGGTTGATCACCTGCGGCGGTGAGTTCGTCGGCGGTCGCACCGGCTACACGGACAACATCATCGCCTTCGCCTCGCTGCAGTCCACCCGGAAGCCGTAGCCCCGGTCAGGGCACCTGTTGGATCACCTCGAACTCGAGGAGGGTGGCGCCGGAGGCGACCGGGCGCTGCTGCTGCCCGGCGTGCGCGGCGCGGGACGGCCCGGCCGCCCAGGCCTGGTAAGCCTCCTCGGACTCCCACTTCGTGTACACGAAGTAGCGGCTCTCCCCGGCGACCGGGCGGAGCAGCTCGAACCCGAGGAAGCCGGGGGAGTTCTCCACCGCGCCGGCGCGGGCGGCGAACCGCTTCTCCAGCTCCTCGCCGGCACCGGGCGGGACGTCGATCGCGTTGATCTTCACGACTGCCATGCCCCCACCCTAACCAGCGGAGGCCGGCTCAGAACGTCTCGACCGCCGGCACCAGGGCGGCGTCCACCACGATCGGCGCGTGATCCGAGGGGCCCTTGCCCTTGCGCGCCTCCCGGTCCACGTACGCCGAGCTGACCACCCGGATGAACGGTGCGGAGGCGTACACCAGGTCGATCCGCATGCCCTTGTTCTGGTGGAACATCCCGGCCCGGTAGTCCCAGTAGGTGAACGGGTGCGGCCCCTTCATCGGGGTGGGCACCACGTCGCTGAGCCCCAGGTCGCGCAGCGCCGCCAGCGCGGCCCGCTCGGCGGGGGTGACGTGGGTGGAGTGGGTGAAGACCGCCGGGTCCCAGACGTCCGCGTCGGTCGGCGCGACGTTGAAGTCACCGCAGACCGCGAGCGGCAGCTCCCGGGTCAGCTCCTCCTCCAGCGCGTCGCGCAGCGCGGAGAACCAGGCGAGCTTGTACGCGTAGTGCGGGTCGTCGGGCGCCCGGCCGTTCGGCACGTACACCGACCAGACGCGCAGCCCGCCGCAGGTGGCCGAGATGGCCCGCGCCTCGGGCTCGGGGAAGCCCGGTTCGCCGGGGAAGCCGACCGTCACGTCGGTCAGGCCGACCCGGGAGAGCAGGGCCACCCCGTTCCACCTGCCGTCGCTGTGGCTGGCCACCGTGTAGCCCAGCTCGCCCACCTCGGCCACCGGGAAGGCGCCGTCCGGGCACTTGGTCTCCTGGAGGCAGACCACGTCCGGGGCGGTGCCGGCGAGCCAGTCGAGCAGCCGGGGCAGGCGGGCCTTCACCGAGTTCACGTTCCAGGTCGCCAGGCGCATGGTCCCAGCCTGCCGCATCGGTGCCCGGGGCGCCGGCCGGCGCCCCGGGATGTCGCGCCATCGCGGGTCAGCCCGGGGATGTCATCCCTTCGCGGGTCAGCTCCCGGGAGTGTCGTTCGGGCGGGTCTGCTCGGCCAGGAACCGCTCCAGCTCGGCGCCGAGCTCCTCGGCGGTGGGCAGCGGCCCGGCGTCCGGGGCGAGCAGGTTCTTCTCGCCCCGTCCCCGGGCGAACGCGTCGTACTGCTCCTCGAGGGCCTGGACCAGCGCCGCGGCGTCCTCGGTCTGGGCGACCTGCCGGTCGATCTCGACCCGGACCACCTCGGCGGCGGAACGCAGCCCGTCGCGGGGCAGCAGCAGCCCGGTGCTGCGCGAGATCGAGGAGAGCAGGACCTCCGCGGCGGCCGGGTACTCGGTCTGCGCCACGTAGTGCGGCACGTGGGCGGCGAAGCCGAGCGCGTCGCGGCCCAGCTCGCCGAGCCGGAACTCGAGCAGGTGGCCGACGCTCGCCGGCACCTGCACCTGCTGCAACCACGGCTCGTAGCCGGCGATCAGGTCGCGCCGGGTGGCGTGTGCGGTCACCCCGGTGGGCCGGGTGTGCGGCACCGCCATCGGGATCGAGTTGAGCCCGACGGTGAGCCGGACGTCCAGCCGGGCGGCGAGGCCGGCGACGGCCGCGACGAACCGCTCCCACTGCAGATCCGGTTCGGGGCCGGTGAGCAGCAGGAAGGGCGTCTCGTCGTCGTCGCGCAGCAGGTGCAGCTCAAGCTTCGGCGTGTCGTACGACTCCCAGTGGTCCTCGACGAAGGTCATCACGGGGCGCCGGGACCGGTAGTCGAAGAGCTGGTCGACGTCGAAGGTGGCGATGGGGCGCGCCTCCAGCGAGGTGAGCAGCTGCTCGCGGGCCAACCGACTGGCGTTGCCGGCATCGACGAAGCCGGTGAGGGCCTGGATCAGGACCGGCTGACCGAGGTCGGGCAGATCGTCGGTGAGCTCGTAGAGCTCGTGTGGGTCGAGCACCGGTGCGGACCTCCCTGGGATGTGCCTGTGGGGCGCCACCGCGTGCCGTGACGCCCGGTTCCGGCAACGTACCCGCCATCCTGGCGCATTCCTTCCCCGGGCGGTCCGTTCTCCGGGCCGGGATCAGGATCGGGCAAATCGCCTCATTCCACCAGTCGGCCCGCCGATGGTGCCCGTTCGGACGATGCCGGCATGGGACGGACGGCTGAGTTTGATGATCACTCCGGCGATCGCGTCCGGATGGTGGGTTTCCTCCCGGTCCTGCGCGGTCGAGTGGCGCAGGAGGTTTCTCCGGTCCGCGAGGTCCGTCCGCTGCTGGCCCCGGCCCGGCCCGACCGTCCCCCACCGGGCCCGAATAGTGTGGCCAGGGCCACGAGATCACCGAGGGTAATCAGCAGGGGTGCCTGCCTAGCCTCGGCTGATGCGTGACGACGACACCCCCGACGACCCGAACGCCCCCACCGACCCGTATGTCCACTCGGATGACCAGCCATCGGCCGAACGGCCGATCCGGTGGAGTCGTCTGCGGGCCGCAGGTGGCATCCGGAAGCTGAGCACCGCGCCGGGTCGAGTGCGGGTCGCGCTCGCCGCCGGCGTGGTCTGCTGCCTCGGTCTGGCGGCGTTCGCCCAGGTCGGCGACCGGACCGCCCAGGCGGACCCGCTGGCCGCCCGTGCCGACCTGGTCCAGCGGGCCGAGCAGGAGCGGGCCTCCCGCGGCCTCGACCGCACCCCGACCGCCGAGCCCACCGCCCCGGCCGCGACGCCGGCGGCGAAGTCGGCCGCTCCCGCCCCGACCCGCAGCGACCCGGACACCGGGTCGGACCGGCCCGCGAAGCGGGTCGCGCCGGTGGCCGGCCTGAGCAGGGCGCAGATGGCGAACGCCGAGACGATCGTGCGTACCGGCCGGGAGATGGGCGTGCCGCGCCGGGGACTGGTGATCGCGGTGGCGACCGCGATGCAGGAGAGCAACCTCTACAACTACGCCAGCGGCGTGCTGCCCGAGTCGCAGGACTACCCGCACCAGGCGATCGGCTGGGACCACGACTCCGTGGGGCTCTTCCAGCAGCGTCCCAGCAGCGGCTGGGGCCCGGTCGGCCGGCTGATGGATCCGGCGTTCGCCACCCGGCAGTTCCTCACCGCCCTGGAGCAGGTGCCGGGTTGGCGGCAGATGCGGCTGACCGAAGCGGCCCAGGCGGTGCAGGTGTCGGCCTATCCGGACCTCTACGCCCAGCACGAGTGGCGGGCCACCGAGGTCGTCGACGCCGTCGCTCCCGCCGGGCGTTAGCCGGCTCCGGCCGGGCGCTGGATCGTCCCGGCCGGGCGGTAGTCTCCGACCACTGTGGACGGTTGCGAGTCGGCCATCCCGGGTACATCCGTTGTCGGTTCCAGGTACACATGAGAGACGGCACACCGACTGGAGGACCGAGATGTCTCTGTTGCAGCGAATCAGCACCTTCCTGCGCTCCCCGAAGGGGCAGCAGCTCGTCGCGCGCGGGCGCCAGGAGCTGGCCAAGCCGGCCAATCAGCAGAAGCTGCGCGGGCTCGCCGCGCGGCTGAACAAGCGCCGCTGAGCGCCGCCGGACCGTCGTACCCCCTGTGCCGACCCCCGGGAGTTTCTGTGACCGATTCCGTGCCCGCCGACGGCCAGCCGCCCACCTCCCTGCCGCAGCCGCCCGCGGTGCCGCCGGCCGCACCACAGGACGTCCCGGAGGCGCCGCCGGCCACCCTCTGGGACCGGATGCGCGACGACCCCCAGTACGCCCCGGAGCACCTCGCCCTGGAGGCGGTGCGCCGTCTCGGACCTGAGGCGGCGCAGTGGGCCCGCCGGGCCCGGGCGGAGCAGCCCGGCGCCTCCGCCGACGTGCTGGCCGAGCAGGCGGTCCGCAAGTTCGTCAACCGGGCGCGGCTCTCCGGTGCCGTCTCCGGTGCTGCCGGGCTGCCCGGCGCGGTGATCGACGTGGGCGTGCTGGCCTGGACCCAGGCCCGGATGGTGCTGCACGTCGCCGCGGCCTACGACGTCGACCCGCTGCACCCCGACCGGGCCACCGACCTGCTCGTCCTCCAGCGGGTGCACAAGGTGGCCGAGAGCGCGCGGCTGGCGCTCGGAGTGGCCGCCGGCCGGGAACGCGCCGGCGCGCTGTTCGGCACGGGCGGGCAGCGTCCGCTGGGCAAGGTGATGCTGCGCCTCGGCGTCCGGCTGGCCCAGATGGCCGGGGTCCGGGCCGCCAAGCGGGTCTTCGCCAAGCTCGTCCCGGGCGCCGCGATCATCCTCGGCACCTGGGCCAACTCCACGGCCACCACGGATCTCGGCGAGCGTTCCCGGGCGCTCTTCCGTCAGCGGGGCAACCCGGTACCCGGTCCGCGCCGGTCCTGACCCGTGGCAGGGGTGTCGGGTCAGTCGGCGAAGCCGGAGGCGCGCCAGGTCACCTCGGCGAGGCGGTCCTGCCCGGCCGCGTTCGGGTGGAACCAGTCCAGCGGGTTTACCAGGTCCAGGGTGAACCGCACCCGGTGCACCGCACCGCCGTCGTGCCGGCACCGCGACCCGTACGCCCGGCACGCGGCGACGAGTTGGGCGTTGTAGGCCCCGATCCGCTCCCGGAAGGCGGCCCGGCGGGCCCGGTCGGCGGGGGCGGTCGAGGTCGCCCCGGCCAGCAGGGCCGGGCAGACGCCGCGCCGCCAGGCCCGGACCGCCCGGGAGTCGGTGTGCCCGACCTCCCAGAGCCGGTACAGGTCGGGGATGCTGACCACCAGCACCCGCACCTTCGGCCGGCCGGCGCGCAGCGCACGTAGCCCCCGGTCCACACCGGCGCGGAACTCGGCCACCGGGGTCATCTCCTCGATCCCGCCGCGGCAGGCGTCGTTCGCGCCGATCAGCACGGTCACCTGGTCGGGCCGGTCCCGGGCCGCGGCCCGGGCCTGCGCCTCGAGCGCCGCCGCCCGGGCGCCCGGGCGGGCGTGGTTGTACGCCCGGCCCCGGATCGCCGGATCGCGGTCGAGCAGCCGCCGGTAGAGGCTCTCCACCCGCAGCCCGTCCCCCGTCGAGAAGGAGTTGCGCTGGCACGAGGTGAGCACCAGGCAGGAGCCGAAGCCGGTGGTGATCGAGTCGCCCAGGGCGGCGATGCCGCCGGACGAGCCGGGTGGCGGGGTTTCCCGGGGCGGGCGGTTCGCACCCTCACCGCCGCCCTCGCAGGCGAGCGCGACCAACGCCAGCAGGCAGGCGACGGCGGTGACCCAGCGTCGAGGCATGACCTTCCCCGTCCGGCAGCGCAGAGCAACGGCGCGGTCACTCTATGCGCGTGTTCGGCGGTGGTGGGCGGCTGATGTCGGGTATGCGGCAGACCGGTGTCGCCGCCGAGGCCCGCGTGGTACCGGCGCGCCACCGCCGTCCGGGTGACCTCGCGCCGAGGATTGACTTCGCGCGTTCTCGAAGTGGAACTCTTGGCCGAGTCGTCGCCGACATCTGCGCGCCGCGAGGAGGCTGTGGGACATGAAACTCGGTCTGCACTACTGGAGCTTCACCACCCCGCCGGAGCCGGGGCTGATCACACCCACCCTGGCCCGGACCGCGCAGATCGCCGACGAGACCGGGTTCGCCGCCTTCACCGTGATGGACCACTACTTCCAGATGGACGCCGTGGCGCGGGCCGAGGAGCCGATGCTGGAGGCCTACACCACCCTCGGCTACGTCGCCGCCATGACCGAGCGGATGGCGCTCGGCGTGCTGGTCACCGGGGTGATGTACCGGTACCCGGGGCTGCTGGCGAAGATCGTCACCACCCTGGACGTGCTCTCCAACGGTCGCGCCCGCCTGGGCATCGGCGCCTCCTGGTACGAGCGCGAACAGAGTGGCCTCGGCGTGCCGGTGGTACCCGTGAGCGAGCGGTTCGAGCGGCTCGAGGAGACGCTGCAGATCTGCCTGCAGATGTGGAGCGAGGACAACGGTCCGTTCGAGGGCAGGCACTACCGGCTGGCCGAGACGCTCTGCGTGCCCGCCCCGATCCGCCGGCCCCGCCCGCCGATCATGATCGGCGGCAGCGGTGAGAAGAAGACGCTCCTCCTGGTCGCCCGGTACGCCGACTCGTGCAACCTCTTCGGCGGCAACACCGACGAGTTGCGCCACAAGCTCGGCGTGCTCCGGTCGCACTGCGAGGCCGAGGGGCGCGACTACGACAGCATCGAGAAGACCGTGGTGATGCGCGTGTCACCCCTGGACGAGCCGGACGCCTTCCTCGCCGCCGCCCAGGAGTACGCCGCGCTCGGGGCGACCGAGCTCCAGGTGACCCCGGACCGGCACCCGGTGGAGTTCGCCGAGCAGGTCGGCGAGCGGCTCCTGCCGAAGCTCGCCGACATCGGCTGACCGGGCCGGCGGTTCGCGGACCGGGCGAGGCGGCGCTACCTCGCCCGGCCGTTCCGGTTAAGCCCGCCGATCCGGGGTAGGTCGGAAGAATGACGAGATCGCAGCCCCGGCGCGCCCGTGGCACGGTCGGGCACGCGTACAGCGCGCTGAACCTCCGGCTCGCGCTCGCCAGCTTCGGGCTGGTGATCATGGCTATCTTCGCGGTCCTGGCGTTCCTGGCCGGCGTGGTGTGGCTGGGCGTGGTCTGCGCGTTCTTCGCGGTCGTCGCCGTGGTCGACCTGATCATCATCCAGCGTCGCCGCGCCGCCCGCCGCCGGGAGGAACCTGGCGCACAGCACTCACTGTTCGAGTGACAGGAGGACGAGATGTCCATCGCCACCACCAACCCCTCCACCGGACAGGTGCTCAAGTCGTACGACCCGATGTCCGCCGAGCAGATCGACGCCGCCATCGAGCGGGCCGACCTGGCGTACCGGCAGCTGCGCGGCACCACGATCGAGCAGCGGGCCGGATGGATGAACGCGGCGGCCGACCTGCTGGACGCCGAGCGCGACGAGATCGCGCGGATCATGACCACCGAGATGGGCAAGACGTACGCCGCGGCCAAGGCCGAGGTGACCAAGTGCGCCGCCGCCTGCCGGTTCTACGCCGGGCACGCCGCCGCGTACCTCGCCGACGAGCCGGCCGACGCGGCGGCGGTCAAGGCGCGCCAGGCGTTCATCCGCTACCAGCCGATCGGGCCGGTGCTCGCCGTGATGCCGTGGAACTTTCCGCTCTGGCAGGTGATGCGGTTCGCCGCGCCCGCGTTGATGGCCGGCAACACCGGCCTGCTCAAGCACGCCTCGAACGTGCCGCAGACGGCGCTGCTGCTGGAGGACCTGTTCCGCCGGGCCGGCTTCGCGGAGGGGGCGTTCACCACCCTGCTGGTCGGCTCGGACGCGGTCGACACGATCCTCTCCGACCCGCGGGTGCGTGCCGCGACGCTGACCGGCAGCGAGGGCGCCGGCCGGTCGATCGCCCAGATCGCCGGCCGGGAACTGAAGAAGACCGTGCTGGAGCTGGGCGGCAGCGACCCGTTCGTGGTGATGCCCTCGGCCGACCTGGACCGGGCCGCCCAGGTGGCCACCACCGCGCGGTGCCAGAACAACGGGCAGTCCTGCATCGCCGCGAAGCGGTTCATCGTGCACACCGACGTCTTCGACGCCTTCGCCGAGAAGTTCGCCGCGGCCATGGCCGCGCTGCGCGTCGGCGACCCGATGGACGACGGGACCGACGTGGGCCCACTCGCCACCGAGCGGGGCCGTGACGAGGTGAACGGCCAGGTCCGGGACGCGGTCGAGAACGGCGCCACGGTGCTCGTCGGCGGTGAGCAGCCCGACCAGGACGGCTGGTGGTACCCGCCCACCGTGGTCACCGACCTGACCCCGGAGATGCGGATGTGGCGCGAGGAGGTGTTCGGCCCGGTCGCCGGCCTGTTCCGGGTCTCCTCGTACGAGGAGGCGATCGAGGTGGCCAACGGGACCAGCTTCGGCCTCGGCTCGAACGCCTGGACCCAGGACCCGGACGAGCAGCGGCGCTTCGCCACCGACCTCGACGCCGGCAACGTCTTCATCAACGGCATGACCACGTCCTTCCCCGAGCTGCCCTTCGGCGGGGTGAAGAACTCCGGCTACGGGCGGGAGCTCTCCGCGCTGGGCATGCGCGAGTTCTGCAACACCAAGACGGTCTGGGTCGGCGGCGACGACATCGGCCCGGTGGGGTCCGCCGGGGCGCACGCCGAGTAGTGGTGCTTTAGCCGGCGCCGTCCTGGGTACGGAACGCAGCCATGACGGTGTTCGGCTTCCACGCGTCCCACGAGCAGATCCATCCCCGCGCCCTGCTGGAAGCGGTGATCCACGCCGAGCGGGTCGGCTTCGACGCCGCCATGTCCTCGGACCACTTCTCGCCGTGGAGCACCCGCCAGGGCCACTCCGGCTTCGCCTGGTCCTGGCTCGGCTCGGCGCTGCAGGCCACCGGGCTGCCCTTCGGGGTGGTGAACGCGCCGGGACAGCGATACCACCCGGCCGTCATCGCCCAGGCGATCGGCACCCTCGCCGCGATGTACCCGGGCCGGTTCTGGGCCGCGCTCGGCACCGGCGAGGCGAGCAACGAGCACATCACCGGTGACGGCTGGCCGCGCAAGGACGTCCGTGCCGCCCGGCTGCGCGAGTGCGTGGACGTGATCCGGGCGCTGCTGGCCGGTGAGGAGGTCAGCCACGACGGGCTGGTCCGGGTGGACCGGGCCCGACTCTGGACCCGACCCGAGCAGCCGCCGGCGCTGATCGGCGCGGCGGTCAGCGTCGCCACCGCCCGCTGGTGCGCCGAGTGGGCGGACGGGTTGATCACGGTCAACGCGCCGGTCGAGCACCTGCGCCGGATGATCGACGCGTACCGCGAGGCCGGCGGTCGGGGCCCGCTGCACCTGCAGGCGCACCTCAGCTGGGCGCCCGACCAGGCCGAGGCCGAGGCCGTCGCCCACGACCAGTGGCGCAGCAACGTCTTCGCCCCGCCGGTCTGCTGGGACCTGGAGACAGCCGAGCACTTCGACGCGGTCTCCGCCGACGTGCCCCTGGAGCGGGTGACCCGGGTGGTGAACGTCTCAGCCGACCTGGGCCGGCACGTCGGCTGGCTGGAGGAGTACCAGGCGCTCGGCTTCGACCAGATCGCCCTGCACCACGTGGGCCAGCAACAACGGCCCTTCCTGGACACCTTCGGCGCCGAGGTGCTGCCGAAGCTGCGCGCCGCCCACTGATCGTCCGCACCGGGCGCGCCGCCTAGGCTCCTACCCCATGGAGGGACTCTTCGAGGTCGTCGTCTTCCTGGCGGTCGCGACCCTCGGCGCCGCGCTGGCCCGCAAGCTCGGGCTGCTGGCGCCGATCGTCCTGGTGGTGGCGGGTCTCGTGCTCTCCTTCGTGCCCGGCTTCCCGCACGTCCGGCTCGAACCCGAGCTGGTGCTGGTCGGGATCCTGCCGCCGCTGCTCTATGTGGCGGCGCTGGAGACCTCCGTGCCGGCGTTCCGGCACAACCTGCGCCCGATCCTGCTGCTCGCCGTCGGGCTGGTGCTCTTCACCGCGGTCGCGGTCGGGTTGGTGCTGCATCTGCTGCTGCCCGCGGTGCCGTTCGCCGCCTGCCTGGCCCTCGGCGCGGTGGTCGCCCCGCCGGACGCGGTCGCCGCGACGGCGGTGGCCCGCCGGATCGGGCTGCCCCGCCGGGTGGTCACCATCCTCGAGGGCGAGAGCCTGCTCAACGACGCCACAGCGCTGGTGCTGTTCCGGGTCGCCGTCCTGGCCGCCGTCGGCTCGGCGGTCGGGGTGGCCGAGGTGACCAGGGAGGTGCTCGTGTCGGCCGGCGGTGGCGTGCTGATCGGCGCGCTCGGCGCGCTGGTCTTCGGTTTCGTGCACAAGCGGATCAGCGATCCGCTGCTGGACAACGCGCTGTCGCTGATCATCCCGTTCGCGGTGGTCTTCACCGCCGAGGAGATCCACGCCTCCGGAGTGGTCGCCGTGGTGGTCACCGGGCTCGCCCTGGGCCACAAGCTGCCACGACTGCTGTCGGCCGCGTCCCGGCTTCAGGTGGGCGCGGTCTGGCGGCTGGTCCGGTTCCTCCTGGAGGGGCTGGTCTTCCTGCTGGTCGGCCTTCAACTGCCGGACGTGCTGCAGGATCTGGACGAGCCGGCCGCTCGGGTGGTCGGGCTCACCGCGGCGGTGCTCGGCGTCGTCATCGTGGCCCGCTTCGTCTGGCTCTTCCCGGTGACCTACCTCACCCGGTTGGTGCCCCGGCTCCGGCGCGGGGAGGCGAAGCTGGCGAAGCCCGCGAAGTATCCGGCCGTGGTCGGCTGGGCGGGAATGCGCGGCGTGGTGACCCTGGCGGCCGCGCTCGCGCTGCCGCTCACCCTGGCCGACGGGGCGCCGTACCCCCGGGCGCTCTTCATCTGGCTGGCCTTCGCGGTGATCGTGGTGACCCTGGTCGGTCAGGGCGCCACCCTGCCGGCGGTGGCGCGACGGCTCAAGCTGCCCCCGGACGACGCGGTCCAGGACGCGCTCTCCGCCGCCGGGGTGCAGCAGCTGGCCAGCCGGGCGGCCCGGGAACGCCTCGACGAGCTGGCCGACACCGCTCCGAAGCCGGTGGTGAACCGGCTGCGCCGGGCGGTGGACGATCGCACCAACATGGCCTGGGAGCGTCTCGGCAGCGCCGAACGGGAGACCCCCTCCCAGGCGTACGGGCGACTGCGGCAGGAGATGATCGACGCCGAGCGGGAGGTGTTCCGGGTCGCCCGGGACAGCGGCCGGATCCCCGAGGAGGTGCTCGTGCGGGCCTATCGTGATCTGGACCTGGAGGAATCGTTGTTGAAGCAGGAGGGTGGCGAATGAGCTGCCAGCATCTGACCGAGGCCGGCACGGCCGAGCCGCGGGCCACCGGGGAGTGCCCGGACTGCGTGGCGATCGGCAACGCCGACTGGGTGCACTTGCGGGCGTGCCTCAGCTGCGGGCACGTCGGCTGCTGCGACTCCTCGCCCAACCGGCACGCGACCAAGCACTTCGAGCAGACCTCGCACCCGGTGATGCGCTCCGTCGAGCCGGGGGAGTCCTGGCGCTGGTGCTTCGTGGACGAGGAGATCGGCTGAGCCGTCGCCGCCGGTGGGCGGGGACGGGAGTCAGGGCAGGCGGCGGGCGAGCACCTGGCCGGGCCACGGCTCCCGGCCCGGGCGCCGGACGGTGAACGGGTCGGTGCGGGTGAAGCCCTGCCGCTCGTACCACCGCACCAGCGCGCCGTCGCCGCCGGCGTAGCAGTCCACCCGGAGCAGCCCGACGCCACGGTCGCGGGCCAGCTCGGCGGCCTGCGCCAGCAACCGGCCCCCGATCGCCTGGCCGGCGTACGCGCGGTCGGTGACCAGCAGGTTCACGTACACCTCCGGCTCCGTGGCGGCCGGCACGTACTCGGTGGCCGCGCCCACCACCAGGGCGCCGACCGGGCGTTCGCCGAGCATCGCCAGCCACAGCCCGCCCGACCCCGCCCACGCGTCCGCCTGGGCGATCCGGCGGGGATCCGCCGAGGCCGGCTCGGTGCCCCACTGGCCGGTCCGGCCCCGCGCCACGAGCCAGGCGGTCGCGTCGTCGAGCAGGCGCAGGACGGCGGGCGCGTCCGTGGGGTCACCGGGCCGGACGGTCAGGTGCTGCGCAGCGGTCATGGCTGACATGCTCCTACAACGACGACCGCGGATGCTCGGCGTCATCCTGCCCGGCCGTCGCCGTGGCGAGCCCGGCCGGCGGCGTCGCGTCCCGACCGGGCGTCGCCGTGGCGAGCCCGGCCGGCGGCGTCGCGTCCCGACCGGGCGCACCGGCGGGCCGGTTGCGCAGCGCCCACCGGGTGAGCCCCGGCACGAGCAGGCCCACCAGGGCGAAGAGGGCGACCAGCCCGATCCAGCCGGCGCCGCCGCCGTCGAGGACCGCCCAGGTCAGCAGGGCCGGTCCGGCCGCCCGGGTCAGGCCGGCGAGCAGCCCGTCCACCCCCTGGTAGGCGCCGATCGCGGCCGGGTCGGCCAACTCGTAGGCGAGCCCGGCGCCAGCCGTGCCGTGCCACAGGTCGCCCACCGTGTAGACGGCCGTGCCGAGCAGCAGCAACCCGATCGCCAGACCGGATGGCGCGACGCCGGCGGCGGCGTAGAGCAGCATGGCCGCCGCGAGCACCAGCCCGGCGCGGCGCATGGTGCGGGCGGCCGGCAGGGCACGTCGGGCGCCGCGGCTCAGCCGGACCGCGAGCAGCACGGTGAGCACCGTGTTGACCAGCAGGACCGCCGACACCGTCACCGGTGGCGCGCCGGCCCGGTTCACCGCCCAGAGCGGCAGCACCAGGGTGAGCACCACCCAGTGCAGCGAGAGCAGTGCCGACGCGCCGCTCACCGCCAGGAACGGCCCGTCCCGCAGCGCGCGACCGACCCGGGGCGGCCCGCCGGCGACGCGGGCCGGCGGAAACGCCGGCAGCCGCATGATCAGCGCCGCGGAGACCAGATAGCTCGCCACGTTCCCGAGCACCAGCAGGTGGTAAGCGACCGGTGTGTCCGCCGCGAGCGCGAAGGCGGCCAGCCCGGCGCCGAGCGCGATGCCGAGGTTGGCCACCGCGCGCAGGGTGGCGAAGGCGTGCACCCGCCCCTGTGGACCGCCCACCGCGGCGACCAGCGCCGCCCGGATGGCGAGGTTGCCCGAGACCAGCAGCGCGTCCAGCACCGCCACCGCGAGGAACACCGGGAATGAGCCCACCAGCAGGTACGACGCGGCGACGGTGGCCTGTAGCAGCTGAAGTGCGGCCCGCAGGGTACGCGGGTCGTACCGGTCGGCGAGCGCGCCCAGCGGCACGCTCGCGGTGAGCCCGACCAGCCCGGCGACGGTCAGGCCCGCGCCCACCGCGGCCGGGCTCAGTCCGACGACCCGGGTGAGATAGAGCGCGGACCCGGTCAGCCAGAGGCCGAGCCCGACCGTGTTCGCCAGGGTGGCCAACGCCAGGGTGCGCAGGTGCCCGGGCGGCGGCAGCGGCGAGGCCATCAGCGTCGCCTACGGACGGCGGCGCGCGCGGGACCGGGCATGGCTCGACCGTAGGTCCGCACCCTCGGCTGGGGAGTGCCCGACGGGCGCGACGCCGGTCACAGCCGTCCGGCGCCCCACCGGGTCACTGCCGCCGGCGTCAAACCTTGTCCGGGCCGGCGCGGACGATCGTGCCGAACCGATCGTCAGGGGGCGCCGCCGGATTCGCTCGTGACGCCGGCGTCGGTGGCCAGACCGTCGTTGCCACCGTAGCCCTTGCCCCGGGTGCTGCCCCGGGAGCGGCGGCCCACGTCCCGCCGACTCTGCCGGATCGCCTGGCGCGCGATCCGCAGCGTCTCCTCCCGGCCGGCCCGGGCCCGCCGTCGCCGTCGGCGCGCCACCAGCATCGTCACCACCACCACAGCGGCGAGGGCGAGCGGCGCGCCGATCGCGAGCCACAGAGAGGTGTCCATGACCGGAACGGTAGGCCGGGCCCGCCAGCACGGGTCCGCCCCGGCGCGACCGGGGTCGCGCCGGGGCGGGGGTGCTCAGGACGATGTGCACCTGGTGCCGTTCACCGTGACCAGGCCGGGGGGCGGGTTCGCGCCGCCGCCGGTGGTCGCGTTGAACCCGAAGGTCACCGTGCCGTCGGGGTTGATCCGGGCGTTGTACGACTCGTTCCGGGCGGTCACCGTGGCGCCGGCCTGGGTCACCTTCGCCAGCCACGCCTCGCGCACCTTCTGGTCGCCGGTGAACGCGAACCGGACGGTCCAGCCGTTCACCACCGTCGCGCCGGTGTTGCGGACGGTCAACTGGGCGGTGAACCCGGTGCCGCCCTGCCAGGTGCCGTGGTTGGTGTACGTGACCGCGCAGGTCGCCGCCGGCACCGCACCGGCCTCGCCCTGGTCGGCGAGGAACGACGCGATCCAGGCCAGCGCCGAGTTCCAGTTGATCGCCACCTCGTTGGTCGCGTACGAGTTGATGTCGTCGACGTAGCAGAACATCGGCGCACAGCCGGCGAGCAGCTGCGCGGCGAACGGATCCTGGAGGGCGGCGTTCGCCCCGCCGGCCAACGAACCGGCGGGCGGGTGCGGCGAGGCGGGGTCGAGCTGGTGGGCGAAGATCCGGCTGTGCTGGTTCTGCGCGGCGTGCTCGCCCCACCCGGTCACGTACGAGATGTTGAGCGCGTTGCGGCCGAAGAGGTAGTCCGCCGCCTGCACCGCCCCGTCCCGGTAGCGCGCGTCCCCGGTCAGGTCGAAGGCGGTGGCCAGCACGACGGCGTTGTTGATGATGTTGCTGTTGCCACCCCAGACGTAGCTCCCGGCGTCGCCCGGCAGCGGCAGCCCGTAGGCCTGCCGGTCCAGCTCGGTGAGGTACTCGTCGGCGGCGGCGGTGACCGAGGCGCGCACCCGGGCCAGCTCGGCCGCGGGCAGCGCGTTCGGCACGGTGGCCAGGTCGAGCCGGCCCAGCGCGGCGACGCCCTGCCAGCCGAAGCCGCGCGGGTGGAAGACGTCCGCGGTGTGCTGTGGTGACGCGGTCAGGTCGCTCAGATAGGCCGGCGCGCCGGTGGTCAGCCACAGCTCCACCGCCGCCCAGTAGAACTCGTCGGTGACGTTCGAGTCGTCGTACGCCCCGCCGCCGGTGCTGTCGGTCGGGCTCGCGTACCGGGTGGGGTTGGCCTTGGCCGCCGCGTAGGCGGTGGTGGCCGCGGCACGGCAGCGGGCGGCGAACGCGGCGTCGTAGGAGGCGTAGAGGCGGGCGCACTGGGCCGCGGTGGCGGCCAGGTTGAGGGTGGCGGCGGTGGACGGCGGGTGCAGCTCGCGCGGCTGCGGGTCGTCCTGCGGCGCCAGCGGCAGGCCGGTCCAGTTCCGGTCGTGGATCTTGTGGTGGGCCATGCCGGCGAGCGGCCGGCCGGCGCGCACCTGCATGCGCAGCAGGAACTCCAGCTCCCAGCGGGCCTCGTCGAGGACGTCCGGCACCCCGTTGCCGCGTTCGGGCACCCGCAGGGTGCCGTCGCCGAGCGCGGTCCCGCCGTCCGCGGTGGCCGCCGTCTTGGTCCGCTCGAACGCGTTCAGCAGCTGGTAGGTGGCGATGCCGCCGTTGACCACGTACTTGCCGTGGTCGCCGGCGTCGTACCAGCCGCCGCGCACGTCGAGCCGGTAGTCGCAGACGCCGGGTTGGCAGGGCACGTCGGTGTCGCCCTGGTTGGGCGCGACGCCGACGTGCCCGGCCGGGCGGGCGTACTCCGGGCCGAGCAGTTCGCCGTCGATGGCGATGCCGCTGCGCTGGGCGTAGAAGAACTGGAGCGAGTCGGCGCGCAGCCGGTCGTAGAGGGTGCCGGAGATGTCGAACGGGTGGCTGGTTTCGCCGTCGGCCACCAGGGTCAGCCCGGCGCCGGGGGTGCGGTACGCGGAGAAGTCGATGCTCTGCACGTTCTGGCCGGAGGCGGGGTCCACCCCGCGCGCGTCGGTGCTGCCGCTCGCCAGCACCGCGCCGGTGGCGGAGCGCAGCTGCCAGGGCAGCGGCTCGGTCGCGTCGGTGACCACGGTGGCGTTCTTCGGCCCGCCGGGAAGGTAGCCGACCTGGTTGACCCGCACCCGCGGCCCGGTGTCCGGCTCGTACGGCTCAGGCGGCTCGCCGCCGCGCAGCGAGACGTTGTCCAGGCAGGCGGTCTGCTCGTCGGCGCTCCCGCCGACCTGGAAGATCAGCTGCGCGGAGGGGTTGTCGTCCGGAACGGTGAAGGTTCGCTCGACCCGCTGGGCGGTGCCGCCGGCGGTGACGGTGACGCTGGCGTAGCCGGTGTAGGGCGCGCTGCCCAGTTGCAGCACCGCGGTGACCGGGGTGCCGGGGCTGGCGGAGACGTCGAAGGCGAGGGCGTACTCGGCGCCGGCGGTCAGCGCCACGCCGTCCTGGCCGATGCCGGCGTCCCACGGGTTGGCCAGCCCGCCGGGGACGGTGGCGCAGAGCCGGCCGTCGGTGATCCCGAGCGGGCCGGTGCCGTAGGAGAACCAGGGGGCGATGCCGGTGCTGAAGTCGCCGTTGTCGATCTGTTCCGGTGCGTCCGGTGGCGGCTCGGCCTGGGCCGGGCCGGCGCCGACGCCGGTGAGGGCCAGGGTGGTCGCCGCGGCGAGCAGCGCGCGGCGGCGTCGGGATGGCTTCACGGGGGGTCCTTCCGGGACGGTGGGCGGATCGGTGGTGGCGGGCCGCAGTTGAGCTGGGAGCGCTCCCAGCTTGTCCGGTCGATGTTTCCAGTGGTCGGCGGCGCTGTCAATCGATCCTGCTTGATGAACTGCGGCGATCCGTGACCCGTCGGAAGTCGGCGGAGGACAGTGAGATTCGCCGCGCCACGCGGCGTCGGCGTGATCTCCTAGAGACAACTGCGCCCTTCGCCTGGCAGGCTGCCTCCCATGACCCTGAAGCTGCGTTCCGTGGGAACGAGCGACCGTGGGCTGATCCGCAGCGGAAACCAGGACGCCCTGCACGCCGGCACCTGGCTGGTCGCCGTCGCCGACGGCATGGGCGGCATGGCGGCCGGTGACCTGGCCAGCGCGATCACCATCGACGCGGTGGCGCCGCTGGACGTCGAGACCCCGGAGGACGCACTGGTGGCCGCCCTGCAGAGCGGCATCGAGCTGGCCACCACGCGGATCCGCCAGGCGGTCAGCGAGGATCCGGAGCGGCAGGGCATGGGCACCACGCTCACCGCCCTGCTCTTCGCTCGCACCGGCAGCTGCCTGGCGCTCGCCCACATCGGCGACTCCCGCGCCTACCTCTACCGCGAGGGCGTGCTCAAGCAGATCACCCGGGACGACACCTTCGTACAGATGCTGGTCGACCAGGGCCTCATCACTCCTGACCAGGCCAGCAGCCACCCGCGGCGGGCCGTGGTGACCCAGGCCCTGCAGGGCGACGAGGTCTCCCCGTCGTACGCGACGATGGTGCCCCGGGACGGCGACCGGTGGCTGCTGTGCAGCGACGGGCTCTCCAACGTGGTCCGTCCGGACACCCTGGCCGAGGTGCTGGCGGAGCATCCGGACCGGGCCGAGTGCGCCCGCCGGCTGATCGACCTGGCGCTGCGCGCCGGCGGCCCGGACAACGTCACGGTGGTCGTCGCCGACGTCGTCGAGGAGTGACGGGCGCTCAGCGTCGGCGCGGGGTGGCGTGCCGGGTCGGCGTCGCGGTGCTCGGATCCTCCGGCCAGGGATGCCGGGGATAGCGACCCCGCAGCTCGGCCCGGACCTGCGGATAGCCCACCCGCCAGAAGGAGGCCAGGTCCGCGGTGACCGCGACCGGACGGCCGGCCGGTGAGAGCAGGTGCAACAGCACGGGCACCCGCCCGCCCGCGATCCGGGGAGCGTCCCGCCAGCCGAAGGTCTCCTGCAACTTCACCGCCAGCACCGGCGCGGCCGGGTCCGCGTAGTCCACCCGGATCCGGGAGCCGGTGGGCACGGTGAGCCGCTCCGGGGCGACCTCGTCCAGGCGGGCCGCCAGGGCCCAGGGCAGCAGCCGGCGAAGGGCGGCCGAGACGTCCACCCGGGCCAGGTCCGCCCGGCGCCGCGCGCGGGCCAACTCCGGGCCCAGCCAGACCGGAGCGGCGGCGAGCAGCGCGGCGTCGTCGACGTCCGGCCACTCGTCGCCGAGCGCGTGCCGGCAGAACGCCAGCCGTTCGCGCAGCGCCCGGGCAGCCGGGGTCCAGTCCAGCAGGCCCAGCCCCGTGCGGCGCAGCCCGGTCAGCAGGGCCTCGCCGACCTCCGCCGGGTCGGGGCGGGTCAACGGGCGCTCGACCAGCTCGACCGCGCCGAGCCGGACCACCTCCCGGGCCACCACGTCGGCGCCGGACCAGCCGACCTCCCGTTCGGTGCGCAGCATCGGCCCGCCCGCCTCCCGGGCGGTGGCCTCGTCGAGCGCGGTGGCGAGCCGGATCCGCGCGCTCGGCGCGCCGGGGGAGCGGTCGGCCACGGCCACCGCCAGCCACTGCGACCCGGCCAGCCCCGACCCGGGCGTCAGCTCCGCCTCGGTGCCGCCGGTCATCAGGTACGACGACCCGCCGGGGCGGCGCACCCGGGCGAGCCGCTCCGGGTGGGCCAGCCCGACCAGCAGCCCGGCGGCGAGGTCATCCGGCAGCCACTGCGAGCCGGACCGTCGCTGGCCGCCGGCACCAGCCGATCCCGGTGGGCGCGCCGGTCGGGTGCCGCCCCGGCCGGATTGCTCGGCGTCCCGGCCCGCGTCCGCGGTGGACCCCGCCCCGGTACCGCCGGTCGCCGCGGGCAGGCTGGCGCGCAGCCGGCGTACCTCGGAGCGCCAGCGCGCGGTGGCCGCCGGGACGACACCGTCGCGCAGCCGGCGCCAGGCGGCCGTCAGGTCGTCGCCCGGGCCGGCGACCGTGTCCTCGGCGAGCAGCGCGACCACCTCGGCCGCCCGATCGGCGCCGACCCGGTCGGCTCCGTCGAGCAGCGCCCGGGCCAGCCGGGGGTGGGCGCCCGCGGCGGCGATCGCCCGGCCCCGTCCGGTGATCCGGCCCGCCGCGTCGACCGCGCCGAGGGTGGTGAGGGTGTCCCGGGCGACCGTCATCGCCGCCGCCGGCGGCGGGTCGGGCAACGCCAGCCCGGTCCCGTCCGGGCGGCCCCAGGCGGCCAGGTCCAGGGCGAAGCCGGTGAGGTCCGCCGTGGCGATCTCCGGCTCCGGCTGTGCGGGCAGCCGCTCATGGATCGCCGCCGACCAGCAGCGGTAGACGTATCCGGGTGCCTCGCGGCCGGCCCGGCCGGCGCGCTGGGTGGCCGCAGCCCGGGACACCGGCACGGTGACCAGCGCGCCGAGGCCGCGGGCCAGGTCCATCCGGGCCACCCGGCTCAGCCCGGCGTCCACCACCATCCGCACCCCGGGCACGGTCAGGCTGCTCTCGGCGACCGCGGTGGCCAGCACCACCCGGCGGTTGCCGGCGGCGTCCGATCCCGGACGCGCCGCGCTGTCGGACCTGCCGGGCCGAGATGGGCGTGGGCGCAGGGCCGCGTCCTGCTCGGCGGCGCGCTGGCGGCCGTGCAGCGTCAGCACCTCGACGGTCTCGGGCAGGTCGCCCAGTCGACGGGCGACCGCGGCGATCTCACCCGCCCCGGGCAGGAAGACCAGCACGTCGCCCTCGTGCTCGCGCAGCGCCCGGCGGACGGTAGCCGCCACGTGGTCGAGCAGGGCGCGGTCCACCGGGCCGGCCCCCGGCGCGAGCACCGGCCGGGGCGGCGGCGCCCAGATCCGGGTGACCGGGTGCAGCGCGGCCTCCGCCCGGACGATCGGGGCGGGGGTGGCCGCACCGCCGAGCAGCGCGGCGAACCGGTCCGCCTGCGGGGTGGCCGACATGGCCAGCAGCCACAGGTCGGGGCGGAGCGCGCCGCGCGCCTCCACCGCGAAGGCGAGCGCGAGGTCGGCGTCGAGCTGCCGCTCGTGGCACTCGTCGAGCAGCACCGCGCCGGTGCCGGGCAGCTCGGGATCGTGCTGCAACCGGCGGACCAGCAGCCCGGTGGTGACGACCTCGACGCGGGTGTCCGGGCCGACCCGCCGTTCGCCGCGGACCGCATAGCCGATCCGGCCGCCGACCCGCTCACCGAGCAGGTCGGCCATCCGCCGGGCCGCCGCCCGCGCGGCCACCCGACGGGGCTGGGCGATCAGGACCCGCCCGTCGACCTGGTCGGCGACGGCCAGCGGCGCGAGCGTGGTCTTGCCGGTGCCCGGTGGGGCCACCAGGACGGCGGCGCCGCTCGCGCGCAGGGCCGCGACCGTCGCCGGCAGCACCGCCCGCACCGGCAGGTCCAGGCGTACGTCGGAGAGCACGGCCCAGTCTCGCACCGCCCCCGGCGGGTCAGTCGGGGCGTACCCCGTCGACGCCGGCGACGAAGGCGCGCCACGCCGTCGGCGGGAAGACCAGCACCGGGCCGGACCGGTCCTTGCTGTCCCGCACCGCCACCCGGCCGGCGGTCGGGCCGACCTCCACGCAGTTGCCGTTACCGCTGCTGCGGGAGCTGGTGCGCCAAGGCACCCGGTTCTTCTCGAGCACGTTCATTCGCGGTACCCCCGTCTGGGCTGGCGTGCGCCGCGTCAGGCGGGTCACGCAAAGTAACGAGCAGCCTCCGCCAGGCGGGTCAACGACGCCGCCGGATCCAGTGCCATCCGGCACAGCTCCTCGTGCACCAGGCTATACCCGCGCACATGATCGGCTTCCTCCAAGGCCAGCCCTAACGTGAGGTTATCCAGGTAAACCACGGACGCGTCGGCGGCGTCGGGGAAGTTCAGGACGACGTACGGAGTGCTCATGGCGGGGTGCCCGCCAGCGCTGAATGGAAGTACCTGGATTGTCACGTTGGGTAACTGGGCGACCCGACCCATGTGGACCAACTGCTCGGCCATCACGACCGGGCCGCCGACCGGGCGCAGCAGCACCGCCTCGTTCAGCACCACCGACAGCCGCACCGGGTCGTCCCGACGCAGCACGTTCTGCCGGTGCAGCCGGGCGGCCACCTTGCGCTCCAGGCCCTCCTCGCCGGCGGTGCGCCGGTAGATCTCCCGGGCGTACGCCTCGGTCTGCAGCAGGCCGGGCACCGACTCGGCCTCGTACGTGCGCAGCTGCGCCGCCTCGGCCTCCAATCCGACGTAGAACTCGAACCACTCGGGCAACACGTCGCTGTAGGTCTGCCACCAGCCGCGCTGCTGCGCCCCGCGGGCGATCTCGATCAGCGCCTCCGCGTCGGCCCCGGTCACCTGGTAGAGCGCGAGGGCGGCCCGCACGTCGCGCGGTTTGATGCCGATCTGCGCGTTCTCGATCCGGGACAGGTTGCTCTTCGACATGTCCAGTTGGCGGGCGGCGACATCGAGGGTCATGCCCGCTCGTTCGCGGAGCTGACGGAGTTCGCGGGCGATGCGGCGGCGGCGGACGGTAGGGCTGGCGGTCACCGTGCGAGTCTGCCACGGCAAGATCCGCAGGTCGCATGAGCACGCAGTGCAACTTTCAAAAGTGGGAGTTGCATTGCGAAAGCGGCGGGTGCATCCTTTTCCGGTCGCGGATCACTGTGGACACCCCTGCTCAGGAGGACCGTTGCTCATCGCCGACGAGTTCTTCCTGATCGCCCACAACGACAGCCGGGGCAAGGCGAAACTCCATCCGGCCGCGAACGGGCTCGGTCTCGCCGCCGGGCTGCTCGGTGAGCTGCTCCTGTATGGACACGTGATGGTCACCGACGGGCTGGTCACCGTGCTCGACCGGCGCCCGCCGGCGGACGCGCTCGCGCACACCGTGCTCGACCAACTGGTCGGCGAACCGCAACACCAGGCGGTCCGCACCTGGCTGAGCTTCCTCGCCCAGACCTCGGTCGCCTCCGTCGGCGAGCGGCTGGCCCGGGCCGGCGTGCTGCGCCGCCAGGAGACCCGCCGGCTGCTGCGAACCTCGGTCAGTTATCTGCCGGTCGACCTGAACGCGGTGGCCTGGCCGGCGACCCGACTGCGCGCCCTGCTCGACCGCCCCGAGCCGCCGAGCGTCCCGGACGCGCTGCTGCTCGGCCTGATCGTGGCCGCGGGGCTCTCCCGCGAGGTGCTGTGGAGCGCCGGGCCGCGCGCCCACCACCGGCTCAACGTCCTCATCCCGGCGCTGCCCGCGCCGCTGAAGGAACTCGTCGCGCACACCGAGGCCGCGGTCGGCGCGGCGGTGCTGCGCCGCGTCACCTGACCCGGCACCCCCACCCCTCCCTCGCGAATCGGAGCAGCCGATGCCCCCGACAGCTACCGTCGAACGACCGAGCAACGTCTCCGAGTCACTGGCCCGGGGGCGTCTCGGCGTCCCCTCCGTGATCTTCTTCGTGCTCTCCGCCGCCGCGCCGCTGACCGTGGTGGCCGGCGTGGTCACCACCGGCTACGGCGTCATCGGGGTGACCGGCATTCCGCTGGCCTTCCTGGTGATCGCCGCGGTGCTGGCCCTCTTCTCGGTCGGCTACGTCGCGATGTCCCGGCGAGTGGCCAACGCGGGCGCCTTCTACGCCTACATCTCCCGGGGCCTCGGCCGACCGGCCGGGGTCGGCGCGGCCTGGGTGGCACTGATCGCCTACAACGCCCTCCAGGTCGGGCTCTACGGCACGATCGGCATCGCCGCCGAGCCGGTCCTGGACCGGTTCTTCGGCATCACCCCGGCCTGGTGGGCGGTGGCACTGGTCGCCTGGGCGATGGTGGCGGTGCTGGGCATGCTCCGGGTGGACATCAACGGCATGGTGTTGGCGGCGCTGCTCATCGCCGAGATCGCGGTGATCCTCGTCTTCGACCTGGGGCAGCTCAGCCACCCGGCCGAGGGCGGGGTCAGCCTGGCCGCGCTCTCGCCGGAGAACCTGTTCGTGCCGGGCGTCGGCGCGCTGCTGGTGCTCGCCACCACCGGCTTCGTCGGGTTCGAGTCCTCGGTGGTGTTCAGCGAGGAGACCAAGGATCCGAAGCGGACGGTGCCGCTGGCGACGTACCTCTCGGTCGTCATCATCGCCGCGCTCTACGCGCTGTCGTCCTGGTCGATGACGGTGGCCACCGGGCCGGACCGGATCGTCGCCGAGGCGGGCGAGCAGAGCGTCGGGCTGATCTTCAACCTGGCCGGCGCGCACCTCGGCGACACCGCCGTCGCCATCGGTCAGGCGCTCTTCCTCACCTCGGTGCTGGCCGCCATGATCTCGTTCCACAACACCACTGCCCGGTACGCGTTCGCGCTCGGCCGGGAGCGGGTGCTGCCGGCGGTGTTCGGGCGGACCGCGCCGCGCTCCGGCGCGCCGCGGGCCGCCTCGCTCGCGCAGACCGTCCTGGGCCTCGTGGTGATCCTGCTCTACGCGGCCAACGGCTGGGACCCGGTGGTCAAGCTCTTCTTCTGGGGCGGGACGGCGGGTGGGTTCGGGGTGCTGCTGCTGATCGCCACCACCTCGATCGCGGTGATCGCCTTCTTCGCCCGGGGCGCCGCCCCCGAGACGCTCTGGCGGCGGGTCATCGCTCCGGGACTGGCCACCGTCGCGCTTCTGGTGATCGTCTGGCTGGCCGTGGCGAACTTCGCCGACCTGCTCGGCGTGGCCCCGGACTCGCCGCTGCGTTGGGCGATTCCGGCCGCCTACCCGGTCGCGGCGCTGCTCGGTGTGCTCTGGGCGCTGGTGCTGCGAGGCAGTCGACCGGACACGTACGCCCGGATCGGGCTGGGCGCGGAGAGCGCGGCGACGGCGGCGCTGCCGGTCCCGCGTACGGGTGGAGGCACCACGACCGAGGCGGAGGCGCGGCGATGACCGAGCTGCAGATCGAGCGGCTCGGGCCGGCGGAGACCGCGCTGGTCGCCGGGCGGATCGCCGAGGCGTTCAGCGTGATCGACGCGACCGCCTGGCTGGTGCCCGACGCGGCCAAGCGGGAGGCGGTCCTGGCCGGCAACTTCGAGATCCTGGTCGAGCACGCGATGCGGCACGGCTTGGTGCACGGCACCGCGGACCGGGCGGCGGTGGCCGTCTGGTTTCCGTCGGTCGGTGAGCCGGCCCCGCCGCCGGAGGCGTACGACGCCCGGCTCGCCGCAGCCTGCGGCGAGTGGACCGAGCGCTTCCAACACCTCGACGAACTCTTCGCCGCCCATCATCCGCACCAGGACCATCACCACCTGGCCTTCCTGGCGGTGCGACCGGAGCGGCAGCGGCAGGGGCTGGGCACCGCCCTGCTCCGCCACCACCACGCTTGGCTGGACGCCCACCGGATGCCGGGCTACCTGGAGGCGAGCAGCGAGAGCAGCCGTGACCTGTACGCGCGGCACGGCTACCGGGTCGCCGAGCCGTTCCGACTGCCCGACGGCACGCCGTTCTGGCCCATGTGGCGGGAGCCCGCGGGCTGAGGTCCTGTCACCCCCGCCGACGACCCGAGCCGGGCCGCCCCGA
The DNA here is from genome assembly GCF_040649635.1 of Micromonospora sp. NPDC048909. Classification (NCBI taxonomy): domain Bacteria; kingdom Bacillati; phylum Actinomycetota; class Actinomycetes; order Micromonosporales; family Micromonosporaceae; genus Micromonospora; species Micromonospora sp. NPDC048909. The sequence continues at coordinate 77,599 of NZ_JBEZFU010000009.1, read as the reverse complement.
AGGAGCGGCCCGGCTCGGGCGCATTGTCACGTGTGCGTGACGCTGGGTCAGGGGTTCCGCCCCGGACGTGGTCGGTGGCCGGGCCACCAGGCCCGGCCACCGGTGCACCGTCAGTAGGCGCCGTCGAGCTGCCCCCGCAGCTTGGTCAGCGCGCGGGCCAGCAGCCGGGACACGTGCATCTGCGAGACGCCGATCTGCTCGGCGATCTGCGACTGGGTCAGGTTGCCGTAGAACCGCAGGGTGAGGATCTTCTGCTCGCGCTCGTCGAGGGTGGCCAGCGCGGGGCCGAGGGCGACCCGCAGCTCGGCCAGCTCGAACTCGCTGTCTTCGCCGCCGAGCATGTCGCCCAGCTCGGTGGCCCGCTCACCGTCGCCGGTGGGGGTGGAGAGCGAGACGGCGTTGTAGGCCCGGGCGCCCTCCAGGCCCTCCAGCACCTCTTCCTCGGTGAGCTTGAGGTGGGCGGCGATGTCGGCGACCGTCGGCGAGCGGCCCAGGGTCTGCAGCAGCGAGCTGTTGGCGTCGGAGATGGCCAGGCGCAGCTCCTGGAGGCGACGGGGCACCCGGATGTCCCAGGTGCGGTCGCGGAAGTGCCGCTTGAGCTCGCCGATGATGGTGGGGATCGCGTAGCCGGCGAAGTCGACGCCGCGGGACGGGTCGAACTTGTCGATCGCCTTGATCAGACCGATCGCGGCGGTCTGCGCCAAATCGTCGCTGGGCTCGCCGCGACCGCTGTAGCGGTGGGCGAGGTGGTTGGCGAGCGGCAGCCAGGCCTCGATCGCCTTGTCGCGCATCGCGGCACGCGACGGGTGGTTGGTGGGCAGTGCGGCCATCGCGTTGAGCAGGTCTGCGGCGCTGTCGGAGAGCGACCGTGGGTCGAGCTTCCTGGTGCCGCTCGTCGTCTGCTCGCTGATCGTTGGCGCGGTCATGGGTGGTCCTCCCTGCACCTCGTCCGCGGATAAAAGACGTGACGCTTTGGTTTAGCTTCGGATGGGCCGTTCGGGACTCACCTTAGCCTGATCGTCTTGCCTAAATCTAGCCGAAAGGCTGATGTACTTATGCGATTTTCTGTCATGTTAGGGGGCGAAACCGGCATAACCGCGATCGCCTGTGAGACGCATTACGGGTTCACTCGGCCCACCCACGGCCACCTGGACATCGCGCGCCGGCACCCGGACGGGTGAGGAGATCCCGCCGAGCGGTCAACGTGAAATCCGACATGAGGCGCGCAGTGTCTACTTTCCGTCCTTGTCCCGTGTACGGGACCACCCGTAGGTTCGGCGCATACCCATTGGGATGGAGGCGCCGTGCTCGACCCTGCCGCTCCCCAGCTCGTCGTGAACAGCCGCACCCTCTACTTCAGCTGGCTGCCGGCGGACCCGGGCGCGGTCGCTGCGCTGGTGCCGGCCGGGCTGCGTCCTCGCCCGGACCGGCAGGTCTTCCTCAACCAGTACGTGGTCGACGACGAATCCCAGACCTCGGGCTTCGGCGCTTACAGCCTGACCTACCTCGGCGTGTCGCTCAGCGGGGTCGACGCCCCGGGTGGCATCAGCCCGGGCGGCTGGTGGACGAACTATGTCGCCTCCAGCCCCCAGGTGCTCGACTACGCCCAGGCCCGCGGCGCGCCGGCGCTGCTCGGCGGGACCGTCATCGACGTACACGACGGCACCCTGGTCGCCGAGACCGAGCTGGACGGTGTCCCGGTGATCCGGGCCCGTTGCCGGGTCGGGGACACCGGCCACCTGATCAGCAGCGGCCACCACCGCTACTTCACCCGACGCAACGGGCGGCTGGTCAGCTCCGTCTACCCCTACCTCGCCGAACCGGTGACTCCGTTCGAGATCGAGTCGGTGGAGTTCCTCGAGCCGGAGCACCCGGTCTACGCGCTCCGCCCGGCCAACCCGCTCGTCATCTCCTGGGGCTTCTACTCTCCGCGGGCGTCGTTCGCCTACCCCGGCGGGCTGACCGTGCACGCCGGCGACGCCGCGCTGCCGAGCGAGCGACTCGCCGGCTTACCGGTTCCGGCGGCCTGACCGTCCCGGCCACCCGAGGTTCACCAGGTGCCGGCCCGTCGGGCATGCAACGGTCGCCCGTCCGGGTCGTAGAGCAGCCGGTACATCGGTAGCGCCCACGCCCGGGTGAACCAGCCCAGCCGCTCCGGACGATGCGGTCGCAGCCGGCCGGGCGGCCGGAGGCCGGCCTGCCCGCCGTCGTACCACCCCTGCAGGGCGTCGGCGGCCGCGGTCAGCGTGGCGACGGCCTCGGCCGGGTCGAGCAGGTCGGCGTCCTGCCCGCCGGCCGGATCCCGGTCCAGGTGCTCGCGCCAGAGCCGCAACCGCAGCTCCCGGGCGAAGACCCGGGCCCCGTCGCCCCGCCCGGCCGGGTCGGTCGGCGCCCGGTCGTCCCGGGTGTCGTCCAGCACCGCGCAGGAGAGCTCGCTGTCGTGGGTCCACGAGCGGCGGTTGAAGTTGTCGCTGCCCACGCTGGCCCACACGTCGTCGACCACGCAGACCTTCGCGTGCACGTAGACCGGGTCGCCGGACGGGTTCTCCAGGTCGAAGACGTGCACCCGGTCGGGCGCGGCCCGTTCGCAGAGCGAGAGCGCCTGCTCCCGGCCGACCATGTTCGGCGGCAGGGCCAGCCGGCCGTCCACGTCCGGGTAGCGCGGCACCACCGCGACCAGGTGCAGCTCGGGGTTCTCCCGCAGCGCGCGGGCGAAGAGGTCGGCCACCTCCGCGGACCAGAGGTACTGGTCCTCCAGGTAGATCAGCCGGCGAGCCCGGCGCACCGCCTTGGTGTAACCCCGGGCCACCGTCCGCTCCCCGTCCGGGGCGAAGGAGTAGCGCGGCCGCACGGCCGGATAGGTGCGCAGCACCTGGATCTGGTGCGGCCCGCACGACGGGGGATCGGCCGGCTGTTCCGGCAACGGATCCGGGCTCAGATCGGCCCCGCGCAGCCGGTCCCGCAGGAATGCCAGCGGGTTCTCCGAGTCCAGCGGCATCGGGTCGGTCCACCGCTCCCGGAAGAGCGTATCCAGCGCGCCGACCACCGGCCCGCGTACCGCCAACTGCACATCGTGCCAAGGTGGATGCGGACCGTAACGGCTCGACATCTGCACCGCCTGCGGGTCGCCCCGGTGACCGGCGTCGTCCCGCCGGCTGTGGCACAGGTCGATCCCACCCGCGAAGGCGATGTCCCGCCCCGGATCCGCCGGATGTCGCAGCACCACCAGCTTCTGGTGGTGCGAGCCGCCGCGGCGTACCCGCTGGTCGAGCAGGACCTCGCCGCCGGCCGCGGAGATCGTCTCGCTGAGGTCGCGGTTCTCCGCCTCGCTGTAGGCCAGGGCGTCCAGGTGCGAGCGCCAGATCAGGCCCTTCACCACCACGCCGCGCTGGGCCGCCTGGGCGAAGAGTTGGGCAACCGTGGGGCCGTCGGGGCGCATGAGCTGATCGGGGTCACCGCGCCAGTCGGTGAAGAAGAGGTGGTCACCGGCGGCCAGCGCCTCGACCTCGGTGACCAGCCGGTCGAAGTAGGCCGCGCCGTGAATTAACGGCTCGGCCAGGTTTCCACCGGTCCAGACGGGTAACTCAGAGACCGGGTTGGCACGTTCGGCTGCGGTGAGGAACCAGTCCTGCAGCGGCAACGTTCCGTCCCTCCCGAGGTCAACCACGTCCTCACGGTAGGACCCCCGCCGTGGGTCCGCACCCCGGCCGGCGACACCTGTGCCCTGGCCGGCGTCCACCCCGACTCAGACGCGAACAACCGAGGAGGCCACACCATGCCCAGCGAGACGACGAATCCCCTGACCGAGCACCGCGAGCCGGCGGTGGAGGGCGAACGGGGAGCGCTGGTCGCCGTGTTCCTCATGGTCATCCTCGGAGTGGCTGGGATCTTCGCCGTCTCCTGACCGGCGACACGCGCGGGCGGCGGGGTCGACCCCCGCCGCCCTGAGCCGTGGGTCAGGGGCGAGGACCCTGACCGTCGGTGTGCGGCAGCCGCTCGGCCGGGATGACGCCGAGCTTGCCGGCCTGGAAGTCCTCGAACGCCTGGAGCAGCTCGTCGCGGGTGTTCATGACGAACGGGCCGTAGTGCGCGACCGGCTCCCGGATCGGCTGCCCACCCATGATGTAGAGGTCCAGCGCCGGCGTGTGCGCGTCCTGGCTGGCGTCCGCGGTGAACCGGAGCGCGTCGCCCGGGCCGTGCACCGCGAGCTGGCCGGTGTGCACCGGCCGCCGGTCGGTGCCGACCGTGCCCCGCCCGCCCAGCACGTAGGCCAGGGCGTTGAACTCCGGCCGCCAGGGCAGGTCCACCTGCGCGCCCGGCTGAACGGTGACGTGGGTGATGGTGATCGGGGTGTGCGTCGAGCCCGGGCCGTGGTGCCCCGCGACCTCACCGGCGATCACCCGGATCAGCGCCCCGCCATCGGGCGTGGTGAGCAGCGCCGACTCCTTGCCGCGGATGTCCTGGTAGCGCGGCGGGTTCATCTTGGCGACCTTGGGCAGGTTGACCCAGAGCTGGGTGCCGTGGAACAGCCCACCGCTCATCACCAGGTGCTCCGGCGGGGCCTCGATGTGCAGCAGCCCGCTGCCGGCGGTCATCCACTGGGTGTCGCCGTCGGTGATGGTGCCGCCGCCGCCGTGCGAGTCCTGGTGGTCGAAGACGCCGTCGATGATGTACGTGACGGTCTCGAAACCGCGGTGCGGGTGCCACGGGGTGCCCTTCGGCTCACCCGGCGCGTAGTCCACCTCGCCCATCTGGTCGAGGTGGATGAACGGGTCCAGGTCGGTCATCGGCACTCCGGCGAAGGCCCGGCGCACCGGGAAGCCCTCGCCCTCGAAGCCGCTCGGGGCGGTGGTGAGCCGGCGGACCGGCCGGAAGGCGGTGGACTCGTCGAGCCGCGGCAGGCGGGGCAGGACGAGGACGTTGTCGACGGTGATCGCGGGCATCGGTGGCTCCTAGTTCTCGGCGTGGGTGACCGACGCGTCCCGGGCCGCCCGAAGGCGGTGACCGAGGCGTTCGAAGACCCGGGTGAGGCAGGCGACCTCGTCGTCGTCGAGGTCGTCCATGAGGTGGGTCCGCACCGACGCCAGATGGTGGGGTGCGGCGTCCCGCAGGGTGAGCAGACCGGCGGCGGTGAGCACCGCCTCGCTGCCGCGCCGGTCGTCCGGGCAGGGTTGACGGGTGACCAGGCCGCGTCGCTGCATCGTGGAGATCTGGTACGTCAGCCGGCTGGGGGAGAAGACCAGCCGGCTGGCCAGCTCGCCCATCCGCAACCGCTGGCCCGGCGCCTCGGAGAGCAGCACCAGCACGTGGTAGTCGGCGAAGCTCAGCTCGCTGTCGGCGCGCAGGTCCTCCTCCAGCTGCGTGAACAGCCGTTGGCTGGACTCGATGTACGCGCGCCAGGCGGCGAGTCGGGCGCTGTCCAGGCTCTCGGTCACGGCACCAGGATAACACTCTTTCAAAATTTAACTAGTTGCCCGACTGTCGCGTGGCTCACCCTGATCCGGGCGTACGGAAGGGTGGTGCAGGTTTGAAGGAAACCCGGTTCGACATCCGGCGGTGCCAGGCGAGCTGGTGTGCCAGACTGCCCGGCGTGGAGCACCTGGAACTGACCGCCGACGACCTGCTGTTGCGCCCCTGGCGGGAGGCGGACGCGCCGGCGGTCCGCAACGCGTTGCGCGATGCGGAGATCGCCCAGTGGAACCCGCAGGGCGGGCCGGTCGACGACGAGTCGGCGCTGCGGTGGGTCCGTCGCCGGGCGGACTGGTCGGCCGGCGACCACGTCTCGCTGGCGGTCACCGCCGCGGCGGACGGCGTTCTGCTCGGCTCGGTGTCGCTGCACCACATCAACGGCGACAACGCCGCGATCGGCTACTGGACGGTGCCCGAGGCGCGCGGCCGGGGCGTCGCGTCGCGCGCGGTCGACCGGCTCACCCGCTGGGGCTTCGAGCGGCTCGGACTGCACCGCGTCGAGCTCTGCCACGCCAGCGTGAACCCGGCCTCCTGCCGGGTCGCCGAGCGCGCCGGCTACCCCGCCGAGGGGACGCTGCGGGAATCCTTCCGGTACGGCGACGGACGCCGCTACGACGAGCACCTGCACGCCCGGTTGGCGACCGACCGGTGATCGGTCCGCCTCGCCGGACCGCCCGCGGACTAGGCTCGCGGGGTGGACGACCTCGACCTGCTCGACTGGCGGGAACGAACCGCGCGGCTCTACCTCTCCGACGTCGACCTGGCGGGGTTCCGGGCGGAACGTGACCGGCTCTTCGCGAACCACCCGCAGAGCCCGATCCCGCCGCCGGACCGCGCCGGTTTCACCGGGCTGCGCTATCACCCGCCGGACCCCACCACGGTGGTCGAGGCGCCGCTGCGCCCCGCCGAGGGTGGACTCGACATCGACACCGGCGGCCCGGACGGCGTGATCCACTACCGGCGGGTCGCCATCGCCGACACCGCGTGGGGTCCGCTGACCCTCTGGTGGATCGCCGCGTACGGCGGGGGGCTCTTCGTGCCCCTGCGCGACGCCACCTGCGGACAGGGGAGCTACGGCGGCGGTCGCTACCTCACCGACACGGTGAAGGGCACCTACGGGCGGGGGCTGACCATGCTCCCCGGCGAGCGGGTGCGGCTCGACCCGAACTACCTCTACAACCCCTCCTGCGCCTACGACGACCGGTGGGCCTGCCCGCTCGCCCCGGCGGAGAACCGGGTCGAGGTGGCGCTGCGCGCCGGCGAGCTGGCCTACTCCGGATGAGCTGCCCGGGGTGACCGGTCCACCCCGGCGCCGGGCGGGCGCCGGGGTGGCCTCACGACGTTCGGTCTCAGCGCGTGCTCGGGTTCGGCGCCGTCATGTGCAGCCGGCCGAGCAGCTGCCGGGCCTGGTCGGCCAGGTTCGCGTTGACGATGACGGCGTACTGGCCGGCCCGTAGCGAGCTGGCCGAGGTGAAGTCCCGTTGGCCACCCGTCATGGCGTGCGCCACCGCGCCGAAGATCGCACCCCAGATCGCGCCGATCACCAGCCCGATAACGATCACGGCGAGCCAGTTGCCGACCGTGAAGATGCCGAAGAGCAGGCCGATGAAAAGACCGAACCAGGCCCCGGTGCCGCCGCCGACGAGCGCTGCGCGGCCGGTGGTCATCCGGCCGAGCACCGTCTCCACCAGGGTGAGATTCGTGCCGACAATGGCGGTGTGCTCGACCGGGAAGCGGTTGTCCGCCAGATAGTCCACGACACGCTGCGCCGACGGGTAGTCCGGATACGACCCGATCGTCACGGTCGGCGGCCCACTCTCCGGGCCGTGGCCGTCGCCGGGTGTCGCAGGCCGTCCCGCCGGACCCGACGGAAGCAGGTCACCGCCGGGCATGGCCGATCGCCAGCCGCCGGTCGAACCCGAAGAACTGGTCATGAGCTTCCTCCCTCGTCCAGCCGACCGGGTTCCCGCCCGTGCCGCCCGGTAACGCCCCGCCCGGCGCGGATGCGCCGCGCGGTCAGCGGACGGGCCGGCGCAGGTGGGCGGCGGTGGCCTCGTCGGCGGGGAAGAACGACTCGATGGAGAGTTCCTGGACGGTGACGTCCAGCGGCGTGCCGAACGTCGAGACGGTGCTGAGCAGCCGTAGCTCGCCGTCGTCGTGGCGCAGCCGCAGCGGCACCACCACGTCGCCGGGGCCGGGCAAACCGACCTCCGGCGTGCCGCCCGGGTAGCCGCGCAGCTCGTCGTGCAGAGCGGCGAGGTCGGCGTCCGCGGTCAGCCCGAGCTGGCGTCGCAACCGGCCGAGCAGGTGCCCGCGCCACTCGGCGAGGTTGACGATCCGGGGCGCCAGACCGTCCGGGTGCAGGGTCAGCCGCAGCGCGTTGGCCGGCGGGCGGAGCAGGTGGTCGGCGACGCCGGCCGTGAGCAGGGGCAGCGTGGCGTTGCCCGCGACCAGGTTCCAGAGCCGGTCCACCGCGACCGCCGGATACGGCTCGTGCGCCCGCAGCACGGTACGGACGGCGTCCAGCACGCGGCGCAGCTCCGGGCTGTCCAGCGGCGCCTGCGAGAAGACCGGCGCGTACCCGGCGGCGAGCAGCAGCTGGTTGCGATCCCGCAGCGGCACCTCGAGGTGTTCGGCCAGTCGGAGCACCATCTCCCGGCTCGGCGTGGACCGGCCGGTCTCCACGAAGCTGAGATGCCGGGCGGAGATCTCCGCCTCGATCGCCAGCGCGAGCTGGCTGAGCCGACGGCGCTCCCGCCACTGTTTCAGCAGCCGACCGACCGGCGGCTGCCGCCGCTCGGCGACCGTCTGCTCCATCGGCCCATCTCAGCACACGGCCCGGGCGAGCACGGGTTGCCCGTCCCCGCCGGACGGCCGCCGCCCGGCGCGAGATGCGCTGTGAAGACCCCGGAACGGCGCGGCCCCGGAAACCGCGGTACGGCCGGAGAATGGGCGGATGCGCCTGGTGATCACCGCGGACACTCACGTGCCGAAGCGGGCTCCCGACCTGCCCGCGCCGCTCTGGGCGGCGATCGAGGAGGCGGACGTGGTGCTGCACGCGGGAGACTGGGTGGACGAGTCGCTGCTCGACGCGATGCTGGCCCGGTCCCGCCGCCTGGTCGGCGTCTACGGCAACAACGACGGGCCGCCACTGCGGGCACGGCTGCCCGAGGTCGCCCGGGTGGAGCTCGACGGGCTGCGCGTCGCCGTGGTGCACGAGACCGGGCCGCGTACCCGCCGGGAGGAGCGCTGCGCCGCCCGGTTCCCCGATGTCGACCTGCTGGTCTTCGGCCACTCGCACATCCCGTGGGACACCCGGGCGCCCGGCGGGCTGCGACTGCTCAACCCGGGCTCGCCGACGGACCGCCGGGCGCAGCCGCAGGCCACCTACCTGACCGCCCGGGTCGCGGCGGGGCGGCTCGACCAGGTCGAGTTGCACCGCCTTCCGCCGCGCTGACCCGAGCCGGGGGTCACCGGCCCCGGCCGGTCTCCTCCTGGAGCTCGTCGATCCGCTTGGACGCCTCCGCCTTGGTCAGCCCCTCCGGCACCTCGGCGTCGGCCTCGCGGGCGAGCGTGGCCAGGTAGGACTCCTGGGCCGCGGTCGGCGGCTCCGCGCCGGTCACCCACTCGTCCGGGTCCTTGACGGCGCCCTGCGGGTTGGTCTGGTCGCTGGTGTGGTCGGTCATCATCTCCACCTCTCTTCGAACAGGCGTGCCAATACCCCGATCGGCCCCGGTTCATGCCGGTTCCCGGCGCGTGGCGGCGGACCCCGATCCGGCGGTGCGGCGCTTACCATCAGCGGCGTGAACGCGGACCGGTCGGGCGTGGTGGTCGTCGGCGCCGGTATCGCCGGCGTGGCGTGCGCGGTGGAGCTGGCCCGGGCCGGCCTGCCGGTGCGGATCCGCGAGCGGGCCCACGTGCCCGGCGGCCGGATGGCCAGCAAACGCTTCGACGGCCGGCCCGCCGACCTCGGCGCCGCCTACTTCACGGTCAGTGACCCGGACTTCGCCGCCGTCGCCGAGAGCTGGCGGGCGGCCGGCCTGGCCCGGGAGTGGACCGACACGTTCGTGGCGTACGACCGGGATGGTCGGCGCGCGGTGTCCGGACCGATGCGCTGGGCCGCACCGCGCGGGCTGCGCTCGCTGGTCGAGCACCTGGCCCGCGACCTCCCGGTGACGGTCGACCGGCTGGTGCTCGGCGTCGATCCGGGACCGAGCGTGGACGGCGACCCGTGCGAGGCGGTCGTGCTGGCCATGCCCGGCCCGCAGGCCGCGCTGCTGCTGGCCCCGGCGTTGGCCGCCGCCACGATGGCCGCGCAGGCCCAACGGTGGTCGCCGTCGCTCGCCGGGGTGCTGCGGTTCCCGTCGCGGTGTTGGGAGGACTTCCGGGGCGCCTTCGTCAACGACCACCCGCTGCTGACGGTGGTCTGCGACGACGGCGACCGGCGCGGCGACGGCGCGCCGGTCCTGGTGGCGCACACCACGCCGGAGTTCGCCGCCGGCCATCTGGCCCAGCCGACCGGCGCCGGACCGGCGATCGAGGAGGCGGTCCGGGACCTGCTGGCGCTGCCCGAGCCGGCGGAGCACGTACACGTGCACCGCTGGACGTACGCGAAGCCGACCGTCGCCGGTACCGGCACCCACCACCTCGACGCGGACGCCATCGGCTTGGCCGGGGACGCCTACGGCACGCCCCGGGTGCAGAGCGCCTGGCGCTCCGGCCGGGACCTCGGTCGCGCCCTGGTCGACCGGTTGCGCTGACCCGCCCACGGTGCTCGCCGAGCTGGGTGACCGCGTCGGTGAGCGCCCGGAGCGGTCAGCTCGCGGCGGTGGCGACGCTGGGCTCGGCGGGTCGTCCCTCGGCCGGGTCCCCGGTGCGTTCCCCGGCCCGGTCCAGCAGTTGCATCACGGGTGTCGCCGCGACGCCGTGCACCACCACCGAGACGATCACCACCAGCCCGACGGTGGCCCAGATCAGCTCGGCCTGCGGGAAGTCGGCCTTCGTGGTCGCGTACGCGAGGTAGTAGAACGAGCCGACGCCGCGGATGCCGAAGAGCGCGATGACCCAGTGCTCGGCCGGTCGGCCGGGAGCGCCGCGCAGCGACAGCCAACCGACCAGCGGCCGGACCACGAAGACCAGCGCCAGCCCGACCGCCGCCGCCGGCCAGGTCAGCGGGCCGAGCAGCCCGCCCACCACGGCACCGCCGAAGAGCAGCAGCAGCAGGACGGTGAGCAGCCGCTCGACCTGCTCGGCGAAGTCGTGCAGCACCGAGTGGAACTCGTGGGTCCGCTCGGCGGCCCGGATCGCCCGGGCGGCCACGAAGACGGCCAGGAAACCGTAGCCGCCGGCGACCTCGACCAGCCCGTACGCCAGGAACGTGGCGGCCAGCGCGAGGAAGCCCTCGGCGTGCCGGGCCAGCCGTAGCTTGCTCGGCGCCCGGAAGAAGAGCTTGCCGAGCAGCCAGCCGATCAGCAGACCGCCACCGACGCCCACCCCGACCTTCCACACCACGTCGACGGTGAACCAGCCGGCCAGCCAGTCACCCGGGGCCAGGCTGGTGGTCGCGATGGCGATCGCCGCGTAGACGAACGGGAACGCCAGCCCGTCGTTCAACCCGGCCTCCGAGGTGAGCGCGAAGCGGACCTCGTCCTCCGAGTCCTCCACGTCGGTCGGCTCGCCGACCTGCACGTCGGAGGCGAGCACCGGGTCGGTCGGGGCGAGCGCGCTGGCGAGCAGCAGCGCGGCCGCCGGCACGAGGCCGGCCCACCACCAGCCGAGCAGGGCCACCGCGGCGATGCAGAGCGGCATCGCGATGGCCAGCAGCCGCCAGGTGGCCGACCACCGCGACCAGCTCAGCGGCCGATCGATCTTCAGCCCCGCGCCCATCAGGGCGACGATCACCCCGATCTCGGTCAGGTGGGTGGTCAGCTCGGGATGGGCCAGCGGATCCGGCGTCGGCAGCCCGGTGGGCAGCAGGAACACCGCCATGCCGAGGCCGAGGAAGGCGATCGGCATGGAGAGCGGCCGGCGTTCCAACACCCTGGGCAGGATCCCGGCGAGCAGGGCGCCGACGCCCACCAGCGCGAAAGCCACGTCTACCGGTTCCACCCGCACCACCCTCCGACCGTGCCCGCGAGGGGCGGGCAGGTGGTGACACACCTTGCCCCGGCGGACCGCCGGCTATGCCTGCCCCTCGCGGCCAACCCCCGGCGGCGTCACCGTGGCCGGGTCAGTGGCGAGTCGTCCAAGGTCGCCAGCAGCGCGGCCGGGTCGTCGTAGACCGCCACCGCGCCCGCCCCGGCCAGCTCGCCCCGGCTGGTGCCGCCGCAGGTCAGACCGACGCACGGGATGTCGAGCTTCCCGGCGGCGGCGACGTCCCAGACCGAGTCGCCGACGAAGACCACCCGCTCGGCGGCCAGCCCGGACTGGTCCAGCGCGGCGATCAGGATGTCCGGCGCCGGCTTGCTCTGCTTCGCGTCGGCCGACGAGGTGACCGCGTCGATGACGTCGTCCGCGTCCAGCGCGCGGCGCAGCGCGCTGACCTCGTGCTCGGCGGCCGAGGTGGCGAGCACCACCCGCAGCCCCCGTTCGGCGCAAGCACGCAGCAGGTCGGCCGCGCCGGGCAGCGGCGTCAGCCGCGCCCAGTACTCGGCGTAGAGGGTGTCGTGCGCGTCGCGCAGCTTCGGGTCGGCGTCTTGGTCACGTTCCGGGCCGAGCAGATGGTCGAGCAGCTTGTCCGAGCCCATCCCGATGGCCCGGTGCACGTCCGCCATCGGCACCGGCCGTTCGGTCTGGCGCAGCGCCTCCCACCAGCTCACGGTGTGCAGGTACGTGGTGTCGACCAGGGTGCCGTCGACGTCGAACAGGACACCTGCCGGATTGTCGGTAGACATGGCCGTCCTCCTACCCGTTGCGGGCCCGCCTGACGCCCCCGGGCTCAGTCAGCCGGGAGGAGGATCTCGAACCACACGGTCGAGCCGCGGACCGTCGGGTCCGTCCCCCAGGCGTCGCTGAGTTCCTCGATCAGCCCCAGCCCGCGGCCGCGGCTGCTCAGCGTGTCGGTCTGCGCCCGGGTGACCGTGCCCCGGGTGCCCGAGTCGGCGACCGAGACCAGCAGCCGTTCGGCGCTGAGGTCGATCTCCACCCGGGCCGCGGTGCCCGCGTGCAGCAGCGCGTTGGTGGTCAGCTCGCTGGTGCAGAGCACGGCCGCGCCGATCACCGACTCCGGCACCTGCCACTCGCCCAGCTGGGCGCTCATCCAGTGCCGGACCCGGCTCGGGGCGGTCGGCTCGGCCGGCACCTCCATGCCCGCCGAGCGGCTCGCCTTCAACGCGTGCTCGACGGCGAGCACGGCGACGTCGTCCTCGGTGGTGCCGGCGACCGCGCCGGTGGCCACCGCGCAGAGCGCCCGCGGGTCGCTGCTGGTGGCCGCGGAGACCGCGGCGGCGAGCGCGCCGAGGCCGGCGGTGAGACTCTGCCGCCGCCGCTCCACCACGCCGTCGCTGTAGAGCAGCAGGGTGTCGCCCGGCGCGAAGCGGACGGTGCCGGTGGCCGGTTGGGAGCCGAGGCCCAGCGGCGCGCCCACCGGCACGTCGAGGAACTCGGCGTAGGGGCGGTCGTCGGGGGTGCCACGGCGGATCAGCGGTGCCGGATGCCCGGCGCTGGCCAGGGTGATCTCCTGCCGTTCGGCGTCGACCACGCCGAAGACCACGGTGACGAAGAGCTCGTGCGTGCCGGCCTCGGCGCCCAGGCTGGTGACCAGCCGGTCCAGCCCGGCCAGCACGGCGTCCGGGCTGGGGTCGGTCAGCGCCAGCGCACGCAGCGCGGCCCGGACCTGCCCCATCCGGGCGGCGGCCTGCACGTCGTGCCCGGCGACGTCGCCGAGCACGATGCCGAGCCGACCGTCGGGCAGCAGGAAGGCGTCGTAGAAGTCCCCGCCGGCGGCGTTGCCGTCGACGCCGGGGTCGTAGCGGGCGGCGATGCGCAGCTGGGGAAGGTCCGGCAGGTGCTCCGGGAGCATGCTGCGTTGCAGCAGCTGGGCGGTGCCGTGCTGGGTCTCGAACCGGCGTGCCCGCTCGGCCGCCTGGCCGATCAGCTCGGCCGAGGCGGCCAGCAGCGCCCGCTCCGCGGCCGACCAGAGACGTGCGGCCTGGTGGCCGACCGACAGCCCGCCGCGTACCACCGTGGCCCGCAGCGGCACCGCGGCCAGCGAGACGATCTTCTGGTCGTGCCGGTCCGCGGCGGCCGCTCGAAGCGGCTGACCGTCGCCGGTGAACAGCGGCGCCCCGGTCGCCGCGGCCTGCACCACCGGGTCGGGCCAGTCGACGGAGGTACGCCGCCACAGCGGGGGAAGCCGCTCATCGGCCTCGTCCATCAGCTCGCCCCGGATCCGCCGGACCATCCGCCAGCCGCCGCCACCCTCGTCCACCGCGAACGCGACCCGGTCGGCGTCGAACGTGGTGATCGCGTAGCGCAGCGCCACCCGGGCGACGTCGTCGAGGGTGAGCGTGCCGGCGAGTGCGGCGGCCACCTCGCTCAGGCTCTGCAACTGCTGAGTGGCGTGGGTGGTCTCGGCGGCCACGTTCAGCACACCGACGATCCGGCCGGTGCTGTCGCGCACCGGCGAGTAACCCCGGGTGAAGACCGCCCGCTCGACCACGCCGCTGCGGCCGCGGACCAGCGGAAGGCTGGTCTCCCGCTCGAGGAAGGTCCCCCCGTCGCGGTGGATCCGACCGATCACGTCCCCGACGCCGGGCAGCTGCCACAGCTCGGCGAACACGTCGCCGGCCGCCCGGCCGACCGCCGCGGGGTGCCGGTCGCCCATCAGCTCGGCGTAGCCGTCGTTGTAGAGCAGGACGCGGTCGTCACCGTGCGCGAGCGCCATCGGCACCGGTGAGGCGAGGATGAGGTCGACGACCGCGCGCACCGCCGGGTCCCACGCCGGCCGCGGGCCGAGCGAGGTGCCGGCCCAGTCGTGGCCGAGTACGACGCCCGCCGCGCCGGTCCCGCCGGGTGCACCGGAGACCGGAGCTGGTGGCGTGGGGACTCGCCCGACCGTTCCTGGCATGCCCGCAGCCTAGCCCGAGCGCCCGCCGACTGTTTCCGATCATGTGCGGTGCGTCGCGAGCGTCGTTGCGGGTTCCGGACGAGCACGTGGTGCGGGCCGCGGTTGCGGCGCGGGCGCGGTGGCCACCCGGCGATGCCCTCACGGGCGTTCCGGCAGGTCAGGGTAGTTGTGGCCCGACTTGTCGGAAAAATCCCGTGGATCCGCCCGGCGTGCCGCTCAAGGGACTGGGTAAGCCGCGGCGCAGAGCATGTGACAGGGAGGGACAACATGCGGGAAACCCTGGCGGTGCAGCAGGTCGATATCGGAAATGCCGTCTCCGACGCGTGGCGGGAGGTGCTGCTCTTCGTGCCGAAGGCCGTCGCCTTCATCGTGATCCTGGTGATCGGGTGGATCATCGCCCGGGTCGTCCTGAAGGTCGTGGACACGGTGCTGGAGCGACTGGGCTTCGACAAGGCGGTCGAGCGGGGCGGGATCAAACGCGCGCTCGAGCGCAGCAAGTACGACGCCAGCGACATCCTGGCAAGGCTCGCGTACTACGCGGTGCTGCTGTTCACCCTGCAGTTCGCCTTCGGGGTGTGGGGTCCGAACGCGATCAGTGACCTGATCCGGGGCGTGGTGGCCTGGCTGCCACGGGCCTTCGTGGCGATCATCATCGTGGTGGTGGCGGCCGCGATCGCGAACGCCGTACGCGATCTGGTAAGCGGGGCGCTCGGTGGACTGTCGTACGGCCGGGTCCTGGCCGACCTGGCCGCGATCTTCGTCATCGCGCTCGGCATCATCGCGGCGCTGAACCAGGTGGGCATCGCCACCACGGTGACCACGCCGGTGCTGATCGCGTTCCTGGCCACGGTGGCCGGCATCCTGATCATCGGTGTCGGTGGTGGTCTGGTGCGACCGATGCAGTCCCGCTGGGACCGCTGGCTGGACCGGGCGGCGGAGGAGTCCCGGGCGGTGCAGGCGCACCGGCAGGCCAGGGCGGCCGGGCGCGGCGACGTCGAGCGGCAGATGGCCGACCGGACCGGTGCCGAGCGCACCCAGGCCGCCCGGGAGGCGCAGCAGTCGACGATGGCCGGCGGACAGGGCACCTACCAGTCCGGCAACGTCACCGACGAGACCCAGCAGTTCCGGCCCTAGGGCCGGAAGGGGTGGCACCGGGGAGGGGTCCGCGCGCGGCGCGGGCGCCCTCCCCACGTCGTGTCCGGCGCCCGGGCGTCAGCCGTGGCCGAGCGGGCGGGCCAGTGCGCAGACCGCGAGCAGCCGGGTGAGCAGCCAGTCGGGGTCGGACCAGTCGACCGGGCCGGCGGGCGGTTGCCAGCCGTGCTCGAGCGCGGCGGCGCGGACGCCCTCCGCGTAGCCGGCCAGCGCCGCCACGGTCAGTGGCAGCCGGTCGGAGTCGAGGCTGTCCCGCACGGCCGCCGCATGCTGGTCGACCAGGGCGAGCAGGCCGGGCCGCTCGGCCGCGGCGGCGAGCCCCGCGGCGCCGACGGCGACGGTCAGGGCGGCAAGGGTGGACCGCGCCGAGTCGACGGCGGTACGGGAAACGACCCGGTTGAACGGCACACGCATGGGGAACGAGGCTAACCGACCCCAACCCCGGTCGACCTCGGCCGCCCGGTCGGTGTGCGCCCGGCCACCGGCTCGCCGAACTGGCCGACCGGGCCAGCCCGGGGCGGGGTGGAACCGGCCGGACGGGCCCGGCACGGAGCAGGGAGGCACGGATGGGGCAGCAGGACGGACCCGACGAACAGCATCGCCGGCCGGCCGGGGTCGGCGACGAGACGGTGGCCGCGCTCGGCAAGCTCAGCGAAGCCCTGGAGTGCGTGGAGCGGGCCCGTGGGCACCTCTACTCGCTGCACCAGCTGATCGGGCACGCCGATCTGATGCTGGACGACGCGGTCGAGCAGTTTCGCTCCGCCGGGCACCCGGAGATCGCCGAGCGGATCTCCGACGAGCTGCTGGGGCGCAACGTCATCGCCGGCCGGTGGACGTTCCAGATCGTCGAGGACTTCGACGACGGCTACTACGCACTCTTCCGAGAGCTGGACCGGCGGGCCCGCGAGCAGTTGGTCGACGGCCGGCGTCACCTCTACGAGGCGGAGATGAAGGAACGACGGCGCACCCGGGGCCGCCCCGGGCACGAGGCGCGCCCGGGTGCCGCCGGCTAGTCGCCGGAGCTGGCGCCGGCCGGGCGCCGGCGGGCGGCGTCATCGGCGATGATCACTGTGGCCACCATCAGCGCGACGCAGAGGCTGAACAGCCAGGAGTCGTCGGAGACGAGCCAGGCCGAGACGGGCGCCTGGAGCGCGGCCAGCAGGAAGCCGAGCCAGGCGAGGCGGCGCTGACGTGGGGAGAGGATGCCGGAACCCTGTTGCATCCCGAAAGTCTTACGCGACACGGCCGGATTGCCGTCGTCCGTTCGGCCGATTCTGGATGAGCTGTCCGTTTTCCCGACCATCCGGGCGTCATTTCTTGTCGTGACGGGGGACCCGGCCGCCACCGGCCGCCGGTCCGGGCGGAAGATGTTCGTCCGTGTCCACCACCCCCGCGCCGCCCCGGGCATCCCTGCTCCTGCTGGCCTACCTAGCCTTCGTCAGCCTCGGCCTGCCGGACGGGCTGATCGGGGTCGGCTGGCCGTCGATCCGGGCCGACTTCGGCGTGCCGACCGAGGCGGTCGGCCTCGTGCTCACCGCCGGCACCGCCGGATACCTCACCTCGAGCGTGCTGGCCGGCTTCACGCTGGCCCGGCTCGGGGTGGGCTGGCTGCTCGCCGGCAGCACCCTGCTGGCCAGCCTGGCGCTGACCGGCTACACGGTCAGCCCCGGCCTGGCCCTGATGATCGGCTGCGCGCTCGTGCTCGGGTTGGGCTCCGGCGCGATCGACTCCGGGCTCAACGCGTACGCGGCCGGCGCGTTCGGGCCGCGACACATGAACTGGATGCACGCGTTCTTCGGGCTCGGTGTGGCGATCGGTCCACTGATCATGACCAGTGCGCTCAGCCTTGGGCTGGCCTGGCGGTGGGGGTACGGCATCGTGGCCGTGGCGCAGCTCGCCCTCGCCGCCGCCTTCGCGCTCAGCGTTCGGGCCTGGCGGGACAGGTCCCGCCCGGCGATCCCGGACGCGCCCGCCGCGGTCGCCGACGCGGCCTCGGGGCCGGTGGGGTCGCTCGGTGTGGCGCCGACCGCCAGCACCACCGACGCCGACCGTGCGGCCGTCGGCACCGCCGGGCCGCCGATCTCCCGGCCCGTGCCGGTACGGGAGACGCTGCGGCTGCCGGCCGTCTGGCTGGGCGCGGTCGCGTTCGCGCTGTACGTGGCGATCGAGGTCGCCGCTGGGCTCTGGGCCTTCCTGCTGCTCACCGAGGGGCGGGGACTGGCCGACGCCACGGCCGGTCTCTGTGTCTCCGCGTACTGGGGCAGCCTCTTCCTCGGACGGGTGGTGCAGGGGGTGGTGGCCGAGCGGCTGGGCGCGGCCCAGGTCCTGCGGGGCAGCCTGCTCGGGATGGCCGCCGGTGCCGCGCTGATCGCGCTGCCCGCCCCGGCCTGGGTGGCGGTGGCCGGGCTCGTCGTGGTCGGCTTCGCCGCGGCCCCGGTCTTCCCGCTGCTGACCCTCACCACCGCCGACCGGGTCGGCGCGGCGCACGCGGACCGGACCATCGGGCTGCAGATCGGCGCGGCCGGGCTCGGCGGGGCACTGGTCCCGGCCGGGATCGGAGTTCTGCTCGGCAACGTCTCGGTGCAGGCGCTGGGGCCGGCGCTGTTCGTGCTCGCTGTCGCGCTGATCGCCCTGCACGCGGCCGCTTCGCGCCGACCCGGGGTCGCGCGCTAGCCGTTGTCCGGGCCGGTGCGGCCGGTGGTCGACGGCCGGTAGGCGCGATCCGGGTCGGTCGGCTCCCGGCCGGCGCCGGCGGCCTGCCCACCCCGGTCCGCCGCCTCCGGCCCGTGCCCGAACGCGGCCTCCTCACCGGCGTCGTTGCCGGTGACGTCGTCGGCCTGCCCGTCGATGCTCGAGCCTGCGACGGCCCGCTCCAGTTCCTCCAGCGGAGTCCGTTCCTCGTCCCGCCACACTCTGCCGTCGTCCGTCATGTCTTCGCGGTACCCCCGGGCCGTGATCGCAAACGGCGCCGGGGGCGCAAACGGCGCACGGGCGCAGACGGCTCAGGCGCGGACGGCTCCGGGGCGCACGGCGATGGCCGCCGGAGTTCCGGCGGCCATCGGAGGTTCGTCTTCCCGGGGGATGGGGGTCACGGCTGCGGGCGGTCGACCTTCCCGCGCCAGGCGCCCGTCTCCTGACGGCGGCGCTCGATGAACTGCTTGAACCGCTCCAGGTCGCCCTTGGCGCGCCGGTCGACGATGCCGAGCTTGTCACCGGCCTTCTCGACCACGCCGTGCGGCTCGAACTCGAGCTGCAGGGTGACCCGGGTGTTCGTCTCGTCCAGGCGGTGGAAGGTCACCACGCCGGCCTGCTGGGTGCCGCCGGTGGAGCGCCAGGCGACCCGCTCGTCGGGAAGCTGTTCGGTGATCTCGGCGTCGAACTCGCGCTTCACCCCGGCGATCTCGACGGTCCAGTGGGTCATCGTGTCCGACAGCTGGCGGACCTCCTGCACCCCCTCCATGAAGTGGGGGAACTCCTCGAACTGGGTCCACTGGTCGTACGCGGTCCGCACCGGGACGGAGACGTCCACATGTTCGGTCACGCCACTCATCAGCATCCTCCTCAGTTCGCCGCGGCCGGCCGGGTCGGGTCCCGGCCGGTCACCAGCGAGTCGTCTCGTTCTTGTTGCCGAGCGCGGCCCAGACCTCGGAGATCGTCTGGTACCGGGTCCCCTCCGGCAGGCGCTCCAGGTCGGCGATGATGTCGTCCGGCGCTTCGTTGCTCTGCGCGTTGGCGATCAGCGCCTCGCGGTCGCCGGGCAGGGCGGTCATCGTGATGAACCGTCCGAACCGGCTGCGCCGCTCGACGTCCTGCGAGCTCATTCCCTTGGGTGCGCCGCTGCGCAGCTCACCCGCGGGCGCCGTGGTCGCCTCCGGCTGGTCCTCGCCCGCCGGCTCCGGCACGCGCGACTCGTCGACTCGCGAGCCGCCGGTTCCCGGCCCCTGGACGAGGCCGGCCACCTCCTGGCTCATCTGCTCGTCGATCCTCGGTCCGTGCTTGCTGTTGCCACGCTCCATGCCTTCTGCGCTACCCGTCGAGACCGGCGCTAAACCGGCAAGCGGTCATGAACCGGCCGGTGCCCGGGGCGGCAGCACGGGCTCCTCGGGCGCTGACTCGCCGGCCTGCAACCGCCGTCCCCGCTGCAGTTCGGCGTTGATCTGCACGCCCAACATCAGCGCCGAGTTTGACAGGTAGAGCCAGACCAGGAACGCGATGACCGCACCGAGGCTGCCGTAGGTGGCGTCGTACGAGCCGAAGTTGGCCACGTAGAGGCCGAAGCCGAAGGAGGCCACCGCCCAGGCGACCAGCGCGACCGCTCCGCCCGGAGTCAGCCAGCGGAACCGGGGCTGACGCACGTTCGGGGCGATCCAGAACAGCAGCGACAGCAGCACCATCATGATCAGGGCGAGCACCGGCCACTTGGCCACGCCCCACACCGTGCGGGCCAGGCCGCCGGCGTTGACCAGGTCGCCCACCGCGTCGGCGACCGGCCCGCTCACGATCAGCCCGACGGCCACCACGGCGAGCAGCACCAGCGTGACCGCGGCCAGCCCGATCTGCATCGGGCGCAGCTTCCAGACCGGCCGCCCCTCGGTCACCCCGTAGATCGCGTTGGAGGCGCGGGTGAACGCGCCGATGAACCCGGACGCGGACCAGAGCGCGCCGAGCAGACCGAAGCTCAGCAGCACCTTCGCCGAACTCTCCTGGTCGACCACGTCGCGGACCACGCCGACGAACCCCTCGTTCGCCACCACCGAGCCGGCGCCCATCTGCCGCGCCAGGTCCAGCACCGTGTCCACCGTGCGCTCGCCCTCGGAGACCAGCCCGACCAGCGAGACCACCACGACGGCGGACGGGAAGAGCGCGAGCACCCCGTAGTAGGTGAGCGCGGCGGCCCAGTCGGCGCAGTTGTCCGAGAAGAAGTTCCGCACACTGCGGACCAGCACCCCGCGCCAGGTCCGCCAGCTCAGTTGCCGGATCCGCCGGGGCAGGCGCGGTCCCCGCTGGTCACCGAGCGTCGCGCCGGGGTCCGTCGTCGTCATGTGCCGCTCCCTGTGCCCCCGACCGCCGGATGGTCCGGTCCGTCCGGCTGAGCCTGGCCCGGCCGGTACCCAGGGCGGAAAGCCCGTAAACGGGCCGGGGCCGGGCGGACGTGCCGGCGGTTTGCGGGGCCCGGTCGGGGGAACGGTCAGATGAGGATCGTGAGCACCCGTCGACGCGGAGGAGGACGAGATGCCCGGGCGCGAGGTACTGCCCAGCACGCTGCGGCGCTCCCCGGACAAGGCGCAGCGCACCTGGGAGAAGACACACGACTCGGCGGTGGAGACGTACGGCGAGGGCGAGCGGTCGCACCGCGCCGCCTTCGCCGCCGTGAAGCACGAGTTCGAGAAGGTCGGCGACCACTGGGAGCCGAAGGGGCGCAAGGGCCCCAGCGACCGGCAGGCGGCCGGCGGTGGCCCGGCGCGCCGCGCGCCCACCGCGGGCGGCGTGGACGCCAACGCCACCAAGGACCATCTGATGGAGGTCGCCCGCAAGCTGGACGTGCCGGGCCGGTCCCGGATGAACAAGCCGGAACTGGTCAAGGCGATCGAGAAGGCCAACAACCGGCAGACCGCCAAGGCGCGGGGCCGCTGACGCCGATCGAGAAGTGCCGTGCGGGGTGGCTGTCCGGAGACGGGCGGCCACCCCCTCGTTCGGTCACCAGTGCCCGCCGCCCGGCGCCTCGATGTGCACGGCCTTGGTGGCGGTGAACTCGTCGAGCAGCTCTGGGCCGTACCCGAAGCCCTGGCCGCTGCCGCGCCGTGGGTGCGCGGCGCCGCCCGGCGCGCCGCCGAAGACCGCGTTGACCTTCACGGTGCCCACCGGCAGCTCCTTCCAGGCCCGCTGCGCATGGCTCATCGAGCCGGTCAGCACCGTGGCGCCCAACCCGTACGGCGAGTCGGCCGCGCACCGCAGCGCCTCGCTGAACGAGTCGACGACCACCACCGGGGCGACCGGGCCGAACGTCTCCTCGCGCACCAGCGGCATCTCGTGGCGGCAGTCGGTGACCACGGTCGCCGGGTAGAACGCGCCCGGCCCGTCCGGCAGCGTGCCGCCGGTGCGGATCCGCGCCCCCTGCGCCACTGCCGCCGTCACCTGGCCGTGCACCCGGTCGCGGTGCTGCCGGTCGACCAGCGGGCCCAGCTCGGTCGCCGGGTCGCGGCCCGACCCCATCCGCAGCGCCTTGGCCCGGTCGACCAGCGCGGCCACGAAGTCCTCGGCCACGTCCCGGTGGGCGTAGATCCGCTCCACCGCGACGCAGATCTGGCCGGCGTTGGCGAACGCGCCCAGCGCGGCCTCCCCGGCCGCCCAGACCGGGTCCACCCCGGCGTCGACGATGAGCGGGTCGCTGCCGCCGTTCTCCAGCAGCACCTTCGCGCCGGTGCGCGCGGCGGCAGCGGCGATCGCCCGGCCGGTCTCGGTGGAGCCCACGTGCGCCACCAGGTCCACCTCCTGGGCGGCCAGCGCCGCACCGGTCTCCGCCGCGCCGGTGAGCAGGGAGAGCACTCCGGGCGGCAGCGCCTGGTCCAGCGCCCGGGCCAGCAGCCAGCCGGTGGCCGGGGTGCGTTCGCTCGGCTTGTAGAGCACCACGTTGCCGGTGACCAGGGCCGCGCCCAGCAGCCCGCAGGAGACCGCCACCGGGTCGTTCCACGGGGTGATCGCGGCGACGACGCCGCGGGGCTGCGGTGCCATGAAGTCGATGGCGTGGTGACCGCCGTGCAGGGTCCGCCCGCCGCGCATCGGCGCCAGTTCGGCGTACTGTCGCAGGGTGCCGATGCCCGCCTCGACGCCACCGCGGGCGTCCGCCAACGGTTTGCCCATCTCCGCGGTGACCGCCGCGGTCAGCTCCTCGGACATCGCCTCGACCGCGTCCGCGGCGCGGTGCAGGGCCGCCGCCCGCTCTGCCGGCGCGGTGCCCGCCCACTCCGCCGCGACCTCACGGGCCGCCTCCACCGCCTTGCCGACCACGTCGGCCGTCGCCATCGGCGCCGAGCTGACCGGCGAGCCGTCGGTCGGGTCGTGCACGACCAGCTCGCCCTCCTCGCCGCCCGCTCCCCAGACTCCACCGATGAGCTGCGCAACCGTGTACATGCGGCGCTGGATGCCCCGGTCTTGCCGAGACAAACGCGTTTCGCCTGGTTGCGCCCGGGGTAGGCGGGTCGGATGACTCCCACCGGCGCGGAGAGCGCGGACGCCGTCGTCGTCGGGGCCGGGCACAACGGTCTGGTGGCGGCCAACATGCTGGCCGACGCGGGCTGGGACGTGGTGGTGCTGGAGGCGACCGGGACGCCCGGCGGCGCGGTGCGTTCGGCCGAGGTGACCGCGCCGGGCTACCTGAGCGACCTGTACAGCTCGTTCTACCCGCTCGGCTACGCCTCCCCGGTGCTGCGACGCCTCGACCTGGGCCGTTATGGGCTGACCTGGCGGCACGCCCCGGACGTGCTGGCCCACCTGATGCCCGACGACCGGGCCGCGGTGATCAACCGGGATCCCGAGGTCACCGCGGCGTCGCTGGAGGCGTTCGCGCCCGGCGACGGTCAGCGTTGGCTGACCGCGTACGGCGACTGGATCAAGGTCGCCGAGCCGATGCTGGAGGCGATCACCACCCCGTTCCCGCCGGTGCGAGGTGGGCTGACCCTGCTGCGCCGGCTGCGGATCTCCGGCGCGCTGCGGCTCGCCCGGCGGTTGGTGGTGCCGGTCCGCAAGCTGGGCGAGGAGGTCTTCGACGGCCCCGGCGGGCCCGCGCTGCTGGCCGGCTGTGCGCTGCACACCGACCTGTCCCCGGAGGAGGCCGGCTCCGGGGTGTACGGGTGGCTGCTCGCCATGCTCGGCCAGCAGGTCGGCTGGCCGGTGCCGGACGGCGGCTCGCAGCGGATCACCGACGCCCTGGTGGCCCGGCTGAGCGAGCGTGGTGGCCGGATCCTCTACGGCGCCCGGGTGGACCGGGTGCTCACCGCCCGGGGCCGGGCGATGGGGGTACGCACCGACGGCGGCGCGCTCTGGCGGGCCCGCCGGGCGGTGCTCGCCGACGTCCCCGCCCCGGCGCTCTACCTCGACCTGGTCGGCGCGGCGGCGCTGCCGCCCCGCTTGGTGGAGGACCTGGCGCACTTCCGCTGGGACGGCTCCACGCTCAAAATGGACTGGGCGCTCTCCGCGCCGGTGCCGTGGCGTAACCGGGCGGTGGCGACCGCCGGCACCGTGCACCTCGGCGCGGACGTGGACGGATTGACCCTCTATTCAGCAGCGCTGGCCCGCGGGGAGCTGCCGCGGGATCCGTTCCTGCTGGTCGGCCAGATGACCCTGGCCGATCCGAGTCACTCCCCGCCGGGCACCGAGTCGCTCTGGTCGTACACCCACCTGCCGTTCCGCCGGGAGTGGCGGGCGGAGGAGATCGCCGAGCACGTCGAGCGGATGGAGCGGGTGCTGGAGGAGGCCGCGCCCGGCTTCCGCAGCCTGATCGTCGGACGGCACGTGGCCGGCCCGGTCGAGTTGGAGCAGGGCGACCCGAGCCTGGTGGGCGGCGCGGTCGGCGGCGGCACCTCGGCCGCGTACCAGCAGCTGTTCCTGCGCCCGATCCCCGGCCTCGGCCGGGCGGACACCCCGGTCGACCGGCTCTTCCTGGCCAGCGCGTCCGCGCATCCCGGCGGTGGGGTGCACGGCGCGCCCGGTGCGAACGCCGCCCGGGCCGCACTGGCTCGCGACGGCGCCCTGACCGGCCCCCTTTACGCGACCACGATCGGCGCGGCCAATCGCGCGATCTACAGCTGAGCTGCCGCCCGCTGACCGCCGCCCGCTGAGCTGTCGCCCGCCGAGCTGCTGCTCGCTGACCGCCGCCCCGCGTTCCGCCGGCACGCCGCCGCCTGCCGCTCCGGAGCAGCCGCAACGGGCGGCGCGCCGGCAACGGTTACTGGGCGGGAGGCAGGCGCCGCCCCGGGGACACCACCTCCGACGCCTTTGCTCTGCTTCAGCCGAGGCAACAGCCACCCTGGGTGACAGCCCGCACGGGCGTGCCTGTCCCACCGTTCGCGACCGGCCAGCTCAGCGTGGTGTTGCCTCGGCTGAAGCAGAGCAAAGCGCGGAGCGTGCAGCGCCCTGGCCGGGAGCGCTAGCTACCGAGGGTGATCTGACGCTGAGTGACCGCGCCGTTGGTCGTCCGGCCCGCCCGGCAGTCCGGGCGGGCCCGGCCGATGCGCTCAGCGCTCGATGTTGCGGTGCTTGCTGCGCAGCTTGAACGGCATCAGCGCACTCTCGATCTTCGTGGCGGTGGTCATCTTCGAGTCACCGTCCCGGCGCTCCTCGAAGCGGATCGGCACCTCCAGGATGGTGTGCCCGAGCCGGGTGGCGAGATAGTGCATCTCCACCTGGAAGCTGTAGCCGTTGGACTGCACCCGCTCCAGGCCGATGTCCCGCAGCGCGTCCGCCCGCCAGATCTTGAAGCCGGCGGTGAGGTCGCGGATCCGCACTCGCAGCAGGGTGTGCACGTAGAGGTTCGCCCAGCCGCTGAGCGCGCGCCGGTACAGCGGCCAGTTCTCGTCCAGCTCACCGCCGGGCACGTACCGCGAGCCGATCACCACGCCCGCCTGCGTCGACAGCAGCGCGCCCAGCATGCCCGGCAGCGCCGCCGGCGGGTGGGAGAGGTCGGCGTCCATCTGCGCCACGTACTCGGCGCCGCCGTCGAGGGCGCGGCTTATCCCGTCCACGTACGCCCGGCCGAGGCCCTCCTTGCCCGGGCGGTGCACCACCTCCACCCGGTCCGGGTGCTCGATGGCCAGCTTGTCCGCCACCTCGCCGGTGCCGTCCGGCGAGTTGTCGTCGGCGACCAGGATCTTCAGGCCCGGCAGCGGCAGGGCGAGGAGCCGCTCGACCAGCACCGGGAGGTTCCCCGCCTCGTTGTAGGTGGGGACCACGACGGTCAGGCGTGCGTCCCGCCACGGGGCGGGCAACTGCACGGGTTCGATCATGACGGACATCCTCGGTTTGCGGACAGGGATTCACTGAGAGGGTATCCAGTTGCCGCTTCGTCGTCGTAAAGGCTCCCCATCCGGTGGTTGTGCGGAGGCCGACGAGCGCTCTCGCGGGGGCATCGGGGAGCGGAATCAGCGGCGGTGACGGGCCACGCCGGCGAGGGCGAGAGCCCGGGCGACCGCGTGGCCCACCCCCGCGCTCGCCCCGGTGACCACCACGACCTGGGTCATCGCTGGGTCTTCTGCCGAGTGGCGATGTCCGAGAGCCGGTTGAGCGTCTCCCGGTTGCGCAGGTGCAGCACCAGGTCGTTGAGCTTGTTGCGGACCCAGCGCAGTGGCCCCGCGGCGAAGTCCTCCCCGATCCGCACGCGGGTGGCGTGCTCGCCGACCGGTTCCAGCGTGAACGTCACGATCGCCTCACCGGCCGGCCAGAGCCCGGCGCGCAGCACCAGCCGGTGCGGCGGCTCGGAGTGCAGCACCGTCGAGGCGTCCTGCAACGAGACCGGCCACGGTCCGGCGCGGTGGTGCAGCTGGCTGCCGACCCGTGGCCAGTCGTCGTCCACGTCCCGGACGTGCGTGGTGCCGACCACCCAGTCGCTGTACGTCCACCCGTCGGCGAGCACGTCGAAGACCTGCTGCGGGGGAGCCTCGATAACTTTCTCCACAGTCGCCACAGCATCCCCGTACCCGCCCACCGACCGGGGCTAACGATGCCGACGGGTTAGCTTCTCGGGGGCGACGGGTAACGCCAGCGCGGGCGGCCGTGCGTGGGCGCCGGCGCGCGCGGTGGTCCTGCCGCGTCGAAGATGATGTTTACTCCCCGGGGCGCCGGGAACCCGCCGGCTGTGCGACAGGACCAGGTGAAGCCGGATCAGCGCAGGTCAGCCCGGGTTTTTGCCGGTGCTGGCCGGGCTGGGTCCGGCTCGGTTCTGTACGACGCGGTGCTGCTCGACCGGGACGGCACGTTGGTGGAGGACGTGCCGTTCAACGGTGACCCGGAGAAGGTGCGGCCGGTGCCGGGGGCGCGGGCGGCCCTGGACCGGTTGCGGGCCGCGGGGCTGCGGCTGGGCGTGGTGACGAACCAGTCGGGGCTGGCGCGGGGGTACTTCACCGAGGCGCAGATGCACGCCGTGCACGCCCGGATCGAGCAGCTGCTCGGGCCGTTCGACACGTGGCAGGTCTGCCCGCACGACGACAGCGACGGGTGCGGGTGCCGTAAGCCCGCGCCGGGGCTGGTGCACGCGGCGGCGGCGGATCTGGGCACGGTCGCCAACCGGTGCGTGATGGTGGGGGACATCGGCCGCGACGTGTCCGCGGCGCTGGCGGCGGGCGCGACCGCAGTGCTGGTGCCCACGCCGGTGACCCGGCCGCAGGAGGTCGCCGCCGCGCCGTGGCTGGCCGCGGACCTGCCGGGCGCGGTGGCGGAGATCCTGCGCCGGCAGCAGGCCGTCATCCCGGCCGCCGAGCCGAGCCGCACCCGGGGGACCGTGCTGGTGGTGCGGGCCGACTCGGCCGGGGACGTGCTGGTCACCGGCCCGGCGATCCGGGCCGTCGCCGCCGGCGCCGACCGGGTCGTCATGCTCTGCGGGCCGCGCGGTCGCGCCGCCGCAGAGCTGCTTCCGGGCGTCGACGCGATCGTCGAGCACCGGCTGCCCTGGATCGACCCCACACCCGAACCGGTCGATCCGGCCGACATGCACGACCTCACCAGCCGCCTCGCCGCCCTGCGCATCGACGAGGCGGTCATCTTCACCTCGTACCATCAGTCGGCCCTGCCGCTGGCGCTGCTGCTGCGCCTCGCCGGCGTGCCCCGGGTGGCCGCCATCAGCGACGACTACCCGGGCAGCCTCCTCGACCTCCGTCACCGGGTCCCGACCGGCGTACCCGAGCCGGAGCGCGCGCTCTCCCTCGCCGCCGCCGCCGGTTACGGCCTGCCCACCGGCGACGAACCCGGCCTACGGCTGCGCCCGGAGGTCCGCCGGCCCCCGGCGCGGCTCGGGGCGCCCGGCTACGTCGTGCTGCACCCCGGCTCGTCGGTACCCAGCCGGGCCTGCCCGCCCGAGCTGGCCGTCCGGATCGCCCGGTCGCTGACCGACGCGGGGCACCGGGTGGTGGTCACCGGCACGCCGGACGAGCGGCGGTTGACCGCCGCGGTGGCCGGCTCCGTCGGGCTGGACCTGGGCGGCCGTACCGGGCTCGCCGAACTCGCCGCGGTGATCGCGGGCGCGGGGGCGGTGGTGGTCGGCAACACCGGCCCGGCCCACCTGGCCGCCGCGTTCGGCGTGCCGGTGGTGAGCCTCTTCGCTCCCACCGTCCCGTTCGGACAGTGGGGCCCCTACCGGGTGCCCACCGTCCGGCTCGGCGACGCCACGGCCGGTTGCCGGGACACCCGTGCCGCCGCCTGCCCGGTCCCCGGGCACCCCTGCCTGGCCGGGATCGACCCGGCCGAGGTGGTCGAGGCGCTGCGGCTGCTCGGCGTACCGACTGATCCGGTTCGGACGGTGAGCGCCGGCGCGGGCCCGGCCGGCGTGACGGTGGTGTCCGCCAGCGGCGGGAGCGGCCGATGAACCTCCTGCTCTGGCACGTGCACGGCTCGTGGACCACCGCGTTCGTGCACGGCCGGCATCGGTATCTGGTCCCGGTCACCCCCGACCGTGGGCCCTACGGCCTCGGCCGCGCCCGTACCTACTCCTGGCCGGAGACCGCCGTCGAGGTGACCCCGGCCGACCTCGCCGACGTCGACGTCGACCTGGTCATCCTGCAACGCCCCGAGGAGATCGACCTCGCCGAGCAGTGGTTGGGTCGCCGCCCCGGGCGGGACGTGCCCGCCGTCTACGTCGAGCACAACACCCCGAAGGACGGCGACGTCCCGAACAGTCGGCATCCGATGGCGGACCGCGACGACCTGCTCGTCGCCCACGTCACCGGGTTCAACCAGCTCTTCTGGGACACCGGCGGCACCCGCACGACGGTGATCGACCACGGCGTCGTCCCGCCGACGGTGGAGTACACCGGTGAGCTGGACCGGCTCGCCGTGGTGATCAACGAGCCGGTGCGCCGCTGGCGGGTCACCGGCACCGACCTGCTGCCCCGGTTCGCCGAGATCGCCCCGCTGGACGTCTTCGGCATGAAGGTGGCCGGCCTGGCAGCCGAGCTGGGCCTGCCACCCGAGCGGGTGACCAGCTACGACGACGTGCCGCAGGCCCGGATGCACGCCGAGCTGGCCCGGCGGCGGGCGTACCTGCACCTGTGCCGGTGGACGTCGCTCGGGCTGAGCCTGATCGAGGCGATGACGATGGGCATGCCGGTCGTCGCGCTCGCCACCACCGAGGCGGTGATGGCGGTGCCACCGGGCGCCGGCACCCTCGCCACCCGGATCGACACCCTGCTGGACGCCGCCCGCCGGTTCGTGGCCGAACCGGAGTTCGCGCGGCAGGCCGGCGCGACGGCCCGGACCGCCGCCCGCGACCGGTACGGCCTCGACCGTTTCCTCGCCGACTGGGACCGGCTGCTGGAGGAGGAAGTATGCGCATCGCGATGATCTCGGAGCACGCCAGCCCGCTCGCCATTCTCGGCGGCGAGGACGCAGGCGGCCAGAACACGCATGTCGCGGAGCTCTCCGCCGCGCTCGCGGCCGCCGGGCACGACGTACGGGTGTACACCCGGCGCGACGCGGTGGACCTGCCGGTGACGGTCCGCGCTCCGGACGGGTACGACGTCGTGCACGTACCGGCCGGGCCGGCCGAGCCGGTGGCCAAGGACGCGCTGCTGCCGCACATGCGGGACTTCAGCGACTGGCTGGTGGAGCGGTGGCGCGGCGGCGACTGGATGCCCGACGTGATCCACGCGCACTTCTGGATGAGCGGGTTGGCGGCGCTCGCGGCCAGCCGGCAGACCGGGGTGCCGGTGGTGCAGACGTACCACGCGCTCGGCACGGTGAAGCGGCGCTACCAGGGCGTGCAGGACACCAGCCCGGCCCGGCGGGTGGCGTACGAGCGGGAGCTGGGCCAGTCGGTGGACCGGGTCGTCGCCCAGTGCCAGGACGAGGTGGGGGAGCTGGTCCGGATGGGCGTGCCCCGGTCCCGGATGACGGTCATCCCGTCCGGGGTCAACCTCAGCTCCTTCGCCCCGCTCGGGCCGGCGGCCGACCGGGAGCCGGGACGGGCCCGGATCCTGACCGTCGGCCGGCTGGTGGAGCGCAAGGGCTTCCAGACGGTGATCCGGGCGATGGCGCTGGTCCCCGACGCCGAGTGCGTGGTGGTCGGCGGCCCGCCGGCCGGGCTGCTGGAGAGCGACCCGTACGCCCGGCGGCTGCGGGCGCTCGCGGGCACCTGCGGGGTGGCCGACCGGGTGCGCCTGGTCGGCGCGGTCCCGCGCGAGGAGATGGGCCGCTGGTACCGCTCGGCCGACATCCTGGTCGCCGCCCCCTGGTACGAGCCGTTCGGGCTCACCCCGCTGGAGGCGATGGCCTGCGGCGTGCCGGTGGTCGGCACCGCGGTGGGCGGGATCAAGGACACCGTGGTCGAGGGGGTCACCGGCGACCTCGTTCCGGCCCGCGACCCGCGCGCCCTGGGCGACGCGATCCAGGGTCTGCTCGACGACCGGATCCGCCGCTTCGCGTACGCCACCGCGGCTCAGGAGCGGGCCCGGCTGCGCTACTCCTGGGCTGCGACCGCGGAGCGGCTGGTGGAGATCTACGGCGAGGTGGCCGCGGTGCGTCGGCCGACCCGGGTGGTGGCCTGATGGCGGCGGGCTCGCTGCTCGAGACCCACCTGGCGAATCTGGCCGCGGCCCTGCTGCCGTTCCGCGATTACGAGCGGATGCTCACCGGGTGGGGTGAGACGCTGGCCCGGCGGCTGGCCGGTGGTGGGCGGCTGCTGGTGGCGGGCAACGGCGGCAGCGCCGCCGAGGCCCAGCACCTCACCGCCGAACTCGTCGGCAAGCTCCGCGACGACCGGCAACCGCTCTCCGCGATCGCCCTGCACGCGGAGACCTCCGCGATGACCGCCATCGGCAACGACTACGGCTACGACGAGGTCTTCGCCCGTCAGGTCCGCGCCCACGGTCGCGCCGGGGACCTCCTGCTCCTGCTCTCCACCAGCGGGACCAGCCCCAACCTGCTCACCGCGGCCCAGGCCGGCCGCGATGCCGGGCTCAGCTGCTGGGCCTTCACCGGCCCGGCGCCCAACCCGCTCGCCGACGCCTGCCATGAGGCGCTCGCCATCGCCTCACCGGACAGCCAGGTGGTGCAGGAGCTGCACCTGGTCGCCACCCACCTGCTCTGCGAGTACGTGGACCAGGCCCTACCCGCCGTGCTCGGCGCGTCGGTCGGTGTCACCCCGCCCTCGGTCGAGCCGGTCCGCTCCGGCGGCGTGCGTACCGGGGTGGAGGTGGTGCTGGACGGCGGGGCCGGGCAGGGGGTGCAGGCGCGAGGATGAGGGGGGAAGCGTGACGGGACCCGTGGTGGTGGTCGGTGACACCCTGCTCGACCGGGATGTCGAGGGGGTGGTCAACCGACTCTGTCCGGACTCTCCGGTGCCGGTTCTCGACGAGACCGAGTACGTCGACCGGCCGGGCGGTGCCGGCCTGGCCGCGGTCTTCGCGGCCGCCCAGGGAGCCGAGGTGGTGCTGGTGACCGCGCTCGCCGACGACGCCGGCGGCGCCCGGCTGAGCGTGCTGCTCAACGCGGCCGGCGTGCAGGTGTACGCGCTGCCGCTGGCCGGGTCCACGGCGGAGAAGATCCGGCTGCGGGCGCGTGGCCGGGTGCTGCTGCGCCACGACCGGGGTGGCCCGGCCGGCGACCCGGGTGAGCCGAGCGAGGCGGTGCTCCGGGTGATCGCGAACGCCTCCGCCGTGCTGGTGAGCGACTACGGCCGGGGTGTGGCCCGGCATCCGGCGCTGCGCGCGGCGCTCGCCGCGACCCGGGCGCCGGTGGTCTGGGATCCACACCCGCGGGGGCCGGCGGCGGTGCCCGGCGTGCACCTGGCGACGCCGAACGAGTCCGAGGCCCGCGAGCTGATTCCCGCGCTGCCCGGGGCGACCCGGCTGGCGACCGCCTCCCGGGGCGCGCAGGGGCTGCGCCGGCGGTGGCAGGCCGGCGCGGTCGCGGTCACCCTGGGCGGCGACGGCGCGCTGCTCTGCCACGCCGGGTCGACGCCGCTGGTGGTGCCCGCCCCGAACAGCGCCGAGGGGGACACCTGCGGCGCCGGCGACCGGTTCGCGGCCGCCGCGAGCCTGGCCCTGGCCCAGGGTGCGCTGGTCTCCGAGGCGGTGCAGGCGGCGGTCGCCGAGGCGTCCGCGTACGTGGCCGGTGGGGGAGTGGCGACGGCGCTGCCGCCCCCGGTGCGGCCGGCGGTCAGCACCGCGGCCGGGGTGGGCGGTGAGCGGGTCGGCGTCGCCGCGGTAGCCGGGGTGCTGGCCGAGGTACGCGCCGCCGGCGGCACGGTGGTGGCCACCGGAGGCTGCTTCGACCTGCTGCACGCCGGTCACGTGGCGACGTTGCAGGCCGCCCGGCGGCTCGGTGACTGCCTGATCGTCTGCATGAACTCGGACACCAGCGTCGCCGGCCTGAAGGGCCCGGAGCGCCCGGTCGTCCCGCAGGGTGACCGCAGCCGGCTGCTGGCGGCGCTGGGCTGTGTGGACGCGGTGATGATCTTCGACGAGCCGACACCAGACGCCGCGCTGTCCTGGCTGCGTCCGGACATCTGGGTGAAGGGCGGGGACTACGCGGGCGGCGCGGGCGACGCCCCGGCCCTGCCCGAGGCGGAGATCCTGGGTCGCTGGGGCGGGCACACGGTGGTGGTGCCGTACCTGGACGGCCGCTCGACCACCGACATGATCGCCGCGGCCCGCGCGGGCGGGCAGCTGACCGGGGCGTGCTGCGCCGAAAGCGCGCACCCGGCCGCCTGGTCGGCGTCGACGCCGGAGCCGCCCGTGTGGCCCGGCGGGACGTCGGCGACGACGGGGCGGGCCCGGTGACCGGCAGCCCGCCCATGACCGGGCGCACCGTGCTGGTGACCGGCGGGTCGAGTGGCCTGGGGGCAGCGGTGGTCACCGCGGTGGCCCGCGCCGGCGGCCGGCCGCTGGTGATCGACCGGCAGCCGCCCGGCGACGGGGTGCCGTGGGTCGAGTGCGACCTGGCCGACACCCGGGCCGCCGAGGCGGCCACCCGGCAGCTCGCCGAGCGCTCCGGCGGCCTGGACGCGGTGGTCACCGCGGCCGGGATGGACGTGCCGGGCCGGCTGGTCGACGTCCCGGCCGACACCTGGGAGCGGATCGTGACGGTGGACCTGCTCGCCACGGTGGCGGTGGTCCGGGCCGCGCTGCCCTTTCTGGAGAGTTCCCGGGGCAGCATCGTCACGGTCGCCTCGACGCTCGGCGTCAAGGCGGTCAGCGACGCCACCGCGTACTGCGCGGCGAAGTTCGGGGTGGTCGGCTTCACCCGCGCCCTCGCCGCCGAGTTGGCCGGGCAGGTCAACGTCACCCTGCTCATCCCCGGTGGCATGCGGACCGCGTTCTTTGACGAGCGGGACGAGCAGTACCGGCCGGGGCCGGACGCGAGCCTCAACGACCCGGCCGACAGCGCCGCCGCGGTGATGTTCGCGCTCGCCCAGCCGCCCGGCTGCGCGGTCCGCGAGATGGTGGTCTGCGCCGAGCAGGAGACGTCCTACCCGTGATCCTCGTGCTGCGCGCGCTGGGCGTCGGCGACCTGGCCACGGCCGTGCCGGCGCTGCGCGCGCTGCGGGCGGCGTACCCGGACCGGCGGTTCGCGCTCGCCACGCCGGCCTGGCTGGCGCCGCTGGTCGAGCTGGTGGGCGGCGTCGACCAGTTGCTCGACACCCCCGAACTGGGGGCGGCCCGCTGGCCCGGCCCGGCACCGCGGCTCGCGGTAAACCTGCACGGCAGCGGTCCGCAGTCGCACCGGATGCTCGCCGCCGCCGAGCCGGGACGGCTGCTCGCCTTCGCGAACCCGGCGGCCGGTTTCACCGACGGGCCGGCGTGGGACGAGACCGAACACGAGGTGGACCGCTGGTGCCGCCTGCTGGCCTGGTACGGGATCCCGGCCGACCGGGCCGACCTGGCGCTGCGCCGGCCGCCGGCGACCGGCCTGCCGGCCGGGGTCACCGTGCTGCACCCGGGTTCGAAGATCGCCGCGAAACGGTGGCCCGCCGACCGGTTTGCCGCGCTGGCCCGCCGGCTGGCCGATCGGGGCCACCGGGTGGTGCTGACCGGGTCTGCCGACGAGCGCCCGCTGGCGACCCGGGTGGCCGCCGTCGCCGGGTTGCCCGCCGAGGCCGTGCTGGCCGGGCGCACCGACCTCGGCGAGCTGGCCGCGGTGGTCGCGTACGCCCGGGTGGTGGTCAGTGGGGACACCGGAGTGGCGCACCTGGCGACCGGTTTCGGCACCCCGTCGGTGGTGCTCTTCGGGCCGGTGCCGCCGACCCGGTGGGGCCCGCCGCCGGAGCGTCCCCGGCATCGGGTGCTCTGGGCCGGTGCGGGTGATTGGCCCAGTTGGGACGGGGTAGGTAGCCATCCGACATTGGCGGCGCTCGGGGTCGACGAGGTCTCCGCCGCGGTGGACGAGGTGGAACGGGTGGTGCGGGTCTCCGGTGCGGTTGCGGCGTAGTGATCCGGGCGGGCCGGGGTACCGGCGCCGCCGGCGTGGGAGTGGCTGGCTCTTTCTGCGTCCGGAGGGCGATCCGGTCCGCGACCCGGACGAGTTGGCCCGGCTGCGCGCCCTGGTCATCCCGCCGGCCTGGCGCGACGTGTGGATCTCGCCGTATCCGAACGGGCACATCCAGGCCACCGGGATCGACGCGGCCGGCCGCAAGCAGTACCTGTACCACCCGGCCTGGCGGCAGAAGCGCGACGAGGCGAAGTTCGACCACGTGCTGGAGGTGGCCCGCCGGCTGCCGACGCTGCGCGAGCAGGTGGAGCAGGATCTCGACGGGCGTGGGCTGAACCGGGACCGGGTGCTCGCCACCGTCGCCCGGCTGCTGGACATGGGGATGTTCCGGGTCGGCAGCGACCAGTACGCCGCCGGCGACGACCCGACGTTCGGGGTGGCCACCCTGCGCCCCGAGCACGCCCGGTCCCGGGGTGGCTGTGTGGTCTTCGAGTTTCCGGCCAAGGGCGGGATCGAGCAGGTGCGCCGGATCGAGGACCCGGAGCTGTGCCGGGTGCTGCTCGACCTGCGCCGGCGTCGCCGGCAGGCGGACCGGCTCTTCGGCTACTGGGACGGCCACGACTGGCGCGACGTGCGGGCCGACGAGGTCAACGAGTACCTGCGCGATGCCAGCGGCGGGGAGATGACCGCCAAGGACTTCCGCACCTGGCACGCCACCGTGCTGGCCGCGATCGAGCTGGCCACGGCGGGGCCGGCCCGGTCGGTGACCGCCCGTCGCCGGGCCGTGTCGGGGGTGATGCGGGAGGTGGCGGAGCTGCTCGGCAACACCGCGACCGTGGCCCGTACCTCCTACGTGGACCCGCGGGTGGTCGACCTCTACCACGACGGGGTGGTGGCCGAGGTGGACCCGGCGGCTCCCCGGGAGGAGGCCGAGCGGGTGGTGCTGGAGCTGCTCGAGGACGCCTGAGCGGTCGCCGGCGGCCTCAGTCCGCGGCCCGGCCCCTCACCAGCGCCTCGACGCCGTCCAGCAGCCGGTCGAGACCGAAGGCGAACTCGTCGTCGGGGTCGTCGTCCCGTTCCAGTACGCCGGCGGCGATCACCGCCTGCAGCGCCGGGAAGCGGGCCGGGTCGGCCACCCGGGCGACCAGTCGCGAGTACTCCGGCATGATCTCGTCCATCCGCCGGCCCGACGCGGCGCTCGCCTCCTGGACCTGCGCGGTGAGCAGCGCCTCGTTGCGTACGTAGCCGGTGAGCAGCAGCATCACCGACATCTTCTCGGCGGCGGTCAGCCCGGTGCCGTCGAGGCAGCGCAGCCCGTCCTCCAGCCAGCCGAGCGTGTGCGGGGTGAGCGGCGGGCCACTGATCGGGACCCGGACCACCCACGGATGCCGTTGCAGCGCCGCGCGTTCGGCCCAGGACCACCGGGCCAACCCGGCCCGCCAGTCCGGCCCGGTCCCGCCCGGGCCGGGCGGCTCCCCGTACGCGGCGTCCACCATCAGGGTGAGCAGCTCCTCCTTGGCGCCGACGTACCGGTAGAGGGCCATGGTCCCGGCGCCCAACTCCTTGGCGACCCGGCTCATCGAGACGGCGCCCAGCCCTTCGGCGTCGGCCACGGCGACGGCGGCGGCCACGATCCCGGCCAGCGTCAGCCCTGGTCGCGGCCCCTTGGGCGCGCGCTCGCGCAGCCCCCAGGCGGCCTCGATGACCGGCGGCAGCGGCGGGCCGGTCTCGTCTTCTGTCGGCTCCACGGTTCCTCCTTGCCGACACATCCTAGTTCTGCGTATGGTCTACGCAATTAAGCGTACGTCATACGCAGAAGGAGTTCCCCTCATGACTTCGAACCCGCGCGCCGGACGCCGGGAGTGGATCGGCTTCAGCGTGCTGATGCTGCCCCTGCTCCTGGTCTCCATGGACGTCTCGGTGCTCTACTTCGCCGTACCGTTCATCAGCGCCGAGCTGCACCCGACCGGCACCGAACAGCTCTGGATCTTCGACATCTACGGCTTCGTCCTCGCCGGGCTGCTGATCACCATGGGCTCGCTGGGCGACCGGATCGGGCGACGCCGGCTGCTGCTCTGCGGCGCGCTGGCCTTCGGCGCGGCGTCGCTGCTCGCCGCGTACGCCGACAGCGCCGGCACGCTGATCGCCGCCCGCGCCCTGCTCGGCGTCGGTGGCGCCACCCTGATGCCGGCCACCCTCGCGCTGGTCCGCAACCTGTTCCACGACGAGAAGCAACGCGGCACCGCCATCGCCATCTGGACCGCCACGCTCACCGGCGGCATCGCCATCGGCCCGGTGCTCAGCGGCATCCTGCTCGAACACTTCTGGTGGGGCTCGATCTTCCTGATCAACCTGCCGGCGATGCTGATGCTGCTCCTGCTCGCCCCGGCGCTGGTGCCGGAGTTCCGGGATCCGGCCGCCGGCCGGTTCGACGTGCTCAGCTCGGTGCTCTCGCTCGGCGCGCTGCTGCCGGTCATCTACGGCGTCAAGGAACTAGCCCGCGCCGGCTGGGCGGCCGGCCCGGCCCTGGCCATCGTCGCCGGGCTGCTGGTCGGCGTGGTCTTCCTGCGCCGGCAGCGCCGGCTCACGCACCCGATGGTCGACCTCGCGCTGGTCCGCCGCCGGGCGGTCGGCGGGGCGCTCGCGGTCAACCTGGTCGCCATGTTCGCCATGGTCGGCTTCGCCATCTTCACCACCCAGCACCTGCAGTCGGTGCTCGGCTTCAGCCCGCTGCGCGCGGCACTGTGGAGCCTGCTGCCGTCCCTCGTGGTCGGTGGAGTCGCGCCGCTCGCCGCGGCGCTGGCCCGGCGGATCGACCGGGCGTACCTGATCGGGGCGGGCTTCGTCATCGCGGCCGGCGGCTTCGTGCTGCTGACCCGGGTGCCGGTCGACGACGGCCTGGTCACCCTGCTGCTCGGCGCCAGCGTCTACGCCGCCGGCCTGGTGATGGTGATGTCGCTGGTCACCGAGCTGGTGCTCGGCGCGGCACCGCCGGAGCGCGCCGGGGTCGCCTCGGCGCTGACCGAGTCGGGCAGCGAGCTGGGCGGCGCGTTGGGCATGGCGGTGCTGGGCAGCGTCGGCAACGCCGTCTACCGGCGGGAGGTGGCCGACGGGCTACCGGGTGGCCTGCCGGCCGACGCGGTGGGCGCGGCCAAGGAGACTCTGGGCGGGGCGCTCGCGGTCGCCGGGAACCTGCCCGCCGACGCGGCTGCCGTGGTGCGGCACGCCGCAACGGCCGCGTTCACCGACGGCCTGCACCTGGCCGCCGGCGTCGCCGGCGCGCTGATGCTGCTCGCCGCCGCCCTGACCATCGCAACGCTACGCGGAGTGACTCCCCGCACGGCAGCCCCGACCCCCACCCCCGACCCGCTCCACGCCGACGCCCCCGCCCCCACGCGCTGACGCCGCAGCGCGACGTCGGCGTCGATCATGCAGTTGTGGTGCCTCGCGAAAGGCGTACGGGCGCAGAAATCGCCCACCACAACTGCATGATCGACCGCGGTGGGGCGGGGGTCAGTCGTTGAGGACGTGGGAGAGGCGGTCGCGGAACCGGCGCTCGGAGTCGCTGACCACGTCGCCGCCGAGCCCGAGGATGCCGCCGGTGGAGGCCGCGCCGACCACCTGCTCGGCGATCTCCACCAGCCAGTGCTTGTACGCCCCCGCCTCGCCCTCGTCGACCCGGGCGGCCAGCAGCGCGGCGGCCTCGCCGGCGCGGCCGAGCACGTCGTCGATCATCACCTTCGGGTCGGCGGGGGAGATGGCCGGCAGCTCCTCACCCGCCTCCGGGTCGCCCACCCGGGTCACGATCTCGCCGGCCACCGCGGCGACCAGCGGGCTCGCCGACTCCCGGCCGGCGGCGATCGTCTCCAGGCCGGCCGCGTTCTCGGCCATGGTGCGCCGGGCGCCGTCGGACTCGGCCGCGCTCGCCGCGGTCAGCACCGACTGCGGTAGGCCGACCAGCAGCCCCCACTCCCCGTCGGAGAAACCGAACCCCGTGTACGCCGGCTGTTCGATCACGGCAACGCCCCTTCCAGCTGTCTGTTGCGGTACGTCCCTCGGCGCGCGCCGGCAGCGGCGCGGCGCCCGGCTCAGGCTAGTCCAGCGTCAGCAGGCCCTGTTCGGACACCACGCGCACGGACAGCGTCTTGTACCCCACCTCGTCGAAGAGAACCGTCATCCGGTCCTCCTCGTAGCTGAGCACCAGCCCGGCGCCCCACTCCGGATGGCGGACCTGGCTGTGCACCGGGAACGGCCCGACCGCGCCGTTGCCGGCGATGCTGGTGCCGGCATGGCAGTTGTCGCAGTGCCCGCAGACCTCGGTCATCTGCTCGCCGAAGTACGCCAGCAGGGCCTGCATGCGGCAGCCCGTGGTCTCGGCGAAGGCGCGCATCATGTCGGTCCGGGATCGGGTGACGCTCTGCTGCCGCTCCGCCTCGGCCAGCGCCGCCGCCGCGGCGTCCACCGGTGCGGGGGAGTAACGGGGGGCGCCGATGCGTCCCTTCGAGCGGAGCTCGGCGGCGCCGACGTGCTCCAACAGCGACAGGTACTGGCCGAGCTTGCGCGGGCCGAGCCCGGTCAGCTCGCGCAGCTCCTTCTTGGAGCCCGGCTTCTTGCGCAGCAGCGCGGCCAGGTCGCGCAGCTCGCCCGCGTCGGGCAGTCCGCCGGTGAAGAACCGTTGCAGGCCCACGTCCTCGGCCTGCCAGAGCAGCAGCAGCCGGGCCGGGTCGCCGTTGCGGCCGGCGCGGCCGATCTCCTGGAAGTAGCTGTCCGGCGAGTCGGGCAGGGCCATGTGGACCACCCAGGCGATGTTCGGCTTGTCGATGCCCATGCCGAACGCCGAGGTGGCCACCATGATCGGCACCTGGTCGGCGAGGAACGCCTCGTGCAGTTCGCCGCGCGCGCCGGCCGGCATCCCACCGTGGTAGTACTGGGACGGGTAGCCGGCTCCGGTGAGCTTCGCGGCCAGCTCCTCGGCGGCGCGCCGGGTGGGCACGTAGATGATGCCGGGCCGGGTGTCGTCGCGGAGCAGGGCGATCAGCCGCCGCCACCGGTAGTCCTCGGTGGGGCAGTAGGCGACCTCGAGGAAGAGGTTGGGCCGGTCCAGCCCGGAGACCACCACCTCGGGGTCGCGCAGCCGTAGCCGGGCGATGATGTCGTCGCGGACCGGCGGGGAGGCGGTGGCGGTCAGCGCCACCACCGGGGGCCGGCCGATCCCCTCGATCAGATGGCCGAGCGCCAGGTAGTCGGGGCGGAAGTCGTGCCCCCACGCCGAGATGCAGTGCGCCTCGTCGATCGCCACCAGGGCCGGCTTCAGCGACCGGACCTCGGCCATCCGGTCCGGGTTGCTGAGCTGCTCCGGGGTGATGAAGAGGAACTCGGCCCGGCCGGCCCGGATCTCCTCGATCGCCTCGGCCTGCTGGTTCGGGGTCTCGTCGGAGCTGATCCGCACCGCGCGCAGCTCCGGGCGCTGCCGCTCGTTGAGCGCCGCGATCTGGTCCTGCTGGAGGGCGAGCAGCGGCGAGATCACCACGGTCGGACCGGGGATCAGGCTGGCCGGGATCTGGTAGATCGCCGACTTGCCGGCGCCGGTGGGCAGCACCACCAGGGCGTCGCGGCGCTTCATGACCGCGCGCATGGCGGCCAGCTGGTTGGGCCGCAGCGCGTTCCAGCCGAAGAGGCTCCGCGCCGCGCGGCGCAACGTCATCGAGTGCGTGGACAGCTTCATCGAGGGCCGGAGGTACCCGAGCTGATCAGCGCCGAAACACGACCTTCCGCATTGACAGCAGGGGTGCTCCACACCACTTTCACGGACAAGGAGGAACTCCTCGCTCCAGCCCCGCTCGCGACGACCGTGGCGGCCCTGCCCGATCCGCTCGGCGGGCGGGCTGCGGTGGCCCGGCGAGACCGTCGCCGCTCCAGCTTGATCTCGATCGTGGTGCGAGGCACGTGGGCCGCGAGTTCAGTAGCCGTAGCGGGCGCGCAGATACACAGCGAGATCCTCATCCTCCTCGTTCGCGACCACGTCGGCGGTCACCGGGTTGCCCGCCCTTCGGAACACCAGGTAGGAATCCGCGCCGAAGCTCCATCCGAAGGTGTCCGGCACGGACGAGGCGGGGAACGGGAAGGCGGCATCCGTCGGAGCCATGACGGCGGGCTGCGTCGGCGCGGCGGCGAATCCGTCGAGGATGCGGTCCAGACACTCCGGGGACGCGGTGAAGTGCAGGTAGAGCTCGCCCATCGGCCCGGTCATGTCCTCGACGTTGGCGTAGCGGAGACCGTCGACGTCGCACGGGAGGCTCAGCTGGTAATGCGGCAGGATGTCGTCCTCGAAGTCACCCCGCGTCACCCCGAAGATTCCGTCCGGGTGACGGTAGGGCCGCGGCCCCCAGAAGTGGGCCGGGGGATAGAGCCACACCGCCAACCCGGCGGCCGCCAGTGCGGCCGCACCCCACCGCCACAGTCGAGCCCGGTGCCACCAAGGAATCCCCGTCATGCCGAGCGACCCTATCCCCGAGGCGCAAACCTCGCGGCCTCACCAGAACTGTCGCCCAAACCTGTGCGAAACTCCGGCAATGCTCCGATCCGTAGAGATCAACACGGTCGTCGTCCTGCCGGAGTCGCCCTTTCACAACGTCCATTGGCGCGACACACTGGAACTGAGTCTGGACTGCTTCATCTGCCAACGCAGCGGCCGCACCACCATCTTCGTCATGGGGGCGGAACGGGCCGTCTGCTCCGGCGACGACCAGACCGAAGAGCACTACACCGCCGGGCGAATCGCCGCGTTCGACCACACGCAGGAAGACCGCCGAACCAGCCTTCGAGCCGTGGTCGATTACTGGTGGGCGCCCTTCCACGATGCGAAGCGGGATGAGCCTGCCACCGCTCTCACCCGGAGACCGTGGGTCCGGCACCACCTCGGCTATTACTGCCCGGAGCAGAATAAGTCGGGCCAGCTCGACCTCCAGACGAACGAGATTCGGCCGGTCTCCAGCTGCTGTGAACACTGCTCCGCGCCCCTCATCCAGAGCCAGGAGGCGCCGCACATCCGGCTGTTGACCTAGCTCGCCACAATCAGGCGGGTCGGGCGCCGTGTTCGGGCAGCGGGAGTCGCTGGAGCACCGCGCATGGTGCACCCACACTGATGCCGGTGTCGACCCGTGTGCTGGTGATGTAGCTGTGGCAACCGACGTCGTGAAGGGCGGGGCACTGTGGGCGAACGCCCTCCACGAGGCGCTCGTGGCGATGCACTGCCTCGGGCCCGCGCAGTTCCTCGGCCGTTCCGTCACTCCGGACTTCTACCTGCCGGTGCCCGACGGTCAGGGGGTTCCGGCCGAAGACCCGCTGCGAGGTACGGAGCTTGTGAGCCGCCGCCGTGAGGACCTCCCGCCCCGACCGACCTGGCGCTGTGACGCCCTCGCCGGACGCTTCACCGGCTGGGCCCGCGCCCGCTAACGTCACCGCCGTCGACAGTGCCGGGTCACCGGAAGCGGGGCAGGATCTCGCGCTGGTAGAGGTCGAAGAGACCCTGGT
Organism: Micromonospora sp. NPDC048909; assembly: GCF_040649635.1. Lineage (NCBI taxonomy): Bacteria > Bacillati > Actinomycetota > Actinomycetes > Micromonosporales > Micromonosporaceae > Micromonospora > Micromonospora sp. NPDC048909. The sequence continues at coordinate 35,748 of NZ_JBEZFU010000009.1, read as the reverse complement.
GGTTCGGGCCGGTGTTGGCCACGTAGATCTCGTCGAAGCCGGCCTTGGCGTACTGGTCGATCATTTCCAGGTGCGCGTCGACGCTGTTGCCGCAGACGAACGTCTCCTTCATCATCTCCGGCTTGACCAGCTGCGCGGCCTGTTCGAAGTGGCGCGGTGAGGGGAGCACCTGGGACAGCTCGCCGGGCACCCCGGAGTTCGGCCACCGCTCGTACGCGATCCGCATCCCCTCCTCCTCGCTGTCGGCGTACGCCGCTTTGAAGCCGGCCTGGCACGGCTTGTCGCCGCCCCCGCCGTCGCGGAAGCGCTGGACCAGCTCGGCGTCCGGGATGGTGCTGACGTAGCCGTCGCCGAGGCGGGCGGCGAAGTCGACGGCCTTCGGGCCGAAGCCGGAGATGTAGATCGGCGGCGGGGTGTCCGGCAGGGTGTAGATCCGGGCCTGCTCGACGGTGTAGTGCTTGCCGTGGTGGTTGACGAAGCGGCCGGCCCACAGCTCGCGCAGCACCCCGATCGCTTCCTCCAGCATCTCCAGGCGGACGTCGGCCTGCGGCCAGGCGTCGCCGAAGATGTGCTCGTTGAGCGCCTCGCCGGTGCCGACGCCGAGGACGAACCGGCCGGAGTGCAGCACCGCGCTGGTGGCCGCCGCCTGGGCGATGACCGCCGGGTGGATCCGGACGGTCGGGCAGGTGACCGCGGTGGTCACCGGGAGCCGGCAGACCTGGCTGAGCGCGCCGATCATCGACCAGACGAACGGGCTCTGCCCCTGGGCGTCCACCCAGGGGTGGTAGTGGTCGGAGATCCACAGCGCCTGGAAGCCGGCCCGTTCGGCGCCGCGGGCCTGCTCCAGCAGCTCGGCCGGCCCGTACTCCTCACTGGACAGGAAGTAACCGATCTTCATCATTCCCCCTCGCGCCGTGTAACGGGTCAACGAGGCAGGCGGTACCCCGGCTCAGCGCCGCCGGAACATCGCACGGATCGCGGCCAGCAGCAACAGGCCGCCCACCACCAGCCCGAGCAGGCGTACGCCGGGGATGTCGGCCGGGCTGGTCGCGTCGGCCAGCAGCGTCGGTTCCATCCCCGCACTCTGCCCACCGGAGGCCCCGGCCGGCAACTGTAAGGTTTATTGACTATTCGAACCCGCAGTGTGACCATGGCAGCACCGCCCGCCCGGGCGGGCCGCCAGGCGCGGAAGAGTGGGGGTACGGGGGCCGCATGAGCGAGCGCGTGCAGCGGACGGTCGGGCGGGGCGCAGCAGCGCCCGCGAACGCCGACCGGCGGGAGGCGTCAGCATGAGCCTTCCGGCCGGCAACCTGGCCGCGCTCGCGGCCGCCGTCCTGCAACCCGGATTCGTCGGCGTCACGCCACCGCCCTGGGTCTGCCGGTGGCTCGGCGAAGGGCTCGGGTCGGTGGTGCTCTTCGCCCGCAACGTGGTCGACCCTGAGCAGGTCGCCGCGCTCACCGCCGCGCTGCGCGCGGAGCGCCCCGACATCATCGTCGCGATCGACGAGGAGGCCGGCGACGTCACCCGGATCGAATCCGGCCGGGGCAGCTCACGGCCGGGCAACTTCGCCCTCGGCGCGGTGGACGACCCGGAGCTGACCGAGGCGGTCGCCCGGGACCTCGGTGCCGACCTGGCCGGCCTCGGCATCACCCTGAACTACGCCCCGGACGCCGACGTGAACTCCAACCCGGCCAACCCGGTGATCGGGGTCCGCTCCTTCGGCGCGGACCCGGAGCTGGTCGCCCGGCACACGGCCGCCTGGGTGCGCGGGCTGCAGACCGGCGGGGTGGCGGCCTGCGCCAAGCACTTCCCCGGCCACGGCGACACCCGGGTGGACTCACACCATGACCTGCCGCTGATCACCGGCGGCCGGGACCGACTGGACGGCACCGAGCTGGCCCCGTTCCGGGCCGCGGTGGCGGCCGGGGTCCAGGCGGTGATGACCGGCCATCTGCTCGTGCCGGCGCTGGATCCGGAGCTGCCGGCCACGTTGAGTTCGCGCATCCTCGGCGGGCTGCTCCGCGACGAACTCGGCTTCTGCGGCGTGGTGGTCACCGACGCGGTGGAGATGCGGGCGGTCGCCGACCGGTACGGCTTCGCCGGCGCCACGGTCCGGGCCCTCGCGGCCGGTGCGGACGCGATCTGCATCGGTGGCGAGCGGGCCGACGAGGCCGCCGCTCAGGAGCTGCGGGACGCCATCGTCGCCGCGGTGATCGCCGGCGAGTTGCCGGAGGAGCGGCTCGCTGAGGCGGCCAAGCGGGTCGGGCAGCTCGCCGCCTGGAGCGTCGCCGCCCGCGCCGAGCTGCCCGGTCGGGCCGGCCACCGGGCCGATGGCTCGCACGTGGGGCTGGTCGCCGCCCGCCGCGCCCTGCGGATCACCGCGACACCGGCCGCCGCCCGGCGGATTCCGCTGACCACCCCGGCCTACGTGGTGGAGTTCGAACCGCCGCGCAACATCGCGATCGGGGCCGAGACGCCGTGGGGGATCGGCGCGCCGCTCACCGACCTGCTCCCCGGCACCGTCACCCACCGCTACGCCGAAGCGGAGGTGCCGGCCGACCCGATCGCCGGGGCGGGCGCGCGGCCGGTGGTGCTGGTGGTCCGCGACCTGCACCGGCACGACTGGATGCACGACGCGGTCAGCCGGGCGCTGGCCGCCCGACCGGACGCGGTCGTGGTCGAGCTGGGCGTGCCCGAGCTGGTGACCGGCGCGGTGCACGTGGCGACGCATGGGGCAACCCGGGCCAGCGCGCGAGCGACCGCCGAGCTGCTCGTCGGCGCCGCATGAGGCGGCCGTCCCGGCCGCCGGCAACGGCCCCCAGGTGCTCAGCGGTCAGGGCTGGACGGCCACCATGGTCGCGTACTCGGGGTGCCGGTCGATGAAGGCGGCCATGAACCGGCACACCGGGACGACCTTGCCGCCGCGCTCACGCACCTGATCGAGGGTCTGGCGGACCAGCGCCGCCCCGACGCCCATGTTCTGGAACCGGGGATCCACCTCGGTGCGGGTGAAGACCAGCAGCTCGCCCCGCGGCTCGTACGCGGTGAACCCGGCCAGCGCGTCGTCGACCAGGATCTCGAACCGGTGCTTGGCGGGGTTGTCCTCGACCAGGGTGCTCACCCCGCCATTGTCCCCGCCCCGCCGGCCAGCCGGTCCAGTTCGCCGAGCAACCGGTCGACCTCGTCGGCCGTGTTGTAGTGGTAGATGCTGGCCCGCACCGCACCGCCGCTGTCCCGCAGCCCCATCGCGGTGAAGTACTCGTAGGCGTAGTAGTCGCCGGCGGAGAGGCAGACGCCGGCCGCGCCGAGCGCCGCCTGGGTCTGCGCCGGGGCCATCCCGGCGAGCCGGAACGAGACGGTGGGCCAGCGCCGGGCCGGCGAGCCGTAGACGGTGATTGCGGGCCGCGCGGCGAGCCCGGCGAGAAGCCGGTCCAGCAGCGCCTCCTCGTGCGCCTGCGCGGCGGTCAGCCCGGCCCGGACCCGGGCCCGCCGGTCGCCGGTCGCCGCCGGATCCAGCCCGGCCAGGTGGTCCACCGCGGCGGCCACCCCGGCGAGCAGCGGAAAGCTCGGCGTGCCGTACTCGAAGCGCTCCGGCACCGCGTCGGAGGAGGGGATCAGCTTCGCCGGGCGCAGCGCCGCCCAGAAGGCCGGGTCGGCCACCATCGCGGCGAGGTGCGGCCCGGACCACTTGTAGGCGCTGGTGACCAGCACGTCCGCGCCGAGCGTCGCCAGGTCGGTCGGCGCGTGCGGCACCGCGTGCACGCCGTCCGCGACGACCAGCGCGCCGACCGCGTGCGCGGTCTTGGCGATCGCCGGCACGTCCGGGACGGTGCCGATGGCGTTGCAGCCGGCGGTCACCGCGACCAGCCGGGTCCGCTCGGTGACCAGGTCGGCGTACTGGTCGGCGGGCAGCTCGCCGGTGGCCCGGTCGAACTCCGCCCACCGCACGGTCGCCCCGGCGGCCTCGGCGGCCTGGACCCAGGGCCGCACGTTCGCGTCGTGGTCCAGCCGGGAGAGGACCACCTCGTCGCCGGGGCGCCAGCCCGCGCCGAGAGTGCGGGCCAGGGTGTAGAGCAGCGCGGTCGCACTCGGCCCGAGCACCACACCGGCCGGGTCGCCGCCGACCAGGTCGGCCACCGCCGACCGGGCCCCGGCCACCAGCTCCAGCGATCGCTGGCCGGGGCGGAAGGCGGTGCTGCGGTTGCCGGTCGCGGCGCGCATCGCCGCGCTGACGGCGTCGATCACCGACCCGGCGGTCTGGGTGCCACCGGCACCGTCGAGGTGGACGAAGCCCTCGGCCAGGGCGGGGTAACCGGCCCGGACCCGGGTGATGTCGAACGGCATGTCGCCGACCCTATCCGCCGTCGCCGCCCGGCCGGTTCGCGGGCGTCTCGTACCCTTGGCCGGGTGACGAATCGACTCGGCAACTCCCCGCTGACCCCCACCCGCCGCGCCGCCGGCCTGTTGGCCGGCCTGGCGCTCGGCGTCGCCGTGCTGGCCGGCTGCAGCTCCGAGGGCGCCTCCACCGACTGCAGTCTCGCCGGCTCCTGCACGGTCACCTTCCAGCGTGGCGTCGACGCGAGCGCCAACATCCTCGGCGTCGAGGCCAAGCTGGTCGGCGCGCAGGACGACCAGGTGACCGTCGAGGTCGCCGGCGAGCAGGTCACCCTGATCACGGGCCAGCAGGCCGCCGAGGTCGCGGGCCTCGCGGTGACCCTGGACAGCGTCAGCGATCAGGAGGTCAAGATCCGCGTTTCGCAGAATTCCGGCAGCTGACAGCGCCGCGGGCGGCGGTGGCCGACGTTTGGGGATCTTCGCATTCGGAGATTGAGGGCGGCATGTCTCTCACCCGGAACGCCGAAGCCACCGCCTCCCGTACGGCGAACAGCAGGTGGCTGGAACTCCTCGCCCGGGCCGGATTCATCGGCTACGGCATCGTGCACCTTCTGTTCGCCTGGCTGGCATTGCAGATCGCGTTCGGCAAGTCCGCCGACGACGGCGACCAGTCCGGCGCCCTGCGAACCCTCGCCGAGCAGCCGCTGGGCAAGTTCCTGGTCATCGCGACGGCCGTCGGCCTGCTCGCGATGGCGATCTGGCAGGCCCTGGAGGCCGCGGTCGGGCACCGGGCGGAGCGCGGCAAGGAACGCGTGTGGGAGCGGCTCGCCTCGGCCGGCCGCACGCTGGTCTACCTCTACTTCGCCTGGACCGCCTACAAGGTCTTCTCCGACGCCGGCTCGAACTCCGCCGACAAGCAGGAGGCGCTCACCGGGCAGGCGATGCAGTCCTCCGGCGGTCGCTGGCTGGTCGGGCTCGCCGGGCTGGTGCTCGCCGGGATCGGTGTCGGCCTGGTGATCTACGGCCTGGTCAAACGCTTCGAGAAGCACCTGAAGACCGGCGAGATGAGCCCGCGGACCCGCAAGACCGCCCGCCGGCTGGGCATCGCCGGCTATGTCGCCAAGGGCATCGCGTACGGCATCGCCGGGGTGCTGGTCGTCGTGGCCGCGGTGACCTACGACCCGGAGAAGGCCCGCGGCTTGGACGCCGCGCTGCGCACGCTGCGCGAGCAGTCCTACGGCAGCCTGCTGCTGACCCTGGTCGCCCTCGGCATCGGCGCCTTCGGCGTCTTCTGCTTCCTCCAGTCCCGCTACCGCAAGGTCTGAACTGGTCGATACCGGTGCCGCCGGGCACGATAGGGGTTTTGCCCGAGGCCCCCTCGCGCCCGGCCCGGAGGGAGAGAGTCTGTGCAGAGTTACCTCGGGACGGTCGTCGTCGCGCTCGCCGCGGCGGCGATCGCCCTTCTCGTGGTGGCGGTGGTACACCGGATGATCCGGCGCTTCGGCCGCCGGTCCCGGCTGATGACCGAGCTGACCGACCACGCCCACCGCCCGTTCCAGGCGGCCGCCACCGTGCTGGCGGTCCAGTTCGCCGTCCGGTTCAGCACCGGTTACGCGGTCGGCACCTCGTGGCGGCGGACGCTGCTGCACCTGCTGGTGCTCGCCGTCATCGCCAGCGCCGCCTGGCTGGTCGCCGCGCTGCTGGTGGTGATCGAGGACACCGCGTTGGCCCGCTTCCGGGTCGACGTGCCCGACAACCGGCACGCCCGCCGGGTGCGTACCCAGGTGGTGATGCTGCGCCGGCTGACCATCGCGGTGATCGTGATCCTTGCGGTCGGCGTGATGCTGATGACCTTCCCCAGCGTGCGAGGCATCGGCGCCGGCGTGCTGACCAGCGCCGGTGTGGTCGGTGTGGTGGCCGCGCTGGCCGCGCAGAGCCTGCTCGGCAACGTCTTCGCCGGGCTCCAGCTGGCCTTCAGCGACGCGGTACGACTCGACGACGTGGTGGTCGTCGAGGGGGAGTGGGGACGGATCGAGGAGCTGACCCTCAGCTACGTGGTGGTGCAGATCTGGGACGACCGCCGGCTGATCCTGCCCACCTCGTACTTCACCAGCAAGCCGTTCCAGAACTGGACGCGGACCGAGGCGGCGGTGCTCGGCACGGCCGAGTTCGACGTCGACTGGGCGATCCCGGTGCAGGCGATGCGCGAGGAGCTGCGCCGCCTGGTGGAGAGCACCGAGCTCTGGGACGGCCGGGTCTGCGTCCTGCAGGTGACCGACGCGACCGGTGGCACGATCCGGGTCCGGGCGCTGGTGAGCGCCGCCGACGCCGGCAGCCTGTGGGACCTGCGCTGCCTGGTCCGCGAGCACCTGGTCGCCTGGGTGCGCGACCAACGTCCGATGGCGATGCCCCGGATCCGCACCGAGGTCGGCGACGCCGGCAGCCAGCTCCCGTGGCAGTGGGTGCAGCCGCGCCGCCCGGCTCGGCGGCTGGCCGACGGCGACGTGCCCGACGACGCCCGGATCTTCGGCGGCAGCGATGACGGGGACGCCCGCAGCGAGGCCTTCGTCGGCCCGGACGAGCCCGCCGAGTCCCGCCGCTGACCCGACCGTCTCCGACGCCCCCGGCCCGACGGCCGGGGGCGTCCACGTTTCCTGCCGACGGGTGACGGCGTTTTCCGTGACGGGGGGACTGAGCCGGCCCGCGAGGAGTCGCCCGATCCGGGAGGTTTGACCGCGCGGTGACGGGGGACGTGCTGCCGGACGTCTAGCTCCGAATCCGGCGGTCCACGCACAGGATTGGCGAGCGGCGACTCCGGGCATACAGCGCGGTGACGACGAAAGGAGGACAGCATGGCTGACGTGGCGAACGCCCGCACATCCCGCAACGGGAGCGAGCCCTCCACCGCCGAGCTGGTGCAGCGGGCGACCGAGCAGGTCTCCCGGCTGGTGCGGGACGAGCTGGCGCTGGCCAAGGCGGAGTTGACCAAGAAGGGCAAGCACGCCGGCATCGGCATCGGCCTCCTCGGCGGCGGCGGTGCGCTGGCGTTCTACGGCCTGGGCGCGCTCTGCATCACCGTGGGGCTGCTGCTGGATCTGGTGCTGCCGGGCTGGGCCGCCGCGTTGATCGTCGCGGCCGGCCTCTTCCTCGTCGCCGGCATCATGGCCCTGGTCGGTGCGCTGCAGGTCCGCCGGGCGGTCCCGCCGGTACCGGCGGCGACAGTCCGAAGCCTGCGGGCAGACGTGGACACGGTCGCCGCCGCGGTGAAGGACAGGGGACGGTCATGACAGGCAACGGGCGGGGCGACACCGAGGCGCTCCGCGAGGAGATCCGGCGGACCCGGGTGGAGCTGGGCGAGACGATGGAGGCGCTGGCCGCGAAGGCCGACGTCAAGGCCCGGCTGCGGGAGTCCGCCGACCACGCGAAGCAGCGGATGCGGGAACAGGCCGCGGGGACCGTGGCCCGGGTACGCGGGCAGGCGGCGCAGAAGGCCCAGCTGGCCCGCGCCCAGGCGCATGAGAAGGGTGGCAGCCTCCGGGACAGCCCGGTGCCGTGGGCCGCGGTCGCGGCCGGCGCGGTGGCCACCATGATCGTGCTGTTGATCATTCAAGGGAGGCGCAGGTGAGCAAGGCCATCGGCAGGGCCGCGTACCGGCCGGTCGGCGTGCTGCTGGGCATCGCGGCCGGCACGGTCGCGGGCGCGATCTTCCGCCAGGTCTGGAAGATGACCGCGGGCGACGGCGAGGCGCCCAGCGCCACGGACGAGGACCGCCGTTGGGGCGAGATCCTCGCCGCCGCGGCGTTGCAGGGCGCCATCTTCGCGGTCGTCCGGGCGGCGGTCGACCGGGGCGGCGCGGTGGGCGTCCGTCGGCTCACCGGGCGCTGGCCGGACTGACCGGACATCGAGCGGCGCCCCCTCTCCGGGCAGTCGGGGAGGGGGCCTTTCGCATGCCGTGCAGCGCCACCCAGCGGGTCTCAGACATCCGTCAGGTCACATGTCGGAGAAATTCGTCGGTTAGGTCGTGCAGAGTTTTTGCGTACGTGATTTGCTGTCTCGGCTGTTGCGAGATGGCGTGGGTTGAGAGAAGTCTCCTTCGTGGGGGCCGCCTCAGGCGCCGCTGCTCGAAAACGGCCAATCGGCCGCACGGCGTGCAAGGCCGCCAGTTTTAGAAGGAGATACACATGGCGCAGGGAACCGTGAAGTGGTTCAACGCTGACAAGGGCTTCGGCTTCATCACCGTCGACGGCGGGGGTGCTGACGTGTTCGTCCACTTCTCGGCCATCCAGACCAGCGGCTACCGCACGCTGGAGGAGAACCAGCGGGTGGAGTTCGAGATCGCTCAGGGTCAGAAGGGCCCGCAGGCTGAGCAGGTCCGCCCCATCTGAGCACTATCGGCCGGCCCCCGCCGGCCAACGGGCCGATCCACTTCCGGATCGACAGTGGAGCCCCGCATCCCGCCCCCGGGATGCGGGGTTTTCCCGTTGACCCACACCGTTTCCCCGGCGCCAGGCCGGTGGCGGTCGGGTCAGGACCGGCGGCGGGCCCGCAGGCCGAGCCAGAGCACCACCAGCCCGGCCAGCGCCACCACCGGCCCGATCACCACCCAGATCCGCTCGCCGGTCATCACGCTGCCGCTGACGAAGCCGAGACCCTGGACCGTCCAGACTGCACCGATCACCACGGCCAGCACGCCGAGCGTGAGCGGGAACCAACCCCTCATCGCGTCCCCCTCTCCCCGCACCCCGGGTCTCCAGCATCCCCGGCCGGCGCACCCGCGGCGAGCACCCGCGGGCGGCGGGTCACCACCGGTCGTGCACCCGGGGGCGGATCAGCTCGTCGTAGACCTCGCGGACGCCGGTCAGCTGCTCCTCGGTGAGCGGCGGCAACTCCGCCGCGGCGACGTTGCGCTGGGCCTGCCCGGCGTCGCGGGCGCCCGGGATGACCACCGTCACCCCGGACTGGTCCAGCACCCACCGCAGGGCGAACTGCGCCATGGTGCGGTCCGCGCCGACCAGCGGCGTCAGCCGCCGCACCGCGGCCAGCCCCAGGTCGAAGTCGACCCCGGAGAACGTCTCGCCCACGTCGAACGCCGCACCGTGCCGGTTGTAGCTGCGATGGTCGTCCGCCGGGAAGGTGGTGTGCTCGTCGTACCGGCCGGAGAGCAGGCCGCTGGCCAGCGGCACCCGGGCGATGATGCCGACCCCGGCCGCGGCGGCCGACGGCAGCACCTGCTCCAGCGGCTTGTGCCGCAGCGCGTTGAGGATGATCTGGACGCTCGCCACCCCGGGCCGGGCGATCGCGGTGAGCGCCTGGTCGCAGGTCTCCACGCTCACTCCGTAGCCGGCGATCGCCTTCTCGGCCACGAGCGTGTCCAGGGCGTCGAAGACCGCGTCGTCGGCGAACACGGCGGTGGGTGGGCAGTGCAGCTGGACCAGGTCCAGGGTGTCCACCCCGAGGTTGCGCCGGGACCGGTCGGTCCACTCCCGGAAGTGCGCCAAGGTGTACGCCTCCGGCCGCTGTTCGACCCGGCGGCCCATCTTGGTGGCCACGGTGAGCGCGGCGTCCGGTCGGGTGCGCAGGAAACGCCCGATCAGCCGCTCGCTGCGACCGTCGCCGTAGACGTCGGCGGTGTCCAGGAAGGTGACCCCGGCGTCGACGGCGGTGGCGAGGATCGCCATCGCGTCGTCCTCGCTCACCGTGCCCCAGTCGGCGCCGAGCTGCCAGGCGCCGAGGCCGACGATGCCGACGGTCCGGCCGAGCCGGTCGAAGGTGCGCTGCTCCATGCCCTGAGCCTAGTGATCGCCTTGCCCGGCCGACCACCGGGCCGTACGGTTAAAAAGACGGACGTACGGTTTGGGAGGCGGCCATGTGGGATCCAGCGACGTACCTGCGCTACGGCGACGAGCGGTCCCGGCCGTTCCACGACCTCCTCGCCCGGATCCCGGCCGACCGGCCGCGGACGGTGGTCGACCTCGGCTGCGGTCCCGGCCAGCTCACCGCGACCCTGGCGACCCGCTGGCCGGGCAGCCAGGTGCTCGGGCTGGACTCCTCACCAGAAATGATCGACAAGGCCCGCGAGCTGGGCGCAGCAGTCGAGTTCGCCGTCGGCGACGTGCGTGACTGGCGGCCCGGGCCCGACGCCGACGTGGTGATGAGCAACGCGGTGCTCCAGTGGGTCCCCGGGCACCAGGAGCTGCTCGGCCGCTGGGCGCGGGAGTTGCCCGTCGGGGCCTGGCTGGCGGTGCAGGTGCCGGGCAACTTCGACGCGCCCTCGCACCGGGCGCTGCGCGAGGTCGCCGGTCGGCCGGCCTGGCGGGCCGAGCTGCTTCCGCTGCTGCGTGCGGCCCCGGTCGACGACCCGGCCGACTACGCCGCGCTGCTGACCGGTGCCGGCTGCGCGGTGGACGCCTGGGAGACTACCTACGTGCACCTGCTCCCCGCCGGCGCCGACGCCGCGCACCCCGTGCTCGCCTGGATGGAGGGCACCGCGCTGCGCCCCGTCCGCGCGGCGCTGGACGCCGCGCGGTGGGTCGACTTCCGGGCCCAGCTCGAGGTACGCCTCGCCGAGGCGTACCCGACGCGCCAGGGCCAGGTGTACTTCCCGTTCCGCCGAGTCTTCGTCGTCGCCCGTACCGGCGCCCGTGCCGAGGAGAACCTGTGACCGAACTGTCCACCTTCATCGCCGGACTGCCCAAGGTGGAGCTGCACGTGCACCACGTGGGCTCCGCCTCGCCCCGGATCGTCGCCGAACTGGCCGCCCGCCACGAGGGGCGCAGCCCGGTGCCAGCGGATCCGGCCGCGTTGGCCGACTACTTCGCGTTCCGCGACTTCGCCCACTTCATCGAGGTTTACCTCAGCGTCGTCGACCTGATCCGCGATCAGGAGGACGTCTGGATCCTCACCCACGAGGTGGCTCGTGAGCTGGCCCGCCAGCAGGTCCGCTACGCGGAGCTGACCATCACCCCGTACTCGCACGTGCACCGGGGCATCCCCGCGCCGGCGTTCTGCGAGGCGATCGAGGACGCCCGCAAGCGGGCCGAGGCCGACTTCGGCATCGAGTTGCGGTGGTGCTTCGACATCCCGGGCGAGGCGGGGCTGCCGGCGGCCGAGGAGACCCTGCGCATCGCGCTGGAGGAGCGCCCGGACGGGCTGATCAGCTTCGGCCTGGGCGGGCCGGAGATCGGGGTGCCCCGGCCGCAGTTCAAGCCGTACTTCGACCAGGCCCGGGCGGCCGGGCTGCGGTCGGTGCCGCACGCCGGGGAGACCACCGGCCCGCAGACCGTCTGGGACGCGCTGCGCGAGCTCGGCGCGGAGCGGATCGGGCACGGCATCTCCGCCGTTGACGACCCGGAGCTGCTGACCTACCTCGCCGAGCGGCGCATCGCCCTGGAGGTCTGCCCCACCTCGAACGTACGCACCCGGGCCGTGGCCGGCCTCGACGCGCACCCGCTGCCCCGGCTGGTCGACGGCGGGGTGCTGGTCACCATCAACTCCGACGACCCGCCGATGTTCGGCACCACCCTCGACGACGAGTACGCGGTGGCGGCCCAGCTGCTGCGCGTCGGACCGGAGGGGATCGCCGCGCTGGCCCGCGACGCCGTCACGGCCTCGTTCCTGGACCCGGCCGGCAAGCAGCGGATCACCGCCGAGATCGACGCGTACCTGGCCACGGCCGGACGCTGACCGCGGCGGGCGCAACGGCGAGGAGGAGGGCGCGCGGCGGGAGCTGGTGTGGGGGGACCTGTCTCCCGCCGCGCGCGCGGCTCCACCGACCGGTGGGTGCGCGAGGCGCTGGCCGGTGGATCTGATGGGTTCGTACCGGAATCCTGTCAGCCGCCGGCCCGGTCCGCGCCGTCGTTAACCCGGATCTAAGGAAGACTTGCGCCAGCCCACAACCCGGGCCGCAGCCGGTGCCGGAACGTGGGCCGTGGCCGGTGCCGGATCAGGGCTGGTTGGGCCGGTGCCGGATCAGGGCTGGTTGGGCCGCTGCCGGGGCCAGCGGCGGCCGGCGGACTTCTGCTCGCGGGCCTCCCGCGCCATCCGGCCGACCAGCCCGAACCGGTTGACCTGCCGGGGCGTCGCCTCGGGATCGGCGAGCAGCATCACCACGCTGGCCCCACCCAGCCGGGCCCGGTCGATGCTCACCGAGCCGTTGGCCTGCAACGAGACCCGCTTGGCGATGTCCAGGCCGAGGCCGGTGGAGCCCTGGTCGCTGGTGCCCCGGCGCAGCGCCCGATCCGGATTGGCGATGCCGGGGCCGGCGTCGTCGACGCGGATCGCCACGTAGCCGTCCCGCCGGGAGACCGCCACCTCGAACGCGGTGCCCTGCGGGGTGTAGCGGAAGACGTTGCCGATCACCGCGTCCAGCGCGGCGGCCAGTTCTGCCCGCGGGACCGGCGCCGGGGTGCGCAGCTGCGCCCCGATCACCCGGTGTGGCCGGTTCTGGTCGCCGGCGAGGGCCGCCCAGAACACCATCCGGTCCCGGACCACCTCGCTGACGTCGCACATCGCCGGCCCGGTCTCGTGGGCGACCGCCTTGCGTGTGGTCTTGATCAGGACGTCGATCTCGCCCTCGAGCGTCACGATGGCCTGCCGGATCCGCCGGATCCCGCGCCGGCGGTCCAACTCGGCCTCGCTGAACGTGCCCACGCTGGTGTCGTCGGACTCCAGCGCCTCGGCGTCCAGCCGAAGCACCGTCAGCGGGGTACGCAGCCGGTGCGACAGGTCGGCGACCAGCTCACGCTCGTCGGTGTGGGCCGCGACCAACCGCTCGGCCATCCGGTTGAACGCCAACCCGGCCTCGGCCAGCTCGCGCGGGCCGTTCGGCTCGACGCGTGCCCCCAGGTCACCGTCGCCGACCGCGAGCGCGGCCTCGACCAGCCCCCGGGTGGCGTCCACCGTGCGGGTGGCGACCCGGTCGACCACCACGACGGCCGCACCCACCAGGACTGCGGCGACCCCGAGGAGCAGCAGCCAGCGACCCTCGCCGCCGAGCGCGTCGTCGGGCACGAACACCTCGACCACCGCGACCCGGTCACCGAGCACCACCGGGTCGAGCCGGACGAGACCGCCGGCAACCTCCACCACCACCGAGCGCCGCTGCGCGCGAGCCTCATCGAGCTGGGCCGGGTCGGCCCGGCCGGCGGAGGCGTCCACGTCGAGGCCGTGCACCACCGGACGGGTGGCGTGGTCGCCGCCGGTGGCCGCCACCGCGCGCTCGATCACCGCCGCGTCGGTGCTGACCGCCAACGCCCCGGTGACCAGGGCGCTGCGCCGGGCGGCGTCGGCGATGGCGTCCTCCCGGGCCCGGTCGCCGAGACCGAAGCCGAGCGGAACGAGGAAGGCGAGCGCCGCGAGGGCGCACATGCCGGCCGTGACGAGGGCCAGCGTGGTCCTCAGTCCGGCGCCACCAGGCGAAAGCCGACCCCCCGCACGGTGCGCAGGTAGCGCGGCTTCGCCGCGGACTCGCCCATTTTGCGGCGCAGCCAGTAGAGGTGAACGTCGATGGTCTGATCCTCGCCGACCGATGGCTGCCGCCATACCTCCTCCAAGAGCTCCCGGCGGGACACTACCCGCCCGGGACGTGCGGCGAGATACGCCAGCAGGTCGAATTCCTTGCGGGTCAGCGCCAGCGGCTCACCGTCGAGCTGGGCGCTGCGCTCACCGACGTCGACCCGCAGGCCGCCGACGACGTGCACGGCGGGCTGGACGACCCGGCTGGCCCGGCCGGCCCGGCGCAGCACGGTGGTGATCCGGGCGTCCAGGTGGGCGCCGGTGAACGGCTTGACCATGTAGTCGTCGGCGCCGGCGCGCAGCAGCTTCACCACGGACTGCTCGTCGTCGCGGGCGGTGGCGATGATGATCGGCACGTCGGTGATGCCGCGCAGCATCCGCAGCGCGTCCGAGCCGTCCAGATCGGGCAGGCCCAGGTCGAGTACGACCAGGTCGGGCGTCTCGGCGGCGACCCGGCGCAGCGCGTCCAGCGCCGTGCCGACGGCGTGCACCGCGTGCCCTCGATCGGCGAGGGAACGCAGCATCGCGCCGCGTACGACGTGATCGTCTTCGACCAGGAGGACGGTGGCCACCCCAAGACGGTACTTGGCGTGGCAAGTTGATCGCGTTGCGGCGCACCTCGGAACCCGGCAAGCTGGTACAACGATGTCCTTCACGCTCTTCGCAGACGCCCGCCTGGCGCTCGCCCGGGACAGCCTCGCCGGCCTCTCCGTCGGCGACGCGCTCGGCTCGCAGTTCTTCGTTCCCGGCCGGCACCCGGCCGACCTGGCCGCCGGCCGGCTCCCGCCGCCGCCCTGGGAATGGACCGACGACACCGAGATGGCGTGCTCGGTGGTGGCGGAGCTGGCCGAGTCCGGCCGGGTCGACCGGGACCGGCTGGCCCTCGCGTTCGCCGAGCGCGCCGAGCCCTACCGGGGGTACGGGCCGGGCGCGGTGACCATCCTCCGGCTGATCCGCACCGGCACGCCCTGGCCGATCGCCGCCGCCTCGGCGTTCGACGGGCAGGGCTCCTGCGGCAACGGCGCGGCGATGCGGGTCGGTCCGCTCGGCGCGTACTTCGCCGACTCGACCGCCCGAGCCGCGGCCCAGGCCAGCGCCGCGGCCGAGGTGACCCACGCGCACCCGGAGGGGATCGCCGGCGCGGTGGCCGTGGCGGTGGCGACCGCGCTGGCCGCCCGGGGCCGGCTGGACGGCAGCCGCCCCGCCGCCGACCGGCTGCTCGCCGGGGTCAGCGCCACCCTGAACCCGGGCACCGAGGTGCACCGCCGGGTACGCCGCGCCGCCGACCTGCTCGGCCGGCCGCTGCCCCAGGCGGTGGCGACGCTCGGCAACGGCTCGCGGGTGACCGCGCAGGACACCGTGGGCTTCACCCTCTGGGTGGCCGCCACCCATCTGGACGACTACCCGGCCGCGATCCGGGCGTGCGTCGAGGCGGGCGGGGACGTGGACACCACCGCCGCCATCGTGGGCGCGGTGGTGGCCGCGTACACCGGCGTCGGCACACCTGGTGGTGTCCCGGCCGACTGGCTGGCCGCCCGGGAACCCCTGCCCGACTGGCTCCCCTGACCAACCCCGCCCCGGCCAACCCCGGCCTGACCGATTCAGGCGTGGCCGACGCGGGCCTGGCCGACTCGCGCCTGGTCGATCGGGGCCCTGGCCGATCCCGGCCTGACGACCTCGGCGGCCTGACCGGCCCGGCCGGCTCCGGCGTGACCGGCTCCGGCCTGGCCTGCCTCGGGCGGGTGGTCAACACCAGTTCGCCGACATGGGGGTATCCGGTGAGGTCGGAGACCGCGATATCGGCGACATGGAGTGGATCACGCCGGTCATCGGGCGCTGATCGACTCGGATTCCCGGAGATCGGGGTATTCGGGTCGCCCCGTCACCCCGACTTCCCAGAACCCGAGTGGATCAGGGTGGGACTCGCGCCGGACTGCTCCGGCGCGGGCCGCTGTTCGGCACCCACGGCAGAGCGGGCGGGCTCGGCGGGGTCGGTGCTTTCAACGGGGTCGCTCGTTGCCGGGTCGCCGGCCGGGGAGCGGCGGCGCCAGCGGCTGGCCAGCCAACCGATCGCCGCGCCACCACCGAGCCCGGCGAGCAGGCCCGCGGCGAGGAGCGCGTCGGCATTCCCGCCGGCGGCGTTCCCAGCGGCCTCGTTCCCGGCGCGCGCGCCGGCTGCGCCGTCCACCGTGCCCCGGGCGCCGGCCGGGTCGGTGTCGGCCGCCGGACCGGCTACGGCGCCTTCGGCGTTGGCCGCGCCGCCGTGACCGGTGTGCCCGGCCGGGGCGCCGGCGGCTGCGGGCAGCAGGGTGAGTACCGGGGCACGGTGCGCGCCGGTCGGGTCCGCCCAGCGCACCACCGTGCCGTCGGCGTAGGTCTGGATCACCGGGAAGGTGAGCCGGTCGGTGCGGGGGAGTGGGCCCATCGAGAGCGCCAGCCGGGCCGGGCCGGCCGGGGCTCCGTCGACCCGGATCCAGGTCACCGCCGTGGTGACCGTGGTCACCCCGGTCGAGTGGATGCCGGCCACCGGCTGATCGAGCGTGCGGGAGCTGATCCGGGGAGCCCAGCCGGGCACCGACATCGGGTAGACCTCGGCGATCGGGGCGTCCGCCGGCAGCCGGACCTCGACCTGGCGGGTGCGGGTGCCGGGCCGCTCCTCGGGTACCACGAACTCCAGCCGGACCGCGTCACCCTGCCGGGCCTGGCCGGGATTGGTGGTCACCTCCGCCGCGTGCGCCGTACCGGGCCAGCCGAGCACCGTGGCCGCGGCCAGGGCGGCCAGCGCCGCGGGCCGGCGCCAGCGGCGGCAGCCATCCGTCATCGCCATCTCGTGTCCCCATCCCTGTCCACGCGACCGGCACCGGTCTCCGGCCACACCGGGTAGTTCGGCTCCGAGCCGCAAAAGGTTCAATCGCCGGCGCACCCGGCTGCCCGAGACCGGCCTGGCCGGCTGCACGAGACCGGCACGCCGGCCGGGCGAGGCGGAGTCGGACGGGTTCGGGCGGCCGGGCGGCGCCGCTGGTCGGTGCCCCGGCGCGTGGCTGCGGCGTCGGCGGTCGGGTCGGGCGGGGCGACCGATAGCATCGGCAGGGGCCGGACGCCGGCCCGATCCGTACCGTCTGCTGCGAGGAGTCACCGTGTCCGCACCCCGTACCCCCGCCGTGGCCGACCCCGTCGTCGTCACCGCCGGGACCACGGCGGCCGACGCGGTGGCCGCGGCCGGGCTGCCCGCCGCTGGTCCGAAGGCGATCGTGGTGGTCCGCGATTCGGAGGGCCAGCTGCACGACCTGGACTGGCGGCCGGCGGCCGACACCGAGGTCGAGCCGGTCAGCCTCGAATCGCCGGACGGGCTGAACGTGCTGCGCCACTCCACCGCGCACGTGCTCGCCCAGGCCGTGCAGGACGTCTACCCCGAGGCCAAGCTCGGCATCGGCCCGCCGATCGAGAACGGCTTCTATTACGACTTCGCGGTCGACAAGCCGTTCCAGCCGGACGACCTGGCCAAGATCGAAAAGCGGATGCAGGAGATCGTCAAATCCGGGCAGCGGTTCCGCCGCCGCCGCTTCGGCAGCCTGGACGAGGCGCGCGCCGAGCTGGCCGCCGAGCCGTTCAAGCTGGAGCTGATCGACGTCAAGGGCGAGGGCCTGGACTCCTCCGAGGTGATGGAGGTCGGCGGTGGCGAGCTGACCATCTACGACAACCTCGCCGCGAACGAGGAGAAGGTCTGCTGGTCTGACCTCTGCCGGGGGCCGCACCTGCCGAACACCCGGCTGATCGGGGCGTTCAAGCTGATGCGCTCGGCGGCGGCGTACTGGCGCGGGTCGGAGAAGAACCCGCAGCTGCAGCGGGTGTACGGCACCGCGTGGCCGACCCGCGACGAGCTCAAGGCGTACCTGAAGCTGCTGGAGGAGGCCGCCCGGCGCGACCACCGCAAGCTCGGCGCGGACCTCGACCTGTTCAGCTTCCCCGACGAGATCGGCTCGGGCCTGGCGGTCTTCCACCCCAAGGGCGGCATCATCCGTCGGGAGATGGAGAACTACTCCCGCCGTCGGCACGAGGACGCGGGCTACGAGTTCGTCAACACCCCGCACATCACCAAGGCGCAGCTCTTCGAGACCTCCGGCCACCTGCCCTACTACGCCGACACGATGTTCCCGCCCATGCAGCTGGAGGGCGCGGACTACTACCTCAAGGCGATGAACTGCCCGATGCACAACCTGATCTTCGGGGCGCGCGGGCGGTCCTACCGGGAGCTGCCGCTGCGGCTCTTCGAGTTCGGCACGGTCTACCGCTACGAGAAGTCCGGCGTGGTGCACGGCCTGACCCGGGTGCGCGGCCTGACCCAGGACGACTCGCACATCTACTGCACCCGGGAGCAGATGGCCGGCGAGCTGTCCACGCTGCTCACCTTCGTGCTCGACCTGCTGCGCGACTACGGCCTGGACGACTTCTACCTGGAGCTGTCCACCCGGGACGATTCGCCGAAGTTCATCGGCTCGGACGAGGACTGGGCGGAGGCCACCGAGGCGCTGCGCACTGCCGCCGAGCAGTCCGGGCTGGACCTGGTGCCCGACCCGGGCGGCGCGGCCTTCTACGGGCCGAAGATCTCGGTGCAGGCCAAGGACGCCATCGGGCGGACCTGGCAGATGTCCACCATCCAGGTCGACTTCAACCAGCCGGAGCGGTTCGGGCTGGAGTACCAGGCGGCCGACGGCACCCGGCAGCGGCCGGTGATGATCCACCGGGCGCTCTTCGGCTCGATCGAGCGGTTCTTCGGGGTGCTCACCGAGCACTACGCGGGCGCGTTCCCGGCCTGGCTGGCCCCGGTGCAGGTGGTCGGCATCCCGATCCGCGAGGATCACACCGACTACCTGCACGGCTTCGTCGCCGCGCTGCGCGCCGAGGGGATCCGCGCCCAGGTCGACGCGGGCGACGACCGGATGCAGAAGAAGATCCGTACGGCGCAGCAGCAGAAGATCCCGTTCATGGTGATCGCCGGTGACGACGACGTGGCGGCCGGCACGGTGTCGTTCCGCTACCGGGACGGCTCGCAGCGCAACGGGGTGCCGATGGCCGAGGCGGTGACGCACGTGCTCGACGTGGTCACCTCGCGCACCAACAGCGGCCCGTCCGCCGAGATGTGACGTCGACGGCCCCCGTCCCGACCGGCCGGCCGGGACGGGGGCTGCCGAGCCGGGGTGTCAGATGCCGCAGTTCGGCGCCGACCAGGTGCGGGTCGACTTGTGCGCGACGTGGGTGTGGTCGTTGTGCCCGGGGTAGCCGGGGCCGAGGATCTCGTTGAACCCGTGGTTGCGCGCCTGCTGGGCGAGCCGGCACAGCGAGTGCGGCCCGGCGCCCAGGTCGACGGCGTCGCCGTAGAGGTGCCGGCTCGTCGACGACCCGCCCACCGCGCTGTTGCAGGCGTAGCTGCGGAACGCGCTGGTCACCACGATCTGCTGGTCGCCCAGGGCGTGCCGCATCGCCTGGAGCTTCCACATCGAGACCCGGGCGTTGAACCGGGCCGTGCTGGCCGAGACCGCTCCGCCGGACCAGTCGCTGTTGCAGTCGTTGAACTCGGCGTAGCTGAAGTTGACCGGGGTGCAGTCGTCGTCCTGCAACGCGTAGATCCTGTTGAAGGTCTGCGGGCCGGCGATGCCGTCGGCCGACAACCCGTACGCCTGCTGGAAGCGGCTGACCGCCGACCGGGTGGCCGGGCCGTACGCCCCGTCGAGGGTGAGCACCGCGCCGTTGCCGGGGTAGCCGGCGACCCGGATCTGGAGTTGCCGGACGTCCTCGCCGGACATCCCCTCGGACAGGGTGCGTCCCCAGGTGTAGCAACCGTCGGCGTGGGCCGCGCCGGCGGTGGCGGTGACACCGACCACCGTGCTGACGGCGGTCAGCGCGAGGGCTGCGAGGAAGGTGCCGATTCGTCGGATCACAGGAGTCCTCCATCAGTCCATGCAAGTACATGAATGTATGGAAGTTTCAGCTGCGGGCTTTGGTTCGTCAACAACTTCCATTTGACGCGTTCCTGAACAGACGACATTCCGGTCGGGGAGCGCTGCCCGGTGCCGGCCGTCGCCGCCGGCCGGGACGGTCCGTAGGATCGCCCCTGTGACTGGGGTGGAACGGCACACGAACAGTGGCGGGATGGCCGACGGCCTGGAGCGGCTCTGGACGCCGCACCGGATGACCTACATCTCGGGCGAGGACCGCCCCGCCGAGGGCTACGAGAAGCCGAGCGGCTGCCCGTTCTGCCGAGGGCCGCAGCTGCCCCCGGAGGAGAACCTGCTCGTGGCGCGCGGGCAGCACGTCTTCGCGGTGCTCAACCTCTACCCGTACAACCCGGGGCACCTGCTGGTCTGCCCCTACCGGCACGTCGCCGACTACACCGAGCTGGACGAGTCGGAGACCGTGGAGCTGGCGTCCTTCACCCAGACCGCGATGCGCGTCATCCGCAAGGTCAGCAACGCCCACGGCTTCAACCTGGGCATGAACCAGGGCGGGGTGGCCGGCGCGGGCATCGCCGCGCACCTGCACCAGCACGTGGTGCCCCGCTGGGGCGGCGACGCCAACTTCATGCCGGTGATCGGTCGGACCAAGGTCCTGCCGCAACTGCTCGGCGACACCCGCGACCTGCTCGCCCGCGCCTGGCCGTCCTGACCGCGCCGGCCGGTCCGCCGGAGCCGCGGCGCGCCCGCGATCGCCGTCCGCCGGCCCGGCGCCGCGCCGGTCGGCCGCCGCGGCCCGAGGCCGTGCCGGTCAGTCGCCGCGCAGCGCGGTGACCAGCTCGGGCCAGCTCTCCACCCGGTGTACGAGCGGCAGGTGGACGTCGTGCCGGGCCACCTCCGCCGCCCGGGGGCGGAAGAGGTAGCGGTGCGGCACCGAGTCGAGGTAACCCAGCACCTCGAGCTTGTCGTCGACGAAGTGGGTCAGCCCGAGCCGGCGGGCGATCGGAGCCTTAGCCGGCCGGGTACGGCAGAAGTGCACCCGCCGCACCGGTATCCCCGTGCGGGTGTGGAAGTCGTGGTGGACCAGCCACTCCCGGGTCCGCCGCTCGGTGTCCTCACCGCACTTGCTGACCAGGTGCACCTCGTCGAACGGCCCGGCGGCCAGCGTGGCCAGCGCCTCGAACGCTCCGGCGACGACCGGCGTGCGCAGGTAGTGCTCCCCGAAGAACGAGGTGTCGGCGTCGTCGTCGGCCGGTTCGATGATCACGCCGCCGATGTCCACTCCCAGCCGCATACGGTCGATCATGCCGTACCGGTCGGCGTGCCGCCGTCCACCGGGTTGGCTGAGATGTTGCCGTCGAGCGGACTCGAGGTGGCAGGATCGGCCGATGGCAGTCACGACGCGCCCTTTGGGGCGTAGCGGCATCGAGGTCAGCGCCCTGGGCATGGGGTGCTGGGCGATCGGCGGCCCCTGGGCCGAGGGCAGCCAGCCGCTGGGCTGGGGCGCCGTCGACGACGAGGAGTCGGTCCGCGCGGTGCGCCGGGCGCTCGACCTGGGCGTCACCCTCTTCGACACCGCCGACACGTACGGGGCGGGCCACAGTGAGCGGATCCTCGGTCGGGCGCTGGCCGGCCGGCGCGACGCTGCGGTGATCGCCACCAAGTGGGGCTACACCTTCGACGAGGCGACCCGGCAGGCCACCGGGCACGACGCCTCGCCGGCCTACCTGCGCCGGGCGGTCACCGACTCGCTGCGCCGGCTCGGCACCGACCGGATCGACCTGTACCAGCTGCACCTCGCCGACCTGCCGGTGCCCCGCGCCGAGGCGCTGATCGGCACGTTGGAGGAGCTGGTCGCCGACGGGCTGATCCGGGCCTACGGCTGGAGCACCGACCGCCCGGACCGGGCCGCCGCGTTCGGTCCCGGCGCCGCCGGCGCGACCGCCGTGCAGCACAACCTCTCCGTGCTCCGCGACGCCCCCGAACTGCTCGCCGTCTGCGACAAGTACGACCTGGCCAGCGTCAACCGGGGGCCGCTCGGGATGGGACTGCTCACCGGCAAGTACACCGCCGCGTCCACGCTGCCCCGCGACGACGTACGCGGGCTCGCGCCCGGCTGGCTGGAGTGGTTCCGCGGCGGCCGGCCGGCGCCGGAGTGGCTACGCCGGGTCGCCGCGGTGCGGGCGGCGCTGACCGGCGACGGACGCACTCTGGCCCAGGGCGCGCTCGGCTGGATCTGGGCGCGCAGCGGGCGGACCATCCCGATCCCCGGCTGCCGTACCGTCGCCCAGGTGGAGGAGAACGCCGCGGCGCTCGACCGCGGCCCGCTCGCGCCCGACCAGTTCGCCGAGGTGGAGCGGCAGCTGGCCGCCCTGCGCTCGGCGGCGCTGCGGGGCGCCGACCACGCCCACTGGCCCGCCCCGGCCCTCCCCGCCGTCCACCCCTGACCGGCCCCGCTCCGCGGGTGATCAGGGGTGGGCGTTCTGTTCCTTGCGGATCTGGTCGGCCAGGTGGGCGGGCATGGGGTCGTGGCGGACGAAGCCGCGGCGGAAGGTGCCGGTGCCGGCGGTCATCGAACGCAGCTCCACCGCGTAGCGCAGCAGCTCGGTGGCGGGCACCTCGGCGCGCACCAGGGTGCGGCCCTCGCCGTCCGGGTCCGGCTCGGTGCCGAGCACCCGGCCACGCCGGCCGGAGAGGTCGCCCATCACCGCGCCGACCGAGCCGTCCGGCACCCGGATGGTCACCTCGTCGACCGGCTCCAGCAGGGCCGGCTGGCCCTTCTCGGCCGCGTCCCGCAGCGCCAGCGCCCCGGCGGTCTGGAACGCCGCGTCCGAGGAGTCGACGCTGTGCGCCTTGCCGTCGACGAGGGTGACCCGCAGGTCCACCATCGGGTGGCCGGCGAGCACGCCCCGCTCCATCTGGGCCCGGACCCCCTTCTCCACCGAGGGGATGTAGTTGTGCGGCACCGCGCCGCCGACCACCCGGTCGACGAACTCGAAGCCGCCACCGCGGGGCAGCGGCTCGACCTCGATGTCGCAGACGGCGTACTGGCCGTGGCCGCCGGACTGCTTGACGTGCCGGCCGTGCCCCCGCGCCGCGGCGGTGAACGTCTCCCGCAGCGCCACCCGCACCGGCTCGGTCTCCAGCTCGACGCCGCCGGCGCGCAGCCGGTCCAGCACCACGTCGGCGTGCGCCTCACCCATGCACCAGAGCACCAACTGGTGGGTCTCCGGGTTGCGCTCCAGCCGCATGGTCGGGTCGCCGGCAACCAGTCGGGCCAGGTTGCGGGCCAGGGCGTCCTCGTCGGACCGGCTCTTGGCCACGATCGCCACCGGCAGCAGCGGCTCGGGCATCTCCCACGGCGCGATCAGCAGCGGATCGTCCTTGGCGGAGACCGTGTCGCCGGTCTCCGCGCTGCCCGACTTGGTGATCGCGCAGATGTCGCCGGCGACGCAGGCCGACACCTCGCGCAGCGCGACGCCGAGCGGGGTGTAGACGTGCCCGACCCGCTCGTCGGCGTCGTGGTCGGGGTGTCCGCGCTCGGCCAGACCGTGCCCGGAGACGTGCACGGTCTGCTCGGGACGCAGCGTGCCGGAGAAGACCCGGACCAGGGAGACCCGCCCCACGTGCCGGTCGATCGTCGTCTTGACCACCTCGGCCACCAGCGGGCCGTCGGGGTCGCAGGTCAGCGGCGGCCGGGGGGAGCCGTCCACCCCGGCGACCGCGGGCAGCTCGTGCTCCAACGGCGACGGGAAGGCGGCGGTGAGCACCTCCAGCAGCGCGTCCAGCCCGACGCCGGTCTCCGCGCAGACCGGCACCACCGGGTAGAAGTGCCCGCGCGCGACGGCCTTCTCCAAGTCGTCGATGAGCACGTCGGTGCCGATCTCCTCGCCCTCGAGGTAGCGGTCCATGAGCGACTCGTCCTCGCTCTCCGCGATGATCCCCTCGATCAGCTCGTCGCGGGACTCGGTGATCGCCGGCAGGTGCTCCGGATCCGGCTCGCGGACGTCGGCGGGCAGCCCGCCGGTGTAGTCGAAGACCCGGCGGGTGATCAGGCCGAGCAGGCCGACCGTGGAGACCCCGTCGTCGCCGAGCATCGGCAGGTAGAGCGGCATCACGTTGTCGCCGAAGACGCGCTGGCAGAGCGCCACCGCCTCGTCGAAGTCGGCGCGCGGGTGGTCGAGCCGGGCGACGGCGACCGCCCGGGGCATGTCCACCGCCGCGCACTCCTCCCACAGCGCCGCGGTGGCCGCGTCCATCCCGTCGGCCGCGGAGACGACGAAGAGCGCGGCGTCGGCGGCCCGCAGCCCGGCGCGCAGCTCACCGACGAAGTCGGCGTAGCCGGGCGTGTCCAGCAGGTTGACCTTGATGCCGTTGTGCAGCAGGGGTGCGCAGGCCAGGCTCACCGAGCGCTGCTGGCGCACGGCGGCCGGGTCGTGGTCGCAGACCGTGGTGCCGTCGGTCACCGTGCCGGCGCGGCTGATCGTGCCGCTCGCGGTGAGCAGCGCCTCGACCAGGGTCGTCTTGCCCGCGCCGGAGTGCCCGACGAGCACCACGTTGCGAACCCTCGCGGGGTCGGTCACCACCGGCGCGCCGCCGGTGACACCCTTCTCCTGACTCTTCTGCGCCATCGGGCGCACCTCCCTCAGCCGGTGGTTGGTGGCGAACGCCGCGCGTGACGGGAAGCGGCCCGGGGCGAGTGCGCGGCGATATCCTCCGGTGTCCGCTGCACAGCGGGTTTCCAGACGGTCAGGAGGGTGAGCTGGCTCACCTCCTGGCTCGATCAGACACCCGTTGCGGGGTGCGCACAAGCCTCCGCACCGAGGCTCCACTGACCGGCCGTATCGCCGGACCTGCGGGGACCGTTATCGTGGGGACCGCCATGGCGAAGATCTTCCAAGTGTCGGCCCGCGCGGGGATGACCCGCGTCATTGAGCCGCTTGCCCGCGCCCTGCTCCGTGCGGGCGTCACTCCCAACGCGGTCACCGTGACCGGGACCGTCGGCGTGCTGGTCGGCGCGCTCGGCTTCGGCGCCCGCGGTCACCTGGTCGCCGGCGCGCTGATCGTCACGGTCTTCGCGCTCACCGACCTGCTCGACGGCACGATGGCCCGGATGAGCGGCGGCTCCACCCGGTTCGGCGCGTTCCTCGACTCGAGCATGGACCGGGTCGCCGACAGCGCCGTGTTCGGCGCGGTGGCGTACTGGCTGGCCACCCAGCACCAGTTCTCCGGTGTGGCCGCCGCGCTGCTCTGTCTGGCCGCCGGCGCCCTCGTCTCGTACGTCAAGGCCCGGGCCGAAGGGCTCGGCATGACCTGCAACGTGGGCATCGCCGAGCGCACCGAGCGGCTGCTGATCGTCGGCGTCGGTGGCCTGCTCACCGGCTTCGGCCTCGACCCGGCGCTGGAGACCGCGCTCTGGCTGCTCGCCGCCGTGTCGATCTTCACGGTCGGTCAGCGGATGACGCACGTGTACCGGCAGGCCCAGCGGGTGCACACGCCGGGTGGAAACGGGTGAATCTCACCGAGCTCGGCTACGTCGCCGGCTGGCGGGTGATCCGCGCGTTGCCGCGGCCCCTCGTGGCCGCGGCGTTCCGGGCCGGCGCCGACCGCACCCACCGGCGCGGCGGCGGAGGTACGGACCGACTGCGCGCGAACCTGCGCCGGGTGGTCGGGCCCGACCTGCCCGAGGCCGAGTTCGACGCGCTGGTCCGACGGGCCCTGCGGTCGTACGCCCGGTACTGGATGGAGGCGTTCCGGCTGCCCGCGCTGAGTCGCGAGCAGATCCTGGCCGGGTTCCGCCTCGACGGCGAGGAACTGCTCGCCGCCGACGTGGCCGCCGGCCGAGGCGCGGTGGTGGCGTTGCCGCACGCCGGCAACTGGGACGCCGCGGGCGCCTGGGTGGCCGCCACCGGCTGGCCGATCACCACGGTGGCCGAGCGGCTCAAGCCGGAGGGCGTCTACGAGCGCTTCCTCGCCTTCCGGCAGAGCCTGGGCATGGAGATCCTGCCCACCCACGGCGGTGCGCGCCCCGCGTTCGACGTGCTGGTCGACCGGCTGCGAGCCGGCGCGGTGGTGCCGCTGCTGGCCGACCGGGACCTCTCCGCGCGGGGCATCGAGGTCGACTTCTTCGGGGCCCGGACCCGGATGCCGGCCGGGCCGGCGCTGCTGGCCCTGCGCACCGGAGCGCCGCTCTACGTGGCCTCCATGTGGTACGAACCGGACGCGGCGCACGCGGCGCTCGAGGGGCCGCTGCCGGTGCCCGGACCGGACGAGG
The DNA here is from genome assembly GCF_040649635.1 of Micromonospora sp. NPDC048909. Taxonomy (NCBI): domain Bacteria; kingdom Bacillati; phylum Actinomycetota; class Actinomycetes; order Micromonosporales; family Micromonosporaceae; genus Micromonospora; species Micromonospora sp. NPDC048909. The sequence goes on along the minus strand of NZ_JBEZFU010000009.1, from coordinate 9,674 downwards.
GGCCGCTCGACCAGCGGGTGCGGATGCTGACCCAGCGGGTCGCCGACGCTTTCGCCGCGGGCATCGCCCGGCATCCGGAAGACTGGCACATGCTCCAGCGGATGTGGCTGGACCAGCGGAGCCCGACGGTCGCGAACAAGGGTCGTTGACGTGCGGGTCGGCATCGTGTGCCCGTACTCCTTCGACGTGCCGGGCGGGGTGCAGAACCACGTCATGGACCTCGCCGAGGCGCTGATCGCGCTCGGTCACGAGGTCAGCGTCCTCGCGCCGGCCGACGAGGACTCCCCGGTGCCGCCGTACGTGGTGTCGGCCGGCCGGGCGGTCCCGCTGCCCTACAACGGCTCGGTCGCCCGGATCGCGTTCGGCCCGGTCTCCACCGCCCGGGTACGCCGCTGGCTCACCCGGGGCGACTTCGACGTGCTGCACGTGCACGAGCCGTTGACGCTGAGCCTGTCCCTGCTCGCGGTGCTCTCCGCCCGGGGGCCGGTGGTGGCCACCTTCCACACCGCGATCACCCGGTCCCGGGCGCTGGCCGCCGCCCAGGGCGTGCTCCAGATCGTGCTGGAACGCATCACCGCCCGGATCGCGGTCAGCGCGCTGGCTCGCAAGGTGCAGGTCGAGCACCTGGACGGTGGCGCGGTGGAGATCCCGAACGGGGTGGCGGTCGCCAAGTTCGCCGACGCGGAGCCGCTGCCCGGCTGGCCGGGGGAGTGCGGGCCGGGCACCGGCGGCACGATCGGCTTCCTGGGCCGGTTCACCGAGGCGCGCAAGGGCTTCCCGGTGCTGCGCGACGCCTTCATCGAGCTGGCCCCGCACCGCCCCGGCCTGCGGCTGCTGGTGGCCGGGCCGGGCGACCCGGACGACCTGTTCGACCAGTTCCCGGCCGCGCTGCGGGACCGGGTCACCTTCCTCGGCCTGGTGTCCGAGGCGGACAAAGCCCGCATGCTGCGCAGCGTGCACCTCTACGTGGCGCCGAACATCGGCGGCGAGTCGTTCGGCATGATCCTCACCGAGGCCCTGGCCGCCGGGACGACGGTCGTCGCCAGCGACCTCGACGCGTTCCGTCGGGTGCTCGACGGCGGTCGAGCCGGGCGGCTCTTCCCGACCGGGAACCCGGCGGCGCTGCGTGCCGCGCTGGTCGAGCTGCTCGACGACCCGCCGGCCCGGGCGGGGTTGACCGCCTGCGGCGACCAGGTGGTGGCGCACTTCGACTGGCCCACGGTGGCGAAGCGGGTCGTCGAGGTCTATGCGGCGGCGATCGAGGCCACCGACGGGCGGGTCATCGACCAGGAGTGGGTGGGGCTGGGCTGAGCCGCGTGCCGGACGGCGCCGGCGTGACCTTGTCCCCGTGCCGGCCGGACCGGCGCGAGCGGAAGTGGAGCAGCACTACGATGCCGGGCATGTGGTGGGTGACGGGAGCGATCGTGGCCGTCGGGCTGCTCTCGACGTACCTGATCTGGACCGCCGGCCGGGTCGAGCGGCTGCACGCCCGCGCGGAGTCGGCCGCCCGCGCCCTCGACGCCCACCTGTTGCGCCGCGCGGCGGCCGCCGCGGTGCTCGCCGAACGGCGCTACGGCGTCGAGCTGTACGCGGCGGCGCGGATCGCGCTCGACGCCCGCCCGGACGAGCGCGAGGCCGCCGAGAACGACCTCACCCGGCAACTGCGGGTGGTGCAGCTCGACCCGGCCGACCCGGACTGCGAGGCGGTCATCGCGGCCAGCCGCCGGCTCGCCCTGGCCCGGCAGGTGCACACCGATCTGGTCCGCGACGCCCGGTCGGCCCGTGGTCGCCCGCTGGTCCGCCTGTTGCGGATGGGACGCGGGCGGGAGTGGCCGCGCTACTTCGACATCGACGACCCGACGCTCACCGTCCCCGCCGACGTCCCCACCGGCTGACCGCCTCCGCGCCATTTGATCCACTCCGTCTCGCCGATGTGGCGGTGTCCCGGCCGTCCGGATACCGCCACATCGGCGACCTGGAGTGGTTCAGGCGGGTTGTCGCACTGCCGGCGCGGGCGGCGGCGGGGGTGCCGGTGATGGGCGACACATTGCAGGCCACCGGGGGTCTGATTGGCTGTCGGACCGGCGTTGACCCCGGCGTAGCATTTTTGCTTGCCACCCGCCGAGCACGTTCGAGGAGCGATAACCCGTGCCCGAAGCCACCGCCCAGAACCCCAGCGCCAGCCCGGTCGTCGGCACCGCCCGCGTGAAGCGCGGCATGGCCGAGATGCTCAAGGGTGGCGTGATCATGGATGTGGTCACCGCCGAGCAGGCCAAGATCGCTGAGGACGCCGGCGCGGTCGCGGTGATGGCGCTGGAGCGGGTGCCCGCCGACATCCGCGCCCAGGGTGGCGTGTCCCGGATGAGCGACCCGGACATGATCGACGGCATCATCAACGCCGTCTCGATCCCGGTGATGGCCAAGGCCCGCATCGGTCACTTCGTGGAGGCGCAGATCCTCCAGTCGCTCGGCGTCGACTACGTCGACGAGTCCGAGGTGCTGACCCCGGCCGACTACGCCAACCACATCGACAAGTGGGCGTTCACCGTCCCGTTCGTGTGCGGCGCGACCAACCTGGGCGAGGCCCTGCGTCGGATCACCGAGGGCGCGGCCATGATCCGCTCCAAGGGCGAGGCCGGCACCGGTGACGTCTCCAACGCCACCACCCACATGCGCAAGATCCGCCAGGAGATCCGCCGGCTCAGCTCGCTGCCCACCGACGAGCTCTTCGTCGCGGCCAAGGAGCTGCAGGCCCCGTACGAGCTGGTCAAGGAGGTCGCCGAGACCGGCAAGCTGCCGGTGGTGCTCTTCACCGCCGGCGGGATCGCCACCCCGGCCGACGCCGCGATGATGATGCAGCTCGGCGCCGAGGGCGTCTTCGTCGGCTCGGGCATCTTCAAGTCCGGCAACCCGGCCCAGCGCGCCGCCGCGATCGTCAAGGCGACCACCTTCCACGACGACCCGGACGTGCTGGCGAAGGTCTCCCGCGGCCTCGGCGAGGCGATGGTCGGCATCAACGTCGACGAGATCCCGCAGCCGCACCGGCTGGCCGAGCGCGGCTGGTGACCGCCGCGTGAGCGACGTACCCGTCATCGGGGTGCTCGCCCTGCAGGGTGACGTCCGCGAGCACCTCGCCGCCCTGGCCGCGGCGGGCGCGGACGCCCGCCCGGTGCGCCGCCGGCACGAGCTGGACGCCGTCGACGGGCTGGTCATTCCAGGCGGCGAGTCCACCACGATCAGCAAGCTGGTCGACATCTTCGAGCTGCGCGAGCCGATCGACAAGCGGATCGCCGCCGGCATGCCGGTCTACGGCTCCTGCGCCGGGATGATCATGCTGGCCACCGAGGTGCTCGACGGCCGGGCCGACCAGCGCGGGTTCGACGGCATCGCGATGACCGTCCGCCGCAATGCGTTCGGCCGGCAGGTCGACTCGTTCGAGGCGTCCGTGGAGATCGCCGGGGTCGACGGGGAACCGTTCCACGCGGTGTTCATCCGGGCGCCCTGGGTCGAGCGGGTCGGCGCCGGCGTCGAGGTGCTGGGCCGGGTCAGCGAGGGCCCGGCGGCCGGCCGGGTCGTGGCGGTGCGGCAGGGCAACCTGGTGGCCACCTCGTTCCACCCCGAGTTGACCGGCGACCGCCGGCTGCACCGCTACTTCGTGGACCTGGTCCGCGCCGCCTGACCCCCCGCCCGGCCCGCCCGTTCTCGGCTCCGAAAACGGGCGGCGCGCCGGTGGCCCGAGCGGCCGGCGGGCATGATTTGCGGTCCGCGGTCGTTGTGTCTGGGGTGCGCCCGGGTGCCCGGCGCCGTCCCCGGTGGTAGCCGGGTGTGACATGCCGGGGCATGACCTCGGTAGGATTGCCGCGGTTCGGCAGGGCCATCACCCGCGTGGCGTTTCCCGCGGGGGCCGACGGCCACCGGATCGCCCGATGCGGCGTGAATCGGCGTGCCAGTCGACGCAGGCGTGGAATGCAGACGGAGGTAGCAGATGTCCGGCCACTCAAAGTGGGCGACCACCAAGCACAAGAAGGCCGTCATCGACGCCAAGCGCGGCAAGATGTTCGCCAAGCTGATCAAGAACGTCGAGGTCGCCGCGCGGACCGGCGGCGGTGACCCGGCCGGTAACCCGACCCTCTACGACGCCATCCAGAAGGCGAAGAAGAACTCGGTCCCGAACGACAACATCGACCGCGCGGTCAAGCGCGGCTCCGGCCTGGAGGCCGGCGGCGCCGACTGGCAGACGATCATGTACGAGGGGTACGGCCCCAGCGGCGTGGCGATGCTGATCGAGTGCCTGACCGACAACCGCAACCGGGCGGCGACCGAGGTGCGTACCGCGCTGACCCGCAACGGCGGTTCCCTGGCCGACGCCGGCTCGGTGTCGTACATGTTCTCCCGCAAGGGCGTGGTGATCGTCCCCAAGACGGGGACGACCGAGGACGACGTGATGATGGCCGTGCTCGACGCCGGGGCCGAGGAGGTCAACGACCTCGGTGAGGCGTTCGAGGTGGTCTCCGAGCCGACCGACCTGATCGCGGTGCGCACCGCGCTGCAGGACGCCGGCATCGAGTACGAGTCGGCCGAGTCCTCGCTGATCCCGAGCGTCAACGTCCCGCTGGACGAGGAGGGCGCTCGCAAGATCTTCAAGCTGATCGACGTCCTGGAGGACTGCGACGACGTGCAGAACGTCTACGCGAACTTCGACGTCAGCGACGAGATCATGGCGGCGGTCGGCTGACCCGGCCGTGACGGCACGACGTTTCGCGCCGGGCGACGTGGTCGTCCGGCGCGAAGTGCTGCTCGGCGAGGTCTGGTTCGGTTGCCCGACCATCTGCGTCGAGGACTCGCCCGACCTGCTCGCCCTCTACCTGCCGCCGGGCGCCGAGTTCGGCTTCCCGGAGTCCGGCACGTTTCCGTGTGGCCGGCACCCGTGGCAGACCGCCGGGCATCGGGCCTGGAGCGGCCACGGCAAGCTGATGCTGCAACGCCCCGGCGAGGCGCACTCGGTGGACGTCTTCTGGTCGGGGCCGGAGCGCGCCTTCGCCGGCTGGTACTTCAACCTCCAGGACCCGCTGCGGCGCACCCCCGTCGGGGTGGACACCCTCGACCACGAGCTGGATCTCTGGTGGGGCGCGGACGCCGAGCGCTACGTCTGGAAGGACGTGGAGATGTTCGCGCAGCGGCTCGAGGAGGGGCGCTACCCGGGGATGGCCGACGCGATCCGCGACGAGGGCGACCGGATCGCCGCGCTGCTCGACGCGGGCGGGCGCTGGTGGGACGAGAGCTGGGCCTCCTGGCAGCCCGACCCGGCCTGGCCGGTGCCCCGGCTGCCCGCCGGCTGGGACACGGTGCCCTGCTGACCGGCGTGACCCCGCCCCGGACCACGCCGGCCGGGTGATCCACTCCGGATCGCCGACGTGGCGGTGTCCGCGTGACCGGGACACCGCCAGGTCGGCGACGTGGAGTCGACCTGGCCGCTACGACGGGGGCCTACCCGTTCAGCCGAGCGTCTCGCGGGTCCGCCAGGCCGTCCGCACCGAGGTGCGCCCGTTGGTACGCAGCAGCGCGCCCTCGTACACCCGGGCACCGGCGAGCAGGAACGCGGCGGCCGTGGCCAGCAGCAGGATCAGCGACAGCACCGGCTCCCAGCCGGCCGCGTCCCCGGTGAACAGCCGCAGCGGCATCGCGGTCGGCGCGGAGAACGGCAGGTAGGACAGCACCCGCATGGCGGTGGCGTTGTCGTTCAGGAAGATGACCGCGAAGAACGGCAGCATCACCGCGAGCTGCACCGGCATCGACACGCCGCCGATGTCCTCCAACCGGTTGACCAGCGCCCCGGCCGCCGCCCACATCGCCGCGATCAGCACGAAGCCGAGCAGGAAGAACGGCACGAACCAGCCGATCGCCGGCCCCAGCAGGGTTAGCAGCCCGGTGTCGCCGCTGAACGCCATGCCGGCCACCGCGACCAGGGCGACCAGGGCGATCTGGCCGAGGGCGAGCAGCGTCCCGGCGACCATCTTGCCGGCCAGCAGCGCCCGCACCGGCACCGCGGCGACCAGGATCTCCACGATCCGGGTCTGCTTCTCCTCGATGATGCTCTGCGCGATCTGCACGCCGAAGGTCTGCGACGTCACGAAGAAGACGAACGCGAAGACGAACGGCACCAGGAAGGCCACCACCGGGTCCACCGCGTCCGGGTCCAGCAACCGGACCGGCGGCTCGCTGCTCAGCGCGGCCACCACGTCGTCGGGGGCCTCGTCCATGGCGAGCACCGCCGGGCCGGCGACGACCGCGGCGTCCACGTCGCCGTCGCGTACGGCCTGCTCGGCGGCGCGGTCGTCGGGCACCGTCCGCACCTGCAGCCCGGCCGCGCGCAGCGGCCCGGCCGCCTGCTCGGTCACCGCCACAGTGGACGGCCCGCCGGAGAACAGCGGCGGCAGGATGGTCGCCGCCGCGGCGATGAGCAGGAAGAACAGCGTGCTGATCAGGAACGTGCGGTCGCGTAGCTTGACCCGGATCTCCCGGGCGGCGACCAGGCGGGTGGCCTCGAAGGTGTTCACTGGGCGACCTCTCGGAAGATCTCGGCGAGGGAGGGGCTGACCGGTCGGAACGCGCGGACCGGGCCGCGGGCCAGCGCCGCGTGCAGCACCTGCTGCTCGTCGGCGCCGGGGGCGAGGTCGAAGACCGCGCGGGCGCCGTCCAGGTCGACCAGGGTCACCCCGGGCTGATCGCGCAGCCAGCCGGCGTCGGCCTCCACCACCAGCTCGAAGCGGGGCGAGGTGTACGAGGCGCGCAGCTGCTCACGGCTGCCGGCGGCCCGGATCACCCCGTCCCCGATGATCACCAGGTCGTCGCAGAGCCGCTCCACCACGTCCAGCTGGTGGCTGGAGAAGAGCACCGGCACCCCGGTGGCTGCCCGCTCGCGCAGCACGGCGACGACCGTGTCCACGGCCAGCGGATCGAGGCCGGAGAAGGGCTCGTCGAGCACCAGCACCGCCGGGTCGTGCACCAGCGCGGCGGCGATCTGGGCCCGCTGCTGGTTGCCCAGCGACAGCGTCTCCAGCAGATCGTCACCGCGTTCGGCGAGGCCGACCCGCTCCAGCAGCGCGTCCGTGCCGCGGCGGGCGGCCTCGGCGGTCATGCCGTGCAGCCGGCCCAGGTAGGTCACCTGCTCCCGGACGCTCATCTTCGGATAGAGGCCGCGCTCCTCCGGCATGTAGCCGAAGCGCCGGCGGACCTCCCGGGTCAGCGGGGTGCCCTGCCAGCTCACCCGCCCGGCGTCGGCGGCGAGCACGCCGAGGATGATCCGCATGGTGGTGGTCTTGCCGGCGCCGTTGCCGCCGACGAAGCCGGTCATCCGACCGGCGACCACGTCGAAGGACACGTTCTTGAGCACCTGGCGGTCGCCGAAGCTTCGGTCGATGCCGTCGAGGGTCAGCACACTGGTCACGGCGTCCACGCTAGATCCGCGGTTGCCGGCCGCCGTCCGCCCGCCGGTGGAGATCCGGGGTCCACCGCGCGGGGGAGGCCCGTCACCCGCCCGGCCGGACCACCCCGTGCTCGTACGCGAAGACCACCGCCTGCACCCGGTCGCGCAGGCCGAGCTTGGCCAGCACCCGACTGACGTGTGTCTTCACCGTCGCCTCGCCGAGGTGCAGGTCGGCGGCGATCTCCGCGTTGCTGGCGCCCCGGGCGAGCCGGGCCAGGACGTCGCGTTCGCGCGGGGTGAGTTCGTCCAGCGCCGCCTCGCCGGTCCGCGGGTCGGCGGCGGCGCCGGGCCGGGCGAAGGTGGCGATCACCCGTCGGGTGATCTCCGGGGCGAGCAGGCCGTCGCCCCTGGCCAACACCCGGATCGCCTCGACCAGCGCCTCCGGGGTGCCGTTCTTGAGCAGGAAGCCGCTCGCTCCGGCGCGCAGCGCGGCGAAGAGGTAGTCGTCCCGATCGAAGGTGGTGAGGATCAGCACGGCCGGCCCGTCGGGGTCGTCCGTGCCGGTGATCCGCCGGGTCGCCTCCAGGCCGTCGACGCCGGGCATCTGCACGTCCATCAGCACCACGTCCGGGCGTACGGCGCGGGTCATGCTCACGGCCCGCTCACCGTCGGCGGCTTCGCCGACCACCTCGATGTCCTCCTCCACCTCGAGGATGACCCGGAACCCGGTACGGACCAGGTGCTGGTCGTCGGCGAGCAGCACCCGGATCGGCCGGTCGACGCCCGGGGTGCTCACGCCGACTCCCGTACGGCGACGGGCACCGGGAACCGGGCGCGTACCCGCCAACCGCCGCCGGCGCGCGGGCCCACCTCGAGCTCGCCGTCGTGCGTGGTGACCCGCTCCCGCATCCCGACCAGGCCCAGCCCGTCGGCGTTGGGCGGGCGGGTGGCCCGTCCGTCGTCGGTCACGTCGACCTCCACCTCGGTGGCCAGATACCGGATCCGGACGTCGAGCACGCCGGCGCCGGTGGCGTGTCTGATCACGTTGGTCACCGCCTCCTGGACGACCCGGTACACCGCCTGGGAGAGCGACTCCGGCAACGGCGTCGGGTCCCCGTACACCCCGAGGGTCGCCCGGAGCCCGGCGTCGCGGGCCCGCTCCACCACCGCGTCGACCTGGTCGATCCCCGCGGGCAGCTCGGCGCCCGGGCCGACCTCCGAGGCGCGCAGCACGCCGAGCATCCGGCGCAGCTCGTCGACGGCGTTGCGGGCGGACTCCTCGATCGCGGTCAACGCCGTGCGGGCCTTGTCCGGGCTCCGGTCGATGACCCGCCGCGCCGCCGACGCCTGCACGCCCATCACCGACACGTGGTGGGCCACCACGTCGTGCAGCTCCCGGGCGATCCGGACCCGCTCGCCGATCACCGCCCGCCCGCGCGCCTCGGCCTGCGAGCGGCGCAACTCCTCCGCCTGCGCCGCCAGCTCGTGTTGACGACGGGCGGCCAACCAGGCGGTCTCCCCGAAGAAGTACGCGAGACCGAAGTACAGGACGTTCACCAGCACGCCGCTGACGATCGCGGCGAGCACGGGCGGCACCGGCCCGACGGCGTGGGCGAACGCGTCCTCGGGGATGCTGCCGATCGAGATCGCGTAGTACACCCCCAGCCAGACGAACATGGTGGTGATGACGCCGATCCGCAGCCGCCGGGCCATCCGGCGGTCCTGCCCCCACGCGCCGAGGGTGTAGAGGGCGGCGAACAACGCCCACGAGGAGAGCTGCGTCTCCGGGGCGGAGCGCGCCTGCGCGGCGATGAACGCCGCCGACACGACCAGCGTGACCGTCGCAGGGAACCGCCGCCGCCAGATGAGCGGCAGGGTCACCGCGACGGTCCAGAGGATCTGCTCCGGCCAGGACGGCGGCGGGCCGAGCAGGAACGCTCCGGTGCTGCGGGTCAGGGTGAGGCTGAACAGAGCGAGCACGGTGATGGCCAGTCCGCCGTAGAGGTCCAGGCGCCGCTGCTCCGGGGTGGGCCCGCGCCGACGCCATTCGTCGCCCGTGTCGGTGTTCACCCGCACGAGGATGTCACCTCACCGAGCTGGCGACGAACCTGGCCGACGTGCCGGTGGTCAGCGCCTTCGGACGTGCCGCGGCCCGGCACCCACGTGGGTGCCGGGCCGCGCCCGGTAAGCGGGGGGATTGGCGGTTTGGGGTGGCCTTTTTTTCGCAGTTGATTTTTTTCCCAAGACT
>NZ_JBEZFU010000008.1:229392-315021 GCF_040649635.1 Micromonospora sp. NPDC048909 | reverse complement strand
CGGTGTGCCCGTAAGTAAGAAAGGGGTCCCGGCGATCGTGGTGACCTGCTCGGGGTGTCCCGGGGGATGTAACCGTGCGGGCCGGCCAGCCATTCTGGCGGGGCCCGGGTGTTGCGGGTACCGGGTAGTCAACCGACCCGGGCGGCCGGTCATTCCCGGCGGCCGGGGGTCGGTCCCCGGGGCCGGCGACGAGGCCGCGCGGCACACCATGTTCAACGACCCGGGCCCGCCCATGATTCCGCCGCCCGGGTGGCCCCGACCACGGGACGCGCCACCCCGAACCCGGACACCGCACCCAACCCGGGCAGCCCGCGAACGGGACACCCGGCGCAATCGGGATCCGGACGCCGACCGGACGAGCCGGTCGGCTTCGGGGCGATCGACTCGGGCTCGTCGAAGTCGCGGTATCCGGGCACCGGGACACCCAGACATCACGGAACCCGAGTGGATCAGCCCCCGGCACGGGCGCGAAAGTACATATCTTCCGGCGGGCTTCAACCGCCGCGGTCGCTAGCCGGCGTGCCACATCGGCGCGCTGCGGTTGGCCGTCTTGACGACGACGGCCGGCTCGGCGAGGGCGGCGGCGAGCCGGCGGGAGGCGGCCACCGCGAGCGGGCCCAGTGTCGGGTGGCCGATCAGGGCGTGGCACGCCTGCAATCCGATCTCGGCCAGCTCACGCCGGTTCAGCTCGATCCGCCAAGGGTGGTCCCGCCGCTCGGCTGCCGCGGCCCGGATCCGGCGGCGCAGTTCGGCCTGCTCGTCGCTGGTCTGCCGCATCACCTCGACCGACCAGCGCCAGGCCTCGGCGAGGACGAGCAGGTCGGTCCGGTCGGGCGGCTGGTCGGCGAGCAGCAGCTCCTCGTGGCAGACGCGCAGGGCGGCGGCCGGCTCCCCGTCGTCGAGGAGCAGCCGGGCGAGCAGTCCCGCGCCGATCGTCGCCGGTTCGCCGAGGTCCTGCGCGGCGGCCGTCCGCAGTCGGTCCAGCCGGGCTCGCGCCCGGTCGGTGTCCCCGCAGGCGTGATCGAGCACGGCCAGGAACTCCTCGATGCCGGGCTGCGCCCGCCCGGGCCCGGTTCCGGATCCCGTCCGGCCGGGCTCGGCCGCGTGTTCCGCCGCGCCGACGCCGCCCGCCAGTCGGCGCAGCTCCTCAGCGGCGGCACGCAGCTGCGTCAGCGGCGCACCGGCCGCGATCAGCCGGGCGACGACATCCCGCTGCGCGGCCAGCGACGCCGGCACGGCGGGCGGCGGGAGCGGGGCCAGCAGGTTCGTCAGGCGACGCCACTCGCCGGCGGCAGCGCCGGCCAGCAGCGCGCGGCGCAGCGCCGCCACGGTGAGGTCGTCGGCGTGCCCGATGCTCGCCGCCCGGGTCTGCGTGACGTCGGCGAAGATGCCGAGCGCCTCCGTCCAGTAGCCGGCCCGGGCCAGTTCGACACCGAACTCCTCCCGCAGCCGGCTTCCCCGCCGCCCGGCCGCCGACCCCGCGGCGAGCCGGCTCTGCATCCGGCTGTGCCGGAACCGGTAGGCGCCGGCGGCGTCGCGCAGCAGTCCGACCGTTTCGGCGTACGCCAGGAAGCCGAGCAGCCGGTGCGGCGTGTGGCCGCGGATCGCGAGGGTGGCCCGGGCCAGGGCGAAGCGCAGCCACGCCCCGCCACCCCGCCGGTGCAGCCACCAGCCGAGCCCGAGCCCCGTTCCGGCGTAGACCAGTGCCGGCAGCGGTGGCACGGCGGGCAGCACCCCGGTGAGCCGCAGCGCCGCGACGACGACGAGCAGCCGGAGGAAGGCGTTGGCGACGCTGGACAGTGCGGCGGCGACGCTGGCGGCGCGATCCGCGTCGACGGTTTCAACCACGCTGGTGGCGCCGAGTTCGGCCGCGGGCGCGGCGACGTCGACCCGCAGCCCGGCCCGGACCGCGTCGTAGGCCCACCACAGCAGCCCGACCAGCACGGCCGCCCGAGCCGGGTCGGACCACGACGGCAGTCCCGGAACCCGGTCCAGCAGCGCGACGAGCTGCGCGGACGGGGTGACCGTCGAGAACAGGGCCAGCGTCACGAAGGCCCAGAACGCGCCGCCGACCAGGCCGGTGAGCAGTCCGGTGCGCAGCGCCCGGAGCCCGCCGACGAACGCCACCCGGCGTGGCATCTCCCGGCCGGCCCGGCCCGCGCCGCGCACCAGCGACACCGCGGTGGCCAGTAGGAACGCCATGACGGTGAAGCCGACCGTCTCGCGGGCCAGGCCCTCGAGGAGTTCCCGGGTTGCCGGATCGGTGACCTGGGCGGCGGTCGCGGTGAGGGCGTCGCCGGAGAGCGTCAGCGCCAGGCACACCGCCACCGCGGTGCGCAGGCCGGCAGCGAGCGCCCAGAACGGGCCCGGCTGTGCGGTCGCCAGCTGCCACCAGCGGAACTCCCGGGCGTCCAGCGACTCCAGGTGCGCGGCGAGGAAGGCGAGGTACCGCCGGGCGGTCTCCGGCTCCCAGCGCCACAACCCCTGCCCACCGCCGCGGGACCGCAGGGCGGCGTCCACGGCCCGGGTGAGCAGGTCGTCCTCGACCGAGCGGCGTCCCCGCTCCCGGGCCAGCGGCACGAGGTCGCGAGGGTCGGTGCCCGGCTGGTCGAAGGCGCTGCGGGCCAACGCCACCATCAGCGGCGTGGCGAGCGCGGCGGTCAGCTCCGGGTCGTCACCGAGCGTGTTGGCGACGGTGGACCAGTTGTCCACCTGATGCAGCGGGGCGGCATCGATCAGGTAGTCGGCAACCTCGGTGGGCGCGGGCGGTTCGAGCACCACCACGGCGGTGCCGCGCAGCTTCTCCCCCTGGCCGAGATAGCGCTCGTAGACGGTGGTCCGGCAGGTGAGGACGAAGCGCTGCGTCGGCAGCGCGTTGAGTTCGTCGAGGCAGGCGACCAGGCGCTCCTCGGGCACCTCGTCCAGCCCGTCGAGGACCGGGACGATCAGGTCGGTCTCGACCAGGTCGCGCAGCACGTCGTCGCGGCTCGGGTGGTCGGCCGCGAGCTGCGGATACCGCCGGCCGATCCGGTCGACCAGCCAGTCGCGGAAGCCCTCTCGGTCGGGGTCCCAGGAGTCTGCCAACACCAGCACCGGGATGGGCGCGTCCGGCTCGCGGTGCAGGGGCAGCTCCCGGGCCAGTCGCAGCGCGATGACCGACTTTCCGGAGCCGGCCGGCCCCAACAGCAGCAGCCGCCCGGAGGGTACGGCCTGATAGCAGTTCCACAGTGTTCCGTTGCGGCCGGCGAGATCCACCGGAACCGCATCGCTGGACCGGCCGATGGCCCGCCATGAGGGAAGGAACCGGTCGGGAGCGTTGCGCCACCGCACCGGCAGCGGGTACGGCTCGTCGACGGCGCGCAGCAGCGCCTCGTCGGCCGGGTCGCGGCGGATCAGCTCGGCCAGCTCGTCGGCGGCCGCGCGCCGGTGCGCGGCCGCCGCGGCGAGGCTGGCCGGCCCGGCGCGGAAGACCTGATCCAGCAGGACGTAGACGGCGATGACCCCGGCCACCACGCCCCAGGTCCAGTTGACCTTCTCGAAGTCGTAGCGCAACCACACCCACGCGGTGCCGCCCGCGGCCAGCGCGGCCACGACCGCCAGCAGTCCCCACTTCCACACTCGACGCCGCACCGCATGATTGTGATCGAGCCCGGGCCGCCAGGACACCCCGCCCGTTCCCCGCGAATTGAGGGCTTCCCAGGGCGGTAACCCTTCCCCTCTATCGGGCCGAGAGCGAATGGGTCATACGGGTCAGCTCGCCGAGCACAGCAAGTGCTACTGGTAGGTCTGCGAGCCGGGCGGCGTGTCGCCAGCGCCAGGCGTTCCGGCGGCGCGGCACTGATGCGGCCGCCTTCAGGTGACCGCTCGGCGCAGGGCGGCCCAGTGGTTGGGATCTCCGGCCGTCACGATCCGCCGTCGTCGTCGAACAGTGGCCGCAGTTGATCCAGTAGCTGCGCCCTGCTGACATTCCTGGGAAGGTCCAGCTTCATGTCCAGCCCCGGCCCCTTCACTGTGAGAGTCACCGAAGGCCGCGGATCGCGTAGCCGCCAATTGCGTATCGCTGCGACAAGAGCCCCTACCTGCGGTTGCAGCGTCGCCAACGTCGCCAGGTTCGCGGCCACGCTGATCCCCTCGATCGCCAGGGTGACCGCCGATACATCTCGAACACCTTCATAGGGCAGGTCGAGTTCCTCGAGAACCTCTGGCGGCAGCAGCAGCTTGACGCTGGACATTGTCACCTCTCACCCGTGTCGCAATTTCTTCCCGCACCGGTTGGCTCAACAGACGGAGTGACGCGGACGGCGCTTCGCCGCAGAAGAAGCCCTGAACATGGTGGATCCCGAGGTCGTAGATCTGCTTCAGCGTCACTGGCGCCTCGTCGTCGAAGCCCTCGACCACCACCGCTCGCGGACTCGACGCCTGCCCCAAGTCGCTGGCGTAGCGGGCCACCTGCGCGACGAGGGCAAGCTCCTCCATCGCCAGGTCGTGATGCAGCACCGCTCGATCGACCTTGATCTGGGTCAGCTGCAGTTCGGCCATTCGGGCCAAGGAGGAGTAGCCGACGCCGAAGTCGTCGACGGCGAAGCTGATCCGCAGGTCTCGCGCCAGTGCTGTCAGTCGCTGGTGGAAGTGCGCCAACGGCTCCTGCGGCCATTTCTCGCCGGGTTCCGGATGGATTGGATCCTGCTCGGAGATCTCGAGGGTCACGATCCGTGGGTTGAGGTCCGCCTGCTTGATGGCAGTCTGGACCTGGTCGATGTAGGAGTCGCTCAGCAGTGAGCGGACCGCCACGTTGATCGAGAGCGGCTTCGTGCCATCCCACGGCGTCTCCGCATCGGCGACGGCATAGGAGCGAATCGCCTTTGTCAGGAGCAGGCCGTCGCGCTCGATGATGAAGCGGTCGCCCCAGACGTACGCCATCTGAAGGGCAGTGAGCGGTGCCCGCACGTCGTCTTCATGCCGACGGGCCAGCGCTTCGTAGCTGTGGGTGCGCACGCCTGCCGGTCGCAGGTCGAGTTCGACGACCGGCTGGAACACCATGGTCAGGGACCCGATCAGCTTCTGGTAAAGGCTGAAGGCGTGCTCGTACAACGTGAGGGGCAGCCGCCCGAAGGCCGTCCGCAGTGCGGTCATCACCTGCATCTCGGCATGCAGGGGGTCGTCCAACAGGTTGGAGCTCCAAATCGCCTGAAGCATCACCGCCAGCGGCTCGCCCATGTCGAGGGACGCCAGAGCAGGGTCGACGACGATCAGCGTGAGCGTTCGACCGTTCTGGTGCGAGAGGGGGACGCAGAGGACCCGACGACCGGCGTCGTTGGACACGATGTGTCCCGGCGACCAGGTCCGCCTGGACGTCGCGTCGGCGGCGCTCAACTCGAGCAGGGGCCGTAGCTCCTCCTTGTTGAAACGGGCCGTCGAGCTGACGGGGCCGATGCTGGAGCCGGCGAACTCGACCACGGCCACGGCGTCCGCATCCAGGGCAGCCCGGATCACCTCCACCCGTTCGGCGTTCTCGCTGCGCCGCGGTTGAGGGGCGGGCCGTGACTCGGCTCGGAAAACCCGACCGAGGAGCTGGAGAACCGAGCTGGACATGTCATCGAGCGGGTTTCGGCACGGCCGGGTCGTGCCCGGATTGGCCGGTCCGCTGAGCGGGCGCCGGTCGTGCCGGGAAACCGGTGGCTGAGCGAGCACGGTCGTCGGGCCCCACATCTGCACGAGCTGCACCGGCGGTGGCTGCAGCCCTTGCTCGGCCACGAATGTAGCCATCTGCGCGAACGTCACCCGGCCGTTCGGGTCACCGGCCTCCCCCCGCAGCGCCCGCAGGAGATGGTGGGTGAGCACTCCGTGCCCATGCTCCTGACTCTCCCGGGCTGCGGAGCCGCTCGGGCACGCCAGCAGGGCGCTGTGGCGGTCGACGTTGGTCCGGTAGGTCTGCATCGCCTCGACATGACGCAGGTGGGCGTCGAGGTACATGCCGGCGTGGCAGCAGTCGAGGACGAGGAACGAGGTGCCCGCGAACGGCTCGAAGACGTCACGCTTGAGAAAGGCCATCCGCAGACCATTGTCCGGCTCGTGTTGCAACGCCTGCGAGTCGAGGTCAGCCGTGACCAGATACGCGTCCGGCTGGGTGCTCCATTCGGGTACGAGGGCGTGACCTGCGAAGTACACCAGCAGAACGTCGGAGGGACCCGATTCCATCGCCAGCTCGCGCAGCCTCGATTTTATCTTGCGCCAGGTTGCGGTCTCACCGGTGTACAGCGTGATGTCATCCGGATCGAAGGTGCCGATCTCCTGGTCGAGCAGGACGTCCCGCATCGCCTCCGCGTCGCTCTCGGCGTAGCGGAGTGCGGGCAACTGCACCTCGTAGCCACACTGGTTGACTCCGATCAGCACCGCCCACCGCCGGCCCGGCTTCATCGCGAACCCCCATGGAGAACCGCCACTTAGCTACGTTGTGGAATCGGAGTGACACTTCGCGTAACCCTATCGGATCTTCGAAGACGCTGGATCTGACCAGTGAGTCAGATTCCTGTCAGGGCGCTGAAGCGCCGCTCACGGAGCGCGAGGCGGTTCAGGGAGAAGCTGCCGTCCCTGGGGCGCCGATCAGGCCCGGTGCTCAAGATCAGCAACGAGGCGCAGACCTTCATTGTCGCGAACCACAATCTCTCGGTAGCCCGTGACAACAACGCCAGCTGCACGGAGTTCACTGAGCGCCTTCTGCAGGCTGATCTCAGCCGCGCCGCAGAGCGCGGCCAACTCACCCTGAGTCAAGCGGACGTTGATCACGATGCCGTCCGCGCTGCGTCGGCCATATGCGGCGGCTATCTCCCACAACACGCGCGCCAGTCGGACCTTGACCGGGTAGGAGGCGAAGTCAACACGGCGTCGGTTCGCCCAGCGAAGGCGGTCCGCAACAATGCCCGCCACCTCCATCGCCGCCCCTGGGCTCTCGCGCAGGAAGGCACGGAACGCGTTGCGACACACCGGCTGGAGGATCTGCTCGGAGAGAAGCTGCACAGCGGTGACGCCTTCGAGCAGGCCACATCGTTTGATCTCCTGATCGAGCAGCTCGGGCGTAGATCCGGTGCAGCACCCAGGCAACCGCGCGAGCCGTCAGCAGCCCGCAACGGATCCGCGCCGAATCCGGGCCGAACCGAATGATGGCAGGTTCATCCCTGGGAACGAATTCCGTCAGAGCGCCACGGGGCTGCCCACATCCTACGAGGTGGCTGAGCGCCGCGTCCGCGCCAAGAAACGCCTCGTGACGGTGGGAAACCTGGGCGCCTGGATGCTGAAGTCAACCCCAAGGTGTGGGATCTGGCAGCCTTCATCAGGGACGGCAAAGAAACCCGCCCTCGCGCAACTTGAGGGAAGTGCAGGCCTCGGCGGGCCGGGAAGGGGACAACTTCCCTGAAGTTGCGGCAACCGCAGAGCCAGAGCCGCCGTCAGCTCGGGACGTCGCGGTGGCGGAAGGCGGCGACGCCGGCGGCGAGGAACACCGCCGCGACCCCGGCGAGCAGCACCAGCGGCAGGACCGCCGGGTCGACCGCGGGCACGGCCGGGACGTGCGTGTACGGCGAGAGGTTCAGCGCGGCCTGCGGCAGCTCCAGCACCGCGCCGAGCTGCCCGAGCAGCAGGAAGACCAGCAGCGCCGTCCAGGAGAGCACCACCGACCAGCGGGGCAGCAGGCCGAAGAGGGCGGTCACCACCCCGGCCACCACGAGCAGGGCCGGCAGGCGCAGCAGGGCGGCGCCGGCCAGCGCGGCCGCCTCGCCGAGCGGGTCGCCGGTGACCAGGCCGTAGCCGAGCCCGGTGGTCAGCCCGGCGATCAGCAGCAGGGCGAGCGCGCCGACGGTCGCGGCGAGCACCTGGGTGCCGAGCCAGCGGCTCCGGCTCACCGCGGTGGCCAGGGCGGCCTCCAGCACCCCGTCGGACTCGTCGCCGCGCACCCGCAGCAGGGCCTGCACCACGTACGCCCCGATGGTCAGCGCGAAGAGCCCGAGCATCGCGGTCAGGTACGCGTCGATCAGGTTGGCGCCGCCGCCCATCGCGTTGATCGCCTCGGCGGCGGCCGGGTTCTGCTCGATCATGGCGTTGAACTCGTCGCCGGCGACGCCCATGGAGAGGCCGAGCACGGCCACCCCGACGGCCCAGCCGAGCAGCGTGCCGCGCTGCATGCGCCAGGCCAGCCCGACGGGGCTGAGCAGCCGCGCGGTGGCGCTCGCCGGGCCGCGCCGGGGGGCGACCAGCCCGGCGCCCTGGTCCCGCCGCTCCGCGAGGGCGTACGCCGACGTCACCCCGGCGATCAGCAGCGCGACGGGCAGGGCGAGCACCCACCACCGTTCTCCTTCGAAGGCGCGTACCTGGTTGCCCCAGCCGAGCGGGGAGAGCCAGGACGGCCAGGCGCTGGCCACCCGGGTGCCGCCGGCGCTCTGCTCGCCGAGCACGTCGCCGGCGGCGCGCAGCACGAAGGCGAGGCCGACGGCGGCTGCGGCGAGCGCGTTGGCACCCCGGGCGGTGACCGAGAGCTGCGCGGTCACCGCGGCGATCGCCGTGAAGGCCACTCCGACGCCACCGACGGCGGCGGTCCCCGCGACGGAGCCGGCCAGCGGCAGGCCGGCGCCGGCGAAGGCGAGCGCGAGCAGCGCCGCCGCCAGCACGTTCGCCGCGACGACGACCAGCAGCGCGGCGGTGAGCGGCGCGTACCGGCCGACCACCGACGCGCCGAGCAGCTCGGCGCGGCCGGTCTCCTCGTCCTGGCGGGTGTGCCGGGTCACCGCGAAGGTGCTCACCAGCGCGACGATGAGGGCCAGTGTCACGTACGTCTCGGCGACCACCACCGCGCCGAGGTCGGTGCCGGCGATCGGGCCGTTGAAGGCGCGGGCGACCAGGCTGGACGCGGACGTGGTGGCGTAACCCTGCCGGGCCGCCTCGTCGGGGTAGACGCCGGCCACGCTGCCGGCGAGGGCGTAGCCGAGCAGCGGGGTGCCGAGGATCCAGATCGCGAGGCGGACCCGGTCGCGGCGCAGCACGAGCCGGGCCAGCCGGCGGGTGCCGGTGAGCGCCCTCATCGGACGCCGGCCCGCGGCGCCTCGGCCGGCCGGCCGCTGTCGGCGGCGGCGCGCTGGTCGCTGTCGGCGGCGGCGCGCTGGTCGCCGTAGTGGCGCAGGAACAGCTGCTCCAGGGTGGGCGGGGTGCTGGTCAGCGCGCAGACGCCGAAGCGGATGAGCTGCCCGAGCAGCTCGTCGAGGTGCGCCGGCTCGACCTCCAGGTGGGTGCGCCCGTCGACCTCGCGTACGTCGTGCACGCCGGGCAGCGTCTCCAGACCGGTGACCGGGCGGGCCGTCTCGACGGTCACCGCGGTGCGGGTGAGGTGGCGCAGCTCGGCGAGGCTGCCGGACTCGACGGTGCGGCCCTCGCGAATGATGCTGACCCGGTCGCAGAGCGCCTCGACCTCGGCGAGCACGTGGCTGGAGAGCAGCACGGTGGCGCCGGCCTGCTTGATCCGCCGGACCTCGTCCTGGAACACCGCCTCCATCAGCGGGTCGAGGCCGGAGGTCGGCTCGTCGAGCACGTACAGCTCGACGCCGGAGGAGAAGGCGGCGACGATGGCGACCTTCTGCCGGTTGCCCTTGGAGTAGGTGCGGCACTTGCGGGTGGGGTCGAGGTCGAAGCGTTCGAGCAGTTCGTCGCGGCGGCGCCGGTCGAGCCCGCCGCGCAGCTCGCCGAGCAGGTCGATCGCCTCGCCGCCGGTGAGGTTCGGCCAGAGGTTGACGTCGCCCGGCACGTACGCCAGCCGGCGGTGCAGGCGCACCGCGTCGCGCCACGGGTCGGCGCCGAGCACCTGCGCCGTGCCGGAGTCGCGGCGCAGCAGCCCGAGCAGGACGCGGATGGTGGTGGACTTCCCGGCCCCGTTGGGCCCGAGGAAGCCGTGGACCTCCCCCGCCTCGACCCGCAGGTCGAGCCCGTCGAGTGCCCTGATGGTGCCGAAGGTCTTGACCAGGTTGTCGATCGAGATGACGGGCATGTGCCCCTCCTGCCGTGTGAACGCTTCGATCGGCCTCACTGTACTGACCGATGGAAAGTCGACTCAACGGTGACTCCGCCCACCGGTCAGGACGCCGGCTAGGCTGGCCGGCATGACCGGCGAGCCCGCGGACGACACCCGCACCCGGATCCTGCGTGCCGCGCTCGACCTCTTCGCCGAGCACGGCTACCAGCGCACCTCGCTGCGCCAGATCGGCGAGCGGCTGCGGTTGACCAAGGCGGCGGTCCTCTACCACTTCCCGGCCAAGGAGCACCTGCTCTCGGCGCTGGTCGAGCCGCTGCTGGCCGACCTGGAGGCGCTGCTGGACGTCGCGGGAGAGCAGCCGACCGAGCAGGCCCGCTGGACGGTGCTGGAGGGCTGGGTGGACACCATGCTGGCCCACCGTCGCCCGCTCGGCATGCTCTTCCACGACATCGCCCTGATCACCCGCGGCGACACGTACCACCGCCTGATGGGCATCGCGATGCGGGCGAACGACCTGATCGCCGGGCCGAACGCCGGGCGGCGGGAGCGGGTCCGGGCGGTGCAGGCGGTCGCCACGTGCAGCGACCCGGTGGTCTTCTTCAACGACGTCTCCGACGAGGTGCTCCGCGCCGACATGCTCGACGGCGTACGCCGGCTGCTGACGGCGCCGGGGCCGGCGGCGACCGCGGGCGTCGGGGCCGCGGACGCCGGGGTCGGAAGCGTCGGCCGCGCGGATGCCGGGCCGGCGGCCCGCCGGCGGCGGCCGGGCCGGCCGCGGGCGCTGGGACGCGAGCAGGTCGAGGCGGCCCGGCGGATGCACGCGGCCGGTACCCATTCGGTGGACGCCATCGCCGCGACGCTGGGCGTCTCGCGGGCGACCGTCTACCGGCACCTCGAGGAATGAATAATGAGACGGTTTTAGCGACAGTTTCGAGACGGTTGTGTGACCGCCACGCCCCGGGCGCCCGCGTGGCAGCGGGTCAGCACCGGTCGGCTCGGTCGGCCTTGCCGACCTGCTCGAACGCGCGGGCCAGCTGGACCAGGTCGATGCCCTCGAAGTGGTCGAGGAACCGCCGCCGCACCGCTGCCAGGTGACTCGGCCAGGACTCCTCCACGCGGGCGAAGCCGGCGTCGGTGAGCACGGCGTTCCAGCCGCGGGCGTCCTGTTCGCTGCGAACCCGCTCGACCAGGCCCTGCGTCTCCAGCCGGATGACGGTGCGGGTCATGCCGCTGAGCGAGAGCTGGCAGGCCGCCGCGAGTTCGCTCATCCGCAGCTGGCGGTCGGGAGCCTCGGAGAGCACCCGCAGGGCGGTGTACTCGGTGAGGGGCAGCTGGCGGTCGCCCACCATGTCGGCGTCGATCAGCCGGGGCAGGGCGTACATCACCTGGCCCAGGGCGCGGACGAGCTTCTCCTCGTCGGGGCTGAGGGGCCGCAGCGGTTCTGCGGTGGGGCTGGACATGCATCCATCCTAGTTGCTTGAGCGAACAACAGTGTGACCTCAAACATACCCCTCATATTTGCTTGACCAAGCAAGGTATAGCTAGCGTCTACGAGCCAGGCAAGGACTTCTCTGGAAGGGCACCACACACATGACCAGGATCGGGATCATCCTCGGCAGCACCCGCCCGGGGCGTAACGGTGAGGCCGTCGCCCGTTGGGTTCTCGAGGTGGCCAAGCAGCGCTCGGACGCCGAGTTCGAGCTGATCGACCTGCTCGACTACCAGCTGCCGCACCTCGACGAGGCGTACCCGCCCTCGATGGGCCAGTACACCCAGCCGCACACGCTGCGCTGGGCCAGCACCATCGCGTCGTTCGACGGGTTCGTGATGGTCACCCCCGAGTACAACCACTCGACCTCGGGCGCCCTCAAGAACGCCATCGACTTCCTCTACGCCGAGTGGAACAACAAGGCCGTCGGCTTCGTCAGCTACGGCTCGGTCGGCGGTGCCCGGGCGGTGGAGCACCTGCGCCTGATCTCCGGCGAGCTCCAGATGGCCGACGTGCGGTCCCAGGTGGCGCTGTCGCTCTTCACCGACTTCGAGAACTTCAGCGTCTTCAAGCCGGGCCCGTTCCAGCAGGACGCGTTGAACACCACGCTCGACCAGGTTGTGGCCTGGAGCACGGCGCTCGCCCCGCTGCGCAACAACCGCTGAACCGCACGCCGAGCTGACCGGAAAGATGGCCGCGGGGCTTTCCCGCGGCCATCTTCTCCGCATCCGAGCCCGGCGCGGTCAAGTCGTGGTGTCCACGCCGCCGAGGCGCCTGCGGTGGGTAGGACTCGCGGCGCCGCGAAGCTCAGGCGGCCAGGGTCGCGTAGCGACCGTTGCGGTCGATCAGGTTGTCGTGGGTGCCGCACTCGACGATCCGGCCGTGATCGAGCACCGCGATCTGGTCGGCGCCGCGCACGGTGGAGAGCCGGTGCGCGATGGTGACGGTGGTCCGCCCCTCGGCGAGCGCGTCGAACGCCCGCTGCACGGCCCGTTCGGTCTCGGTGTCCAGGGCACTGGTCGCCTCGTCGAGGATCAGAACCCGCGGATCGCGCAGCAACGTACGGGCGATGGCCAACCGCTGCTGCTCGCCGCCGGAGAACCGGTGCCCGCGCGAGCCGACCATCGTGTCGTAGCCGTCGGGCAGACCGGCGATCAGGTCGTGGATCTGCGCGGCGCGCGCGGCGGCCTCGATCTCGGCGTCGGTGGCGTCCGGCCGGGCGTAGCGCAGATTCTCCCGCACGGTGGTGTGCAGCAGGTAGGTCTCCTGGCTGACCACGCCGACGATCGCGGCCAGATCGGCCAGGGACAGGTCGCGCAGGTCGACACCGTCGACGGTGATCCGGCCACTGTCCGGATCGTGCAGCCGGCTGACCAGCGCGGCGAGGGTGCTCTTGCCGGAGCCGGTCTCGCCGACCAGGGCCAGGCTGCTGCCGGCGGGCACATCCAGGCTCACCCCGGCGACCGCGGCGGTGTCGCTGCCCGGGTAGCTGAAGGTGACCTCCTCCAGGCGCAGGTGGCCACGGACGCGGCGGGGGTCGAGCCGGACCGGGTCGCTCGGGTCGGCCACCTCGATCGGCAGGTCCAGGTACTCGAAGATCCGGGCGAAGAGCGCGAGCGACGCGGTCAGCGAGACGCCCACGTTGAGCAGACCCATCAGCGGACGGAACAGCCCGTTCTGCAGGGCGGTGAAGGCGACCAGGGTGCCGATGCTGAGCGTGCCGGCGGTGCCGGGCAGGCCGGCGCTGAGGTAGATGACCGCCGGGATGGCGGCGAAGAGGATGCTCATCGAGGCCATCCGCCACCGCCCGGCCAGTTCGCTGCGCAGCTCCAGGTCGACCAGGCGGGCGGAGGAGCTGGTGAACCGCTCGATCAGGGCCGGCCCGGTGCCCAACGTCTTGGCCAGCCGTACGCCGCTGATCGACAGTCCCTCCTCGACGGTGACGTTGAGGTCGGCGAGTTCGCGCTGGCGTCGGGCGGTGATGTCCCGGCGCAGGCGGGCCACCCGGCGGGTCAGCCAGATCGCCGGCGGCAGGATGACCAGGGAGACCAGGGAGAGCCGCCAGGACAGCGCCACCATGGCGGCGGCGGTGGCGACCACCGTGGTCAGGTTGGCCGCGACGGCGGTGGCGGTGGAGGTGACCACCGACTGCATGCCGCCGATGTCGTTGGTGATGCGGGACTGCACCTCGCCGGTGCGGGTGCGGGTGAAGAAGCCCAGCGACTGGCGCTGAAGGTGGGTGAAGACGTCGGTGCGCAGCCGGTGCATGACCTGTTGGCCGACCCGGGTCGAGATCCAGGTCTGCACCACGCCGAGCACGGCGGTGACCGCGGCCACCGCGACCATGCCGAGGACCAGCCAGACCAGCAGGGTCACGTCACGCGCCGGCAGGGCCTGGTCGATCACGTGCCGGAGCAGGAACGGCGAGGCCATCGCGACGATCGAGGAGGCCACGATGATCGCGGTGACCGCGCCCAGCGCGCCTCGGTGCGGGGAGAACAGCCCGGCCACGCGACGCAGCGAGACCTGCCGGGCCTGCGCCTTCTCGTCGGCGCTGACGGTACGGGGGCCGCGGTCGCGGCCGTGGGGGGTGGGCTCCAAGAGGGTACCTGCCTTCGTCGGGGACAGTGCTGAGGTTACCTCATCATGAGGGAACAACCGTACCTGCTGCTACGGTATTCCCCGTGATCGAGGCGGACGGCGACGACGAGACCCTGGCCGAGGCCTTCTGGGGGGTGGCCCGCCGACTGCGCCACCGCACCCGGGAGTCGCTCGAGCCGTGGGACGTCACCCCCAGCCAGGCCCGCGCGCTCGGCGTCCTGGCCCGGCACGGCGTGCTGCGGCCCAGCTCGCTCGCCGAGCACCTGCGCATCGCTGCCCGCTCGGCCACCGAGGTGGTCGACGACCTGCAGGCCCGGGGGCTGGTGGAGCGCCGCCCCGATCCGAACGACCGGCGCGCCACCCTGGTCGCGCTCACCGCCGAGGGCGGCCGGACCGCCGCGGCCATCCGGGCTGCCCGGCAGGCCGAGGCGGACCGGTTCTTCGCCGACCTCGACCCGGCCGACCGGGAACAGCTCGCCCGGATCCTGCGTACCCTGCGCGGCTGAACCGCCGCGGCACCCGACCCGCACGCCCGCGGCGCCGGGTTTGCGCAACCCCGCTGCGGGTAGCCGAGCCGCCCGTCCGATGGACGGGACCGGTGCGTGACGGGAGGGAACCGCGGTGCCTGTGCTGACCCCTGTGACCCACCGGCGACGCTGATGTGCGGCGTCACCGGCGAGGCCCGGTTCGACGGGTCGACCCCGGACGCCGCGGCGGTGACCCGGATGACCGAGGCGCTGCGGTCGCGGGGCCCGGACGGCGAAGGGCTGTGGAACGACGGCTGGATCACCCTCGGGCACCGCCGGCTCACCATCATCGACCTCTCCGAGGCCGGCGCCCAGCCGATGGTCCGCGCGGACCTGGGGCTCGCGCTGGTCTTCAACGGCTGCATCTACAACTATCCGCAGCTGCGCGAGGAGCTGCGGGAGGCCGGCTACACCTTCCACTCCACCAGCGACACCGAGGTGATCCTGGTGGCCTACGCCCGGTGGGGTGAACGCTTCGTCGACCACATGGTCGGCATGTTCGCGTTCGCGCTGGTCGACCAGGCCCGGCGGCGGCTGGTGCTGGCCCGGGACCGGCTCGGCATCAAGCCGCTCTACCTCGCCGAGTCCCCCGGCCGGCTCCGGTTCGCCTCCAGCCTGCCGGCGCTGCTGCGCGCCGGTGACGTGGACACCGGCATCGACCCGGTGGCGCTGCACCACTACCTCTCCTGGCACTCGATCGTGCCGGCGCCCCGGACCATCCTGCGCGGGATACGCAAGCTGCCGCCCGCCACGATGCGGATCGTCGAGGCCGACGGGCGCAGCCGCGACGAGGTGTACTGGCAGCCGGAGTACGTCCGGGAGCCGGCCCACGCCGCCCGGGACGCCCGCGGATGGCAGGCGGCCGTCGGGGACGCGCTGCGCACCGCCGTACGCCGGCGGCTGGTCGCCGACGTCCCGGTCGGCGTACTGCTCTCCGGCGGGCTGGACTCCAGCCTGATCGTGGCGCTGCTCGCCGAGGCCGGGCAGCGGCACCTGCGCACGTTCAGCATCGGCTTCGACAGCCGCGGCGACGAGTCGGGCGACGAGTTCCACTACTCGGACCTGGTGGCGCGGGCCTTCGACACCGACCACCAGCGCATCCGGCTGGCCGACGACGACCTGGTGCCGGCGGTACGCCGGACCGTGCTGGCCATGACCGAGCCGATGGGCAGCCACGACGTGGTCGCCTTCCACCTGCTGTCCGAGCAGGTCGCCCAGCACGTCAAGGTGGCCCAGTCCGGGCAGGGGGCCGACGAGGTCTTCGCCGGCTACGGCTACCACCAGCCGCTGGCCCGGGTGGCCCGCGAGGCCGCCGCGGCGGAGTTCGCCGACGCCTTCTTCGACCGGGAACACGCCGAGCTGAACCGGGTCGTCGGCCCGGCGTACGCGCTGGAGCACGACGCCAGCCGGGAGCTGCTCGACGCGCACCTGGCCGCCCCGGGAGCGCAGACCGCGCTCGACGCGGTGCTGCGGCTGGACACCCACCTGATGCTCCCCGACGACCCGGTCAAGCGGGTGGACAGCATGAGCATGGCCTGGGGGTTGGAGGTGCGCACCCCCTTCCTGGACCAGGACCTGGTGGCCCTGGCCGCGCAGTGCCCGCCGGAGCACAAGGTGAGCCAGGGCGGCAAGGGGGTGCTCAAGGAGGTGGCCCGGGAGGTGCTGCCGGCCGAGGTGGTCGACCGGCGCAAGGGCTACTTCCCGGTGCCGGCGCTGCGCAACGTGGACGGTCCGGTGCGCGAGCTGGTCGCCGAGGCGTTGCAGGCGCCGGCGGCCCGCGAGCGTGGCCTGTTCCGTCAGGAGTACGTCGCGCGCCTGCTCGCCGAGCCGGACCGGGCTGCGGCGGCGGCCGGCAGCAACAAACTCTGGCAGCTCGGCCTGCTGGAGATCTGGCTCCAGGCACACAGCATCCGCTGACTGACGGGGCGCCGGGGCGACGAGGCGTGCGTCAGCCGCGGGTCTGGGCGGCGAGGTCGGCGAGGACGGCGCGCAGGTCGCCGGTGCGCTCGAGGATGCGGCGTTGCCGGGTCGCGCCGGTGCCCTCGTCCCGCAGCCGGGCCAGCTGGGCGACCACGTACGCCAGGTCGCCGTGGCGGACCAGCGCGGGGGTGACGGTGGCGAAGAGCTCGTCGACCAGCGCCCAGGCCGGCCGGGCGCCACCGGCGCGCAGATCGATCAGGTCACCGTCCAGGCCGTCGTGGGCGGCCCGCCAGTGCGCGGCGGAGACCAGGCAGTCGCGCACGGGCGGGGCGAGGATCCCGGCCCGGACGTCGTCGAGCACCGTGGCGACCAGCGCGCGCACCAGCGCGGCGACGAGCACGGTGTCGTCGACGGTCGGGCAGACGTCACCGACCCGGATCTCCACCGTCGGATAGGCGGGGGACGGCCGGGCGTACCAGTAGACCATCGCGGCGTCGAGCATGATGCCGGCGGCGATCAGCTCGTCCACCGTGCGGTCGTAGTCGGTGGCGGAGGCGAAGTACGGGGTGGGGCCGATGCTCGGCCAGCGCTCCAGCTGCATCCCCCGCCAGCTGGCGTGCCCGGTGTCGGCGCCGTCGTGCAGCGGCGAGTTGGTGGTGATCGCCTGCACCACCGGCAGCCATTGCCGCAGGTGGTTGCAGACCTGCACGGCCAGTTCGCGGTCGGGCACCCCGACGTGCACGTGACAGCCGCAGACCGCGGGATCGTGCGCCACCGGCCCGTATCGGCGGGACATCGCGTGGTACCGCGGTTTGTCCGGCACCGTCCGGTGCGGCTCGCGCAGCGGCGTCGCGCCGACAGCGACCAGCCGGGCCCCGGCCGCCTCGGCCGCCTCGGCGGCGGAGCGGCGCAGCGCCACCAGTTGGGCGCGCAGCTCGGCCAGGTCGGCGGTGACCGGGGTGACCATCTCGACCATGCTGTGCCGGAACTCCTGCCGGCTCTGGTCCCGGGCCGGGCCGGGCAGCGCGGTCAGCACCCGGTCGGCGACCGGCAGGTTCTCCCCCGTCTCGGGGTCGAGCAACAGGAATTCCTCCTCCACGCCGAGGGTCAACGTGGTCAGCTCGGGCACCGCGGTGGCGACTGTCGGCCGGTAGGTCATGTGCGTCGGCGTCCGTTTCGTCGGGCGGCGCCCCGGGGCGCCGCACTCCGGCGCCACCCGCGTTCCCGCCGCCCCGACCGGCAAACGCCGCCGCGATCGGGCCCGGGCCGGATCAGGCCAGCCGCTGGGCCCGAGCCGTCAGGAAGGCCCGCTCGGCCGCGTTCAGCGTCGCGGCGGCGGCCGTCCGGTACGCGGCGGCGGCCTCCGTGAACCGACCGAGTCGGACCAGCAGGTCGGCGCGGACCGCGTGGAACACGTGGTAGCCGGCCAGGTCGAGCGGCTCCACGGCGGCCAGCGCCGCCGCCGGGCCGGCCACCTCGGCCAGCGCCACCGCCCGGTTCAGCGCCACCACCGGCCCGGGGTCGAGCGCCGTCAACTGGTCGTACAGCTGGAGGATCTGACCCCAGTCGGTCTCCGCGACCCGCGCCGCGTCGCTGTGCACCGCGGCGATTGCGGCCTGGATCTGGTACGGGCCGGGCCGGTCACGCCGCAGGCAGCGGCGCACCAGCGCCTGCCCCTCGACGACCAGCTCGCGGTCCCAGCGGCCGCGGTCCTGCTCCGGCAGCGGCACCAGGTCGCCCTCGTCGGTGGTACGCGCGCCGCGCCGCGCCTCGGTCAGCAGCATCAGGGCGAGCAGCCCGAGCGCCTCGGGCTCGTCCGGCATCAGCTCGACCAGCAGCCGGGCCAGCCGGATCGCCTCCGCGCACAGCTCGTCGCGGACCAGCCGCTGCCCCGAGCTGGCGGTGTGCCCCGCCGTGAAGATCAGGTAGAGCACCGCGAGCACGGCGTGCAGTCGCTCCGGCAGGTCGGCGTCGCGCGGCACCCGGTACGGGATCCGGGCCGCCCGGATCTTGGCCTTGGCCCGGACCAGGCGCTGCGCCATGGTGGGCTCGGGCACCAGGAAGGCGCGGGCGATCTCGGCGGTGCTCAACCCGCCGAGCAGCCGCAGGGTCAACGCCACCCGGGCCGCCGGGGCGAGCGCCGGATGGCAGCAGGTGAAGATCAGACGCAGCCGGTCGTCGCGCACCGGTCCCTCCTCGGCGGGCGTGGTCGGGGCGTGCAGCAGGGCCGCCTGGGCGTGCCGGTCGGCCCGGGACGCCTCCCGGCGCAGCCGGTCGATGGCCCGGTTCCGGGCCGTGGTGATGATCCAGCCGGCCGGGCTGGGCGGCGGCCCGGTCTGCGGCCATCGCCGCACCGCCACGGTGAACGCGTCCTGGACCGCCTCCTCGGCGAGGTCGAGGTCGCCGAGGAGGCGGGTCAGCACGGCGACCGCCCGGCCGTACTCGGCGCGGAACACCGCCGCCACGTCGGCCGGCTCGCGGTCACCCACCGCTCAGCCCTGGAACGGGCGCACCTCGATGGGCAGGGTGGTCGCCAGCGCGTACCGCCGGCCCCACTCCAGCGCCGCGTCGAGATCCGGCACGTCGATGATGGTGAACCCGCCGAGATACTCCTTGCCCTCGACGAACGGTCCGTCGGTGACGAGCACCTCGCCGTCACGCGGGCGCAGCACGGTGGCCGTCTCCGGCGCGTGCAGGCCCTGCCCGAAGACCCACGACCCGGTGGCCGCCAGCTCCTCGCGGATCACCCCGAGCTCGCGCATCACCGTGTCCAGGAACTCCGGGTCGGGCAGCCCGTCGCCCGCGGGCTCGTAGATGCTGAGCAGGTACTGCGCCATGTCTTCCTCCTCGCACGGCGGCCGGCCCTCGCCGACCTCTCATCCTCCACACGAACGCCGCCGACCGGAATCGACAGGCCCGGAGCAGGAATTTCCGGCCGTTGGCGAGATCGACGCCGGGCCGGGCCGGGCGCGCCGGCACGCCGATGACCGGTGCGGGCGCGGGTCCGGTGGGGCTGCGGTGTCGAGCCGTCCGGGCCGGCTCCGATGGTGTAGAAAGGCGGAGTGAGCGCAGCGCTGACCCAGGTGCGGGACACCGACCGTGAAACGGTCCACGGTGGCTGACCACGACCAGCTGCCCGCGCCGGTAAGCCCCGGCGCCGCGCTGGTGCAGCTCGGCGACGTGCCCCTCGCCGATCTGCTGGCCGGCGCCGGTGACGGTGTGCTCGCCCACGTGTTGGGCACCCTCGTCACCGGTGACGACCCGGGCCGACCCGGCGACGTGTCGGCGTTCGAGTCGAGCTTCTGACCATGCCCGCCGACGCGCTGCCGTCGGCCACCCGGCCCGGCCCTGACCGTGCCGCCGACGTGCCGGCAGGGCCCGACGAGGGCCCGGCGCCCCGGGTACGCCAGCTCGTGCTCAAGCTGCACAGCCGCTGCAACCTCGCGTGCGACCACTGCTACGTCTACCGCAACGCCGACCAGGGGTGGCGGGAACGACCCCGGGTGATCGGGCCGGGCACCGTCGACCGGATCGCCGACCGGCTGGCCGCGCACGTCGCGCGGCACCGCACCGAGCGGGTCCGGGTCGTGCTGCACGGCGGGGAGCCGCTGCTGGCCGGGCCGACGGTGATCGACCGGACGGTACGGACGCTGCGCGCCGCGATGCCCGCCGACACCAGCCTGGACGTCGGGGTGCAGACCAACGGGGTGTTGCTCGACGAGACCTTCCTCGACCTCTTCCGCACCCACCGGGTCGACGTCGGGGTGAGCCTGGACGGCGATTCGGCCGCCAACGACCGGCACCGCCGGCACGCCGACGGGCGGGGCAGCCACGCCGAGGTGGCGAGAGCGCTGCGGCTGCTGGCCCGACCCGAG
Organism: Micromonospora sp. NPDC048909; assembly: GCF_040649635.1. Lineage (NCBI taxonomy): Bacteria > Bacillati > Actinomycetota > Actinomycetes > Micromonosporales > Micromonosporaceae > Micromonospora > Micromonospora sp. NPDC048909. The sequence continues at coordinate 294,597 of NZ_JBEZFU010000008.1, read as the reverse complement.
CACCGCGCCCGCTACGCGGGGCTGCTCTGCACGGTCGACCTGGCCAACGACCCGGTCCGGGTCTACGAGGCGCTGCTGGAGTTCGCCCCGCCCCGGCTGGACCTGCTGCTGCCGCACGGCAACTGGTCGCAGCCCCCACCGGGGCGCCGCCCGGGCGGCACGGACGCCCCGTACGGCGAGTGGCTGATCGCCGTCTTCGACCGCTGGTACCGCGAGACGCCACGGCGCACCGGGATCCGGCTGTTCGAGTCGCTGATCGCGCTGGTGCTCGGCGGTCGCAGCGGTACGCAGGCGCTCGGCGGCGCGGAGCCGGACATCATGACCATCGAGACCGACGGCACGATCGAGGGCACCGACACGCTGAAGACCACCGCCGAGGAGTCGATGCGCACCGGCTACGACGTCTTCCGACACTCCTTCGACGAGGCGCTGCGGCATCCGTCGCTGGCCGGCCGACCGACCGGCCCGGCCGCGCTCGCCCCGACCTGCCGGGCCTGCCCGGTGGTCAGCGCCTGCGGCGGCGGCCTCTACGCGCACCGCTTCCGCGCCGGCGCCGGCTTCGCCCACCCGTCGGTCTACTGCCCGGACCTGTACCGGCTGATCCGGCACGTGCGCTCCGTGGTCGCCGCCGACGTCGACGCGCTGCACCGGCGGATCGCGCCGCCCGTCCTCACCCCGGCGAGCGGCGCCGTGGGCGATGGCCCGCCGACGGCCGGCGGCACGTCGGGCAGGGCGCGGCCGGCCGGCGGCACGCCGGGCAGGGCGCAGACGCCCGGCGGCACGCCGGACAGTGCGCGGCCGGCGCGGGTGCCGGCCGGGCGGTAGCCGGTGGCCGTGCTCTCCCCCGGGCAGCTGGCCGGGCTGGCCGCCGGCCACGGCGACCCAGCCACCCTCGACGTGCTGCGCGGTGGGCAGCTCGGCCGACGCCGGCTGCTGACCGTCGCCGCCGCCCGGGCCTCCGTCGACCAGCCGCTGGTCCGGCAGAGCCTGGCCCTACTCACCCGGGCCGAAGAGACCGCCCCGGCCGCGGTGGCCGAGGTGCTGGCCCACCCGCCGGTCGCCGGCTGGGCCCGCGCGGCGCTCGGCGGCAGCGCCGACGCCGGTTACCTGGCCACGCTCTCCGCCGCGGCGGCCGTCCGGGCCGGGCTGACCTTCGAACTGGCCCTGCCGTGCCCCGACGGCACACTGCTGCTGCCCACCCTCGGCGCGGCGGCCGGCCTCGCCCCCGGCGTCGTGTGCCTCCGCGGCGCGGCGGACGGCCTGTCGATCCGCGCCCAACGCGATCCGGTTCGCGACGTCGGGCTGGTCGCGGCGGCCGGCGGCCGGAGCGGCCGGGTCCACGTGGACGGCGCGTGGTCGCCCGCCCGGCGGATTCCCCTCGGCGGGGCACGGGAGGTGCTCCTCGACGACCAGGATCCGTGGCGGCAGCAGTACCACCGGCCGTCGGCGTCCCGACTGGACGACGCGGCGGCGGACCGGTTGACCCGGCTGACCGGCCAGGCGTGGGAATGGATCAACGCCCACCTGCCCGAGCACGCCGACGGGCTGGGCGTGCTGCTGCGCTCGCTGGTGCCGCTGGAGCCCCCACCGTCGGGCAACCCGGTCAGCGCCACCAGCCGGGACGCGCTGGGCGCCATCGCGCTCTCCGTGCCGGCCGACCCGCAGACCCTGGCGCTGCTGCTGGTGCACGAACTCCAGCACACCAAGCTCGGTGCGCTGCTCGACCTGCTGCCGTTGCACGACCCCGGCGGGCCGGCACGTTACCGGGCACCGTGGCGGCTCGACCCGCGCCCGGTCGGCGCCCTGCTTCAGGGCGCGTACGCGCACCTGGGGGTCGCCGAGGTGTGGCGCTGCCGCCGGCACGACGGGGTCACCGCCGCGTTCGAGTACGCGTACTGGCGGGAGCAGACCGCCCGGGCGGTCGGGCAGTTGACCGGCTGCGCCGAGCTGACCTCGGCGGGGCGGGCCTTCGTCGCCGGCATGGCCGCCACCCTGCACCGCTGGCAGGACCCGGGGGACTCCCCGGTGGACGCTCGGGTCGAGGCGGCCGTACGGGACGTGGCCGACGGCGGCGCCCTGCGCTGGGGCCTGACCAACCTGACCCCGGACCCCGACGACGTGCACCGGCTGGCGGAGGCCTGGCGGCGGGGCCGGCCCCGGCCAGCGGGCCGGCCGACGGCGACGATCACGCCCGCTGCCGCCCGCCCGGCGCTGACCACCGGCAGCGGCCCGGAGGCAGCGGTCCGGCGTCGGCTGCTCGGCCCGTCCGGCGATCCTTCCGAGTTGGACCCGTCCGACCAGGCGTACGCCGCCGGACACCCGGCGGGAGCGCTGCCCGGCTACCGCAAACGGTTGGCCGCCGACCCCGGGGACGTGGACGCCTGGGTGGGGCTGGCCCTCGCCGCCCGGCGCGGCGGCCAGCCGGCAGCGGCCCGGGCCCTGACCAGCCGGCCCGATCTGGTCCGCGCGCTCTGCCGGGCGCTGCCCGACGCCGACCCGCTCACCCTGGCCGGCTGGCTGGCCGGAACCACCGCGCCCGACGCCGGTTGACCGCGATTCCCGGGCGCGCCCGAGCCAGCCGCGTGGTCAGAGCAGGGCCGGTTCGATGTAGGCGTTCGAGCGCTCACGCTGACGGGCCTGCACCACTCGCGGATTGTCCCCGCCGAAGACCTGCACCAACTGCCCGAACGCTTCGTCGTAGAGGGCCCGGCCGGCGTCCGCCTCGCTCTCACTGGCCAGCCGGCTCAGCGCCAGGTTGACCGAGGCGGAGAGGGTGTCCGGGTGGTCGGCGCCGAGCGCCCGGGTCAGCTCCACATAGGCGGTGGTGTCGAGCAACAGGGCGGACTCCCGGTCGCCGAGGGCGAACAGGTCGTTGGCCAGGTTGAGGGTGGCCAGCAGGGTGTGCGGGTGCCGCTCGCCGAGGCTGGCCAGCAGTTCGTCGCGGACCCGCTCGGCGAGCTCCCGGGCCTGGAGGTGGTCGCCCTGCTTGCGCAGCAGGACGGCGAGGTTGTTCAGGCAGGCGAGGGTGATCGCGTGCGTCTCGCCGAGCACCTCGTTGTAGCCGTCGCGCAGCCGCCGGGCCATCCGCACGGCGGTCTGGTTGTCACCCACCGCCGACCAGGTGGTGGCCAGCGCCATCTCCGCGGACAGGGTGTCGGCGTGGTCGCCGCCGAGGGTGCGCTGGTAACGCACCACCGTCCGCTCGATCAGCCGGTGCGCGTCGGCGAACCGGCCGAGCTGGCGCAGGGTGAGCGCCAGGTCTTTGGCGGTACGCAGGGTCTCCGGATGGTCGGGGCCGATGACCTTCTGCTGGACGGCGTAGGTGCGGTGCAGCACGGAGTGCGAGCGCCACAGCTCGCCGGTGTCCCGCAGCCCTCGGCCGTAGTTGCTGGCCGAGGCGAGGGTGGACGGGTCCTCCTCGCCGAACCGGTCCCGCCGGCGCTCGTGGATGTGCTGGTCGAGCTGTACGGCGCCGCGGAAGTCCCCGACCAGCCGCAGCGACACCGCCAGGTTGTTCTCGGCGGTGAGGGTGCGGCCGCTGTCCTCGCCGAAGCTGCGGATGCTCAGCTCGAGCGTGAGCCGGTCCCGCGCCTCCGCGTCGTGGTAGCGGCCCTGGGCGCGCAGGTCCGCGCCGAGGCTGCGGGCGGTCATCAGGGTGTAGAGGTGGTCCTCGCCGAAGATCCGGCGCTGCCGCTCGTAGACGTCCTGGTCGATGGCGTACGCCAGGTCGAAGTGGCTCTGCGCGCGCAGCACGTTGGCCAGGTGGAACCGCATCCGCAGGGTGGTCGGGTCGTCCTCGTCGGTGTCGCGCCAGTGGGCCAGCGCGTCCTCGGCGAGTGCCCGGCTGGTCTCGTAGTCGCCGCGCCGGTAGAGGTAGCGCACGGTGTCGGCGACCAGTTGGCGGGCCTCGTCGGCGGTCGAGGCGTGCAGCCCGGACGGGCGGACGTGCGGCCACAGCTCGGCGTACCGCTGCCAGTTCGCCGGCTTGTCCGGGTCGCGCGGGCTGGCCGCGGCGAGCAGCAGCTGGGCCTGCAACCGGGCGTCCTCCGGGTCGTCGAGCTGGTCCTGGATGACCAGCTGGACGAGCCGGTGGATGCGGACGGTGTTGTTCTCCGCGTCGACCTGGGCCAGCCCGTAGCGGCCCAGCTCGCCGGTGACCAGCCCCTGCAGGATCGGGTCGGTCAGCGTCGGGTCGAACGGCGCCATGAAGGCGGCGAACCGTTCGCCGGTGAGCATGGCGACCGGGATCGGCTCCGGCGCGTAGAAGGAGCAGAGCTCCAGCAGGCGCGCGGCGGCCGGCTTCTCCTGGCGCAGCTGGCCGAGGGTGACCAGCCAGGTCGCGGCCAGCGCCTTGGAGTAGCCGGCGGACTGCCGCCCCTCCAGGATGCGCAGCAGGCCGGGAGTGTCCAGCGAGGCGAGGTACTGCTCGACCGGCAGCGCGGTGGCCCGCAGGTACGCCGCGCCCTGCTCGACCGCGAGCGGCAGGTCGCCGAGCTTCTCGGCCACCTGGGTGGCCTCGTCGTCGGTGAGGCCGCGTACCCGGTCGCGCAGCAGCTGCACGCTCTCGGCCCGGTCGAAGACGGTCAGCTCGGTCGCGGTGGCGTGTTCGCTCCAGCTCTGGTCGCGGGTGGTGAGCAGCACGTGCCCCGGGCCCTGCGGGATCAGCGCGCGGGTGGCCCGGGTCGGCTCGTCGGCGTTGTCGAGCACGATCAGCCAACGCCGGTCGGCGCCGCCCCGGCGCAGCGCGTCGAGCACCCGGCGGACCGCCTCGCCCCCACCGCCCACGCCCAGGCCCATCGCCTCGGCGAGGTCGGCCAGGCCGCCGCGGATCCGCTCCTCGCTGTCGGCCGGGATCCACCAGACCAGGTCGTAGTCGCGGGCGAAGCGCAGCGCGTACTCGGCGGCGAGCTGGGTCTTGCCGACCCCGCCCAGGCCGTGGATGACCTGCAGGCCGGCGTCGGACGACGCGGTCAGCCGGTCGCGCAGCGCCTCGAGCTGCCCGGACCGGCCGACGAACGGGGTGCCGTGCTGGCGGACGTTCCACACCGGGGGGAACACCGCCGGAAAGCGCCCGACCGGGCGGCCGCCGGCGACCACCGGCGCGCCGGCCACCTCCAGCAGCCGGGCCCGCGCCGTCGCGGGGTCCACGTCGGTCAGTTCGAACGGCGCCCGGTCGCTGTACGGAGTGGCCAGCCGTGCCTCGTCCACCCGCAGCGGCACCAGCACGCCGCCGGTGATCTGATCCCGGCTGGCGGCGAGTTTCCAGGTGTCGGCGGCGAGCGGGGTGGCGGCGAAGTGTCGGGTGAGCACGGCGAGCACCCGGCTGGCGGCGCCGACCGCGCGGTCCAGCTCGGCCCGCCCACCGGCACCCAGCGGCACGTCCAGCGCGCGCCGGTCGACCCGCAGCCCGGCCTCCTCCAACTGGTCGCCGATCCACTCCGCCCAGAGCCGGTCCGCCGCGGCGTAGGCGACCAGCACGCTCTGCTCGGCGCTGAGCCGGGAGCGTTCGAACTCCGCCAGCAGGCGGCGCCGGTCCTCCTCCGGCATCGGCTCCAGCCGGGTCACCCGCCCGCCGGTGACCACCGAGGTGAGCTGCTCGTACGCCGCGAGCAGGGTGCCGCCCTGCTCGGGGCGGTCACCGAACGCGGCGAGGATCTCCTCGTAGGCGTAGAAGGTACGGTAGGGCACCTCGATGGTGTTCCAGTAGCGTGCGGCGGCGGCGTCGGAGAGGTGGTCGAGGAACGGCGCGAACTCGGCCCGGAGCAGGTCGCGCCCGGTCTCCAGCTTGCGCAGCTCGGCGTCCTCCACCCGCATCGGCACCGGCAGCAGCAGCGGCGGATCCTCCGGCCGTTGCGACCGGATCGAGCGGGCCACCGCCGCCGCGCCGCGGATGCTCTGGGTGGACATGGTGAAGCAGTTGACCACGATGTCGGGCAGCTGCACGGTGCAGATGCCGGCCACGTCGCTCAGGCCGGTGCGGCTGTCGACGAGGACGACGTCGTACTCGGCGCGCATCTGGGCGCGGACGGCGTCGATGAAGGCCGCGCCGCCCTGCCGCTCGTAGAAGTTGGCCCAGTCGAAGGTGCTCACCAGCCGCGAGTACGCCGAGTCCTGCTGGCCGGCGGCCACGAAGTCGATCACACCGCCGTGGCTGAACTCCCAGTTCAGAGAGACCGCCCGCCGCTGGATCTTGGCATGCCCGGCGAGCAGCTCCTGGGAGTCCTCGTCCCGGTTGCGCTGCATGGTGGCGACCGAGTAATCCCAGATCATCTCGATCACACCGGGGGTCGCCCGCAGCTCCTTGTCCCGCAGGAACGGATGGAAGTAGCGGTGCAGACCGGGCGACTCGAGATCCCAGTCGACCACCAGCACCTGCAGGCCCTGACTGGCCAGGATCCAGGCCATGTTGGCCAGCGCCATCGTCCGCCCGGTGCCACCCTTGTACGAGTAGAACGTGACGATCTGGCCGCGTGCCGCCTCGTTTCCCGCCATGGCCTGCCTCCCCTAGGGACCTTCGAGGATCGGGCGTTGCCCGGGGCCGTCGGAGGGCGGCTCCTGGTAGACCGTGCCCGTGCGGTAGATCCGGCCCTGCGCCACCACCAGCACGTCCTCCAGCTCCTCCTGGAACCGCGCCGAGCTGGGGATCTCCGTGCGCCACACCTCCCGGTCGTTGCGCAGCACGTGGTGCGGCAGTATCCGGGCCAGGGTGTCCCACATCCGCCGGTTGCCGCCGGCCGCGGCGTCGTCGGCCGCCGTCCAGGGCACCAGCACCGGCGCGACCGAGTCGACCTCGCGGTCGTGGCTGATCAGGGTGAGCTGGTAGCGGGGCAGATCGGCGGACCAGACGTCGACCACCAGCACGACGATCTGGTTGTGCTCGCGGGCCCACTCCCGCACCGCGGCGAGGTCGGTGGCGTCCTCGACCGTCCAGCCGTAACGCTTGGTGGTGGCGATGGCGCCGGCCCAGCTGCCGATCGGCACCGGCAGCTCGGGTTGGTAGGGCCGCCAGTCCCGGGCCACCGCGCCGTAGCGGTCCTCCGCGCCGGGACGGGTGCCGACCAGCTCCGCCGAGCTGCCGGCGGCGAGCACGAAGTAGACGTGCCGGACGCTGGTCGCCCGCGGGGTGTGGCTGGCCGGGACCGGTCCGGACTCCGTCCGGGGCTGCGCCGGCTCGTCGAAGGCGCTGGTCACCTTCGCCAGCACCGGTCGCTGCGCGGGGCGGTGCAGGGTGTGCGCCTTGGCGGTACGCACGATGTGCTTGGCCAGCGCGTCGACGAAGTCGTGGTACTTGTCGTGGTGACGGTGGCGCTGCTTGAGGGTGAGCAGGCCGTCCTCGGCGTAGACGGAGTCGGCCAGGAAGTTGCGGTACTGGAAGCCGGTGATCACCCGCGGCAGGCGGTCGCAGGGGATCCACCGGATCGGCACCAGCGCCGGTGGGCGTACCTCGAACTGCCGCTCGTGCTCGTCGATGCGGTCGGCGAAGACCCGGAACTCGCGTCCACAGTAGTCGCTGACCACGTAGTGCGGTGAGGTGAGCGCGATCAGGCAGGCGCTGCTGGAGAGCGCGTCGGCCAGCTCCTGCGACCAGGTGGTGCCGAGCGGCATCTGACCGTCGATGAACCCGGCCTCGTCCCAACCGACGCCGGCCAGGCCGGCGACCGCGTCGCGGAGGTGGTTGAAGAAGTCCTGCACGTGACCGTTGCGGTTGTCGTCTTGGGCGTAGCTCAGGAAGAAGAGTGGCACGCCCGCCTCCGCTCACGGGTTCCACGACCGGTACGCACAGTATAGGACCGTCGATGCCCGCACACCTGCCTGGCGATCATCGTCGGCGCACCGGCGCAGTCGCGTACCCGACGCTTGCCGGCCGAGCGGCACGGCCGACGGGCCCGGCCACAATGCCCGCCGGGCCCGTCGATGCGGTGCGCTGGTTACGGGTAGGTGGTCAGATACACCTGCTGGTTGGCGGCGTTCGCCGTCCCACCGGTGTTGTTGATCACCCGGTTGATGGTGCCGACGCCGCCGAGTGACACGGTCACCATGTTGGTGAACCGCACGTTCGGATTGGTCGGCACCTCGTAGGCCCGGTCGGCGACCACCGCGGGGTTGACGTTGAAGTAGCAGTAGCTACCGGTGCCCCATGCCTGGTGACTGGTGACCCCGTCGGCCACCTTGTACGCGGCGTAGCCCCGGGTCGCGCCGTTCATCCAGGCCGCCTGGTTCGGCGGGTCGTACGGCATCTCGTTCTGGTAGAAGTACGTCCGGCCGCCGTTGCCGTTCCAGACGGTCTGGTACTTCTGGTAGTGCTCCACGAAGAGTCCGTACATGGTCACGTTGTCGCCGTTGACGGTCAGGCCGGTGTCGGCGGTGTTCAGCGTCCACCCGGTGGGTACGCCGGCGGCGGCGTGGTCGGCCCGCCACAGCCACATGTGGTCGCCGATCACGTTGTCGCTGTTGACGGTCAGCGTGTTGGTGGCCTTGCCGACGTGCGGCCCGCCGATGCGGAAGAACACGTCGTGCAGCGAGGTCGGGTTCGCGGCGTGGCTCGCCGCCGACCCTGCCGGGCCGACCTCCATCAGCACCGGCGAGTTCGTCGTGCCGGCTTCGAACATGATGCCGGCCACCTTCACTCCGTCCACGTCGGCCACCCGCATGCCCACGGCGCCGTTGTCGGCCTGGATGGTGGCCAGGCCGAGGCCGAGGATCACCGTGTCGGGGCGGTTGACCTGGATCGGCTCCGTGACGTGGTGCACGCCAGGGGTGAAGAGCAGGTGCTTGCCCTGGGCCAGGGCCGCGTTGATGGCGGCCGCGCTGGTGCCCTGCTGCACCACGTAGAACTGTGACAGCGAGATGGACGAGCCGGCCGGGGTCTTGCCGTACCAGCTGGTGCCGGTGGAGTTGGTGCGCAGCGCGGGTACGAAGACCCGGTACTCACCGGTGCCGTCGACGTAGAGGAACGGCTTCTCCCGCACCTGCGGGGTCTGCGGGATGACGGTGTGCGACGGGTTCGGGAAGCTCGGCGGCGGCGCCCCGGTGACGCCCTGGAAGACCATGTTCCACACCGAGCCGGTCCAGCCGTTGCCGAACTCGCTGTTGCGCGAGTACCACTGCTGCTGCGAGCCGGAGACGACCAGGCCGTCAACCCGGGTGTCGGCCATCAGGCCGCCGCTGGACCAGCCGTCGCCGCCGTTCCAGAGCTGGATCTGGTTCTGCGCGCCGCGCAGGTGCATCCGGCGGTACGGCGCGGCCTGCGACACCGCCCACCGCTCCACGCTCACCCCGGCGGGCAGGGTGACCGACAGGTTCTCGGCGGCGCGCCAGAAGTTCTGGGTGGCGTTGCCGCCCATCCAGAACGCCTCCACCCGGACGTGCCCGTTGAGGTTCACGTCGTCGGGGCTCATGCCGAGCCCGGCGACCTGGGTGAAGAAGCCGAGATTGACGTCGGCGGTGTAGGTGCCCGGCTTGAAGAGCACCGCGTAGCGCTGCGGGCCGAACTGGTTCTGCTCCTGCTGGGCGAAGAGGGTGTTCAGCCGGCTCTGGATGGTCGACGTCGGGGTGCTCGGGTCGAAGACGAAGGTGTTCGGCCCGAGGTTCGGGTTGCGCGGGTCGGTCGGTGGCACCGGGTCCACGGTCCCGCCGCCGGTGGTGTTCACCTGGAACTCCCAGAGCGAGTAGCCGTACGCGGTGCCCCGCGCCGTGCCGTTCATCCGGATGTACCGGCCGCTGCCGGTGACGTCGAGGGTCTGCGAGCCCCCGGTGCCGGTGGTGGTGCTGTAGATCGTCGTCCAGGCGGAGCCGTCGGCGGAGGTCTGCACCTGGAACGCGCGGGCGTAGGCGGCCTCCCAGTTCAGCACCACCCGGCAGATCGACTGGGTGCTGCCCAGGTCGACCCGGAGCCACTGCGGGTCGCTGGCCACGCTGGCCCAGCGGGTGCCGGTGTTGCCGTCCACCGCGGCCGAGGCCGCCAGCGCGGCGCTCTCGGTGGAGGAGGCGGTGGCCGGCCGGCCCTGGGCGGCGTTGGTGCTGCCGCAGGTCGGGGTGGTGCCGCCGGTCTCGCCGTAGACCTGGAACTCCCAGAGCGAGTAGCCGTATGCGCTGCCCCGGGCGGTGCCGTTCATCCGCACGTAGCGGCCGGCGCCGGTGACGTTGATGTTCTGCGTGCCGCCGACGCCGGTGGTGGTCGACCAGATGGTGGTCCAGCTGGCCCCGTCGTCGGAGGTCTGCAGCTGGAACGCGCGGGCGTAGGCGCCCTCCCAGACCAGGGTCACCTGACTGAGGGTGGCCCGGGCGCCCAGGTCGACCTGGAGCCACTGCGGGTCGCTGAACGCGCTGGACCAGCGGGTGCCGGTGTTGCCGTCCACCGCGGCGGCGGCCGGGGTGCCGGCGTTCTCGGTGGACGACGCGGTGGCCGGGCGGCCCTGCGACAGCAGCGTCGGTGCGGCCTGTGCCGGCGCCGCGACGGCCGGGCTGAGCGCCGCGACCAGGGCCACGGTCAGCCCGATGAGCAGGCGCCGGACCGCGGGTCGCCGGCGCGCTGCCGAGCGTACGGATATTGCGGGTGATGTCATGACTTTGCCTGTCGATAGGGGGCTGCGGACGCCGGGCGCGACGGGAAGGGTTTCGAGCACGACCACGGGGCGCCGGGTGGTGCTGCCGGGGGCGACGCCGCGGGTCGGAGAGCGCTCTCGTAGGAGTGTTACGGCGGGGTTGCGACGCCGTCAAGACATCGATCTATAACACTGTTATTTATCCCGAAGGTCGGTCATAGACGACCCGTGCCATACCCTCGCACCGACCACCGCCGGACGACCTCGGCGGAGACTTACGGGTCACCGGAGCTGTCGAACTGCTCCAGATATGAACCACCCACTTCCCCGTCCCGCCGGCCGCTGCCGCTGCCCCTCCCGGCTCCCGCTGCCCGCTTCCCGTCCCGCCGCCCGCCGCCGCTGCCACTTCCCCACACCGCCGCCCGCTTCCCTCCCCGCCGCGGGTGCCGAACGTCACCGCGCCAAGGTCGCCGACATCACCGGCGCCGTGGGCGGACAGGCAGGGGGATGTTCATATCTGGAGCAGTTCGACAGCGGCGAAGACGCCCTTGCCTGCTCTGGACCGAGGGCGATGACACCGCTCATTCGCCTCGGCGAGGGCACGCGGCAGCCGTGACGGCAGCCGTAGTGGTTACGGCAGCGGCAGTGGTGGTGGCGGCAGTGGTGGTGGTGGCGGCGGTCAGCGGCGCACGCCGCCGTCGCCGAGGAACCGGGCGATGGGCAGGGTGGCCGCGCCGAGCGCGACCGCGTCCACGCCGAGCCGGCACAACTCGATCGAGGCCTGCTCGTACGGCTGGCGCAGCGCCTGCCGGCCGGCGGCCTCGCGGACCGCGGGCAGCAGCTCACCGAGAGCCATCGCCGTCCAGCCGCCCAGCACCACCCGCTCCGGGTTGAACAGGTTGATCAGGTTGGCCACCCCGGCGCCCAGGTAGGCGGCCGTCTCGTCGAGCACCCGACGGGCGGTGGCCGACGTCGCCGCGGCGTCGAGCAGGGCGGCCACCTGGGACTCCTCGTCCTCGCCGGGCACCGGGCGGCCACGGCGCGCCTCCCGGTAACGCTCGATGATCGCCTCCGCGCCGACGTACGCCTCCAGGCAGCCACGGGCTCCGCACCGGCACGGTCGGCCGCCGTAGACCAGGGTGGTGTGCCCCCACTCCCCCGCGCTGCTGGACGCGCCCCGGTAGGTGACGCCGCCGGCCACCACGGCCGCCCCGACCCCCGAGCCGACCAGGGCGAAGACCGCGTGCCGGGCGCCCCGGCCGGCGCCGAACCACATCTCGGCCTGGCCGAGCGTCTTGGCGCCGTTGTCGATGTGCAGCGGCAGGTCGGTCCCGGCGCTGATCAACCGCTCCAGCGGCACCCGGTCCCAGCCGAGGGCCTGGGCGTGCACCACCGCCTGCGCGCCCTGCTCGACCACTCCGGAGACCCCGATCCCGACGCCGAGCACGTCGGCCGGGGCGACACCGGCCTCGCCGGTCACCGCGTCGATCCCGGCCAGCACATGCCCGGCGACCACGGCCGGCTCGGTCCGGGCCGGGTCGAGCGGGTACTCCACGCTGGCCAACTGCGTCATCACGAAGTCGAAGAGCTCGACCCGGACCCGGGTCTCCCCCACGTCCACCCCGATCACGAACGCGAACCGGGGCGCGACCCGCAGCATCATGCTGGGCCGACCGCCGTCGGATTCGGCTACGCCGGCCTCGACGACCGGCCCCTCCTCGATCAGGTCGCCCACCACGTTGCTCACGGCCGGCTGGCTCAGGCCCGTGCTGCGGACCAGGTCCTGCCGGGTCAGCGGACCGTCGAGGAAGAGCTTGGTCAGCAGGGCGGACCGGTTGCGCAGCCGGACGCTCCGGTTGGTGGCTCGCGCCAGCTCCACTCGTCACCTCGATCCCGTCGGTCGTCCGAGGCACTCTAACCGCCCCGTGCTTGACGACCCACTGGACAACCACTTTAATGACGACATTCATTAAGCCGTGATGTAACTCCCGGGAAACGCCGGTGGACTCCCGCCGACGCCACCCGGAACCCCGTCCGCCCGGCCGGCCACCCCGTCGCCCCCACCCCTTCGACGGCAGCGCCAGCGGACTCCCACCACTGCACCGGAAGGGCTGATCGTGTCGACGAGACGACACCTCGGGATATTCGCCGCCGCCGTCCTGGCGGCCACCACGCTGAGCGCGTGCGGCGGCTCCGGCGACGACGCCGGCTCCGCCAAGACGCTCACCTACTGGGCCAGCAACCAGGGCGCCAGCCTGGAGGCCGACAAGGCCACCCTCCAGCCGGAGCTGGACAAGTTCGAGAAGCAGACCGGCATCAAGGTCAACCTTGAGGTGGTCCCCTGGTCGGACCTGCTCAACCGGCTGCTCGCCGCCGCCACCTCGGGCCAGGGCCCGGACGTGGTGAACATCGGCAACACCTGGTCGGCATCGCTGCAGGCCACCGGCGCGCTGGTCGAGTTCGACGACGCCACCCTGCAGGCCGTCGGCGGCAAGGACCGGATCGTGCCCGCCGCGCTCGCCGCCGCCGGCGCCTCCGGCAAGCCGCCGGCCGCCGTGCCGCTCTACAGCATGGCGTACAGCCTGTACTACAACAAGAAGGCGTTCGCCGACGCCGGCATCACGGCGCCGCCGACCACCTGGGAGCAGCTCGCCGAGTACGGCAAGAAGCTGACCACCGGCGGCAAGTGGGGCCTGGCGATCGAGGGGGCCAACCCGTCGGAGAACGCCCACCACGCGTTCACCTTCAGCCAGCAGTACGGCGGTGAGTGGTTCGACTCGGCCGGCAAGCCGACCTTCGACACCCCGCAGAACGTCGCGGCGATCAAGCGGTACGTCGACTTCATGGCCGCCGACAAGATCACCAACCCGAGCAACGCCGAGTACGCGCAGAACCAGTCGGTCTCCGACTTCGCCAACGGCAAGGCCGCGATGCTGCTCTGGCAGTCCGCCGGTTCCAACCTGAAGACGCAGAACATGGCCGCCGACGCGTACGGCATCGCGCCGGTGCCGTTCCTGGCCAGCCCGCCGGCCGGCGGCAAGAAGGTCAACAGCATGGTCGCCGGCATCAACATGGCGATCTTCAAGCACACCAAGAACAAGGACGGGTCGCTGAGCTTCGTGAAGTTCATGACCAGCGACGAGGAGCAGACCATCCTCAACAAGACGTACGGCTCGCTGCCCGCGGTGAAGACCGCCGGCTCCGACCCGGCGTTCACCGCCCCGGAGCAGAAGGTGATCCAGGAGACCCTGGGCACCACAGCCGCCCCGCTGCCCCAGGTGCCGGACGAGAGCACGTTCGAGACCCTCGTCGGCACCGCCATCAAGGAGCTCTTCGCCGACGCGGCCGGCGGCAAGCCGGTCACCGAGGAGTCCGTGAAGAAGAAGCTGACCGACGCGCAGCAGAAGATGCGCTGACCTGGCGTCATCGGTGGCCGCGGCCGGGCGCTCGACCGGCCCGGCCGCGGCCACCACCTTCGAAAGGACCCTGATGGCAACCAGCACCACCGCGCCGGGCGCGGCTCGCCGGCGCGAACCCGGGGCCGCGACACCGCCCGACCGCCCCCGGCGGCCCCGCCGCCCGCGGCGCTCGCTCCTGCCGTACCTGCTGCTCGCCCCGGCCATCGTGCTGGAACTCGCCATCCACGTGATCCCGATGGTCGTCGGGGTCTGGATGAGCATGCTGGAGCTGACCCAGTTCCAGATCCGCAACTGGTCCACCGCCCCGTTCATCGGGCTGGAGAACTACCGGGCGACGCTCGACTTCAACAGCGCCGCCGGCCGCGAGCTGCTGCACTCCTTCTGGATCACGCTGGTCTACACCCTGCTCTCGGTGGGGCTGGCCTGGCTGCTCGGGATGGCCGGCGCGGTCGTCCTGCAACGGCCGTTCCGGGGCCGGGCGATCCTGCGGGCGCTCTTCCTCACCCCGTACGCGCTGCCGGTCTACACCGCCGTGATCACCTGGAGCTTCCTGCTCCAGCGCGACACCGGCCTGGTCAACCACGTCCTGGTCGACCAGCTCGGGCTGCTGAACGAGCGGCCGTTCTGGCTGATCGGCGACAACAGCTTCTGGTCGTTGCTCGTGGTGTCGGTCTGGCGGAACTGGCCGTTCGCGTTCCTCTGCCTGATGGCCGGGCTGCAGAACGTCCCGGGCGAGATGTACGAGGCGGCGGCGATCGACGGCGCCGGGTTCTGGCGGCGGCTGCGCTCGGTCACCCTGCCGATGCTGCGACCGGTCAACCTGGTCCTCGTGCTGGTGCTCTTCCTCTGGACGTTCAACGACTTCAACACCCCGTACGTGCTCTTCGGCGGCTCCGCCCCGGAGCAGGCCGACCTGATCTCCATCCACATCTACCGCAGCTCCTTCAAGACCTGGGACTTCGGGTCCGGCTCGGCGATGTCGGTGGCGCTGCTGCTGTTCCTGCTGGTCGTCTCGGCCGGCTACCTGCTGATCACGAACCGCCGGAGGGACCATGCGTGAGACCGCCGGTGAGCGCTGGGGCCGGCGGATCGTGCTGACCCTGCTCACCCTCTTCGTCGTCATCCCGCTCTACGTGATGGTCACCTCGGCGGCCAAGCCGTTGCAGGACGTGCAGAACGGCTTCACCTGGTGGCCCAGCCGGCCCACGTTGCAGCCGTTCATCGACATGTGGAGCACCGTGCCGCTGGCCCGCTATCTGGTGAACAGCCTGATCGTGTCGAGCATCGCCGCGGTCTGCTCGGTGGCGGTGGCGATCTTCGCCGCGTTCGCGGTGAGCCGCTACCGGTTCCGCGGCCGCGGGCTCTTCTCGGTGACCGTGCTCTCCACCCAGATGTTCCCCGGCATCCTCTTCCTGCTGCCGCTCTTCCTCATCTACGTCAACCTCGGCAACGCCACCGGGATCGAGCTGTACGCCAGCCGTACCGGCCTGGTCATCACGTACCTGACCTTCTCGCTGCCGTTCTCGATCTGGATGCTGGTCGGCTACTTCGACTCCATCCCCCGTGGACTGGACGAGGCGGCCCAGGTCGACGGCGCCGGCCCGTTCCGGACCCTGTTCCGGGTGATCCTGCCGGCCGCCGTGCCGGGCGTCGTCGCGGTCACCGTGTACGCCTTCATGACCGCCTGGGGCGAGGTGCTCTTCGCCTCGGTGATGACCGACGAGGGCAGCCGCACCCTGGCGGTAGGCCTGCAGGGCTACTCCACCCAGTTCAACGTCTACTGGAACCAGGTGATGGCCGCCTCGCTGGTGGTCAGTGTGCCCGTCGTCGCCGGCTTCCTGGCGCTGCAGCGCTACTTCGTCGCCGGCCTGACCGCCGGTGCGGTCAAGTGAGCAATTCCACCGCTAAGGAGAACCAACCCGTGCCGGACCTGTCCAAGCTGCCGCCCGACTTCCTCTGGGGTGTCGCCACCGCGGCGTACCAGATCGAGGGTGCCGTCGACGCCGACGGGCGGTCGCCGTCCATCTGGGACACCTTCTCGGCGATCCCCGGCAACGTCGACAACGGCGACACCGGCGCGGTCGCCTGCGACCACTACCACCGCTGGCCGGAGGACATGACGCTGCTGCGCCGCCTCGGGGTCGACGCGTACCGGTTCTCGGTGGCCTGGCCGCGGGTGCTGCCCCAGGGCGTCGGCCAGGTGAACGCCGCCGGGCTCGACTTCTACGACCGGCTGGTCGACCGCCTGCTGGCCGACGGCATCCGGCCGTTCGTCACGCTCTACCACTGGGACCTGCCGCAGGCCCTGCAGGACGCCGGCGGCTGGCCGCAGCGCTCCACCGCGGAGGCGTTCGCCGACTACGCCGCGGTCGTCGCCGCCCGCCTCGGCGACCGGGTCACCGACTGGAACACGGTCAACGAGCCGCTCTGCGTCTCCTGGATCGGGCACCTGGAGGGCCGGATGGCCCCCGGCGACCGCGATCTCACCCGGGCGGTGCACACCTCGCACCACACGCTGCTCGGGCACGGGTTGGCCACCCAGGCGGTGCGGGCCAACGCGGCCCGACCCGCCTCGGTCGGGCTGGTGCTCAACCTCAGCCCGATCGAGCCGGCGTCGGACCGGCCGGAGGACGTGGCGGCGGCCCGGCGGATGGACGGTCACGTCAACCGCTGGTGGCTGGACCCGGTGCACGGGCGCGGCTACCCCGCCGACATGGTCGAGACGTACGGCGTCGAGCCGCCGGTGCGCGGCGACGACCTGGCGGTGATCGCCACGCCCACCGACTTCCTCGGGGTGAACTACTACTTCCGCCAGGTGGTGACCGACGATCCGGCCGGTCCTCCGCCGCACGCCCGGCAGGTGCCGGTGCCCGGCTCGGTGGAGACGGCGATGGGCTGGGAGATGTACCCGGCCGGGCTGGAGCAGCTGCTGGTAGCGGTCAGCGAGGAGTACCGGCCCGGGAAGATCATTGTCACCGAGAGCGGCTCCGCTTGGCACGACGAGGTCACCGCGGAGGGCGCCGTGGAGGACAAGGAGCGCACCGACCACCTGGAGCAGCACCTGGCCGCCTGCGCCGCCGCGGTCGCCCGGGGAGTCCCGCTCGCCGGCTACTTCGTCTGGTCGCTGCTGGACAACTTCGAGTGGGCGTACGGGTACGACAAGCGCTTCGGCCTGGTGCACGTCGACTACGCCACCCAGCGGCGGACGGTCAAGGCCAGCGGCTACCGCTACGCCGAGCTGATCCGTGCCCACCAGCGGCTCTCCGGTACGACCGGAGCCGCCGCACCGGTGGCCTGAGCGGGCCGACGGGGCCCGGGATCCCTGGGTGCCGCGCCGGGCGGCACCCAGGGCCCGAACCCGCTCGCCAGACGGCTCAGTCCAGGACGCGACGGGCGAACGACGCCGGCAGGCGGCCGGCGAGCAGCCAACCGGCGGCGGCGGCCAGCAGCGGCAGCCCGCCGGTCGTCGCGGCGAGATGCGCGACGGGCACCGAGCCGAGCGGGTCAAGGTCGCGATGCAGCGCGCCGACCAGGGCCAGGTAGGCACCGGCCACCCCCAGGACGGCACCGAGCAGGGCGAGCGCGCCGGCCGTGGTGGCGGTCAACGTGCGGCGTACCCGCCGCGGCGCGCCGGTCGCGGTCAGGGTCCGCAGGTCGGCCGCCGCCTCACCCCGGATCAGCCCGACGGTCGTCGCCAGGACACCGAGGGCGAGCAGCACCCCGACCGCCGTCGCGCCCGTCCGCAGCGCCGTCAGCGACGACTGTTCCCGGCGCGACTCGACGGTGAGCCCGACCCCGGCGGCCAGGTCCTGCGCCGCGGCCAACTCCCCCTCGGTCAGCGGGTGGTCGGTCGCCAGGAACCAGCCGACCCGCGCGGGCTGCCAGCCGTGCCGGTCGAGCGCGCCGGTGGTGATGAGCGAAGCCGGCATCGAGGAGTAGTCGAGCGCGGGCAGCGTCCGGACCGTCGGCCGGACCCCGCGGGCGGGGATGTTCACCAGTTCGAGCTGCCCGGTGCGGGTGGTGAGCACGTCGACGTCGGCACCGACCGCCGCGGCGTCCAAGCCGTGCAGCCCCAGCAGCCCGGGATTGGCGACGTAGAGCGGGTGGGACGTGGTCGAGCGGCCGGGCGGGGCCGGGGCACCGATCTCGACGGCCGGGTGGCCGGTCGGTCCCCCCTCCTGACCGGGATCGGTGTAGTCAGCCACCACCGCCATGTCCAACGGGATGACGGTGGACGCGCCGATGGCCGCCGCGATCGTGTCGGTGCCGGCGTCGAGGTCGGCGAGCTGCGCCGGGGTGCGTTCCGGGATCACCGGGACGGGCTGGCCGATCCGGATCAGCAGCTGACTCTCGGCGAGATCGCCCAGCCCGGCCGCCTCCCGGGCGCGGTGCTCCGCGGCGGCGGAGCCCACCACGACCGCGGCGGAGATGCCGACCGCGAGGCTGATCGCGGCGAGCGCCGCACCGCTACGCGCCCGGTAGCGGACCAGATCGGCCAGGGCGAGCCGGGACGCGACCGGCAGGCGACCGCGCAGCGCGGCCAACGCCGGGATGGCCAGCGGGCCGACGAAGAGGACGCCGAGCGCGGTGCAGACGCTGCCGGCGACCACGAGCGGCGGGTTCGACCCGTTGGAGAGCACAAGCGCGGTGAGGCCCGCCGCGAGCAGCACCGGCGCGGCCAGGGCTGTCCGCCGTGCCGGCGGCGGCGTCGGTGGCCGGGCCGACAGGGCACTCATGATCGGCGTACGGGCGACCGCCCGCGCCGGCCACCACGCGGCGGCGGTCGCGGCGGCGACGGCCAGCAGCATGCCCGCCCCGATCGTCGCCCAGGGCAGGTCGAACCGGTCGATCCGGTGCCCGGCGGCGGTCTCCACGAACCCGGCCGTGACCAGCCAGGCGGCGATACCGCCGGCGGTGCCGCAGATCGCCGCGACCGCGCCCACGGCGGCGCCGTTGGCGAGCACCACGAGCCGCAGGTGCCGGCGGGTCGCGCCCATCGCCGCCAGCATGCCGAGCTGGCGCAGTCGACGCTGCGCGAGCACCACGAACCCGGCGGCGGCCACGAGCGACACCAGCAACAGGCCGACGGCGGCGAGCGCGAGCGCCGCGACGGTGAGCGCGGTCCGGCCCGCGGCTGGCCGGGACTCCCGCACCACGGGTCCGTCGATGGTCTGCCGGAAGGCGTCGAGTCTGCTCCGGTCGCCCGCGATGAGCACGGTGACGGACTGCGGTGCGTCGGCGTGCGCCACGTCGGTGAGGGCGAACTCGTCGGTGAGGTTCTCCGGGTTCTCCACCACCCCGACGACGAGGTGGTCGCGGTCGCCGAGCCGCACCCGGGCGCCGATCTCGGCGCGCAGGGCCCGCGCCACCCCATCGGTCACCGCCACCTCGCCGGCCGCGTCCGGGTAACGCCCCTGCCGAAGGTCGAGCATCGGTGCGCCGTACGCGCCGGCCGGGTCCTGCGCCCGGACGTCGACCGGGTCGAACCGGCCCGGCACCTGCACGTGCCGGTGTCCGATCACGTCGATGGTGCCGAACCACTCCCGGGCGGCGGCGATGCGGGCGCCGGTGGCCGGGTCGTCGCCGGAGAACCGCATGAGCTGGTCGGCTCGGCCGAAGGTCGCGTCGCTCGACGCCGCCAGGTTCCAGGTCGCCGCGGCGCCGAAGGTGGTGCCGACGACGGCGACGGTGATCAGGGTGATGGCCAGCAGTTGCTGGCGCCACTCCCGGCGGAACAGCCGTACCGCCCAGCGGATCACCGCGCGACGGGCCGGGAATCCGCCACCGGCGGGTCTGGCCGACGGGGCTCGGGGCGTCCTCAGCGAAGGGGTCACGACGTCGGATCCGGGGTGAGCAGAGCGTCGGGGCTGGCCGGCGGTGCGGTCTGGTCGACCACCCGACCGTCGCGAATGAAGATCACCCGATCCGCCCACGAGGCGAGCTGGGCGTCGTGGGTCACCATCACCCCGGCGATTCCCCGCTTGCACGCCGCGCGGAGCATCCGCATGACGCCCTCGCCGCTGGCCGCGTCGAGGGCGCCGGTCGGCTCGTCGGCGAGCAGCAGCCGGCGGTCGCCCACCACGGCCCGGGCTATCGCCACCCGCTGACGTTCACCGCCGGAGAGGTCGTCCGGAAAGTGGGCGGCCCGATCGGTCAGCCCCAGTTCCGCCAGCACCCGCAGCGCGGCGGCCCGCGCCGGACGCGCGGCCAGGCCGTCGAGCTCGAGCGGCAGGGCCACGTTCTCGACGGCGGAGAGGCCGGCGAGCAGGTTCAGATCCTGGAAGACGAAGCCGAGCGAGCGGCGACGAAGCCCGGCTGTGGCGTCCGCGGAGAGCGCGGACAGGTCGGACCCGCAGATGGTCACCTGACCGGAGCTGGGCTTCTCCAGGGTTCCGGCGATGGTCAGCAGGGTGCTCTTGCCCGAGCCGCTCGGGCCCATGACCGCGACCAGCTCACCGGCGTCGACGTCGAGGTCGACGGCGCGTAGGGCATGTACGGGGGCGGTGGCGTGGCCGTACACCTTGGACACCTGCCGCAGGCTGAGCACCGGGCTCATCGTCGGGCTCCCGCCGCGCGGGCCTGGCCGGACGAGCGGGTGGCACGTTTCCCGGCGGCTGCGCCGGCGGCACCCTCGGCGTCCGGCGTGGGGCCGGCGGCGGCGGGCGCCGGCGGCAGGTTGCGCAGGCGGGCGTCGGCCGCGTCGAGCCAGCGGACGACCGCCTCGAGCCGGAACAGCTCGGCGTCGACCACCAGGCCGAGGCCGAGGTCCTCGGGCTCCGCGTCGGCCTTGAGGTGGGTGTAGCGCTGCATCTCCTCGACGGTCCGCCGGCGGTGGGCCTGCAGGATCTCGTGCACGTCCACCTTGGGCAGCCGCATCGCCACCTGCACCTTGATGACGAGCTCGTCACGGGGTGGTGGCCCGGCGTGCGGGGGTGTGCGTAGCCAAGTGTGCAGCTCCCGCTCGCCGTCGGCGGTGAGCCGGTAGCGCTTCTGCGCGCCGTCGCGCTCGGCGTCGTCGGACTCGACGTGTCCCTCACGCTCCAGGCGTTGCAGGGTGGTGTAGACCTGTCCGACGTTCAGCGGCCAGACCTCGCCAGTGCGCGCCTCGAACTCCTGGCGGAGTTGCAGACCGTACTTCGGTGCCTCGGTGAGCAGCGCCAACATGGCGTGGCGGATGCTCACCTTCCCTCACTCCGAGTTAGCATACTCGGTATAATACACAGTATCCTCTGACCGCGCGCCCCATCTGTTCGACGCCCGGGCGGCGACGCGCCGTCCGAATCGGACAATGCGCCACCCGTGGTCGTCGCGGCGGATAGCCTGCCGCCATGGCCACAGCAGAGGAGCCCGGGCCGCCTGACGGCGGGCTCAGGATGTCCGAGACCGACCGGGTGAAGGCGTTCAGCGACGGGGTGTTCGCCATCGTCATCACGTTGCTGGTGCTGGAGCTGCGGGTACCGGAATACCACCACGGCGACCTGCTGACCGCGCTCGGCCACGAGGGCCCGTCCTACCTGGCGTTCGTGGTCTCCTTCGCCTACATCGGAGTGATCTGGCTCAACCACCACGCGCTGCTGCGACTGATCAGCGGGACCACCCTGGCGCTCAACTGGATCAACCTCGGCATCCTCTTCGGCGCGGTGATCATCCCGTTCCCCACCGCGGTACTGGCCTCCGCGTTCGCCGAAGGCGACACCGCCGACCAGCGGGCGGCCGTGGCGTTGTACGCCGCGTCAGCGGCCCTGATGTCCGCACCCTGGTTGCTCTTCTTCGGCTATCTGCACCGCCACCCGGCGCTGCTGGCGTCCGGCGTCGACGTCGCGCACGCCCGCGCGCAGCGCGCCCGCCCGATCACCGGGCTGCTCCTGTACGGGCTGGCCGGCCTGCTCGGCTGGTTCGTCGATCCCGTACTCGGGTTGGTCGGCATCATCGTCATGATCGCCTATCACGCGCTCACCAGCGAGGGCCTGCGCGCCGGCCCGCTCGGGCGGCTCGCCGGTGGGCGCCGGCGCTAGCCCCGTCGATCCAGCGGCCGGAGAGCGCTCTCTTGACACTGTTCAAACCGGTGAATAGATTGTTAATTGTCAATCTCCCCGGTGTCTTCACAGTTTCTCATCCGGTTGGTACGCCGAGGCGGGGCCGAGGTCCGGGGACAATCCGAGACCGCAGGGAGGCTCCCCGTGCGCAGAATTCGCGCCATCGCCGCGCTCGCCATCGCCGGCGTGGGGCTCAGCGTCGCGCTCACCGCGACCACCGAGGCCCCCGCCACGGCCGCACCCGGCGCGGTGACCTGGTCCGACGACTTCAACGGCGCGGCCGGCTCAGCGCCGGACGCCAGCAAGTGGCGCTACGACATCGGTGGCGGCGGCTGGGGCAACAACGAGCTGCAGTACTACACCAACAGCACCCGCAACGCGGCGCTGGACGGTAACGGCAACCTGGTGATCACCGCCCGGCGGGAGAACCCCAGCAACTTCTCCTGCTGGTACGGCAGCTGCCAGTACACCTCGGCCCGGCTGCTCACCGCGGGCACGTTCGCGCAGGCGTACGGGCGGTTCGAGGCGCGCATCAAGATCCCCCGTGGACAGGGGCTCTGGCCGGCCTTCTGGATGCTCGGCACCAGCAGCAACAACTGGCCCGACCGGGGCGAGATCGACATCATGGAGAACGTGGGCTACGAGCCGTCCACCGTGCACGGCACGCTGCACGGGCCGGGTTACTCGGGCGGCAACGCGGTCGGCGCCCAGACCTCGCTGCCCGGCGGCCAGGCGCTCGCCGACGCGTTCCACACCTACACCATCGACTGGGCGCCGGACTCGATCACCTGGTACCTCGACGGCGTGCAGTACTCCCGCAAGACCCCGGCCGACCTGCGCGGCAACCGGTGGGTCTTCGACCACCCGTTCTTCATGATCATGAACGTCGCGGTCGGTGGGAACTGGCCCGGCTCGCCCGACGGGAGCACGGTCTTCCCGCAGACGATGACGGTCGACTACGTCCGGGTGCAGGCCTGGGACACCGGCGGCGGAGGCGGCACCGGCGCGCCGATCGTCGGCATCGGCAACAAGTGTGTCGACGTGGCCGGGGCCAGCAGCGCCAACGGCACGGCGGTGCAGCTCTGGACCTGCAACGGCACCGCCGCACAGCGCTGGACCTGGGCCGGCGACGGTTCGGTGCGGGCGCTGGGCAAGTGCCTCGACGTGGCCAGCGGCGGCACCGCGAACGGGACCAGGGTCCAGCTCTGGGACTGCAACGGCAGCGGGGCGCAGCGCTGGGTCTTCTCCGCCGCCGGTGACATCGTCAATCCCCAGGCCAACAAGTGCCTCGACGCCACCGGAATGAGCTCCGCCGACGGCACCCGCCTCCAGATCTGGGACTGCACCGGCAGCGCCAACCAGAAGTGGCGGCGCTGATCCCCTCCCCACCCGGTTGATCATGCAGTTGTGGTGCCTGACCCAGCCTCATTCGCGGCTTTCGGTAGGCACCACAACTGCGTGATCGCCGGGGAGGGCGGCGGCGCGGGCCAGGTCGTGCGGGGTGTCCAGGTCGAGGGGGTGGCCGGCGTCGTCGCAGGGCACCTGGACGACCAGGTCGGGGCGGGCCCGTAGCAGGTCGCGGGCGCCCCGGTCGCCGGTGGCGTAGCGGTCCAGCAGCGGCCAGCTGGCGCGGCCCAGCAGCACGGGGTGTCCGGGCCGGCCGGCGTAGGTGGCCGTCGCGACGGTGGCGCCGGCGGCGTGCGCGGTGCGGACCCGACGGATCGCGGCCGGGGTGAGCAGCGGCTGGTCGACCAGCACCACCACGGCGGCGGCCACCCACTCGGGCATCGAGGCCAGGCCGCTGCGCAGGGACAGGCCCATCCCCTGCTGCCAGTCCGGGTTGTGGACCAGCTCGACGTCGGGCAGCGCAGGCAGTTCGTCGGCGCCGGCGCCCACCACCACGTGTACCGGCGCGCAGCCACCAGCCCGCAGCAGCCGCACCGCCCGTCGCACCAGCGGCTCGCCGCGGTACTCGACCAGCGCCTTCGGGCGACCGAACCGGCGGCCGGCCCCGGCGGCGAGCAGCAGGCCCGCCACGCTCTCGGCTCGCACCCGGCCTCCCTCCTTCCGGGAGCGTCCTGCCGGATTTCTCCCGCTTAGACCCGGTAAAGCTACTATGAACCGGTGCAGGAGGGGACCGGGAACGCCGCGACAGCCGACGCCGAGCGCTCGTCCCGGGTCGCCCTCACCGTCAACGGCACCCGGCGCGAGATGACCCTGGACAACCGCACCACGCTGCTCGACGCGCTGCGCGAGAAGCTGGGCCTGATCGGTGCGAAGAAGGGCTGCGACCACGGCCAGTGCGGCTCCTGCACGGTGCTGCTGGACGGCCGGCGGGTGAAGAGCTGCCTGATCTTCGGGGTCACCCTGGACGGCTGCTCGGTGCTCACCGTGGAGGGGCTGGCCGGTCCGGACGGGCTCTCCCCGTTGCAGGAGGCATTCATCGCGCAGGACGCGTTCCAGTGCGGCTACTGCACGCCCGGGCAGCTCTGCTCGGCCCGGGGAATGCTCGACGAGGTCGCCGAGAACTGGCCGAGCGCGGTCAGCGACGACCTCACCGGCCCGGTACGGCTGACCGAGGCGGAGGTCCGCGAACGGATGAGCGGCAACCTGTGCCGGTGCGCGGCGTACCCGCACATCGTCGCCGCGGTGATCGAGTCGGCGGCGTCCCGGTGAGGGCGTTCCGCTACCGCCGGCCGGCCGACGTGGACGAGGCCGTGGCGCTGCTCGGCGCGGACCCGGAGGCGGCCTACCTGGCCGGCGGGACCAACCTGGTCGACCTCATGAAGCTCGGCGTGCAGCGACCCGACCTGCTGGTCGACGTGGGCCGGCTGCCGCTCGACGGGATCGAGGAACTGCCCGACGGCGGGCTGCGCGTCGGCGCGACCGCCCGCAACAGCGACCTGGCCGCGCACCCGGTGGTCCGCCGGGACTACCCGGTGCTCGCCCGCGCGCTGCTCGCCGCCGCCTCCGGCCAGCTGCGCAACATGGCGACCACCGGCGGCAACCTGTTGCAGCGCACCCGCTGCGTCTACTTCCAGGACACCGCCAAGGCGTGCAACAAGCGCGAGCCCGGCACCGGTTGCGCGGCCCGGCAGGGGCAGAACCGCGACCTGGCCATCCTGGACTGGTCCGAGCAGTGCGTGGCCACCCATCCGTCGGACCTGGCGGTCGCGCTCGCCGCGCTGGACGCGGTCGTCGAGGTCGCCGAGGTCGGCGGAGCACGCGAGGTGCCGGTCACCGAGCTGCACCGGTCACCGGGTGAACACCCCGAGCGGGAGACGACCCTTACCCGCGGCGCGCTGATCACCGCCGTCCGGATCCCACCGCTGCCGGCCGCGCGCCGCTCGGCGTACCTGAAGGTGCGCGACCGCGCCTCGTTCGCCTTCGCGGTCGGCTCGGTGGCCGCGGTGCTCGACCTCGACGGTGACGTCGTACGCGACGTCCGGCTGGCCTATGGGGCGGTGGCCCACCGGCCGTGGCGGGCCTGGCGGGCCGAGGCCGCGCTGCGCGGGCAGCCGTTCACCCCGGAGCTGGCCGCCCGGGCCGCCGACCTCGAACTCGACGCGGCTCGCCCATTGCGGCACAACGGGTTCAAGGTGCCGCTGGTCCGGGCCATCACGGTCCGCGCGCTGACCGAGCTGGCCGAGGTGGCGGCATGAGCGCCGGCGCGGTGGGCCGGGCGCACCCGCGCCTGGAGGGCCCGGAGAAGGTCACCGGCACCGCGCGGTACGCCGTCGAGTACCCCGTGGACGACGTGACGTACGGGTGGGCGGTGCCGGCGGCAGCGGTACGCGGCCGGATCACCCGGATCGACCCGGACCCGGCCCTGGCCGTCCCCGGGGTGCTCGCGGTGCTGCACCACGGCAACGCGCCCCGGCTCGCCCCCGCGCTGGAGCCGGAGCTGCTCCTGCTCCAGGATCCGGCCGTGCACTACCGCGGTCAGCTGATCGCGGTGGTGGTGGCGGAGAACATCGAGGCGGCCCGGGAGGGGGCCCGGCTGGTCCGGATCGACTACGACACCGAGGCGCACAGCACCGTGCTCACCGCCGACCACCCGGGTCTCTACCGACCGGAGAAGGTCAACCCGAGCTACCCGACCGACACCAGCGAGGGCGACTTCGACGCCCGGTACGCCGCCGCCGAGGTGCGGGTGGACGCCACCTACCGGACGCCGGCCTACCACAACAACCCCATGGAGCCGCACGCCACCACGGCGCAGTGGCGCGACGGGCAGCTGCTGGTGCACGACTCCAACCAGGGATCGACGGCGGTGCAGGCCGCGCTGGCCGAGCTGTTCGAGATACCCCGGGAGTCGGTCCGGGTCATCTCCGAGCACGTCGGCGGCGGTTTCGGCAGCAAGGGGTACGCGAAGGCGGCGGTGGTGCTCACCGCGCTGGCCGCCCGGCACGTGGGCCGACCGGTGCGCCTCGCGCTGACCCGCCAACAGCTCTTCGGCCCGGTCGGTTACCGCACCCCGACCATCCAGCGGGTGCGGCTCGGCGCGGACGCGGACGGCCGGATCGCCGCGGTCTGCCACGACGCGATCAGCCAGACCTCCACGCTCACCGAGTTCGCCGAGCAGACCGCCGTCTACACCCGCAGCATGTACGCCGGCCCGCACCGGCGCACCACCCACCGCCTGGTGCGCCTGGACGTGCCGACGCCGTTCTGGATGCGGGCGCCGGGCGAGTGCCCGGGGGCGTACGCCCTGGAGTCGGCGATGGACGAGCTGGCCACGGCGTGCGGGGTGGACCCGGTCGAGCTGCGGATCCGCAACGACCCGGCGGTCGACCCGGACGAGGGGCACCCGTTCAGCAGCCGCAACCTCGTCGCCTGCCTCACGGAGGGGGCGCGCCGGTTCGGCTGGGCCGACCGCGACCCCCGGCCCGGCGTCCGGCGCGACGGCCGATGGCTGATCGGCACCGGGGTGGCCGCCTCCAGTTACCCGGCCCGGGCCCGGGCCGCCAGCGCGACCGCCACCGCCCGGCCCGACGGGAGCTACCTGGTCCGGATCAACGCGGTCGACATCGGCACCGGCGCGCGGACCGCGCTCTGGCAGATCGCCGCGGACGCCTTGGGTGTGCCGCCGGAGCGGGTACGGATCCTGATCGGCGACAGCGACCTGCCCCCCGCCGGCGGCGCCGGTGGGTCGATGGGCACCTCGTCGTGGAGCTGGGCGGTGGTGCGCGCCTGCGAGGGGCTGCGCGATCAGCTCCGGCACCAGTCCGGTGGGCCACCGGCCGAGGAGGTGACCGTCGAGGCGAGCACCGCAGACGAGGTCCGTGCCCAGCGGCCGATGGCGCGCTACGCCTACGGCGCACAGTTCGCCGAGGTCCGGGTGGACGCGGACACCGGCGAGGTGCGGGTCAACCGGCTGTTGGGGGTCTTCGCCGCCGGCCAGGTGGTGAATCCGACGACCGCGCGCAGCCAGCTCATCGGCGGCATGACCATGGGCCTGTCCATGGCGCTGCACGAGGAGGGTGTGCTCGACGAGCGGTACGGCGACTGGGTCAACCACGACCTGGCCACGTACCACATCACCGGCTGCGCGGACGTCGAGCGGATCGAGGCGTACTGGGTGCCCGAGGAGGACTCGGAGCTGAACCCGTCCGGGGTGAAGGGCATCGGCGAGATCGGCATCGTCGGCACGGCGGCGGCGATCGCCAACGCGGTGCGGCACGCGACCGGCGTCCGGGTGCGTGACCTGCCGATCCGCCTCGACAAGCTGCTCGGTGCTTCAGACTTGGCTTAATTAAGCCCGGACTGATATAACTTCTCGGGTGCACGCCTTCGATGTGCTGGGCGACCCCGTCCGGCGCCGGATCCTCGAACTGCTCGCCGAGGGCGAGACGACCGCCGGCGCCCTCAGCGCGGTGGTCCAGCGCGAGTTCGGCATCTCCCAGCCGGCCGTCTCGCAGCACCTCAAGGTGCTGCGAGACAACGGTTTCGCCACCGTCCGGCCGGAGGGGACGCGGCGGCTCTACGCGGTCGACCCGCGGCCGCTACGCGACGTCGACCAGTGGCTCGACCACTTCCGCCGGTTCTGGGCCCCGCCGTTGGCCGCACTGGCCACCGAACTCGCCCGCGGCAAGCGCGAACGGCGGCTGCGCGAGCAATCCACCGACTCCACCGAAGAGCAGGGAGAACGATGATGGACGTGACCGAGCAGATCAACGCCGTGCGCCGCCAGGTCGGCAGCCGCACGCTCGAGGCCGGCGAGGCCCGCGTGAGCACGCTCAGCCAGACGTACGACGCGCCACTCGAGGACGTCTGGGACGCCTGCACCAACGCCGAACGCATCCCCCGCTGGTTCATGCCGATCTCCGGTGACCTGCGGCTGAACGGCCGCTACGAGCTGCAGGGCAACGCCAGCGGCACCGTCGAGCGGTGCGACCCACCCAACAGCTTCGCCGCCACCTGGGAGTTCGGCGGCGAGGTGAGCTGGATCGAGGTCCGGTTCACCGCGCTCGACGGCGACCGGACGCGCTTCGAACTCGACCACATCGCGCACGTCGACGACGACCGGTGGGCCCAGTTCGGCCCGGGCGCGGTCGGCGTCGGCTGGGACCTGGCCCTGCTCGGCCTCGCCTCGTACCTGGCCGGGGACGGCTCCGGGGTCTCACCGGAGGAGGCCGAGGCCTGGTCGGCCTCGGACGACGGGCGGCGGTTCATCACGGCCAGCAGCGAACTCTGGGGCGAGGCGAGCGTCGCCGCCGGCACCGATCCCGAAGCCGCCCGCGGCGCCACCGACCGCACCACCGCCTTCTACACCGGCGTCCCGGCCGCCTGACCCGCCCGCCCCGCCCGCGCGGCGGGGCCCGGCCCGCGCGGTGCGGCGCGCGGTGCGGTGTGCGGTGCGGTGTGCGGTGCGGTGTGCGGCGCGATAATCGACTCCGTTTCGCCGAAGTGGCGTTATCCCGGGCTCCCGGATACCGCCACGTCGACGACCTGGAGTCGATCTCACCTCGACGGGCGCACCTCAGCCCCGGCGTCCTCGCCGCCCCCTGGAACGGCCCGTTGATCAACTCGGGTTCAGGGAAGTCGGGCTGTCCGGGCCGCGTGACAGCCCGACCTCAGGGAAGCTGAGCGACCTTGGGCGCCCGCCGACTGTCCGACCCGGAGCGCACGGTGGTCGTGCTCAGGTCAGCCAGCGAGATGTCCAGGAGCGGCGGCGCGGGACGGGGCGGGGGTAACGTGCTGCGGCATGACCGGTGCGCCGCACTCCCACTGCTCGTTCTGCGGGTCCGCCTATCCGGCGGCGTCCGGCTGGCCGCGGGTCTGCCCGGTCTGCGGGCAGACGGTCTGGCGTAACCCGCTGCCGGTCGCGGTGGCGGTGCTGCCGGTGCGTTCCGCCGCCGGCCTGGGCGTGGTGGTCGTCCGCCGGGACATCGAGCCGGCCCGGGGCCAACTCGCTCTTCCCGGCGGCTTCATCGAGTACGGCGAGGAGTGGAACGAGGCGCTGGTCCGGGAGCTGCGCGAGGAGACCGGACTGATCGCCGCGCCGGAGGACGCGACGCTCTTCGCCGTGCACGGCGCGCCCGCCGGCGGCACCATGATGGTCTTCGGCGTGCTGCCCGAGCAGCGCGCCGAGCAGTTGCCGCCGTCGGCGCCCACCGAGGAGGCGACCGAGTGGCTGGTGCTCACCGAACCGACCGAGCTCGCCTTCTCCACGCACACCCGGGTACTGGCCGACTTCCTCGCCTCCCAGGCCGCCCGCTGAACGGCACGCTGCTCGCCGCCCCCTGACGGCCGACCGGGTGCCCGGGGAGAGGCATGCGTCCCCGGGCACCAGGCGTGATCAGGCGGCGAAGTCGCGGAACAGCAGCGACGCCAGGCAGAGGGCGAGCAGCAGGTTGAACACCGTGGCGCTGGCGAACACGGCCACCGGCCGCCAGCCGGCCTCCCGCAGCGCGGTCACCCGCACCTCGAGGCCGATGCTCACGAAGGCCAGGATCAGGAACCACACCCGCAGGTCGTTGACGACCGCGATGGTGGCTTTGCCGTCCGAGCCGGCCGCGTCGAGGTACCAGGTGGCGATCACCGAGGCGGCGATGAACCCGAGCACGAACTTCGGGAACCGGTGCCACAGCTCCACCAGCTTCGGCCGGGCCGCGCCCGGGCGACGCTCGACCCGCAGCGTGAAGTACGCGGTGAGGGCCACCGCCACCACGCCCATCAACGCGTTCTGGGTGACCTTGACGATGCTGGCGATCTGGAGCGCCTCCTCCCCGGCGAGCGCCCCGGCCGCGGTCACCGCCGCCGTGGTGTCGATGTTGCCGCCGATCCAGGCACCGGCCACCGCCGGCTCCAACCCGAGCACGTCGGCCAGCCAGGGCAGGATGAAGATGGACGGCAGCGCGAAGACGATGACCAGGCTCGCGGCGTACGCCAACTGCTCCCGCCGGGCGCGCACCGCCCCGGCGGCGGCGATCGCGGCGCTGACCCCGCAGATCGACACGGCGGAGGCGAGCAGCGCGCGCAGCTTGTCGTCCAGCCCGAGCCGGCCGGCGAGCCACCAGGTGAACAGGAACACCCCGCTGATCAGCAGAACCGCCTGGGCGATCGCGGGGCCGGCGGCGCTGGCGATGACCGCGAGGTTGATCGAGGCGCCGAGCAGGACGAGGCCGGTCTTGATGAAGAACTCGGTGCGGAACGCGGCGGCGATCCTGTCGCGCAGCCCGGACAGCGTGACCGCCGCGTTGCCGAGCAGGCCGAGCAGGATGGCGTAGACCGGGTACTCGATCGCGGCGGCGACGTCCTCCAGCGCGGTGCCCTCGGCGAAGACGGGCACGTTCTGTTCCAGGTAGCGGGTCAACGCGGCCAGGCCGAGCACGATCAGCAGGCCGAGCCCGGTCCAGGCCCAGAAGGCGCCGGAGCGGGGGCCGGCCGGAACGAGCGGCGGGCCGGTGGGGTCAGGCCGGGCCTCGGCGGCCTGGTCGGTCGGATCGGGCCGGGTCTCGGCGGCCTGATCGGTGAGAAGGGTCCGGGCTTCGGCGGCATGGTCGGGCCGGGCCCCGACGGTGGGGACGGGCCGGGCCTCGACGGTGAGGTCGGGCTGGGTCCTGGAGGCGGGATCGGCCGTGGGAGCGGCGACCGCGTCGGCGGCTACGGGGCTGCGGTCGGTCGCGTCGGCGGGGGTGCCCGGGTCCGTGGCGCGGGTGGCGTCGGTGGTCATCAGGGCACCAGCCCGGTGGGGACGACGCCGAGCAGCACCAGCCCGAGCAGGAGCAGGCCGAGGAGGGTGGCCGCCCAGTCCTCGTTGAGGGCGAAACGGCTCTCGGGCGCGGTAGGGGGTGGGGACGATGGTTCGTCGATGCTCATGAGGTGTTCCTTCGCGATTGCGGCAACGCAGGCGGCAGGGAGGCGGAGGGCGGGGCACGGGCAAGCCGTGGCGCTGGCCGGCTCGGCCCGACCGGCCGGGTCGAGCCGGCTCAGACCGAGCGGCAGCCCGGCGGCGAGCCGAGCAGCGGCCCGGCATCGAGCCGGGCGATGCGGGATCTTTTCGGGCACCGCCCGGCGACCGGGGCCGTCGGCAGCAGCGCCACCGGACCGAGCCGGCCGGTGGTGTCAGGCCGGCCGTCGGCCGGAGCCGGTACAGAGCCCGGAGGCGACCCGCATCAGGTCGACGACCCGGCGGGAGATGAGCAGCAGACCGATCGGCACGCGCCCATATTCCTATTTACCCGATAGGAATACAAGACTCGCCCAGCATCCGGACAACCGGCGAAGGAACGCGAGAGGCGGGGCGTACGCCGCCCCGCCCTGATCGTCGCGGGCGAACCGTCAGGCCGCGGCGCGCTCGGCAGCCGGGCGCCGACGTCGGGCCGGATCGGTCAACGCCGGCGGACGCCAGACGCCGTCCGGGGCGTAGAGGTTCGTGCCGGGCGGCACGATCTCGTCGATCCGGTCGAGCGCCGCGTCGTCGAGGGTGAGCGTGGCACCGGAGAGCAACCCGTCGAGCTGGGCCATGGTGCGCGGTCCGATGATCACGGAGGTGACCGCCGGATGGGCAGCGGGAAACGCCACCGCCAGCTCGGGCAGCGTGCAGCCCAGCCGCTCGGCCAGACCGGCCAGTTCCTCGACCGCCCGATACTTGGCGCCGTTGCCGGGGATGGCCGGGTCGAAGCGGGCCGGCGTGAGGGCGGCCCGCCCACTGGTCAGGTCGACCGGCCGGCCGTCGCGGAACCGTCCGGAGAGGAAGCCCGAGGCGAGCGGGCTCCAGGTCAGTACGCCCATGCCGTAGCGCCGGCTGACCGGGAGCACGTCCGCCTCGATGCCCCGGGCCAGCAGCGAGTAGGGCGGTTGCTCGGTGCGGAAGCGGCCGAGCGCGCGCCGCTCGGAGACGTGCTGCGCCTCGACGATCTCCTCCGCCGGGAAGGTCGAGCAGCCGAAGGCGCGGATGGTGCCGGCGCGGACCAGGTCGGTGAGGGCGCCGAGGGTCTCCTCGACGTCTGTGGTGTGATCCGGGCGGTGGACCTGGTAGAGGTCGATCCAGTCGGTGCCCAGCCGGCGCAGGCTGTCCTGGACGGCGCGCATGATCCAGCGGCGGGAGTTGCCGCCCCGGTTGCGCCCCTCCCCCATCGGGAAGTGCACCTTGGTGGCGAGCACCACCTCGTCCCGGCGTCCGCGCAGCGCCTTGCCGACGATCACTTCGGACTCGCCGGCGGAGTACATGTCGGCGGTGTCCACGAGGTTGATCCCGCGGTCGAGGGCGGCGTGGATGATCCGGACGCACTCGTCGTGGTCGGGGTTTCCCACCGAGCCGAACATCATCGTGCCGAGTGCGTGGACGCTCACCTCGATGCCGGTGCCGCCGAGAACGCGGTAACGCATGCCTGTGCTCCCTGCCGTCGATAACACCCCCGGCGAACCCGCCGTGGTGCGCCCACGCTAGGAGTTCGTGTGCACTGGAAGTCAACGCCGGACCGATGCCCCCGGGCGGGCGGCTCAGCGCGGCACACCCCGCTCGTCCTCGGGAGAACGGGCGAGGTAGCCGCTGGCCTGGAGTTCGAAGAGCTCCCGGTAGAGGCCACCGGCCGTCATCAGCTCGTCGTGGCTGCCCTGCTGGAGAAGGCGGCCCCGGTCCATCACAAAGATCCGGTCGGCGTGCCGGACGTTGGCGAGCCGGTGTGTGATCAGGACGACCGCCCGGTCCGGCCGGCGGCGCAGGTGCTGGAAGAGCGCGTGCTCGGCCCGGGCGTCCAGCGCCGCCGAGGGCTCGTCGCAGATCAGCAGGGTGGCGTCGCGGTAGAGCCCGCGCGCGGCCACCAGCCGCTGCCACTGCCCGCCGGAGAGGTCCTGGCCGTTCTTGAACTCCCGGTCCAGCAGGGTGTCGTAGCCGTACGGCAGCCCGGCGATCATGTCGTGCGCGGCGGCGGAGCGGGCGGCGTCCTGCACGGTCGGTCCCGCGCGCCCCGGCTCCCGGTCGTGCCGTCCGATGCGGATGTTCTGCCCCGCCGTGAACGGGAACTTCCACCACTCCTGGGTCATCACCGCGACGTGCGCGCCGAGCAGCCGGGGATCCAACTCGGCGGCATCCACCCCGTCCCAGCGCACCGCCCCGGCGGTCGGCCGGTAGAGGCCGGCGATGAGCTTGGCCAGCGTGGTCTTGCCCGAGCCGTTCTCGCCGACCAGCGCGACCACCTCGCCCCGGCGCACGGTGAGGCTGACTTCGTCGACGGCCGGCCGGTCGGTGTCCGGGTAGTGCAGGCTCACCCGGTCGAGCGTGATCGCGTCGAACCCGTCGACCCGGCCGTCGCCGACGGCCGCGACGCGGCCCCGGGCCCGCTCCAGGAAGTCGCGGTAGTCCTGGTAGTAGAGGGCGTCCTCGTAGAGCGAATTGGTGGCGAGGACCGCGACGCCGAGACTGGTCCGCGCCGACTGGAGGGCGAGCAGCGCGGTGGCCGCCGCGGCGAGCGCCACCAGCCCACCGAGCAGCAGCGCGCCGAGGACCGCGTAGAGGCCGAAGGTGGCCAGCCCGGCGATGCTCGCCCCGATCACCCGGGTGCCGGTCTGCGACCGGACCAGCCGCAGGTGGGCCCGGGTCTCGACGGCCATCATCGCCCGGTACTCGGAGAGCAGGAAGTCGCGCATCTGGTAGACGCGCACCTCGGCGGCGGTGTGCCGGTTGGCCATCAGGTGCGCGAGCATCCCCATCCGCCGGTGTCGGTTGATCCGGGCCAGCATGGCGAGGTACTGCCGGCGGGCCATCCGGACCGCGGTGACCGCCTGCGGCACCGCGGCGAGCAGCAGGCAGGGCAGCAGCACCGGCTGGATCACCGCCACCGCCGCAGCAGTGGCGAGCAGACCGACCACGCCCGTGACCAGGTCGACGGTGTGGTCCACGATGTACGCCGCCTCGGTCATCCCACGTTCGCGGGCCCGGTCCATCTCCTCGGCGAACCCGGCGTCGTCGAAGGCGGCCAGGTCGACGGCGGTGGTGGTCTCGAAGAGCCGCAGCTCCACCGCGTAGTTGATCTGCGGGGTGAGCCGGGCCTGCGCCCAGCCGGCCGCGATCAGCAGGCCGCCACGGGCGAAGACCGCGACCGCGGCCACCAGCAGGGCCGGCATCGCGGCCCGGACCCGGTCCGGCGTCGGGCCGACGGCGAACAGCTCACGCAGGACGTTGGTGGTGGCGAGCAGGCCGAACGTGGTGAGCACCCCGGCGGCGACGTTCAGCCCGATCGAGGCGACCGTGTCCCGCCGGCTGGTGCCCCAGGCCAGCGCCACCGCCTCGCGGACCAACCGGGGCAGCCGGCGGGCCACCGCCCAGAAGCTGGTGTGCGCGAACTCGCTGGCGTGGTGCATCCAGGCGTAGTCCTCCAGCTCCGGGAGGACCGCTGCGGCGTCGTCGGCCGACCGCTGCGGTGGGGCGTCGCCGGACGGGGGACGCTGACGGGCCATCGACTCCACGGCGCCTCCTCTGGCGGCGGTATCGCCGGGAGCCTACGGTCCGCGATCGTGTCGTGTCTGCCTGTCATCGGCGTGTCGAACGACTGTGCCAACCGCGTGTCCGGTCAGGGCGCGGGCGGAAGCTCCGCGGTGAGCGGCAGCAGCACCCGGAAGGTGGTGTTGCCGGGCGCGCTCTCCACCCGGATGTCGCCGTGGTGCTTGCGGACCACGATCCGGTACGAGATGTCCAGCCCGAGCCCGGTGCCGGAGCCGACCGGCTTGGTGGTGAAGAACGGCTCGAAGATGCGCGGGCGGACCGCCGGCGGGATGCCGGACCCGGTGTCGACGACCTCGACCGTGAGCAGGTCGCCGGAGCGTCCGGTCCGGACGGTCAGAGTGCCCTTCTCCCCCATCGCGGCGAGCGCGTTGTCGATCAGATTGGTCCAGACCTGGTTCAGCTCCGCCGCGTACGCCGGCACCGGCGGGAGGTCGCGGTCGTACTCGCGGACCAGCTTGACCCCGGCGGGGATCTTGGCCTTGAACATCACCAGCGTCGCGTCGAGCAGGTCGTGCACGTCGACCACCTGGAACGGCGCCCGGTCCAGCTGGGAGTACTGCTTGGCCGCGCCGACCAGGCCGGAGATCCGGGTGACCGCGTCGCCGATCTCCCGCATCAGCAGCTCGGTCTCCACCGTGTAGGTGAGCCAGCGCACGGCCGCCTCCAGGTCGGCCGGGCCGACATGGGCCTTCACCCGGGCCAGCCAGTCGATGTCGGCACCGCCGCCGACCAGGGTCGGCGCCAGGTCCCAGGCGCCGCCCACGCCGTGCTCGTCCAGCCAGTCGGTGAGCGCGTCCTCGGCGTCGGCGGCGGCCATCGGGCTCAGCTTCGGCGCGGCGGCCACCCGGGCCACCGCCTCCTCCTGCAGCTCGACCAGGGCCTGCAGGCCCCGCCCGTCCAGCCGGCCATCGGCGATCATGGCGAGCTTGTGCCGCATGCCGGCCACCCGGTCACGCAGCACCGAGGTCGCCCGCACGGCCGCCGCGGCGGGATTGTTCAGCTCGTGGGTCAGCCCCGCGGAGAGCGAACCGAGGGCGAGCAGCCGCTCCCGTTCACCGACGATGGTCTGGCTGGCCCGCATGCCGACGAAGAGCCCCTCCAGCAGGTGCATCGCCATCGGGAACCAGGAGCGGACGGCCTCGGCGAAGCTCTCCGCCGGCAGCACGAAGAACTCCGAGTCGACGACCGCCCGCAACGTGTTGCGGTAGAGCTGTTCGCTCTCGTCGTCCAGGTAGGCCTGGGTGGCCCCGCCGTACACCCCGCGCTGCTCGGTGCGGGACACCTCCACCTCGTCGCCACCGACCAGGCGGGTCATCGTCACCACGCCGTGCAGCAGCACGAAGAAGCAGGTCGCCGCCTCGCCCTCGGCGTAGACGACGGTGCCGCCGGCGCGCTGCTCCACCCGGCCGTGCTCGGCCAGCCAGGCCAACTGGTCGTCGTCGAGGGACTCGAACAGGAAGAGGCTGCGCAGCTGCTGCGGGCCCAGCCGGTCGGTCGGGGTGGTCACTGCGCCTCCAGGTAACGGTGCACGAGCGAGACGGCCATCGCGCCCTCGCCGACCGCGGACGCGACCCGCTTGACCGACTCGGCCCGCACGTCGCCGGCGGCGAAGACCCCCGGCAGGCTCGTCTCGAGGTGGTACGGGTCGCGCGTCAGCGACCAGCCCGGCGGCCGCTGCCCGCCGGTGACCAGGTCGGGGCCGGTGACGATGAAGCCGCGCGAGTCGCGCACCAGCACGCCGTCCAGCCAGTCGGTGCGCGGCTCCGCCCCGATGAAGATGAACAGCCAGGAGGTGTCGACGGTGCGCTGCTCGCCGGTGCGGGTGTCACAGAGGGTGAGGCGTTCCAGGTGGTCCCCGCCCGCGCCGGTTGCCACCCGGGTGTGCGGGTGCACGGTGATCCGGTCGTTCCGGTCCAGCTGGTCGATCAGGTAGCGCGACATCGAGGCGGTGAGGTCCGCACCCCGGATCAGCAGGTGTACGCGGGCGGCGTACCGGGAGAAGTGCACCGCGGCCTGGCCGGCCGAGTTGGCCCCGCCCACGATGTAGACGTCCTGGTCGACGCAGCTCGGCGCCTCGGTGGCGGCGGAGCCGTAGAAGACCCCGCGGCCGGTGAGCTCGGCCAGGCCGGGCGCGTCGAGCACGCGGTAGGAGACCCCGGTGGCCAGGACCACGGTGTGCGCGGCGATCTCGGTGCCGTCGCCGAAGCGCAGAAGTCGGGCCCCGCCGCCCTCGGTCAGGCCGACCACCTCCCGCGTCGTCAGCATCTCCGCGCCGAACTTCAACGCCTGCCGGCGGGCCCGGTCGGTGAGCTGTGCGCCGGAGACACCGTCGGGAAAGCCCAGGTAGTTCTCGATCCGGCTGCTCTGCCCGGCCTGACCGCCGGTGGCCCGGCGCTCCACCAGCACCGTGCGCAGACCCTCGGACGCGCCGTACACCGCCGAGCCGAGGCCGGCCGGGCCGGCGCCGACCACCACCAGGTCGTAGAAGTCGGTGGTCGGTTCGACGGTGAGGCCGACCACGCTGGCCAACTCGGCCGGGGTGGGGCCGACCAGGGTCTTGCCGTCGGCGGTCACCACCAGAGGCACCTCGTCCTCGGTGGCGCCGGCCGCGGCCAGCAGCCGCGCCCCCTCCGGGTCGTCGGTGAGCAGCCAGCGGTACGGGATCAGGTTGCGGGCCAGGAAGTCGCGGACCTTGAACGACGGCGCGGACCAGCGGTGCCCGACCACCCGGATCTCGCTCAGCGCCGCGTCCGGGGTGGCCGCCCACGTCTCCAGCAGGCCGTCCACCACCGGATAGAGCTTCTCCTCCGGTGGGTGCCAGGGCTTGAGCAGGTAGTGGTCGAGGTCCACCACGTTGATCGCCTCGATCGCGGCGTCCGTGTCGGCGTACGCGGTGAGCAGCACCCGGCGGGCGGCCGGGAAGAGGTCCATCGCCGCCTCGAGGAACTCGATACCGGTCATCTCGGGCATCCGGTAGTCGGCCAGCAGCAGCGCCACCCGCTCACCGCGCAGCTTGATCTCGCGCAGCGCCTCCAGTGCCTCCGGGCCCGACCCGGCCCGGACGATCCGGTAGCGCTCGCCGTAGTGGCGACGGAGGTCGCGGGCCACCGCCCGGGAGACCACCGGGTCGTCGTCGATGGTCAGGATCACCGGGTTCGCCATGGCGCCCATGAAACCACTCCCGCCGCCGGGGAACGCACCTGTCCCCCCGCCTGCGGCGTCCGGCCGGGGCAGCCGCGACGGTTGGGCCGCGCCGGGGCGGGTAACCGGGGCCGGGCACCGGCCGGGCCGGGCGAGGCGGTGCCGGTTGCCGTAGACACCTCGGGGGGCCGATGTCGGAGACGCCAGCGTCGTCGACCGGGCCGGCGACGTCCGGCGAGGTCGTCGAGCTACGCGTGCACGGCGTCTCCGGTGCGGATGCCGCCCAGGTGCTGGACCGGCCGCACGCGCACCAGGTGGCCGGAGACCGTAACGGTGGCTTCTTCCGGCCGCGTCCCGGCTACCCGGACAGCACCGGCCCGGACGGGCTGATCCCGGAGGTGTACCGCTGGAGCGACCTGCCGTCAGGGACCGCGGTACGCACCCTGTCGCTGGTGTTCCTGCTGCCGTTCATGCTCTGCAACGTCGCGGTCTGGATGGGGCCGAAGCGGGGCCGGGCGCACCTCGCGATGAAGGTGCTCTGCCGGGTGCTCGGGCTCACCCTGACCGCGCTCTACGTGCTCACCGTCGTCGGAGTCTCGCTGGACATGGTCGGCTGGCGCTGCATGTCCAGCCCGACCTGTCTCTCCGGCCGCGACTGGCTGTCCTGGCTCGGTGGACAACGGATAGGTCTGCGCCTGGCGGTGCTCGCCCTGGTGCCCGCGGCGGCCATCGGCGTGGTCTGGTGGCTCGGGGCTCTGCCCGGCCGGCCGTTCGCCGCGTTCCGCCCGTCCACGGCAGCCGAGTACGACGTGCACCAGCTCGGCGCGGTCGGCCAGTGGGATGCGGGCCCGTTCGTCGGCCGGCTGCGGTCGATCCACGTCGCGGCCGCGTTCGCGACCTTGGACGCGAGCCTGCTGGCCGCCCGGGCCGGCTCGGCGGCGTCCGTCGCCTGGCTCGTGCTGACCATCCTCGTCGGGGTCGTCCTCGGGGCCTGCGTGGCGCTGGTCAGCGCGCACCCGATGATCGACCGGCCGGGCACCGACTCGGTCACGGACCGGCTGACCCGGGGCCTGCGGACCGTCGCCGGCGTGTTGACCGTGGTGGTGGTGTTGTTCATCCTGCTCGACCCGTCGCCGTGGCCGCAGGCCACCGGGCTGCCCCGCTACGGCGCGACGATGGCCTGGATCTTCGTGGCCCAGACGGCGCTGCTGGGCGCCATCGGCCTGGTCGCGCTGCGCCAGCCCCGTCGGCGCGGCCAGTCGGTGCGCGGGCCGGGCGCGCCGGCGGTCGCCGCCGTGGCCACCGGGCTGGCGGTGGCGTTCTCCTCCGAGCTGATCTACCGGGTGTCGGACCTGCTCGACCGCGACAAACCCACCGCCGACCACCTCGTCACCAGCCCGCCGCTGGCGTTCAAGTGGGCGATCTTCGGGTTCCTGATGGCGGTGGCCGGCACCGTGGCGGTCGGCTTCGCGGCCACCGTCCTGTCCCGCCCGGCCCGGATGCGGGTCGCGGCCGACATCGTCGCCCGCGACTTCCCGGACGCGCCACCGGAGGCGGCGCCCCGGCTGCGGCAGGTCGAGCGGACGATCGCCAAGGCCCGGTTCACCGAGCGGCTGGAGCCGCTCACCGTGACCTACGCCTGCCTCATCGCGCTGGGCCTGGTGACCAGCGTCTTCGGGGTGATGGGGCGCTACCCGGCGGAGGTCGCGCACCGCGTCGTCAGGATCCCCGGCGAGATGGTGAACTTCTTCATCGGGCTGGGCAGCTACGTGATCGCGGCGGTCATCCTCGGACTGGTGGTCGGAGGCATCTTCGCCTACCGGACCGCCGAGTTCCGCCGCTACGTCGGCGTCATCTGGGACCTGGGCACCTTCTGGCCCCGCGCGGCCCATCCGTTCGCGCCGCCCTGCTACGCCGAACGGGCGGTGCCGGAGCTGGCCCGGCGGATCACCCACCTGGTTCGGCAGGGAGACCGGGTGCTGCTCTCCGGGCACAGTCACGGGTCGGTGCTGCTCGCCGCGACCGTGTTGCAACTGCCGGACGGGGTCGGCGACCGGGTCGCCCTGCTCACCTACGGCTCGCCGCTGCGCCGGCTCTACGCCCACCTCTTCCCGGCGTACGTCAACGACGAGGTGCTGCGGGAGGTGGGACGGCGGGTCGGCTGGCGATGGATCAACATCTGGCGGGACACCGACCAGATCGGGGGGTGGATCTTCTCCCCGCATCGGGGCGGCGAGCCGGCACCGCCCGACGACCCGGCGGCTCGGGTCGACCGGCGGCAGATCGACCCGAGCGACGTGGTGGTGCCACCGGGTGAGAGCGTGCCGCCGCCGATCCTGGGTCACTGGCCGTGCGAGTCGGAGGACCGGTTCCTCGCCATGGTGCGGGAGCTGGTTCGTCGCGTCCGCGCCACCGACGGCTGAGCGGCGGGTACCGGGGCCGGCGAGTGCCGGGGCCGGCGGCGGCGCGGCGGTTATCCTCGGCCGGGTGAACGCCTCCAGGCAGCCCGAGCGCCGGCTGATCGCCTCGAACAAGAAGGCCCGGCACGACTACACCGTGCTCAAGACGTACGAGGCTGGGATCGTGCTGGTCGGCACGGAGGTCAAGTCGCTGCGCGAGGGGCGCGCCTCGCTGGTGGACGCGTTCGCCCAGGAGCGCGACGGCGAGATCATGCTCTACGGGCTGCACATCGCCGAGTACGGCTTCGGCAGCTGGACCAACCACCAACCGCGGCGGACCCGCAAGCTGTTGCTGCACCGGGTGGAGATCGCGCGGATCGTGGAGAAGACCCGGGAGGGCGGCTTCACCCTCGTGCCGCTGTCGATGTACTTCGACAACGGCTGGGCGAAGGTCGAGCTCGCTCTGGCCCAGGGCCGCCGGTCGTACGACAAGCGGCAGGCGCTGGCGGAGCGGGACGCCAACCGGGAGATCGCCCGGGAGCTGGGCCGGCACCTGAAGGGCCGGACCCGCCGGGCCTGATCAGGGCGGCCGCCGCCAGCTCCACCGTCACCCGCGCCGGGGCTCCCGGCGTGTTCGAGACCGGCACGCCGGTCCACTGTTGACCCCGCCGTGGCCCCGTGGTGTGCTCCATTCACGCCGTTGATGACAACGGTTGTCATTTCTGAATGGAGGATGACCATGTCCCTCACCGTCCCGCCCGCGCTGCTCGAGGCCGCCGACCGCGGCCCGATCGACGACGCCGACTTCGCCGCCTGCGTCCGCGACTCCCTTCCGTACGCCTGGTCGACGGTGAGCCGCGTGGTCGCCGAACTGGAGGCCACCGGCGCCGACCACGCCGACAACACGATCCCGCCGCCGTCCGATGCCGAGCGGGGCCAACTGCTGCGCGCCCTGGCCAGCGACGCGATCCGAGCCGGCCTGGAGCGGCACTTCGGG
Source organism: Micromonospora sp. NPDC048909 (assembly GCF_040649635.1). Lineage (NCBI taxonomy): Bacteria > Bacillati > Actinomycetota > Actinomycetes > Micromonosporales > Micromonosporaceae > Micromonospora > Micromonospora sp. NPDC048909. The sequence goes on along the minus strand of NZ_JBEZFU010000008.1, from coordinate 253,109 downwards.
GTCCGGCTGGCCTTCCAGAACTGTCACCGGGTCGCCGCCTTCCGCCCGGCCGCGGTCGACACGAGCACGTACCGCGAGTTCGTGTCGCCCCGCAGCCAGCTGCTCAACCAGTCACCCGAGCTGCGCAACTGCTGAACCAGCCGGCGCCGCCCGACCCGGCCCGGTCGGGCGGCGCCGCCGCAGCTGCGGGTGTCATTCGGTCACTAGCGCCGCGGAAGCCAGCCGATGCGGGCTTCCAGAGTCGCAGTTGCGGACGCTAGGGTGACCCGATGGGACGGTTCCGGATCGGCGAGGCTGCCGAGTTGCTCGGCGTCAGCACGGACACCGTGCGCCGCTGGATCGACGCCGGCCGGCTGCCGGCCGACCGCGACGCGCAGGGGCACCGGGTGGTCGACGGGGTCGACCTGGCCGCGTTCGCCCGCAGCCAAAGCGCCGACCCCGACGAGGGTGCCGACTCCTCCTCGGCCCGCAACCGGCTACGCGGCATCGTGGTCAACGTCCTCAAGGACACCGTGATGGCCCAGGTCGACATCCAGGCCGGGCCGTTCCGGATCGTCTCGTTGATGAGCCGCGAGGCCGTCGAGGAACTGGACCTGCGGGTCGGCTCGGTGGCCGTGGCGGTGATCAAGTCCACCACGGTCGTGGTGGAACGGGCCGCCCCGACCGCCGGGGCGAGAGGGAGGGCCGGCACATGAGCAACCGACCGATCCGTGCGGCGATGGCCGGGGCGCTCGCCCTGGCCCTGACCCTGACCGCGTGCGGCGACACCGACGACAGCGCCGGCGCGGCCGGTGGCTCCGGCGTCACCGGCACTGTCACGGTGCTCGCCGCCGCGTCGCTGACCGAGTCGTTCACCCGGATCGGCAAGGACTTCGAGGCCGCCCACCCGGGCACGACGGTGGTGTTCAATTTCGGCGGCAGCTCGGCCCTGGCCACTCAGATCAACCAGGGCGCGCCGGCCGACGTCTTCGCCTCGGCCGCGCCCCGCAACATGGCGACCGTCACCGAGGCCGGCAACGCCGACGGCGAGCCGAGCACGTTCGTGCGCAACCAGCTGGTCATCGCCGTCGCCCGGGACAACCCGAAGGCGGTCACCGGCCTGGCCGACCTCACCCGGCCGGGCACCAAGGTGGCGCTCTGCGCCGAACAGGTGCCGTGCGGCGCGGCTGCCCGCACCGCGCTCGACGCGGCCGCGGTGAAGCTGACCCCGGTCACCCTCGAACAGGACGTCAAGAGCGCGCTCGCCAAGGTGCGACTCGGCGAGGTCGACGCCGCCCTGGTCTACCGCACCGACGCGAAGGCCGCGGCCGGCGACGTGACCGGCGTCGAGTTCCCCGAGTCCGCCCGGGCGGTCAACGACTACCCGATCGTCCTGCTCAAGGACGCCCCCAACCGGGCCGGCGGCGAGGCGTTCGTCGGATACGTCCGCTCCGAGGCGGGTCGCGCCGTGCTCACGGAGGCGGGCTTCCAGGCCCCGTGACCACGACGACCGACGCCCCGCCCGCCGTCCCGGCCGACCGGCGTACGGCCGCGCGGCGCGCCCGGGTGCCGCTGCCCCTGCTGCTCCCGGCCGGGCTGGGGCTGCTCTTCCTGGTCCTGCCGCTGGCCGGGCTGGTGGTCCGCGCGCCCTGGTCGACGCTGCCGCAGCGCCTCACCGAGCCGGGGGTGCTGACCGCGCTGCGCCTGTCGTTGCAGACGGCGACCCTGGCCACCCTGCTCTGCCTGCTGCTCGGCGTCCCGCTGGCCTGGCTGCTCGCCCGCGTGGAGTTCCCCGGCCGCCGCCTGGTACGCGCCCTGGTCACCGTGCCGCTGGTGCTGCCGCCGGTCGTCGGTGGGGTGGCCCTGCTGCTGGTCTTCGGCCGCCGAGGGCTGCTCGGCGGCTGGCTCGACTCGACGTTCGGGGTCACCCTGCCGTTCACCACCACCGGCGTGGTGCTCGCCGAGGCGTTCGTGGCGATGCCCTTCCTGGTGATCGCGGTCGAGGGGGCGCTGCGCGGCGCCGACCCGCGCTACGAGGAGGCGGCCGCCACTCTCGGCGCGGGCCGGTGGACCACCTTCACCCACGTGACGCTTCCGCTGGTCGGGCCGGGGCTGGCGGCCGGCGCGGTGCTCTGCTGGGCGCGGGCGCTCGGCGAGTTCGGCGCCACCATCACCTTCGCCGGCAACTACCCGGGCCGGACCCAGACCATGCCGCTGGCGGTCTACCTGGCGCTGGAGACCGACCTCGAGTCCGCGATCGTGCTCAGCCTCGTGCTGCTGACCGTCTCGGTCACCATCCTCGCCGCGCTGCGCGACCGCTGGATCACCGCCCCGTGACCGGCCCGCTGCTCGACGCCCGGCTCGTGGTGGATCGGGGCGCGTTCCGCCTCGACGTGCCGCTGCGGGTGGCCGCCGGCGAGGTGGTCGCACTGCTCGGGCCGAACGGGGCTGGCAAGACCACGGCGCTGCGGGCCCTCGCCGGCCTGCAACCCCTCACCGACGGGCACGTCACCCTCGGCGGCTCGGATCTCGACCGGCCGGCGCGGGCCACCTGGGTGCCCACCGAACGCCGTCCGATCGGCGTGGTCTTCCAGGACTACCTGCTCTTCCCGCACCTGACCGCGCTGGAGAACGTGGCCTTCGGCCCGCGCCGGCACGGCGCCGGGCGGGGTGCCGCCCGGGGCACCGCTCGGGAGTGGCTTGACCGGGTCGGGCTGGCCGAGCAGGCGCACCGCCGGCCACGGCAGCTCTCCGGCGGGCAGGCGCAGCGGGTCGCGCTGGCCCGCGCGCTCGCCGTGACGCCGTCGCTGCTGCTGCTGGACGAGCCGCTCGCCGCGCTGGACGCCCGGACCCGGCTGGAGACCCGCGCCGAGCTGCACCGCCACCTCACCGCGCACCCCGGCGCGACCCTGCTGGTCACCCATGATCCGCTCGACGCGCTGGCCCTGGCCGACCGGCTGGTCATCGTGGAGGGTGGCCGGGTGGTGCAGGAGGGGGACGGGGCGAGCGTCACCGCCCAGCCGCGCACCGACTACGTGGCCCGGCTCGTCGGGCTGAACCTGCACCGGGGCCGGGCCAGCGCCGGCCGGGTGCGGGTCGCCGACGAGCTGACCCTCACCGTGGCCGACCGGGTCGACGGCGAGGCGTTCGTGGCGTTCCGGCCGGCTGCGGTGGCCGTGCACCCGAACCGCCCGGACGGCAGCCCGCGCAACGCGTGGCCGGCCACGGTTGGCGGCATCCAGCGGCACGGCGACTACCTGCGGGTGCGGCTGGACGGCCCGATCGTGGTGGCCGCGGACATCACCCCGGCCGCCGCCGCGCAGTTGCGGCTCGCTCCGGGCCAGCCGGTCTGGGCTGCGGTGAAGGCGGCCGAGACGCACGCCTATCCGGCCACCGGCTGAGCCCGCCGCCCGGACCTGGCCCGGCCGGACCTGGCCCGGCCGGCACCGTGCCGAGGCGGGGCGGCCCGGCCCACCGCCCGGACCTGGCCCGCCCGCCACTGCGCCGAGGCGGGGCGGCTCAGTCGGCGAGCAGGTCGGCGTGAGCGGCCCGGAGGCGGGCCAGCGCCGGATCGCCGCCCGGTGCGGCCCGGCGGTCGAGCTCGGCCCACGCCTCGGCCAGCGCGGCACGCACCGCGCGTAGCTCGGCGGAGTGCCGGCGGGCGCTCTGCCGGTGCTGCTCGTCGAGGCGACGGGCCCAGCCGGCGGTGACCGCGGCGAGCCGGTCGGCGTCGGCCCGCGCCTGGGCGGCGCTGCGGGCGGCGGCCGCCGGCACGATCGCGGCGATCGGACGGGGATCGCCGTCGCGGGTGAGCACCGTGACGGCGTCGGTCAGCTCGGCGAGCGCGACGAGCTGGGTGAACCGGGTGCGCGCCTCGCGCAGCGGCACGGTGCGCGGCTGGTCGGGTGGAGGGGTCAACGCGGGGACAGCCATGAATGCATGCTGCCGTCGGGGTACGACAGAACGAAGCGCGCGACGGGGGTGGACACTGACAGTTAACAATCCTAATAATTGTGCATCCGTCGATCAGACGGCCCTCGCCCCGGGAGGTCCGGATGCGCCGCCATGCCCGAACCCTGCTGCTAGCCGCGGTGGCGGCGCTCGCCACCGCCGCCACCACGCTCACCCTGGCCGGGCCGGCGCGCGCCGCCGGGCCGACCGCCACGTTCGTGAAGACCGCCGACTGGGGCACCGGTTGGGAGGGCAAATACACCGTCACCAACGGCGGCGCCGGCACGCTCACCAGCTGGCAGGTCGCCTTCACCCTGCCCGTCGGCACCACGCTCGGCTCCTACTGGGACGCCACGGTGAGCAGCTCCGGCCAGCGGCACACCTTCAGCAACCGGTCCTGGAACGGCACCATCGCCCCGGGCGCCTCGGTCACCTTCGGCTTCCTCGCCACCGGGTCGGGCTCGCCCACCGACTGCACCCTCAACGGGGCCCCGTGCGGCGGCGGCACCACCCCACCGCCCACCACTCCCCCGCCCACCACACCGCCGCCGACCACACCGCCGCCCACCACGCCCCCACCGACCACGCCCCCGGCGACGGGCCTGCCCCGGCACGCACTGATCGGCTACCTGCACGCCAGCTTCGCCAACGGCTCGGGCTACCTGCGGATGGCCGACGTCCCGGCCGACTGGGACATCGTCAACCTCGCCTTCGGCGAGCCCACCTCGGTGACCTCCGGCGACATCCGGTTCCAGCTCTGCCCGGCCAGTGAGTGCCCCGGGGTGGAGACCGAGGCGGAGTTCACCGCGGCGATCCGGGCCAAACAGCAGCAGGGCAAGAAGGTGCTGCTCTCCATCGGCGGACAGAACGGCCAGGTGCAGCTCACCACCAGCGCCGCCCGGGACACCTTCGTCCGATCCGTCGCCGCGATCATCGACCGGTACGGGCTGAACGGGCTGGACATCGACTTCGAGGGGCACTCGCTGTATCTGAACGCCGGGGACACCGACTTCCGCAACCCGAGCACCCCGGTGATCGTCAACCTGATCTCGGCGATCCGCACGCTGAAGCAGCGCTACGGCGCGGGCTTCGTGCTGACCATGGCGCCGGAGACCTTCTTCGTCCAGCTCGGCTACCAGTTCTACGGGCCGGGCCCGTGGGGCGGGCAGGATCCGCGGGCCGGGTCCTACCTGCCGGTGATCCACGCGCTGCGCGACGACCTCACCGTGCTGCACGTACAGAACTACAACTCCGGTCCGATCATGGGGCTCGACAACCAGTACCACACCATGGGCGGCTCCGACTTCCACGTCGCGATGACCGACATGCTCCTCGCCGGCTTCCCGGTCGCCGGCAACACGGCCGCGGTCTTCCCCCCGCTGCGCGAGGACCAGGTCGCCTTCGGCGCCCCCTCCTCGGTCAGCGCCGGCAACGGCTATCTCGCCCCGGCCGGCGTGCAGGCGGCCGTCAGCTGCCTCGTCCGTGGCCAGAGCTGCGGCAGCTACACCCCGCGCAGCGGCACCAACCCCGCCTTCCGCGGTCTGATGACCTGGTCGATCAACTGGGACCGCTACTACAACTGGGAGTTCCGGCTCAACCACGGGCCCTTCCTCAGGGCGCTGCCCTGACCGCCGGTGGCCCGCCCGATGCCGGGCGGGCCACCGGCACCGCACGCGTCGACGGCGGCGAAGATGCGCCGGGCACCCCGATCCGGGCGCGGGATGACGGCCCCGAACCCTCGAGGCGCTGAACCTGGACCGGTCGCCCCGGTCACTCGACGGCGTGCTCGCCCCGGGTTGAGTCAGCGGCCCGCTCGCCGGCGGGCAACCCGGTCCGCTGCTCGTCGGCGGGCGAGGTGGACTGCCACTCGTCGGCCAGCACCGACCAGATCTCCAGGTCGAGCCGGCCGGTCGGGCCGGGAAGGACCTGCCGGAGCGTACCGTCGCGGCGCAGGCCCAGCCGGCGGGCCAGGGCGATGCTGCGGACGTTGTCCGCCCTGGTCCGCCACTCCACCCGCTGGATACCGCGCTCCCGCACCGCCCAGTCGACGAGCGCACGCACGGCACGGCCGACCATGCCCCGCCCCTGCGCGGCCGGCTCCGACCAGCAGCCGACCTCGCAGACGCCCCGGCTCACGTCGAACGAGACGAGCATGACGCCGCCGACCAGCGTCCCCCGCCACCAGAGCCCCCAGACGCCGCCAGCGTCGCGGGCCCAGGCGTCGGCTGAGCGCTGGAGCACGGCCCGCGCCGCGGTCAGGTCGGTGGCCACGAAGGTGGCCGGCACCCAGGGGGCGATGTGCTCCCGGGCCCGGTCCAGGTGGGCGAGGAACTCCTCGGCCCGCCAGGGTTCGAGCGGGCGCAGCTCGACGTCGGTGGTGAGGGGCAACGCGAACAACCGGACCTCCGGTGGCTGGTCGAGGGTCGACGGGGGCGGCCGACCCGGGACACCATCCTGCCGTCCCCGCCCGACCGGCTCAGCGGCGGCGCAGCTGGGCGAGGATCGTCGGGTCGGTGATCTCGGTGTCCCGGGCGAGCAGCAGCGCCTTGCTGAGGATGACGCCGAGCATCCGGTCGCCCTCGAACGGCAGGAACACGTCGCCGGCCCCGACCGCCGCCGACTGCTGCGGCACGATGCAGAGATATTCGTCGTTGGGGCTCATCAGGATGTTGCCCGACCCGAGGTGGATCTGGTAGCTGCGCAGGTCTCCCCGGACCACCAGGAACCTCCCCTCGACCCGGCACCGGTCCGCGATCGCCAGCCGGGGCACCAGCCGGGCGAGCAGGTCCCGTCGGGTCTCCGCGGTGCCGGAGAGCTCACCGAAGCCGTACGAGTGCCAGTACTCCCGGTATCGCCCGGCCGGTCCGCCGTCCTGCCAGGTCGGGTCGTTGCCCACACTGGCCACGCCGACGAAGAGGTCGACGTCGCGCATCACCTCGCTGAACACCAGCGGCGGGATCTGCTCCAGCGGCAGCGGCGCGACCGGATCCGCGCCCGGGCGGACCCACTGCTCGTAGCCACCGCCGCCGGCGTGCGCGTTGTTCTCCGGCGCGGCCAACGGGTAGAAGCGCACCTGGTCGGTCACCACCCGCAGGTAGGCGCCCGCCTCGGTGGTGTCCGTGCCGTACTCGTCGCCGGCGCCCTCCACCCAGTACTCGGCACGCAGGCCCCACTCGGGCAGCTCCCGGCTGGCCGGCGGATAGCTGTCGTCGACCATCAGGCGCAGCCGGTTACGCCAGCCGCGCACCGCCGCCAGCGCGTGGAACTGGTGCTGGCGCAGCACGTGCGCGGCGAACCGGTTGGAGTAGACGCCGGTGCGCTCCTCGGCGGCGGTGAGCAGGTAGACCTCCCGGTGGGCCTGTTTGAACGGCTGCACCACGGCGTGCCGCTCCAGCCACTCACGCCAGGCCAGCACCTCGGCGACGGCGCGGCCGATCGGGTGCCAGAGCCGCACCTCGGCGTCGTCGCCCGGTGCCACCGCGGCACCGTCGACGGTGCGCAGCGCGCCCCCGGCGAAGCCGCACGGCACGCCGTCGACCAGCCAGATCAGCCGCCGCCCGAGCGTGCCGACGAGGGGATGGTCCAGGTAACGGGCCCGCCAGGCGGCGAAGCGCCAGCACCGCTGGGCGAGGAACTGGCGGTCCAGCCGCTCGGCCTGCGCGGAAAGCATCTTGTCGACGTCCTTGACCGCCGCCTTGAGCTCGCGCAGCTCGTCGGCGTGGTCACGGCGCACTGCGGCGGGCACCGTCCGAACCGGACGTCCGGCGGCGTTGCGCCAGCGCAGGGCGACCCCGCCGGCCTCCACCACCAGCTCCGCGGTGGCGTCGCCGAGCGTCTCCACGCGGCGCCCCACCTCGGTCAGGCCGTACGCGGGCACCGCCAGCTCCTCCACCTCGGCCCGGGACAGCCTGAGCGCGGTGGCCCGCCGGTCGAGCGCCGCGTTGAGCTCCTTGAGCGTGCCCTTGTAGGTGATCCGGGCGGTCAGGCGGGCGAGCTGGGCCAGCGCGTGCTCGCCGTCGAGGCGGGAGAGCGCGTGCACCGCCGCGTTGGCCACCTTCGGGTTGCGCGGCCCGAGGCCGGGCACCTTGCGCAGCGAGGTCTCCACCAGCCGGCCCAGCTCACGGGTGGCGCCGGCGTCGTCGGCCCCGGCCAGGGCGAGCAGCCAGAGCACGCCCCGCAGCGCGGTCGCGTTGTAGGGGTCGTACGCCTGGGAGATGTCGTAGCCGAAGGCGGCGGGCCGCAGTGGTGCGGTGCGGGGCCAGCCGACCAGGGACAGCCAGCCGAGCGCGACGTCGCGGTACGCGTCGCGCCCGACCCGGTCGAGCAGCGTGCCGGCCTGCCGCTCCCACTTGGCGGTGGGCCGGGCCGCGGTGGCGGTGAGCGTGTGGGCCACCAGCTCCGGCCAGCCGGCGCCGAGGCCGGGCAGCTCGGCGAGCACCCGGTCGGCCCACGCCTCGCCCGGGTTGAGCAGCGGTTCGCGGACCTCCCGGACCAGGTCCTCAAGGACGGCCCCGCTGCGGTAGACGTTCAGCAGGGTGCGGCGCAGGACCGCGACGAGCTGCCCGGGCAGTGTCCCGTCGGCGTCGTGGACCACCCGGGCGAGCCCGCCGAGTTCGTCGGCCGGCCACCACGTCCACTGCCGCGCGGCGTACCCGAGCAGGCGCCGCGCGTCGGCGACCGGGACCACCGCGCGCAGGTGCCGGACCAGGATGGTCAGCAGGGTGTCCAGCGACGTGCCGTCGTCGGGGTCGCCGGCCTCGAGCCGGTCGACCAGCGCGGTGGCGAGCCGGATCCGCCGGTCGTCGGGGAGCCCGTCGAGCACGTCGGTGACCGCCCGGCCGTCGTAGCCCCAGTGGCCGCCGTTGAGGCAGGCGATCTCGGCCAGCTCCGCGACCAGCGCGGCGGTGTCGTCGTCGGCGGCGTGCCGGCGGACGGCCTCGACGCGCTCCGGGTAGAAGGAGGTGGTGGTCATCAGCCACCGACCAGCGGGACGAGCTTGAGAAAGCAGACCTCGGTGCCGGAGCTGAGCTGCACCTCGGCGTCGAGCTGGTCGACCTGCCGATCGTCGACGAGCACCACGAAACCGTTGCGGCCGAACGCCTCGACGGCGCGGGTGAACTGCTCCTCGGCGTCGACCCGGCGGGGCTGGCGCAGCCGGTAGCCGTTGAGGGTCTGCTCGGCGCCGCCGGGCTGCACCAGTCCGCGGAAGACCTCGGGCTGCCGGGCGTTGTACTCGGCCACCTCCTGGAAGACGCGGCGGCGGATCAGCTCCCGCAGCGCCAGCCGCTCCTCGAAGATCTCCAGGTGCCACGCCTCGGCCCGGGAGCCGGCGGTGGTCTCGTCGACGAACCTCACCATCACCATGGCCGCGGAGTCTAGGGACGGGCACCGACAGGAGGGCGTCACCGCTGGCCGCTCAGATGACGACGTGTGTCCAGTAGGTCAGCCACAGCACGAACAGCGCGCCCTGGACGAGCGCGAGGACGGCGGTCAGCCAGACGTCGAGCGTGGCGTTGCGGGCCCACCGGGCGAGCACCAGGCAGACCGGGAACGCGGCGAGCAGGTACCGCAGCAGACTCTTGTACACGGGCGGGCCCATCGAGAGCGGCACCAGAACCATGAGCAGCCCGTAGACGAGGTAGGGCAGCTCGCGCCGGCGCAGCCCGACGACCAGGACCGCCAGCACGGCGATCGCGAAGCACACCCGCACGGCGTCGAGCGGCCCCGCGACGAGCCCGCCGGCCAGCACCCCGAACGGGTTCTGCACCCTGATTCCCCACCCGGTCTGCTGGGCGTGCTGGTAGGCGAACCAGTCCCCGCTCTGCCACCGGCAGAACGCCATGAAGCTGAGCCAGCCGGCGGGCAGCAGCAGCAGCGGCCAGCCGGTGCGGACGTACCCCCGCAAGGCCCGCGGGTCGAACCGCCAGCCGTGCTGTCGCAGCAGCAGCAGGGCCAGTGGCAGCACCACGAAGAACCCGACCGACCGGCTGAGCGCGAGGAAGAAGCCCACCACGCCGACCACCAACCATCGCCGTCGTTCGGCGTAGTGGAACGCGGCCAGCGCGAGGCAGAGGAAGAGCGACTCGGTCAGCGCCGCATGGAAGAGGAAGGCCGCCGGCATGAGCAGCAGGTAACGGAGAAATCGCCGGGCCGCGGCGTCGTCGCCGAGCAGCCGCTCCCCCAGTCGGTAGCCGAAGTACAGCAGGAACAGGAACGCGACGTTGCTGATCAACAGCAGCGCCAGGGCGTTGTTTCCGCCCAGCACGGCCCCGACCGGCCGGGCCAGGAACGGGTAGAGCAGCGGGAAGCCGAAATCGCGCCACGGTTCGGTCAGCGGAAGCTCGGTGAGCCGCAGGTAGAGAAACGAGTCCCAGGCGAACCAGAGCGAGATCCAGCGGTGTCCGGAGATCTCCCGCTGCTCGGCCCACATCAGCGACTCGTCGGCCGGAGGGGCGCCGGGGATGCCGTCCCAGGCATGCAGGACGACCAGCCCGACCAGGGTGAGCACGACCTTCGACCCGACGAAGAGCCCCAGGACGAAGGGCCACGGAGCCGGCACCCGCCGGCCGATCCGGGCCGCCCCGGCGGAGAGCTCCGCCAGCCGGGCGCGCTGGCCCGCCACGCGACGCCGCGTGCCCGTGGTGTTCCGCCACCGCTCGGCCATGGTGTCCCCCGCGGCCCGCGGCCGACCCGTGAGGCCGCGAACGCCCCGCCGGATCCCCTTTGCCGCGCCGTTGACACCTCCGGCACCGCAGTGAACATCGGCGCAGGGTGGGGTTCATCCGCTCCGCCGGGTGACATCGCCCGGATAGCGGGTAGGCGGCGCGCCTGGACAGCGGCCCGGCTACAGGGAGCGCGACGAATGGGCGAGCAGCACGGCACGGTGGTCATCGGCGCGGGGCCGGCAGGCCTCACGGCGGCATACGAGCTGCTCCGGCGGGGCGAGCTGGTACGCGTGTTCGAGGCCGACGAGGTGGTGGGCGGCATCAGCCGGACGGTGGAGCGCGACGGCTGGCGCTTCGACATCGGCGGGCATCGGTTCTTCACGAAGGTGCCACGGGTGGAAGCGTTCTGGCACGAGATCCTGCCGGACGAGGACTTCCTGCTCCGGCCCCGGATGAGCCGGATCTTCTACCGGGGGGCGCTGTTCAACTACCCGCTCAGCGCCGTCAACGCCCTGCGCAACCTGGGCCTGTGGGAGGCAGCGCTGTGCATGGGCTCGTACGCCCGGGCCCGGCTGCGCCCACCACGGGACCAGTCGCACTTCGAGGGCTGGGTGTCGGCGCGCTTCGGCTGGCGGCTGTACTCGATGTTCTTCAAGACGTACACCGAGAAGGTCTGGGGCATGCCCGCCGACCAGCTCCAGGCGGACTGGGCCGCGCAGCGGATCAAGAACCTGTCGCTGGCCAGGGCGGTGCGCAACGCGCTGCCGCTGGGGCGCGGCCGCGACGACGTGACGAGTCTGATCGAGGAGTTCCAGTACCCGAAGTACGGCCCGGGCATGATGTGGGAGCGCTGCGCCGAACAGGTGCGCGGCCGAGGCGGGCGGATCGACACCGGGACCTGGGTGACGGCGGTACACCGGGATCCCGCCCGGCGGCGGGCCGTCGCGGTCACCGTCAACGGCGGGGGCGGCCAGCGGTCCGAGCCGGCCGAGCACGTGATCTCCTCGATGCCGATCTCCGAGCTGGTGGCCGCGTTGCGCCCGGCGGCGCCGGCAGAGGTGCTCGCCTGCGCCGCCGACCTGCGCTACCGCGACTTCCTGACGGTGGCGCTGGTGTTGCCGGCGAAGTTCTCGTTCCCGGACAACTGGATCTACGTGCACGACCCGGCGGTCCGGGTCGGCCGGATCCAGAACTTCGGCTCGTGGTCACCGCACCTGGTGAAGGACGGGCGCACCTGCCTCGGGTTGGAGTACTTCGTGTTCGAGGACGACGAGATGTGGCGTACCCCGGACGCCGACCTGGTGGCCATGGCGACCGCCGAGCTGGAACGGCTCGGCCTGGCCCGGCCGGGCGCCGTCGAGACCGGCTACGTGGTGCGGATGCCCAAGGCCTACCCGGTGTACGACGAGCGCTACCAGCACAACATCGACGTGATCCGGACCTGGCTGGCCCGCGAGGTGCCCAACGTGCACCCGGTCGGGCGCAACGGCATGCACCGGTACAACAACCAGGACCACTCGATGTTGACCGCGATGCTGACCGTCGAGAACATCGCGGACGGCGCGGCGCACGACGTCTGGTCGGTCAACGTGGAGCAGGACTACCACGAGCAGGCCACGAACCGTCCCGGGCGGCACGGCACCGGCCGGGACGCGCCGGTCGTACCGAGCCGGACCATCCGCGCCGGCGCCGCCGTGCCGGGCGACGGGCGGACCGTGACCGAGCCCCCGGCCCAGGTGCCGCTGGTCTGAACGGCGTTCCGGCCGAGCGGCAGGGTGGCCAGCGACCGGGAGACCGGTCCCCCGGTCCTCGGGGCGCGGTCGCTGCGGCCGGCGGTCGCGGGGCGGCGCGGACGGCGGCGGCCCTACTACCCTGGCCCCCATGCGGCGGGTTTCGACGGCGCACCGGCCGGCCATGGCGCGGCCGGATGGTGCCGGATGAGCGCGCCGAGCCCCACCCAGCGTCCCCTCACCCCGGACGACGTGTCCCGGCTGATCCGCGCCTCGTTCGGCCCCGCCGCCGTGGTGGCCGACTGTGGGCCGCTCGACGGCGGCGGGTTCGCCGCGGTCTGGGCGGTACGCCTGGACGACGGTCGCCAGGTGGTGCTGAAGGTCGCGCCGCCGGGCGGGGTGCGGCTGCTGCGCTACGAGCGCGGCCTCTGCGCCGCCGAGGCCCGCTACTTCCGGCTGGTGGCCGAACACGTCCCGCGGGTGCCGGTGCCGCCCGTGCTGCACCACGGCACCGACCCGGCGTACGGCGAGTGGCTGGTCACCGGCCGGCTGCCCGGCCGGTCACTGGCCGAGCTGGCGGCCGACGGCGGAGCCGACGACGCGCCGGCCCGGCACGATCTCGGGGTGGCGCTGGCCGCGCTGCACCGGGTCAGCGGCGCCCGGTTCGGCTACGACGACGCGCGGTCGTCCGGGTCGACGTGGCGGGCGGCGTTCACGTCCATGGTCGAGGCGCTGCTCGCCGACGCCGCCGACTGGGAGGTCCGGCTGCCGGGCGGGTCCGATCGGGTCCGCGCGCTGCTCCGGCGGCACGCCGCGGCGCTGGACGCGGTACGCCGACCGGCGCTGCTGCACTTCGACTGTTGGGACGGCAACGTCCTCGTCGCGCCCGGCCCGGACGGCCGGCTGCGGTTGACCGGCCTGGTCGACGGGGAGCGCTTCCTCTACGGCGACCCGCTGCTGGACCTGGTCTCCCCGCTGCTGCTGCGCCGGGCCGAGGACGAGCCCGACCATCTGGTGCTGCGCGGCTACCGCAGCGCCAGCGCCGAGCCGTTCGACCTCGACGCCGGCGCCCGCCGCCGGCTCAGCCTCTACCGGCTGCACCTCTACCTGCTGATGACGGTGGAGATGCCCAGCCGGGGCATGACCCGGCAGACCCACCCCGAGCGGCACGCCGGTCTCGCCGACCTGCTCGACGCCGAACTCGACGCGCTCGGCCGCGGCTGAGCCGGGACCGGTGAGCGGCCGCGGCGGTGGCAAACCCGTTGCCGGGCAGCGGTGGCGCTCCTAGCATGCCCACCGTGCAGATCCGGGAGTTCGCGACGCAGGACTGGGACCAGGTGTGGCCGATCGTCGAGGAGGTCGTCCGCGCCGGGGACACCTTCCCCTACGACCCCGCGTTGAGCGCCGACGAGGCGTACCGCATCTGGGTGGAGGCCGCGCCGGGCCGCACGGTGGTCGCGGTCGACGGTGCGCGGGTGCTGGGCACGGCGAAGATGGGCGCCAACCGGCCCGGCCCCGGATCGCACGTCGCCACGGCGAGCTTCATGGTCGCCGCGGACGGGCGCGGCCGGGGCGTCGGCACCGCGTTGTGCCGGGACGCGGTCGACTGGGCCCGCCGCAACGGCTACGCGGGCATGCAGTTCAACGCGGTGGTCGAGACGAACCGGTCGGCCGTCGAGCTGTACCGGCGGGAGGGCTTCACGGTGATCGGCACGGTGCCCGGGGCGTTCCGCCACCCGAGCCTCGGCCGGGTCGGCCTGCACGTCATGTACCAGGAGTTCTGAGCCGGGGCGCCGGCCCCGAGACACCCGGGGAACCGACGGTCCAGGTGGACCGCCCGGTTCGCCGCGTGGTCGGGGCCGGCGCCCGGTCGTCGGCGCCGCGGGCGCCCGCCCGGCTCAGCGCCTCGGGGCGTAGGGCGCCAGTGGGTTGGCCAGCGTGCCGACGAGTTGCAGCGCGGCCGACGGGTCGGCGAGGTCGACCATCTGCTGGTTGTCGCGCAGCTGGAGCCGGTTGAGGCAGGAGAGCGCGAAGTCGTCGGCGAACAGGTCGTAGCGGCGGGCCCGCTCGGCCAACTGCGGCACGCTCGCCAGGTAGTCGGCCCCGCAGGCGGCGACCGTCCGCCAGAACGCCTCCTCGCTGAGCACCCCGGCCTCGACCAGGACCGCGTTCAGGTACCGCAGGAAGCAGTCCACCACGTCGGTGAAGATGGAGAGCAGCTTCATCGCCTCCGGGACGTCGGCGCGGATCCGCTCGACCGCCGGCGGCAGCGGCCGGTCGGCGCTCATCACCACGATCTCCTCGGCGATGTCCTTGAAGATCACCCGCTCGACCGTGTCCCGCTCGTCGAGGACCAGGATGACGTTCTCCCCGTGCGGCATGAACGCCAGGTGGTGCGCGTAGAAGGCGTGCAGCAGCGGGGTCAGGTAGGCGTCCAGGTAGCGGCGCAGCCACGTCTCGGGCGCGAGCCCGGACCGCTCGATGAGCGCGGCGGCGAGCGAGTTGCCGTCCGTGTCGACGTGCAGCAGCGAGGCCATGGTCGCCAGCCGGCGGCCCGGCTCCAGGCCGGGCACCGGGCTCTCCCGCCACAGGGCGGCGAGCATCTTGCGGTACGGCGAGTACCGGTCGGTGGCGGCCTCGTACTGCCGGTGCCGGTAGCCGACGGCGGCCCGCTCCCGGATGATGGTGAGCCCGGTGGCCTTGAAGACCTCGTCCGCCGCGATCAGCTCGGCGAGCCAGTCGTTGATCGCCGGGGTGGCCGCCATGTACGCGGCCGACAGGCCCCGCATGAAGCCCATGTTCAGCACCGAGAGCGCGGTCTTGACGTAGTGCCGACCCGGCTCGGCGCGGTTGAAGAAGGTGCGGATGGACTGCTGGGCGAGGTGTTCGTCCGGGCCGGGGCCGAGGTGCACCAGCCGGCGCTGGGCCACCTCGCCGGCGAAGGTGACCGCCAGCTTGTTCCACCACTGCCAGGGATGCACCGGGATCAGCAGGTAGTCGGCGAGGTCGAGGCCGAGCCCGGCCATGCTCTGCGCGAATTCGGCCAGCGTCTGCGCGCCGAGTTCGCCGCGGATCAGGGTGTCGTAGTCGAGGTCCTCGGCGCAGCTGAACGCGGCGTGGTCGCGGTGCGCGGCCAGCCAGATCAGCCGGACCGGCTGGGCCGCTTCCGGGGCGTACCGGTGGTATTCGTCGATCCCGAAGCCGAGCCGGCCGTTGTTGGCCACGAAGCACGGGTGACCCTCGGTCATCGAGGTCTCGATGGTCTGGAAGTCGGCCCCGGCGAGCTGCGCGGCGGGCACCGGCGGCCGGCCCAGCTTGTACGCGATGCCGGCGAGCGTGGAGGTGATCTCCTCCAGGTAGACCGGCAGGACCCGGGCGGAGAGGCCGAGCGTCGTGCGCAGCTCGATGACCAGGTCGACGGCGTCCAGCGGCAGCTCCTCGTGGCCGCGCCACCGGGTCACGCTGTCGGCGTCGATCTGCCAGTGCTCCAGGGTGAGCACCCGGGCGGCGAACCGGTAGGTCACCGCGCCGTCGTCGCTGCGCACCGCGTACCACCGGCGGCCCTCGCCGGCCGGCGCGCCGGCGGGCGGCCCGGTCGGCTCGGGGGTGAGCAGCCGTTCGTGGGCGAACTCGGCGAGCGCCTTGCGGACCAGCAGCCGGTTGGCCCGCGCCCAGTGCGTCGGGGTGAGGTGGGCGACCGGATCGGCGGCGCTCACGCCGGGGTTCCCGAGGGGATGGGCGCACCGGTGGCCGCCAGGAATCGGGTACGGGTGCAGATGCTCAACAGGGCGTCCTTCTCGGGCTTGGCGACGGTGCCGACGACCTCGAAGCCGACGGCGGAGTTCAAGGCGTGCACCGCGGTGTTGCGCACGTCCGGCTCGACCACCACCCGGTGCGTGGCCGGATCGGCGAAGATCCAGGCCAGCACCGTGGTGATCACCGCGCGGGTGAAGCCGTGCGTCGGGTCGTCGGCGGGTGCGCAGAGGAAGTGCATGCCCACGTCGCCGGGGCGGGCGTCGTGCAGTCCGACGAGTTCGACGTGCGCGGGGTCGTACCGTTCGGCGAGGAAGGCCGGGCGGCCACGCCAGGATCCGAGGTACGCGTCGTGGTGCGGGTGCTCGGCGATCCGCCGGTACTCGGCGGCGACCCCGGCCTCGTCGGCGTCCTGCATCAGCCAGAACACGGCCTTGGGGTGGGTGACCCAACGGTGCAGCAGCGCGGCGTCGGTGTCCGGGTCGACGGGCCGCAGCGTGAACTCGCCCAGCCCCGGGTCGACCCGGGTGAAGACGTCGGTCATGACACCCCCGCCGGAGCGCCGAACTCCTGGAAGGTGATGCTCTTCTCGATCGGATAGTGCTCCCGGCCGAGCAGCTCGCGGATGATCCAGGAGTTGCGGTAGGGGCCCATGCCGAGGTCCGGCGAGGTGATGCTGTGCGTGTGGGTGCCGGCGTTCTGCAGGAAGATGCCCCGGCCGGTGTGGTCGATGCTGTAGTTGCGGGCCACGTCGAAGCGGCCGTGCGCGTCCCAGCGGATCCGGTCCCGGACGGGCTCCAGGAACGCCGGGGTGCGGTAGCGGTAGCCGGTGGCCAGCACCAGCCCCTCGGTACGCAGGGTGAAGTCGCGCTCCTGCTCCACCTGGCGCAGCCCCAGCGTGTACGCGTCGCCGGCCTCGTCGTACTCGGCGGTGGTCAGCTCGGTGTTGGTGAGCAGCCGGGTGTTCACCGGGCCGGGCACGCTGCGCTCGTAGAGCAGGTCGAAGATGGCGTCGACCAGGTCGGCGCTGATCCCCTTGAACAGGCCCTTCTGCTCGGCCTCCAGTCGGTAGCGGGTCGACTCCGGCAGCGCGTGGAAATAGTCCACGTAGTCCGGTGAGGTCATCTCCAGGGTGAGCTTGGTGTATTCGAGCGGGAAGAACCGGGGCGAGCGGGTGACCCAGTTCAGCCGGTAGCCGTAGGTGTCGATGTCACCGAGCAGGTCGTGGTAGATCTCCGCCGCGCTCTGCCCGCTGCCGAGCACCGTGATGCTCCGCTTCAGCCGCAGCGCGTCGCGGTGCTCGAGGTACCGCGAGTTGTGGATCAGGCCGCCACCGAGGCCCGCGCAGGCCGCCGGGACGTACGGCGGGGTGCCGGTGCCGAGCACCAGGTGCCGGGCCCGGTAGGTGCTCGTCCCGTCCGAGGTCTCGGCGCGCACGGTGTAGCAGCCGTCGGCCTCGTCGTACTCCACGGTGGTGACGCGGTGCCCGAAACGCAGGTTGGGCAACTTCGCCGCGGCCCAGCGGCAGTAGCCGTCGTACTCGCTGCGCAGCGGATAGAAGCTCTCCCGGATGTAGAACGGGTAGAGCCGGCCGATCTCCTTGAGGTAGTTGAGGAACGAGAACGGCGAGGTCGGGTCGGCGAGGCTGACCAGGTCGGCCATGAACGGGGTCTGCAACCGGGCCGACTCCAGCAGCATGCCGGGGTGCCAGTCGACGCCCGGTCGGGACTCCAGGAACACCCCGTCCAGTTCGGGGATCGGCGCGGTGAGACAGGCCAGGCCCAGGTTGTACGGGCCGAGGCCGATGGCGATGAAGTCGTGTGTGGACATCCGGCCCTCCAGGCGCGGGTTCGGGGCTGACGCGGTCAGCCGACCTGGCAGGTGAGGTCGGCGGCGGTGGACCGCTCGTGCACGTACCGGCTCGCGTGCTCCGCGATGAGTTCCAGCACGTGCCCGACGTCGTCGAGGGTGGTCTCGGGGTTGAGCAGGGTGAACTTGAGGAAGTGCCGGCCGTCCACGGTGGTGCCGGCGACCAGCGCGGCCCCGGAGGAGGCCAGCGCCTCCCGCGCGTAAAGGTTCGCCGCGTCGGCCAGCTCACGATCCGGTCCGGTGGGCAGGTAGCGGAACACCACGGTGCTCAGCGACGAGCGGGTCACCACCTCGAACCGGGGGTCCTCGCTGACCAGTTCCCAGGCGCCGGCCGCCCGGTCGACCACCTCGTCGAAGAGGGCGCCGAGCGCGTCCGGGCCCATCACCCGCAGGGTGAGCCAGAGTTTGAGCGCGTCGAAGCGGCGGGTGGTCTGCAGGCTCTTGTCCACCTGGTTGGGGATGCGCTGCTCGACCATCCGGGCCGGGTTGAGGTAGTCGGCGTGGTAGGTGGCGTGGCGCAGCACCGCGCCGTCGCGGACCAGCAGGGCGCTGGAGCTGACCGGCTGGAAGAAGGACTTGTGGTAGTCGACGGTCACCGAGTCGGCCCGTTCGATGCCGTCGAGCAGGTGCCGGCGGGTCGGCGAGACCAGCAGCCCACAGCCGTACGCGGCGTCGACGTGCAGCCACGCCCCGACCGTGGCGCAGATCGCGGCGACCTCGGCGAGCGGGTCGATGGAGCCGAAGTCTGTGGTGCCGGCGGTGGCCACCACCGCCATCACCACCAGGCCGTCGCGCCGGCAGCGGGCGATCTCGCGCTGCACGGCGGCGGGCACCATCCGCCGCTGCGGGTCGGTCTCGACGGTGATGACCGCGTCCGGGGCGAGCCCGAGCAGCTTGGCGGATTTCTGCACGCTGAAGTGCCCGGCCGCGGAGGTGATGACGCGCAGCCGGGGCAGCAGTTCGCGCCGGGCGTCCCAGGTGGACGCGGACCGGCAGGCCTCCTCCCGGGCCAGCAGCAGCGCTTGCAGGTTGGACTGGCTCCCGCCGCTGGTGAAGATCCCGTCGGCGGCCGGGCCGAACCCGATCCGGGTCGCGGTCCAGTCGATCAGCCGGCGCTCGATCAGCGTCGCCCCGGCGCTCTGGTCCCAGGTGTCCAGGGAGGAGTTCACCGCGGTCAGCACCGCCTCGCCGAGCAGGGCCGGGATCGCCACGGGACAGTTCAGGTGCGCCAGGTAGCGGGGGTGGTGGAACCAGACGGCGTCGCGCAGGTAGACGTCGTCCAGCTCGTCGAGGGCGGCGCCGGCGTCGCCGAGCGGCCGGTCCAGGTCGATCCCGGCGATCTGCGGGGCCAACGCGTCGGGGGTGATTCCGGTGAACGGACGCTCCGCGCCGGCCACCCGGCGGGCGACCCGGTCGACGCCGTCGGCGAGCGCCGCGCGGTAGCGGGCGACCGAGTCGCCGTTCAGCAGGTGGGCGCGGGCGGTCGATCCCGGCGAGGCCGGGACGGCCTCCACGGTGTGTGCCGGCAGAGTCATGGGCAGGTCCTCCACGCTCGGTTGCGGACGGAGTGGATGAGGGCAGCCGGAACCCGCCTCCGGCGGGGCGCCGGAGGCACGGGGCTGCGGTGGATCGGGGCGCTCAGGCGGTGGCGTCGGCCAGTGCCTCCGCGCGCAGGGCGTCCTCGCTGACGCCCTGTCGCCAGTAGCCGGAGAAGGTGACCCGGCGGCGGTCCAGGCCCCGCTCGCCGACCAGGTGCCGGCGCACGGCGCGGACCATCGAGGACTCGCCGGCCACCCAGGCGTACGGGGTGCCGGCCGGCAGGCGGGCGGCGCGGACCGCGTCGACCAGCAGGCCGCTGCCGGGCGGTGTGCTGCCCCGCACGATCCAGCGCACCTCGGCCCGTGCCCCGACCGGCAGCTGCTGGATGTCGGCCGCGTCGGGCACCTCGATCCAGGCCCGCACCGGGGTGTCGGCGGGGAGCCAGTCGAGGATCCCGCCGACGGCGGGCAGCGCGGTCTCGTCGGCGGCGAGCACGATCAGGTCGGTCTCCGCAGGCGGCCGGAAGCAGACGCTGCGGTTGTCGGCGACCGCCGGGCCGAGCAGCACCACCCGGTCGCCGGGCCGGGCCCGCCCGGCCCAGCGGGAGGCGGGACCGACGTCGCCGTGGCTGACGAAGTCGATGTCCACCTCGGCGCGCTCCGGGCGTTGCGCCCGGATGGTGTACGACCGCATCACCGCCCGGGTCTGCGGGTCGAGCGCCCGGTAGGCGCCGAACCAGTCGTCGCCCTCCTCGGCCGGGAGCACCGGGGCGTCCTGGCCGGGGTGCGGCAGGAAGAGCGAGACGCTCTGGTCGCGCCCGCCGCCGTCGAAACCGGCCAGCTCGGCGCCGCCGAAGGTGACGCGGATGGTGCTGACGCCGATCCGGCGCACGCCGGCGACCTGCGCGGCGTAGAGGCGGTACTGCACGGCGAGCGCACCGCCGAGGGCCATCAGCTCACCTTCTTCGCGGCGCGGATGGCGTTCGCGAGGTTCTCCAGCAGCGGGGCCGCGCCGGCGTACGAGAAGCGGGGCACCGCGTCCCAGGGGGTGACCTGGTTGGCCTTGACCGCGGGCAGCTGCGCCCAGGTGGGCTTGGCGCCGAGGTCCTTGGGCTGCAACGCGGTGTTGCGGTTGTCGAGCAGGATCAGGTCGGCCGGGAACTTGCCCGCGTTCTCCCAGCTGAGCGCCTCGAAGTAGTCGCCGCTCTCGAGCTTGGTGGGCACCACGATGTCGACGCCCAGTTCGGCGAAGTACATCAGGTCGGTGCTGACCTTCGGGTTGGAGACGTAGAACAGGTCGGGGCTGCCGGAGGCCGCCATCACCTTGATGCCGGGGTTGGCCTTGACCGCCTGGCGGACCGACTCGGCCGCCGCCTCGAAGCGGGCCTTGGCATCGGTGACCTTCTTCGCCGACAGGTCGGCGCCGAGCGACTCGGCGAGCTGGGCGTAGCGCTCGATCGGCTTGGTCATCGGCACCCGGGCGGTGGTGATCGTCACGCTCGGTGCCAGCGGGAGGATCTTGCTCTTGCTCTCGTCCGGCACGTACCAAAAGGCGCCGGGGTCGTACATGTGGGTGACCAGCAGTTCCGGGCGCAGGGCGGCGTACTTCTCGACGCTGAACTCCCCCCACACGTTGCCGAGCACCTCCACGTTCTCCACGTTGAGCTCGCCGGCCTGCGGGTCGGCGGTGCCGTCGGCCCGCTTGGTCTCGCCGAACACGCCGACGATCTGCTTGTCGAGTCCGAAATCGACCAGCGCGGCGGCGGTGCCGGTGAAGGCCACCACCCTGGCCGGCCGGCCGGCGGCGGTCACCTTCTCGTTCCGGTCGTCCGTGAACGACCAGGGGCCTGCGCTGGTGCCCGCCGCCGCTTCGGGCGATTTCTCCCCGCCTCCGCAGCCGGTCATCAGGACGGCGAAGGTGGCGGCACCGCCGGCCAGGAGGCCACGGCGGGTCAGGCGACGGGAAGATACGGAATCAGGCATGGGGTCGACTTTCGATCAGGGTCGGGGGGTGACCATGGACAGCGGGGTTAGGTTAACCTAACCTAATTCGCTGTCAAGTCCTGTTCGGCGTTTCCCCACCCCGGAGTTCACACTGTCCGTCATCGAGTCACCACCCGAGGGTGGCCGTCCCGCGCTGGCGCCGCCACCGCCCACACCTCGGCGGGGCCGCGTCGCCACCCGCAGCGCGGGCCTGGTCGCTGCCGTGCTGCTGCTCGTCGCCGTCGCCGTACTCAGCATCGCGGTGGGCGCGAAACAGCTCCCGCTCGCCGACGTCTGGTCGGGCCTGCTGCATTCCGACTCCACCGAGTACGCGGTGGTGCACCGGATGCGGCTGCCCCGCACCCTGCTCGGCCTGCTCGCCGGCGCGGCGCTCGGGGTGGCGGGCGCGGTGATGCAGGCGCTGACCCGCAACCCGCTGGCCGATCCCGGGCTGCTCGGCATCAACGCCGGCGCCTCCGCCGCCGTCGCCACCTCCGCGCTGCTCGGCGTGACCGCCCTCAACGGATACGTGTGGTTCGCGCTGCTCGGCGCTGCGGTGGTCACCGCGCTGGTCTACGCGGTCGGCGGCGGGCGCGGGGCCACCCCGGCCCGGCTCGCGCTGGCCGGCGCGGCGCTCAACGCCACCCTCTTCTCGTACGTCAGCGCGGTGATGCTGCTCGACTCCGCCTCGCTGGACCGACTCCGGTTCTGGACGGTCGGTTCGCTGGCCACCGCCGACTCGGCGACGGTCAACCGGGTGCTGCCGTTCCTGCTCGCCGGCCTGCTGGTCGCGCTGGCCACCGCGCGTCCGCTCAACGCCCTCGCGCTCGGCGACGACGCGGCCCGGGCGCTCGGCGCGCGGCCCGCGCTGATCCGGGCGGCCGTCATCGTGGCCGTCACCCTGCTCTGCGGCGCGGCCACCGCCGCCTGCGGGCCGATCGTCTTCGTCGGGCTGCTCGTGCCGCACCTGGTCCGCGCCCTGACCGGGCCGGACCTGCGCTGGCTGCTCCCCTACTGCGCGCTGCTCGCGCCGGTGCTGCTGCTCGGCGCCGACGTGCTGGGCCGGGTGCTCGGCCGACCCGGCGAGCTCCAGGTCGGGATGGTCACCGCGGTGTTCGGCGGGCCGCTCTTCCTCTGGCTGGTCACCCGACGCAGGGTGGGCAAGCCATGACCGTGCTGCGTACCCCGGGCGGTTTCTCACTGCGCTTCCGCCCCCGCGCGCTCGCCGTCGGCGCCGGCTTCGCGGTGCTCGCCGCCGGGCTGGGCGTACTCTCCGTCGCCGGCGGCGACTACCCGATGACCCCCACCGACGTGCTACGCACCCTCACCGGCGGAGGCACCCCGGCCGAGGAGTTCATCGTCACCGAGCTGCGGCTGCCCCGGCTGGTCACCGCCCTGCTGGTGGGCGCGGCGCTGGCACTGGCCGGCGCGGTGTTCCAGGCCCTGGTCCGCAACCCGCTCGGCAGCCCGGACGTGCTCGGCTTCACCCAGGGCGCGGCGACCGGCGCGCTGGTGGTGGTCGTGCTCGGCGGCAGCAGCCTGGCGCTCTCCGGCGCGGCGGTGGTCAGTGGCCTCGCCACCGGCCTGCTGATCTACGCGATCGCCTGGCGCAACGGCGTGCACGGCTACCGGCTGGTGCTGGTCGGCATCGGGATGTCGGCCATCCTCACCGGGATCAACGGCTATCTGCTCACCCGTGCGCCGCTGATGGACGCGGCCCGGGCGATGCTCTGGCTCACCGGCAGCCTGGACGGACGCGGCTGGTCCGACGCGCTGCCGCTGCTCACCGTGCTGGCGGTGCTGACGCCGGTGGTGCTGCTCGGCTGCGGCCCGGCGTTGCGGATGATGGAATTGGGCGACGACACCGCCAGCGCGCTCGGTGTTCCGGTGCGGCGGCTGCGCCTGGTGCTCCTCACCGCGGCGGTGCTGTTGGTCTCCTTTGCCGCGGCCGCCGCCGGGCCGGTGTCGTTCGTGGCGCTGACCGCGCCGCACCTGGCCCGGCGACTCACCCGGGCGCCGGGGCCGAACCTGCTTCCCTCGATGTGCGTGGGCGCGACACTGCTGGTCGGAGCCGACCTGCTGGCCCAGCGGGCGTTCACCGACCACCAGCTCCCGGTCGGGGCGGTCACCGGCGCGCTCGGCGGGGCCTACCTGGTCTGGCTGCTGGCGATGGAACGAAGGGCGGGGCGGCTGTGAGCGCGAGGAGTGAGCTTGCGAGCCCCGCAGCCGCGAACAAAGGCCGCACCGTG
>NZ_JBEZFU010000008.1:0-229293 GCF_040649635.1 Micromonospora sp. NPDC048909 | reverse complement strand
GAGCGCGAGGAGTGAGCTTGCGAGCCCCGCAGCCGCGAACAAAGGCGGCACCGTGAGCGCGAGGAGTGAGCTTGCGAGCCCCGCAGCCGCGAACAAAGGCGGCACCGTGAGCGCGAGGAGTGAGCTTGCGAGCCCCGCAGCCGCGAACAGAGGCGGCACCGTGAGTGCCCGCGACGAGAACGGAGCATCGATGGAGACCGGCACGACACGGCTGAGCGGCACCGGGATGACCCTCGCCTACGACCGGCGCGTCGTTGCCGAGGGGCTGAGCGTCGCCGTGCCCGACCGGTCGTTCACGGTGGTCATCGGGCCCAACGCGTGCGGCAAGTCCACGGTGCTGCGGGCGCTGTCCCGCATGCTCAAACCGACCGCCGGTGCGGTGCTGCTCGACGGGGAGGACATCCACCGGCGGCCCGCCCGCCAGGTGGCCCGCACCCTCGGCCTGCTGCCGCAGTCCTCGATCGCCCCGGACGGCATCACCGTCGCCGAACTGGTGGCCCGCGGCCGTTACCCGCACCAGGGGCTGCTGCGGCAGTGGTCGCGCGAGGACGAGCGGGTGGTCGACGAGTCGATGACCGCGACCGGGGTGGCCGACCTCGCCGACCGGGCGGTGGACGAGCTCTCCGGCGGGCAGCGGCAGCGGGTGTGGATCGCGATGGCGCTGGCCCAGCAGACTCCGCTGTTGCTGTTGGACGAGCCGACCACGTACCTGGACATCGCCCATCAGATCGAGATCCTCGACCTCTGTGCCCGGCTGCATGAGGAGCAGGGCCGCACCCTGGTCGCCGTGCTGCACGACCTGAACCACGCCGCCCGGTACGCCACCCACCTGATCGCGATGCGCGACGGGCGGGTCGTCGCCGCGGGCGAGCCCGGCGAGGTGGTCACCGCCGAGCTGGTGGCGGAGGTCTTCGGGCTGCCCTGCCGGGTGATCGAGGATCCGGAGACCGGCACTCCGCTGGTCGTCCCGGCGGGCCGCCGCCGGGCCGCCGTGCTCGCCCCGGAGCCGGCATGAGCATCGCGCACGGCGGCGCGCGCGTGTTCCGGGACCGGTGGGGTGTGCCGCATCTGCGCGCGGTCGACCCGCGGGCGCTCGCCGTCGCACAGGGCCGGGTCACCGCGTACGACCGGGCCTGGCAGTTGGAGGTGGAGCGGCACCGGTCCCTGGGCAGCACCGCGTCCTTCCTCGGCGCCGACGCGGTCGGCTGGGACCGGTTCGCCCGGCAGGCCCGGCTGGACGACACCGCCCGGCGCTGCCACGCCGCCCTGGACCCGGCGACCGCCGAGTGGGTACGCGACTACGTGGACGGGGTCAATGCCGGCCTGGCCGCCGGTGCGGCCCGGGCGCCCGAGTTCGCCGCCGTCGGGCTCAGCCCCGGCCGGTGGGAGCCGTGGACACCGCTGGCGGTGTGGCTGACCCACCACATCCTCTTCGCCGGCTTCCCGAACAAGTTCTGGCGCGAGCACGTCGCCCGCCAGTTGGGTGATGCGGCGACGACCCTCTTCGCCGCCGACCACCCGGCGACCGCCGGCAGCAACGGTTGGCTGCTGGCCGGCGACCGGACGGCGACCGGCGCGGCGCTGCTCGCCGGCGACCCGCACCGGATCATCGAGGCCCCCGGGGTGTACCAGCAGATCCGGCTCGCCTGCCCCGAGTACGACGTGATCGGCCTGGCCGTGCCGGGCGTGCCGGGCGTCGCCCACTTCGGACACACCGGCGAGGTGGCCTGGTCGATCACCAACGCGATGGCCGACTACCAGGACCTCTACGTCGAGCGGCTACGCCGCCGGGGCGGCGTGGTGCAGGCGTACGGCCCGGACGGCTGGGAGACGGCCGCGGCGCACACGGAGACCGTGGAGGTCGCCGGCGGGGACCGGGTCGAGGTCGAGGTGGTCGAGACTCCCCGCGGACCGGTGATCGCCGGCGGGCCGGACGAGGAGTCGGCGATCAGCCTCCGCTACCCGCCCCGGGTGCTGGCGCAGCTCGGCTTCGCCGCGCTGCCGGCGCTGCTGCGCGCGCGTACCGTCGCCGACGTGGACGCGGCGGTCGACCTCTGGGTCGAGCCGGTCAACGTGCTTCAGGCGGCGGACACCCAGGGTGGTCTGCTGCACCGGGTGGCCGGCGCGGTGCCGGTGCGACACCCGGCCAACCGGCTGCGGGTGGTGCCGGCCTGGGCGGCGGACCACGCCTGGCAGGGCTGGTACGCGCCGATGCCGCGGGCCGACGTCGACGGCTGCGCGGTGATGGCCAACGCCCGTGGGCTGGCCACCCCGCTCGGCGTCGAGTTCGCCCCGCCGTACCGGGCCGACCGGATCCGCGAGCTGATCGACGGCGGCCGGGACTGGACGGCCGAGGAGATGGCGGGGGTGCACACCGACACGCATCTCGCCGCCGCCGGCCCGCTGCTCGCCCGGCTGGCCGGCCTCAGCGGGCTCGGCCCGGCCGCCGCGGCGCTACGGGACCGACTGCTGCGCTGGGACCGCCGGATGGCCGCCGAGAGCACCGACGCCGCCGGGTACGCCCTGGTGCGGGCGGCCCTGGTACGCCGGCTCGCCGCACACCCCGCGCTCGCCACGCTGGCCGACCCGCCGTCGTACCCGGAGGTGTTCCAGCCCTGGCTGGCGCTGACCCCGCGGGTCGCGCTCGCGCTGGCGGCGCTGCTGGAGAGCACGCTGCTGCCCGGCGTCGACCCGGACGCGCTGCTCCGCGCGGCCGTCGAGGAGGTGGCGGCGGCCGGGGTCGGGCTGCCAGCCTGGGGTGAGCTGCACCGGCTCACCCCGTGGCGGGCGCTGCCGGACCCGGACGCCGGGCCGGGCCCGCGGCTGGCCGGGGACCACGACTGCGTGCTGTCGACGTCCAGCGTCCCCGGGCTCACCCACGCCAGCGTGCGTGGCCCGGCGGCCCGCTACGTCTGGGACCTCGCCGACCGGGCGCGCAGCCGCTGGGTGGTGCCGCACGGCGCGTCCGGGGTGCCCGGCGACCCGCACCACCACGACCAGACGCCGGCCTGGCTGGCCGGCGACCTGCTGCCCGTGACCACCGACTGGGACCAGCTCACCGAGGTGTGAGCGGAGAACTGACCGCCGCACCGCGCGGGGGGCGCCGCCCCGCGGCGGTGCCTCCGGTGAGGGTGATACCTCTGCGGCATCAATATGCCGCAGAGGTATCACGCTCGTGCGGACCACCGCCGCCGGGCCCGACAGTTCCCCGGGCGCGGCGGGTCAGGGGATGGTCAGGCCGTACGCCGCCAGGACCTCCTGGATCGGCTGGTAGTAGGTGGTGCCGCCGGAGGTGCAGTTGCCGCTGCCGCCGGAGAGGATGCCGACGATCCGCCCGGTCGACGCGACGTAGAGCGGGCCGCCGCTGTCGCCCGGCTCGGCGCAGATGTTGGTGCGGATCAGCCCGGCGACCGAACCCTGCGAGTAGTTGACGGTCTGGTTCAGGCCGGTGATCGTGCCGCAGCGTACGCCGGTGGTCGAGCCGCTGCGACAGACCGCCAGACCGACGTAGGCGCCGGTGACGCCGTTGATGGTCAGCAGCCCCGGGTAGGTGTAGACGGCGCTGGGGTGGGCGACCGTGCTGGTGTAGCGGACCAGGCCGTAGTCGTTGCCGGGGAAGCTGCTGCCGGTACGGGAGCCGAGCACGGTGGTCTGGGCGCTGTTGGCGTACCAGGTGGCGCCGAGGGTGGTGCAGTGCCCGGCCGTGACGAAGTAGTAGGTGCTGCCGCTGCGGACGTTCGCGCCGAGCGAGCAGCGACCGCCCCCGCCGTAGATCGCCTGGCCGCCGGCGATGAGGGTGCTCAGCCGTCCGGGTTCCCGGCGCAGCTGCGCGCCGGCCCGGGAGGCGGTCTCCCGCAGCGCGGCCAGTTCCCGCCCGGTGACGGTGTCGTCGACGGTGACGGTCATCCGGCCGGTGGCCGGGTCGAGTCCCCACGCGGTGCCGGTGGTGCGCACCTCGGCGAGCACCGCGGCCGCGCCGGCCGGGTCGGGTCGGGCCTGGGCGGCGGCCGGGGTGCCGAGCACCAGCGCGGCGAGGACGAGGACGACGAGCGGGAGACGGCGCATCCGGACCTCCGATTGATCGGCAGATGTCGATGTACTCTCTCAGCATCCGCCGGTCCCACCGCGCATTCAAGACCCCGGCAGGATCACCCGGGGCACCGCCGGAGCGCCGCGTCGCCGCCACTCCCGCGGGTAGCCCAGCGACACCTCCTCGAACCGGACCCCGTCGTAGCTGGTGGTGCGGGGGATGTGCAGGTGCCCGTAGACCACCGCCGTGGCCCGGAACCGCCGGTGCCAGTCGGCCGTCCGCACCGTGCCGCACCACTGCGCGAACTCGGGATGACGCAGCACCAGCGTCGGCTCGCGGACCAGCGGGAAGTGGTTGACCAGCACGGTCGGCCGGGTCGGGTCGGTGGCGGCCAGCCGGCGCTCGGTCGCCGTCACCCGGGCCGCGCACCAGGCGTCCTGGCTCGGGTACGGGTCGGGGTGCAGCAGCGCCTCGTCGGTGCAGACGACCCCCACGTCGTACGCCCGACGCAGCGACTCCTCCTTGCTGCTGGTGCCGGGAGCGTGGAACGAGTAGTCGTAGAGCAGGAAGAGCGGGGCGACGGTCACCGGACCGTCCGGGCCGGACCAGACCGGATAGTCGTCCTCCGGGGTGAGCACACCCAGCTCCCGGCACATCGCGACCAGCTCCCGGTAGCGCGCGTCACCGCGCAGCTGGACCGGATCGTCGCGCATCGTCCACAACTCGTGGTTGCCGGGCGCCCAGACCACCGTGGCGAACCGGGCACGCAGCAGGGCCAGGGTGGACCGGATGTCGGCGAAGCGCTCGGCCACGTCCCCGGCGACGATCAGCCAGTCCTCGTCGGACCCGGGACGCAGCCCATCCACGACCGCCCGGTTCTCCGCGTACCCGACGTGCAGGTCGCTGACCCCGAGCAGCCGGCCGGCGCTCACCCGAGCTCGGCCCGCACCCAGTCGGCGAGGTCCCGCGCGCAGTCGTCGACCGTGTCGCGCCAGGCCCGGTCCGCGCCCTCGCCCGCCTCGTCGCTGACCCGCTTCACCAGCCGGCACGGCACCCCGGCCTGGGCGGCGGCCCAGGCGACCGCGTACCCCTCCATGTCGACCAGGTCGGCGCGCCGGGCCAGCCGGGCCCGGGCCGCCTCGTCGGCGATGAACGCGTCGCCGGTGGCCAGCACCGCGGTCCGGCTGCCCAGGGTCAGCGGCGCGCCGTAGGTCTGCCCGGTGAGGGTCCGCAGCAGGTCGGTGTCGAGATCGTGCTGGAGCACCGTGCCGATCTCGTGGATGCCCGCCCAGCCCGGACGCAACGCCCCGGCGGTACCGAGGTTGAGCACCAGCCTCGGCTTCGGGCCGGCGGCCAGCACTGTCGCCAGCGCGGCGGCAGCGTTGACCTTGCCCATGCCGGTGAGCAGCACCGGCAGCCCGGAATCGAGGTACGCGGCCTCCTCCTCGACGGCCAGCACCACCAGCGGGACGTCGGACCGGATGTCACCGGAAAGAATCACCCGCGAATCGTACGGGCCGCCCGGGCGGGCCGGCCGATGGCCGGCACGTCCACCGCGAGCAGCGCGCCGTCGAGCGGCCCGGGATCGGTGAGCCCGTACCGGGCGGTGGTCACGAAGAGCCGGCTCAGCCCCGGCCCGCCGAGACAGACGCTGGTCGGCTGGGCCGCCGGCAGCCGGACCTCCCGCTCCAGCGCGCCGTCCGGCCGGTAGCGGCGTACCGCCGAGCCGCCCCAGAGCGCCACCCAGAGATGGTCGGCCGCGTCCACCGTCATCCCGTCCGGGGCGCCCTCGGCCGGGTCGAGGCGCAGGAACGGCTCACGGGCGCCGAGCTCGCCGGTGCGGGCGTCCACGGTGAACCGGTCGACCTGCCCGCGCGGGGTGTCGGCCAGGTACATGGTGGTGCCGGCGCCGTCGAAGGCGGGCCCGTTGGCGATCGTCAGCCCCGTCACCACCGCGACCGGTACGCCGCCCGGGTCGAGCCGGTAGAGGGAGCCGCCGCCGGGCACCCCGGCGTAGGTCATGCTGCCGGCCCAGAAGCGGCCGTGCGGGTCGGCCACCGCGTCGTTCATCCGCGCCGGCTCGGACCGGCCGCCTTCCAGGTCGGCGACCGTCCGGTGCCCACCGTCGGCGGTGAGCCGGGTGATCCCGGTGCCGGCCACGGCCAGCCACTCCCCCGGCCGCCCCGCCACCGGCGCCACCGCACCCAGCGGCACGTCCAGCCGGGTCAGCTCGCGCAGCGGTCCCGGGCCGTCCCCACCGTTGCTCAACAGCCGGCCGGCGAGCAGGTCGACCAGGACCAGCCGGTCGTCCACCCAACGGGCGCCCTCGCCCAGCTCGAGGCGGTCCGCGCTCCAGGCGGTGGGCTCGGTCAGCTCCATCTCTCCTCCTCCAACGACAACGCGGCGCAGGCCCGCCCGGTGCGGACGCGACAGCGGTCAGCGCAGCGCGGCGCCCGGTTCGTGGTCGAGCAGCGTCAGCTCGGTCCGCTCGGGCAGGCCCTCCCAGTCCCCACGGGTGGCGACGGCGAAGGCGGCGGTGGTCACCGCGCGATCCAGCCGGCCGGTGACGTCCGCCCCGTCGAGCAGCGCGGAGAGCAGCCCGGCGACGAAGGCGTCCCCGGCGCCGATCGTCTCCACCACCGGCACCCGGCGGGCCGGGCGGTGCACGGTGCCGCTCTCGTGGTAGCTGGTCGCCCCGTCGGCGCCGAGCTTGACCACCACCTCGCGTACGCCCCCGGCGCGCAGCGCGGCGGCGGGGTCGTCCGCGTCGGTGAGCACGGGCAGCTCGTCGGCGGAGGCGACCACCAGGTCGACCCAGGGCAGCAGCGGCCGCAGCGCCGCCGCGGCCTCCGCGACGGACCAGAGCCGGTTGCGGTGGTTGACGTCGAGGCAGACCAGCGCGCCTGCGGCGCGGGCCCGCTCGACGGCGGTGCGTACCGCCGCGTACGGGCCGGGGCCGAGGGCACAGGTGATCCCGGTGACGTGCAGCACTCGGGGTGACGCCGCGTCGAACGCGCGGTCGACGTCGGCCGGGGTAAGCCGGGAGCCGGCCGACCCGGCCCGGTGGTAGGTGACCCGGTTGAGGTCGGCCACCCGGGGTTCGAAGAGGATCAGCCCGGTGGGCGCGTCGGGGTCGACCCGTGACCAGGTCAGGTCGACGCCCTCGGCGCGCAGCGTGCGGCGGACCAGCGCCCCCGGCTCGTCGGCGCCGGTGACCCCGACCCAGCCGACGGTGTGGCCCAGCCGGGCCAGCCCGATCGCCACGGTGGACTCGGCGCCGGCGATGGAGATGCCGGCGGTGCCGCCGAGGCGCAGCGCGCCGGTCGCGCGGAAGGCGGCCATCGTCTCGCCGAGGGTGAGCACGTCGGTCACGCGCGTACCGCCGCCAGGAAGGCCGCCGCTCGCTGCCGCAGGGCGGCCGGGTCGCCGCCGCGGACGGCGTCGCCGAGCAGCGGCGATCCGACGCCCACGGCGATCGCGCCGCGCTCCAGGTAGCGCCGGGCGCCCTCGGCGTCGACGCCGCCGACCGGCACGAGCGGGGTGTCCGGGAACGGGTCGCGCAGCGCGGCGAGGTAGTCCGGGCCGCCGAACGAGGCGGGGAAGAGCTTGACCGCGGCGGCGCCGGCGGCCCGCGCGCGGACCACCTCGCTCGGGGTGAGCGCGCCGGCGAGTACCGGCAACCCCAGCCGGGCCGCCTCGTCCAGGCTGTCGGCGATCGCCGGGGTGACCAGGAAGGTCGCGCCCGCGTCGGCGGCGGCCCGGGCGTCGTCGACGGTGAGCACGGTGCCCGCGCCGAGGTGGAACTCCGGGCCGAGCGCGGCTCGGGCCCGGCGAATCGTGCCGAGCGCGTCCGCGCCGGTCAGTGACACCTCGATCAGCGCCACCCCGCTCTCGGCCAGGGTCAGCACCGCGGCCAGCGCCGCGTCCGGGTCCGGGCCGCGCACGATGGCGAGCAGTCGATGGGTACGCAGGGCGTCGGTCAGGTTCATCGGGGTCCTCCCCTTCGGTGGGCGGAGACGGTCAGTCGCCAGGTGACCTCGCCGGCGGGCGGGACCACCGCCGCGTCCCCGGGCCCGGCGTCGGCCAGGTCGAAGGCGGCGCCGAGCATCGGCTCCACCCCGACGCTGCGGTACGGCCGGTCGGCCGGCCAGCCGCGCAGGTTGCGCCAGAGCGCGGTGGACCGGGGCTGGTCGGCGCACTCCAGCTCCAGCGTCAACAGGTCCGGCCCGTCCACCACCCGGACCCGGGGGCAGTCGACCAGCACCGCGCCGACGGCGGTCCCGTCGTCCGGGCCGAGCGCGTCCAGCGTCAACCCGGCCGGGGCGGGCCACTCGCCGGTCAGCCAGGGCTGGTTGGTGGGCCAGTCGCCCGGCAGCAGTTCGGCGGCCTCCGGGTGCAGCCGGGTCGGGGTGCCGGCCGGGGCCTGGAGTCGGGCCGCCGGCGAGAGGTCGAGCAGGGCGTGGGCGGCCCACACGAAGCGGTAGCCGGGCTCGGCGGCGAGCCGGTAGTCGGCGACGACCGCGCCGGACCGCTCGGCCAGCCGCCGGGTGAGGGTGAAGTCCGGGTTCTCGACGACGGCGGTGTCGGGCCCGGTCGCGCGCCACGGCCGGGACCAGACGTCGCCGTGGTCGGGCCGGCCGCGCACGGTGGGCAGGCACTCCTCCAGCCCGCCGGCGTCCACGAACGCCGCCCCGGGGCGCACCGCGGCCCGGCCGGGCTGCGGCCCCCGCCAGAGCCACTCCCGGCCGCCGCCGGCGAGGCTGGTCCAGCGTCCGCCGAGTGCGAGGTCGACACCGACGCGCAGCGGCACCGGCCGCTCGACGTCGGCCGCCGGGTGGACGGCCGGCGACGGGCCAGGGCCGTCCCTGGATGTCTGCGGTCGCGGGTCGGTCGGGGTCACCATTCGGCGAACGAGCCGTCGGGGTGCCGCCAGACCGGGTTGCGCCAGGCGTGCGGGCTCTTCGCGGCCTTGCGGACCGCGGCCTCGTCGACGGTGACGCCGAGGCCGGGCCCGTCGAACTTGACGATGTGCCCGTCGACGAACCGGAACGGCTCCGGGTCGACGACGTAGTCCAGCAGCTCGGAATCGGCGTTGTAGTGGATGCCGATGCTCTGCTCCTGAATGAGGAAGTTCGGCGTCGCGAGAGCCACCTGAAGGCTCGCCGCGAGCGCGATCGGGCCGAGCGGGCAGTGCGGGGCCAGCAGCGCGCCGTACGTCTCGGCGAGCGCCGCGATCCGCCGCACCTCGGAGATGCCGCCGGCGTGCGACAGGTCGGGCTGGACCACCGCCACCCCGGCCTGCAACGGGGTGAGGAACTCCCCGCGCCCGTAGAGCCGCTCGCCGGTGGCCACCGGCACCGGCGAGCAGGCGACGATGTCGCGCAGGTGGTGGGCCTGGTCCGGCAGGACCGGTTCCTCCACGAAGAACGGCCGCAGCGGCGCCAGCTCGGGCAGGATGCGCCGGACCGCGGCGAACCCGGCCCGACCGTGGAAGTCGAGCGCGATGTCCCGGTCGTCGCCGAGCACCTCCCGGGCGGCGACGACCCGGCCGAGCACCGCGTCTATCTCAGCCGGCGTGGGGATGGGCGAGAGCTGCCCGGAGGCGTTCATCTTCACCCCGGTCAGCCCGGCGGCGACCTGCGCGGCGGCGGCGTCGGCGATCTCGCCGGGCTCGTCCCCGCCGATCCAGGAGTAGATCCGCACCCGGTCCCGGACCGCCCCGCCGAGCAGGGCGTGCACCGGCACCCCGTACGCCTGCCCGGCGATGTCCCAGAGCGCCTGGTCCAGCCCGGCCACCGCGCTGGAGAGCACCGGGCCGCCCCGGTAGAACCCGCCCTTGGTGAGCACCTGCCAGTGCTGCTCGATGCGCAGCGGATCCTCGCCGAGGAGGTACTCGGCGAGCACCTCGACCGCGGTGCGGACGACCTCGGCCCGCCCCTCCACCACCGGCTCACCCCAGCCGACCAGCCCGGTGTCGGTCTCCACGCGGCAGAAGAGCCAGCGCGGGGGCACCAGGAAGGTCTCGATCCGTTCGATCCTCACTGGACCGGCCTTTCGTTCGCGACCGCGGTGCTCGCAAGCTCACTCCTCGCGCTCACCGGACCGGCCTTTCGTTCGCGACTGCGGGGCTCGCAAGCTCACTCCTCGCGCTCACCGGACCGGCCTTTCGTTCGCGACTGCGGGGCTCGCAAGCTCACTCCTCGCGCTCACCGGTCACCCTTCTGTCCGCGGACCTTTTCCACGTCCCGTACCGCCTTCGCCAGCAGGTCGCGCATGGCCGTCTCGGCCGCGCTCTCGTCGCCCGCCCGGATCGCGTCGACCACCGCGCGGTGGCTCGGGACCGGGTCGTCGTCGCTGTCGCGGCCGTGCACCAGCCGGTCGCGCTCGGCGAGCCCGGTCTCCATCACCACCTCCATCCGGACCAGCAGCTCGTTGTGGGTGGCGGCGAGCAGCGCGCGGTGGAACGTGAGGTCGGCGGCCACCGCGGCGCTCGGGTCGCCGTGCGCCTCGGTCATCTCGGCGAGCGCGGCGTCGAGGGCCAGCACGTCCTCCGGAGTGGACCGGGCGGCGGCCAGCCGCGCCGCGGCCGGTTCGATGATGGCGCGGACCTCCTGGAGCTTGTCCAGCAGCCGCGGGTCGGCGCCGTCGGCGAACTGCCAACGGATCACGTCGCCGTCGAGCAGGTTCCAGTCGGCCCGGGGCCGGACGAACGTGCCGCGCTTCTGCCGGGCGTCGACGATGCCCTTGGCGGTGAGGACCTTCAGTGCCTCCCGCAGCGCGGTGAGGCTGACGTCCAACTCTTCCTGCAACGCGGCGATGTTCAGGGTGGCGCCCTCGGCGATCTCGCCGCTGAGGATGCGGCGGGCGATCACCTCGACGGTCTGCCCGTGGACGCCGCGGCCCGCGTACTGTGCCAATCTATTCGCGCCTTTTCGCTCGTCGGTTTCGATCTCTCAGGCCGAGGCTTTCACCGCGGTCCAACCGCCGTCCACCACCAGGCTCGCGCCGGTGACGTAGGCGGCGTCCGGTGAGGCGAGGAACGCCACCACCGCCGCCACCTCGTCGGGGGTGCCGAAGCGCTGCGCCACCGTCTGGGCGACGCTGCGGCGGCGGTCCTCCTCGTCGATGCCGTCCCAGGCGCCGGTGAGGATCGGGCCGGGGAGCACGCTGTTGACCCGGACCTGCGGCCCGTACTCGACGGCGAGTTGGCGCCCGAGGGACACCAGGGCGCCCTTGGCCGCGGCGTACGCCGGCCGGCCGGGGAGGCCCACCAGCGCGTGCACCGACGACACCAGCACCACCGCGCCGCAGCGGGCGACCAGGTCGTCGAGGCAGGCCCGGACGCCGAGGAACGCGCCGGTGAGGCTGACCCCGAGCTGCCGGTCCCAGGACGCCCGGCTGGTCTGGTGCGCGGGCGCGACCTCGACCGCGTAGGCGTTGCTGACCAGGATGTCGACCGGGCCGAGCGCGGCGCGCACCTGGTCGACCGCGGCCGTCCAGGATGCCTCGTCGGCGACGTCGGCCAGCACGGACAGTGCCTGCCCTCCGGCGGCGGTCAACTCCTCGGCCAGCGGCGTGCAGTCGCGGACGTCGAGCAGGGCGACCCGGGCACCCTCGGCGGCCAGGCGTCGAGCCGTCGCCGCGCCGATGCCCCCGAACGCGCCTGTGACCAGCGCTGTTCTACCGTCCAACCGACGCGCGTCCGGACTCATCGACACCCCACACCGAGCCGTTTAACCATTAATTACGAATACATCTTGACAGTCAGCCGGCTCGGATGCAACCTTCTGGTCACATCGTTCACACCACCGACACACAAGCGAGTGACGCAGCGTGTCGATGAGGAAGGGACACCCCGTGACCGACTTCGACCCCGGCCGCCGCCGGCTCCTCGGCCACCTCGGGCTCGCCGGCCTGGGCGTGCTCGGCGCCGGCCCGTTGCTCACCGCCTGCGCCAGCTCCGCCAGCGGGCCCGCGAGCGGCGACGGCGGCTCCAAGGCCGTGACCCTCCAGTCCAACCTCTCGTCGCCGCAGGCCAAGACGGCGATCGAGAAGCTGATCGACAGCTTCAACAAGCAGGGCAAGGGCACCGCGTCGGTCAACACGATCGCCTCGGAGACCTTCCGCACCCAGCTGCCGACCTACCTCACCTCCGCGAACCCGCCGGACCTCTACACCTGGTACGCGGGCTCGGTGGCCAACGACTACGCCAGCAAGGGGCTGCTGCTCGACGTCTCGGACGTCTGGCAGGGGCTGGGCGAGTACCCGCAGTCGCTGCG
Source organism: Micromonospora sp. NPDC048909 (assembly GCF_040649635.1). Classification (NCBI taxonomy): domain Bacteria; kingdom Bacillati; phylum Actinomycetota; class Actinomycetes; order Micromonosporales; family Micromonosporaceae; genus Micromonospora; species Micromonospora sp. NPDC048909. The sequence goes on along the minus strand of NZ_JBEZFU010000008.1, from coordinate 216,984 downwards.
CACGCTCTCCACCGACGCCAGTGGCAAGCAGGTCTTCGTGCCGATGACCAACTACTGGTGGGGCTTCTTCTACCGCAAGAGCAACTTCGCCAAGTGGGGCGTGCAGGAGCCGAAGACCTGGGCCGAGTTCCTGTCGGTCTGCCAGACCATCCAGAGCAAGGGCGTTCCGCCGATCGGCATCGGCCTCGGCGACACCCCCTGGGTCGCCTCGGCCTGGTTCGACTACCTCAACATCCGGATCAACGGCGCGCAGTTCCACCGCGAGCTGCTCGCCGGCAAGCAGCGCTTCGACGACCCGAAGGTCAAGGCGGTCTTCCTGCGCTGGCGCGAGGCCCTGCCGTTCTTCGACCCGAAGGGCAAGGCGTACCCGTTCCAGGAGGCGACCACCGCGCTGCTCGCCGGCAAGACCGGGATGTTCCTGATCGGCACCTTCTTCGCCGACGCCGCGCCCAAGGACGCCCTGGGTGACCTGGACTTCTTCCGGTTCCCGATCATCGACCCCGCGGTGCCGGTGGCCGAGGAGGCGCCGACCGACGGCTTCTTCGCCAGCGCCAAGACCGGCAACGCGACCGGCAGCAAGGCCCTGCTGAGCTACCTGGCCTCGGTCGAGGCCCAGGAGGAGTACGTCCGGTCCAGCTCCGGGATCGTGCTGCCGGCGCACCCGAAGGCCAAGGCCGCCGACTCCCCGTTGGTGAGCAAGGGCAAGGCGATGCTGGAGAGCGCCGCGGAGCTGACCCAGTTCTTCAACCGCGACTCCAGCGACGCGCTCCAGCCGACGGCGGACACCGCGCTGACCAAGTTCATCGACAAGCCGGACCAGATCGACGCGATCCTGCGGGAGTGGCAGGCCGGCGCCGAGAAGGTCTTCAAGGGCTGACGTGACAGACGTGTCCACCAAGGCCGAGACACCCCGGACGACGGCGTCCGATGTGGCCGGCACACCCCGGCGGCGGCGACGGTCGGCTCGACTGTCGCCGCTGCTGGCGGCGTTCGTGCTGGTGCCTTTCGCCGTCGAGAGCATCTGGGTGTTCTGGCCGGCGCTGCAGGGCTTCTGGTTCTCGCTGACCCGCTGGGACGGCCAGACCCCGCCGCAGTTCATCGGCGTCGACAACTACGTCGAGCTGGCCGGCGACGCCACCTTCCGCGGCGCCCTGATCAACACGGTCATCTGGCTGGTGCTCTTCGGCGGGCTCTCCGTCGTCGGCGGCTTCGGGATGGCGCTGCTGCTGCAACGGGACCGTCGGGGCGTCGGCTTCTACCGGGCCGCCCTCTTCACCCCGGTGGTCTTCTCCCTGGTGGTGACGGCGCTGGTCTGGCGGGTCTTCTACCAGCCCGACGGGGTGGCCGACTCGATCCTGCGAGCGATCGGGTTGGAGCATCTCATCCGGCCGTGGCTCGCCGACCCGGAGACCGCGCTCTACGCGGTGATCCTGCCGGCGCTCTGGCGGCAGATCGGCTACGTGATGGTGCTCTTCCTCGCCGGTCTCAAGGCCATCGACCCGGCGCTGCACGAGGCCGCCCGGATGGACGGGGCGAACGCGTGGCAGCGGCTCTGGCACGTCACCGTGCCCCAGCTCAAGGGGGTCAACGCGGTCGTGCTGTCGGTCATCGTGATCGACTCGCTGCGCTCGTTCGACATCGTCTGGTCGCTGACCCGCGGCGGGCCGTACCACTCCTCCGAGCTGCTCAGCACCTACATGTACTCGGCGGCCTTCCAGAGCCTGCGGCTCGGGTACGCCTCGGCGATCGCCGTAGTGATCTTCGTGCTCGCACTCGCGGTCATCCTCGGCTACCTCGTGCGTGCGTTCCGGGAGGAAGCGTGATCCAGAAGTTCCGCACCGGGGCCTTCCACAGCGGCATGATCCTGCTCTCGCTGCTCTGGCTCGCCCCGGTGCTCTGGGTGGTCGTGATGTCCACCCGCACCTTCGACGACATCGCCGCCCACGGCGTGGGCAGCCTGCCCCACTCGTTCACCCTCGACACGTACCGCCAGGCGTGGACCGACGGCGGCGAGCTCCAGGCGCTGATCAACAGCATGCTGGTGACCATCCCGTCGGTGGCGCTGAGCCTGGCGCTGGCCGCGGTCGCGGCGTTCGCGCTGAGCCGCTACCGGATCCCGGGGCGGCGCACGATCCTGCTGCTGATGCTCGCCGGCAACCTGCTGCCGCCGCAGATCCTGCTCATCCCGGTGCAGAAGTTCAGCGAACTGACCGGCCTGTACGACACGCTCTGGGCGCTGATCGCGGTGCAGGTCGGCTTCGGGCTCGGGTTCTACACCTTCGTGCTGCACGGCTTCATGCGCGACCTGCCCGGTGAGATCCAGGAGGCGGCGACCATCGACGGGGCCGGCCCGTGGCAGATCTTCGCCCGGGTGATGCTGCCGCTGACCCGCCCGGCGCTGGCCGCGCTCGGCGCGCTCTCCTTCACCTGGATCTTCAACGACCTGCTCTGGGCGATCACCGTGCTGCGCACCGACGACCGGATGCCGGTCACCCCGGCGCTGCTCGCGCTCCAGGGCCAGTTCGTCTCGTCGTGGAGCGTCATCGCCGCCGGCACGGTCATCGCCGCGGTCCCGACGGTGGCGGTCTTCCTGCGGTTCCAGCGGCACTTCGTCTCCGGCCTCGCGATCGGAGCGGTCAAGTGAGCGCGCGGCGGTGGACGCTGCGCGGCGCGCAGACCGAGTACACCGTGACGCTGCCGGCGCACGGGCGCTGGTTGGAGCTCTCCGCGTGGGGCCCGCACGGGGTGAGCGACGGGCCCTCCCCCGTCGCGTACGACGGGCCGGTGCCGTTCCTCACCGCCGGGGACGCCGCCCCGGTCGAGTACGCCACCGACGCCGACCGCCCGTTCACCGGCGCGGACCTGGTGGTGGAGACCACCACCGGGCACCGGCGGGTGGCGTTCGGCTTCGCCGAGGCGGCGCACGACGTGGCCGCCGGCACGCTCGCGGTCGCCTTCGTCGACCCGGTCAGCGGGCTGCGCGCCGAGCTGCGCTACGCCGTCCCCACCGGCACCGACGTGGTACGACGCTGGGTGGAGCTGACCAACACCGGCGTCGAGCCGCTGCGGCTGGTCCGGGCCGGCTCGGCCGGGTTCTGCGTGCCGACCCCGCACGGGGCGGTGCTCAGCCACCAGTGGGGTCAGTGGGCGCAGGAGTTCCAACTCGACCACGTCGACCTCGGCCACGGCGGGTTCACCATCGGCAGCAGCCAGGGCGTCCCCGGCCATCTGCACGTACCGTGGCTGGCCGTGCGCGACCGGGCCGCGCCGGACGGCCCCACCTGGGGCGTCGCGGTGGCCTGGACCGGCTCCTGGGAGATCACCGCGGAGCGCGACACCGGCGGGCTGACCCGGGTACGGGCCGGCCGCCAGCTGGCCGACGGGCCGCTGGACCTGCCGGCCGGCGCCGAGCTGACCCTGCCCGAGGTCGCCGGGGCGTACAGCGCCGACGGGCTGGACGGGCTGGCCCGGGTCTGGCACCACTACCAGCGGCTGCTCGCCGGGGACCGGCTGACACCCCGACCGGTGCTCTACAACTCGTGGGAGGCGACCTACTTCGCGGTCGACGCCCAGAGCCAGCTCGCGCTCGCCCGGATCGCCGCCGACCTCGGGGTGGAGACCTTCGTGGTGGACGACGGCTGGTTCCTCGGCCGTACCGACGACACCACCGGCCTCGGCGACTGGTCACCCGACCCGGCCAGCTTCCCGGACGGTTTCGAGGCGTTCATCGCCGAGGTGCGCGCGCTGGGGCTGCGGTTCGGGCTCTGGGTGGAGCCGGAGTGCGTCAGCCCCAAGTCGCGGCTCTACGCCGAGCACCCCGACTGGGTGTACAGCGTCGACGGTCGGCCGCTCACCCCGATCCGCAACCAGTACCTGCTCGACCTGGGCCGCCCGGAGGTCGCCGAGTTCGTCCACAGCACCCTCGACGACCTGCTGCGCCGCTACGACATCGCGTACCTGAAGTGGGACTTCAACCGGCCGCGGACCGAACCGGGCAGGGCCGGCGCCCACGGCGCGGTCGACCTGGACGGCGGGCACGTGGCCGCCCTGCACCGCATCTACGACCAGTTGCGCCGGGACCACCCGGACGTGCTGATCGAGTCCTGCGCGGGCGGCGGCGCCCGCACCGACCTGGCGATGGCCGCCCGAGCCGACATCTTCTGGCCCAGCGACAACACCGCCCCGATGGACCGGTTGGCCATCCAGCACGGCTTCCTGCACGCCAACGCCCCGCACCTGCTCAGCTCATGGGTGACCGACGCGCCCGGGATCTTCGACCCGCGGCCCCGGTCGCTGGCGTTCCGCTTCGTGCTGGCGATGGCCGGGGTGCTCGGCATCGGCGCGGACATCCGGCACTGGACCCCGGAGCAGCGGGCCGAGGCGGCCGACTGGATCGCCCGGTACAAGGAGATCCGGGAGGTGGTCACGCACGGCGAGGTGCACCTGATCGGCGGGCCGGACCAGGCCCGCTGCGCGGTGCAGTACACCTCGCCCGACCGGCGGACCGTGGTCGTGCTGGCCTGGCACACCGGCCGGTCGGACGGCGTCGGGCTGCTGCCGTCGCGCCCGGTGCGGCTGCCGCTGCGCGGCCTCGACCCGGACGCGCGGTACCGGCACGGCGAGCACCACTACTCCGGCAGCCACCTCGGCGCGGTCGGGCTGCCGGTGCAGTGGACCCCGAGCCACGACGCCGAACTCGTCGTCCTGCACCGCGACTAGGCGGTCCCGGCGATGGCTGCGAGGCGGCGGGCGAGCAGGGCAGCGGCCTCCCGCAGCTCCGGCGGCTCCAGCACCTCCGCCTCGAAACCCAGCCGGGCCACGTGCGCGGCGAGCCAGTGCAGGTCGTCCCCGCCGACGACGAGCACGCACCACCCGTCGCGGTCGTCCTCGACCCGCCCGACCTGGGGCGGCACCAGCTGCCGCACCCGGTCGGGCGGGGCGTGCACCCGCACCCGGGCGAGATACCGGTACGGCGACTCGGTCACCGAGCGCTGCACGTAGGCGACCGGGTCCGGATGCTCCCGCGGCCGGAAGCGCCAGGTCGTCGGCTCCACCTCGCGCATCCGGTCGAGCCGGAAGGTGCGCCAGTCGTCGCGGTCGACGTCCCGAGCCATCAGGTACCAACGGCGGCCGGTGGTCACCATCCGCACCGGCTCGACCGTGCGCTCGGCCTCCCCGCCGTCGCGGCCCGCGTAGCGGAACCGGACCCGCACCGCGTCGCGACAGGCCCGCGCGAGCGTGACCAGCAGCTCCGCGTCGATCTCGACCCCGGGGCCGACCAGCGTCTCGGTGGCGCCGTAGACCGCCCGCACCTCGGCGCGCAGCCGGGACGGCATCACCTGGTCGAGCTTGGCGAGGGCCCGCAGCGCCGCCTCGCCCGCTCCGGCGATCGTGCCACCCGACGCCAGCCGCAGGGAAACCGCCGTCGCGATCGCCTCCTCGTCGTCGAGCAGCAGCGGCGGCAGCCGGGTGCCGGCGCCGAGCTGGTAGCCGCCGCCGACGCCCGGCGTCGCGTGCACGGGGTAGCCGAGCGCACGCAGCCGCTCGACGTCGCGGCGCACCGAGCGGTCGGTGACCCCCAGCTCGACGGCGAGTTCGACGGCGGTCCAGGACGGCCGCCGCTGCAACAGCGCCAGCAACCGCAGTACCCGCTCGGTGGTCGCCTCGACGGTCACGCGCCGATCGTTCCACAGATCACGGAACGATTCTGTCCGCAATCTGCGGCAGGCTGCACCCATGACCGACCCGACCTGGAATTCCCTGCTACGAGACCAGCTCACCTGGCACTGGACCAATCAGTTACGCGATCGCCTCGACGGGCTCACCGACGACGAGTACTTCTGGGAGCCGTCGCCCGGCGGCTGGAGCGTGCGCCCGCGCGGCACCGGAACGGCGCCGGTGCAGGCCGGCTCCGGCGCGATGACCATCGATTTCGCGATGCCGCAGCCTGACCCGCCACCGTTCACGACGATCGCCTGGCGACTCGGGCACGTGATCGTCGGGGTGCTCGCGGCGCGAAACGCAGCGCACTTCGGCCGCACGCCCACCGACTACCAGTCGTTCGAGTACGCTGCGACCGCGAAGGCGGCGCTGGCCCAGCTCGACACTGAGTACGCCACCTGGCTGGCCGGGGTCGAGTCCCTCGGCGAGAGCGGTCTCGCCCGCCCGTGCGGGGATGCGGAAGGACCGTACGCCGAGTACCCGATGGCGGTGCTGGTGCTGCACATCAACCGCGAGCTGATCCACCACCTGGCCGAGGTCTGCCTGCTCCGCGACCTCCACCTGCACACCAACCGGCAGACCCGACGGGAGGCGAGCTGAATTGGCCCGCGACGTACAGATCACTTTCGACTGCGCCGACCCGGCCGGGTTGGCGGCGTTCTGGGCCGACACCCTCGGCTACCGGCTACAGGACCCACCCCCGGGCTTCGAGTCGTGGGAACAGGCGCTGGAGGCGATGGGCGTGCCGCCCGAGCGCCGCAACGACGCCTCGGCGGTGCTCGACCCCGAGGGCGCGGGGCCGCGGTTGTTCTTCCAGCGGGTGCCGGAACCCAAGCAGGTCAAGAACCGGGTGCACCTCGACGTGCGGGCCGCCCCGGGGCTCGAGGGCGACGCGCGGATGGCCGCCCTGGAGGCGGAGGCCGAACGGCTCGTCTCCCGTGGCGCCACCCGGCTCGAGCGCCACGAGCCCGCTCCCCCGCTCGGCGCCGGTCACATCATCATGGCCGACCCGGAGGGCAACGAGTTCTGCCTCGACTGATCAGCCGCGGGTGACCACCCGGGTCAGTCGGAGGCGAAGCGGTAGAGCACGAAGTCCTTCTCCGCTCCGCAGGCGATGACCCGGGTGTTCCACGAGCAGGTGGCGCTGCGTACGTCCTTGAGCTGGCCCAGCTCGGCCACCTCCCCGTTGCCCGCCCACACCCCGGCCATGCTGCGGTCATCCTCGACCGAGCTCGGCGGCTTGGCGAAGACGAGCACGTTGCCGGCGTCGAGTCGGACCCCGACACCGTCACGGTCGCGCAGCACCGTCTTGCCCTTAGCGTCGAAGATGGTGCTGGTCGCGGCCGGGTCGGTCCGCCGCACGAGCAGGCGCTCGCCGAGCGGCACCAGCGTCGCGGCATTCGGGGCCGGCCAGTGCTGCACCGCGCCCTCCTCGGTGGCCACCACCACCTCGGTCCGCGCAGCCTCGGAATCCGGCACCTCCAGCAGGCAGGCCCGCCGCTCGCCGCAGGCCACCAGCGCCTTCGGCCGGCTCCGGTCGTCCCGGGAGCGATAGAGCAGCACCGGCTTCGCCGCCGAGGTGAGGTCGTAGGCGAGCACCTGGTAGCCGCTGTCGTTGTTCGCCACGTAGAGCCGGTCCTCGTGGGCCACCAGCAGGTCGTCGAGGTCGGCGACCGCGCCCCACTCGCGGACGATCCCGCCACTGTCCATGTCTACCAGTCGCACCGACCGGTCCGCGCCGACCTGCACCAGCCGCCGCGCCTGCCCGTCCTCCCACGGATCACGGGACCCGCCGTCCAGGTATGCCGGCCCGCCGGCTCCCGCGTCGGTGCCCACCGGCAGGACCTCGGTCCGGGTGCTGCCGTACTGCTCCTTCGGGTTGGGCCGGCTCCACCGCTCCCGGCCGTTGTCCATCCGTAGGCCGACAAGCCGGTGCTCGGTCCGGTCGACCAGCACCGCGGTCCGCTCGGTGAAGAAGACCTCGTCGTCGCCGCGCACCGCGCGGTTCCAACGCCGCTCGCCGGTCGTACCGTCCAGGATCACCAGCTCGCGCGGGGTGCTGTCGCCGGGCGCGTCGGCGAAGATCGCCACCGCGCCCGGGACGGCGACCAGCCGCTCCCAGTCGTCCGCGACGAAGCCGGTCTGCTTGCGCCACGGCTCGTCACCGGTGCCGGTGTCGACCGCGACCACCTCAAGCTGCTTGTCGGCCCGCTGGTATGCCAGGTAGGCGCGGTCGCCGAGCACCGCGGTCCACATTCCGGTGGGCCGGTCGTCGCCGGCCTTCGGCCGGGCCACCTCGGTCAGCGCCTCCTGCCACTCCAACCCCGGGTAGCGGTCCCGGGTCAGGTAGAGCACCGCCGCGGTGGCCACCCCGGCGAGGGCGAGGACGGCGCCCAGCGCGATCCACCAGACCCGCCGCCGGCGGCCGGCCCGACCACCGGGCCGAGCCGGCGACACCGGCCCGCCGCCCGGCGGGCCGGACGCGGCAGCGCCGAACGGTGGCCCGGGCGGCCCGCCGAACGCCGGAGCAGACGGACCGCCGAACGCCGGGGATGTTGGCCTACCGAACGCCGAGGCGGACGGGCCACCGGGCGAGGGCGCGGCCGGACTGCCGTAGGGCGGCAGGGGCGGTGCGCCGCCGAGTGGGGGCGCGGAGACCGGTCGGCCGGGTGCCGGCAGTGCCGTCGGATGGTCGGCCAGGTCTTCGAGCGTGGGTCCGAGGCCGACGCCGGCCGGCATCGTCGCCGCCAGGGTCGCCGGCACCGCGGGGGCGGCGGCCGGCACCGTCGTACCCGGACCGGCGGCCGGCCGGGTCGGGTCGTCCGCCGCCGGCTCGGGCGGGGCGGCGGGCACGGTCGGTGTCGTGACAGCGGGCGGCGGGGCGGCCTGTCCGGGTACGGCGGGCGCGGCAGCCGGTGCGACGTGCCCCGGCATCGGCTGGGGCGGGCGTCCGGCCGGGCGGCGCAACGGCAAATCGGTGAGCGCGCCCTCGGCCACCGGCAGCTCCGGCTGCTCCAGCACGGTCGGCGCGATCCCCAGGTCGGCATGGAGCATCCGGGCCACCAGCGGTATCCGGGACGAGCCGCCGACCAGGAAGAGCCCGGCCAGCTGCTCCGGAGTCAGGCCTGCCTCGGCGATCACCTCACGGGCGGCGGCCACTGCGCGGCGCAGCAGCGGCGTGGCGGCGCGCTCCACGTCGTCGCGGGTCAGCCGCACCGCCTCGGCGATCCCGGGCACCGCCACCGGCGCGGTGGTACCGCGGGAGAGCATCTCCTTCGCGCCCCGTACCTCGTCCCAGAGCTGGACGCGGTCCCGCCGCCCGGTGGCGTCGCGCGGGCCGGTGAGCCGCATCCATTGCTCCGGGTGCCGCCCGGCGACCAGCTCGCCGACGCGCTCGATGAGCGCGAGGTCGACGTCCAACCCGCCGAGGTCGGGCAGGCCGCCGCAGGAGATCACCGTGAAGCCGGAGTCACCCCACGGGTCGGCGCCGTCGTTGCGGACCACGGCGACGTCGAGGGTGCCGCCGCCGAAGTCGAAGACCGCGATCGCCTCGCCGACCGGCACCGGACGGCGTAGCACCTCGGTGTAGTAGCGGGCGGCGGCCACTGGCTCGCGCAGCAGCCGCGTTCCGGGGGGCGTGGGGCCGGCCAGGGTGTGTTCGGCCGCCTGCGGCCAGCCGGCGCGCAGCAGCGCGTCGCCGAGCACGTGCCGGCGCGGGGCGTCCCAGGACGCCGGGCAGGTGAGCACGGCCGGGGGAAGGAAACCGACGGTCGCCACCGCGGCCCGGCCGACCACGTGCAGCACCGCGCCGAGCAGCTCGGCGGGCGCGAACTCCCGGTCACCGAGCGGGACGGCCGGCTCGCCGATCCGGCGCTTCGGGTTCGGCTCGAACCGGGCCGGGTCCTCCTGCGCCAGCCGCCGGGCGTCCAGACCGGCGTGCAGCCTGCCGTCCGAGTCGGCGTACACGGCGGAGGGCATGATCGGCTGACCGTCCACCAGCAACGGACGGGTCCGCCCGTCCGGCCAGCGCAGCACGGCGACGGTGTTGGACGTGCCGAGGTCGACACCGAGGGCGAAGCCCTCGTGCTGGCCTGCCATCTACCGATACCTCCGCCGCGACGAGGGATGCCGACCCCGCATCGTACGCAGCCACCGCCGAGCTGCTGACCGGCCGGTCAGCACCAACCGCCGTAAGGAAGCCGCAACATCTTGTCGCGTGGGCCCGGCGGGCGGGCTGGCTAGGCTGGCTGCCGGGAGGTGCGCGTGGGGCAGCGGGTGCTGGTGGTCGACGACGACCGGACGGTCAGCGACGTGGTCTGCCGCTACCTGGAGCACGCCGGCTACGAGGTGAGCCACGTCGGCGACGGCCTCGCCGCGCTCGACGCGGCGCACGAGCGCCGGCCGCACCTGGTGGTGCTCGACCTGATGCTGCCCGGGCTGGACGGGTTGCAGGTGTGCCGACGGCTGCGCGAGCGGCCGGACGGCGTACCCATCATCATGCTCACCGCCCGCGGTGACGAGGCGGACCGGGTGCTCGGCCTGCAACTGGGCGCGGACGACTACCTGGGCAAGCCGTTCTCGCCGCGGGAACTGGTACTGCGGGTCACCTCGGTGCTGCGCCGGGCCGGCGAGCCCGTTCCCCCGGCGGCCGAGGTCTTCGCCGACGCCGGCCTCGAGGTGGCGACCGGGCCACGGTTGGCCACCCTGCACGGTCGGGAGCTGACCCTGACGCTGCGCGAGTTCGACCTGCTGGCCCACCTGATGCGCCATCCGGCGCGGGCGTTCCGCCGCGCGGAACTGCTGGAGCGGGTCTGGGGCTGGAACTTCGGCGACCAGTCGACGGTGACCGTGCACGTGCGACGGTTGCGGGAGAAGATCGAGGACGACCCGGCCGAGCCGCGCCGCATCGTCACCGTCTGGGGTGTCGGCTACCGATACCAACCCGCCGATGCGTGACCTCGCGCTGATCTTCGTCATGGCGCTGGCGGCGGCGCTCGGTGTCGGCCTGGTCGGCGCGCTCGCGCTGCGGCTGCTGCGGCACCGGTCGATCACCGTGCACGTCTGCGTGCTGCTGGCGGTGGCCGTGGCGGCGGTGGTGGCCGGCGTGGTGGTGGTCGCCCAGGCGATGTTCCTGTCCGCGCACGATCTGCAGGTGGTGCTGCTCACCGTGGCCGCCGCGGCGGCGGTGAGCCTGGCGATCGGTTGGTCCTTCGGCCGGCGGCTCGCCGTCGCCGCGGTCTGGGCCGACCAGGCGCGGGAGCGGGAACGCCGGATCGAGAAGGGCCGCCGGGACCTGGTCGTCTGGGTCTCCCACGACCTGCGCACCCCGCTGGCCGGGCTGCGCGCGATGGCCGAGGCGCTGGAGGACCGGGTGGTCGACGACCCGGCGACGGTCGCCGAGTACCACCGGCGGATCCGGGTCCAGACCGACCGGATGACCCGGCTGGTGGACGACCTGTTCGAACTCTCCCGGATCAACGCCGGCGCGCTGCGGCTGTCGCTGAGCGCGGTGCCGCTCGGCGAGGTGGTCTCCGACGCGCTCGCCGGTGCCGCGCCGCTCGCCGCCGCCCGGCGGATCCGGCTGGTCGCCGCCGAGTCGGGCTGGCCGACCGTGTCGGCCAGCGAGCCCGAGCTGGCCCGGGTGGTCGGCAACCTGCTGCTCAACGCGGTGCGCTACACCCCGGAGGACGGCACGGTCCACGTCGACGGCGGCCGGGACCGGGACGACGCCTGGCTGGCCGTCGCGGACACCTGCGGCGGGATCCCCGAGGACGACCTGCCCCGCCTCTTCGACGTGGCGTTCCGCGGCGAGCCGGCCCGCACCCCCCGCTCCAACGGGGAGGGCTCCGGCGGGTTGGGCCTGGCCATCGTCCGAGGGCTGGTCGAGGCGCACGGCGGCCGGGTGGACGTGCAGAACACCGACGGCGGCTGCCGGTTCGTGGTCCGGCTGCCGGCCACCGCCGGCTGACCGGGCCGCCAACAGCAGCCCCCAGGGCCGCGTCACGTCAGGCATCACTCGCCGGACGGCGTGCCCAGCTCGCCGAACCACCGTCCGTCGCGGCGGAACACGTCGCGTACCGAGAGGCCGACCCGGCTGGCGACCGGGTGCGCCGCCCGGGTGTCGAGGCGGGCCCAGCGGAACGTCGGACCGAGGGCGGGCTGGCCGGGCCGGCGTGGCGAGGCCACCCGGGCCTGCCCCTGCCAGAGCCCGGCCCCGGGCGGCTCCAGCTCGACCAGCACGGTGCCGGCCGGGTCGAGCAGCGCCCGGCAGCGGCGCAACAGGGCGACTGGGTCACCGCCGATGCCGATGTTGCCGTCGAGCAGTACGACATGCGCCCAGCGCCCCTCACCCGGCAGCGGGTCGAACAGGTCACCGTGGATCGCCACCGCGCCCCGGGCCCGCGCGGCGGCGACCGCGTACCCGCAGACGTCGACGCCGACCGCCGTGATCCCGGCCCGGGCGAGCGCCACCGTGAGCCGGCCCGGACCGCATCCCAGGTCGAGCGTCGGCCCGGCGCAGCGGGCCACCACCTCGGCCGCGGCGGGCTCGGCCGGGCCGTGCCAGCGGCGCACCGGCAGGCGGCTGCGCCGCCCGTCGCCGTGCACCAGCCAGTGGCCGTCCGCCCGGTCGCGCAGCGCGGTGCCGAACCCGTCGGAGCTCATCCGCGCCCCCGGGGGACCAGGTCGCGCCGGACCGCGCCGACCTGCCGGGCGAACCGGCCGCTCGGCACGCTCGCGGCGACCGCCAGCGCGTCCGGCCACTCGTCGACGTCGCGCAGCACCGGCAGCGCGGCGGTGCGCAGGCCCCGCTCCCCCAGCGCCGACCAGGTGCCCCGGCCGGTCTCCGGGGTGGACATCGGCACCGTACGCAGCAGCGTCGCGTGCCGCGGGTCGCGCAGGCCCAGCGACCACCAGCCGCCGTCGAGCGCCGCGCCGAGCACCGCCTCCACGCTGTCCAGCCGGCGCACCGCCGCGGCCAGCCGGGCCGGGGTCAGCTGCGGGGTGTCCATCCCGATCTGGAGCACCGGCCGCCCCGGATACGCGGCGGCCACCTCGGCGTACGCGTTGGCGAGCCGCTCACCCAGGTCGGCGCCGCGCTGCGCCAGCATGGTCCAACCGGTGAGCGCCTCGGCCAGCGCGGCCCCGTCGACGGCACCGTCCAACCGGCCGGTCCAGGCCAGCACGGGGGTCACCCCGGGGGTGGCCCGGACCGCGTCCAGGGTGTCCCGCAGCGCGGCGGCGGCGATCCGGGCCGCCTGGGCGGGGCTGGCCGGCGGGCAGAGCCGGGTCTTCACCGCGCCCGGGACCGGCGCCTTCGCGACCACCAGCAGGACGGTCACCGGGGACCGCCGACGGTACGCAGCACACCCGCGAAGTCGCGGGTCGCGCGCAGGGTGCCCCGGACCGAGCCGGAGACCTTCGACCGGGTGCCGGCGGTTCGGGGCGCGTAGGGGACGTCGAGTTCCCGGATCCGCCAGCCGGCGGCGGCCGCCCGGATCAGCAGTTCGAGGGGGTAGCCGAAGGCCCGATCGGTGACGCCGAGGGCGAGCAGCGCGTCGCGGCGGGCCACCCGGATCGGGCTGAGGTCGCGCAGCGGCACGCCGCGGCGGCGCAGCAGGGCGGCGACCAGCGCCGTACCGGCTCGGGCGTGCCAGGGCCAGACGCCGGCGCCGACCGGCCGGCGGCGACCGACCGCGAGATCCGCCGTGCCGGCCGCGACCGGGGCCACCAGCGCCGGCAGGCCGGCAGGGTCGAACGAGCCGTCGGCGTCGAGCACGCACACCAGCTCCGTGTCGGCCGCCTCCACTCCGGTGTGCACGGCGGCGCCGTAGCCCCGGCGCGGCTCGTGGACCACCCGGGCGCCGTGCCGGGCGGCGACCTCCGGTGAGCCGTCCCGGGAGCCGTTGTCCACCACGACGGCCCGGTAACCGGGTGGCAGGGCGGCGAGCACGCCGGGCAGCGCGGCGGCCTCGTCCAGGCAGGGCAGAACGACGTCGATGACGGTCGGCGGGGCGCTGTCGATCGGGGCAGGCATATCGCCGACGCTAGGGCGCGACCAGGGCGTTCGGGGTGGGAACGTCCTTACCGAACGCTTACCGCGCGGGCGATTCTTACCGTGCGATGACGTCCCGGCGGTTCCGCCACGGGGCGGCGCCCGCTGGTCGTACCGTCCGATCGTCATGGCCTCGACTCCCACGCTCACCGCCGCCCCCGCGCGGACCCCCGCCCGGCGCGGCGGCGCCGACGCGGTGGTGCTCGCCGTGGAGGCGGCGCTGCTCGCCGCCGCCGTCCTGATGGGTCTGCTGCTCAACGCGCGCGGGGCGGGGCTGCACGCCGACGCCGCGCCGCTCTACGCCACCTGGCGCCCGCATCTCGGCTGGGGCACCCCGGCGGCGGCACTGGTCGCCGCCGTCGTGCTCGGCTGGGGGATGCGCTGGGCGCAGCGCGCCCGGTGGAGGGTCCTGCTGGCCGCCGGCTGGTTCACGGCGGTGGCCTGGACGCTCTCCCTGGCGCTGGTGGACGGCTGGTCGGCGGGGCTCGCCCGCCGGCTCACCGCGCAGGCGGAGTACCTGCACGAGGTGCCGGGGGTGACCGACATCCCGGCGATGCTGGCCGGCTTCACCGGACGGATCCTCGACTTCCAGCCGGACTCGTGGTCCACCCACACGGCCGGTCATCCGCCGGGCGCGCTGCTGATCTTCGTCTGGCTGGACCGGGTGGGCCTGGGCGGGGGCACGGCGGCCGGACTCGCCTGCGTGCTGGTCGGGGCGTCGGTGGCGGTGTCGGTGCCGGTCGCCCTGCGGGCGCTCGGCGCCACCGAAGCGGCGCGGGCGGTGCTGCCGTTCCTGGTGCTGCTGCCCGGCGCGGTCTGGGTGGGGGCGTCGGCCGACGGCATCTTCGCCGGCGTGGTCGCCGCCGGCCTGGCCCTGCTCGCGGTACGCGGCCCGGGCGCCGCCGCGCTCGGCGGCGCGCTGCTCGGTTTCGCGCTGTTCCTCTCGTACGGCTTCGTGCTGGTCGGCGTGCTGGCCCTGGCGGTGCTCGCGCTGCGCCCGGCGGCCCGGCTCCGCTCGCTGCTCGCCGCCGGCGTCGGGGTCGCCGCGGTGACGCTCGCGTTCACCCTCGCCGGCTTCCACTGGTGGGAGGGTTATCGGCTGGTCGTCGAGCGCTACTACCAGGGCTGGGCCGCTGAACGGCCGTACGGCTACTGGGTCTGGGCGAACCTGGCGGCGCTGCTGCTCTGCGCCGGCCTGGCGCTCGGGCCGGCGCTGCGCCGGGCGGTGGTAGTGGCCGGCGCCGCGGCGCGCGCCGGCTGGGGCCGACCCGGCGCGCCGGTCGCGGCGCGCGCGGCCCGGCCCGGCGGCCGGGTCGCGGCCCTGGTCGCGGCGGTACGCGGGGCTGGGCAGACCGTCGCGGCGGTACGCGGGGCGGGGCCGACCGTCGTGCTCCCGCTGGCCGCCGCGGTGGCGGTGGCCGGCGCGGACCTGTCCGGGCTGAGCAAGGCGGAGGTGGAGCGGATCTGGCTACCGTTCGCGGTCTGGCTGCTGGCGGCCACCGCGCTGCTGCCGGCCGATCGCCGCCGCTGGTGGCTGGCCGGGCAGGTGGTGACCGCGCTGGCCGTCAACCACCTGCTCTGGACGGTCTCATGACCGCGGTGGGACCCCCGCACACGGCCACCGGCCAGCCCCGCGCCCGCGCCGGGGGCGGATGTCCGCGCGAGGCTGATACCTCACCGGCATATTTATGCCTGTGAGGTATCACGCTCACCGGGACAGACCTCCGCCGGCGCAGGCCTCTGCCAGGGCGGGTCGTCGCCAGGACGGGTCGCCGCCGGCGCGAGCGGAGAGCGCCGCGGGGCGGGAATCAGGCGGGGAGCGCCGCCGGTTCGCGCAGCGGGTCGGTGGCGAAGCCGGCCACCCCCTCGGCGAAGCTCACCCGGGCGGTGTAGCCGAGCAGGTCCGCGGCGCGCCGGGGATCGGCGACCACGTGCCGCACGTCGGCCGACCGCGCGCCGCCGGCCACCACCGGCGCGGGCCCGCCCATCGCGGCAGCCAACGTCCTTGCCAGCTCGCCGACCGTGTGCGGCTCGCCGGAGCAGACGTTGACCGGCACCAGACCCTCCGGCGTCGGCGCGGTGAGGGCGAGCAGATTGGCCCGGGCCACGTCGCTGACATGTACGAAGTCGCGCCGTTGCCGGCCGTCCTCCAGCACGCGGGGAGCCCGCCCGGCGGCCAGCGCCGACCGGAAGATCGAGGCCACCCCGGCGTACGGGGTGTCGCGGGGCATCCGCGGGCCGTAGACGTTGTGGTAGCGCAGCGCCCAGACCCCGCCGCCGGTCTGCCGCGCCCACGCCGCCGCCAGGTGCTCCTGGGCGAGCTTGCTGGCCGCGTACGTGCTGCGCGGCTCCAGCGGAGCGTCCTCGGGCACCAGGGCGGGGCTGAGTGGTTCGCCGCACCGGGGGCAGGCCGGGTCGTAGCGGCCGGCGGCCACGTCCTCGAGCCGGCGCGGCGACGGGCGGACCGTCCCGTGGCCGGCGCAGACGTACCGCCCCTCGCCGTAGACCACCATCGAGCTGGCCAGCACCAGCCGGGACACGCCGGCCCGGTACATCCCGGCGAGCAGCACCGCGGTGCCGAGGTCGTTGTGGCTGGCGTACGCCGGGGCGTCGGACGGGTCGAGTCCGTGCCCGACCATCGCCGCCTGGTGGCAGACCGCGTCGACCTCGGGCAGCAGCCGGTCCAGCAGTGGGGCGTCCCGCACGTCCCCGGGCACCAGGTCGTGCCGGCGGGTCCACTCGGGCGCCGCGTCGCCGTGCGCCTGGGGCAGCAGCGCGTCCAGCGCCACCACCTCGTGCCCCTCGTCGACGAGCAGGTCGGCGACGTGCGATCCGATGAACCCGGCCGCGCCGGTGACCAGTACCCGCATGTCTGGTGACGCTAGGTCAGGCGGGTCGGTCGGCGGGCCGGCTCGGCGGTCCCGTAAGGAGTTCGCAACAGGTCGCCCCCGTCCGGGGACGTGGCGGTAAGCCTTCGGTAATGCGGCAAACCCGACCGGGCCGGCGTACCCGCGCATAGCCTGCCGGAAGACGACGGACACGGCCGGGCCACGCGCCGGCCGGGCGCGGAAAGGACCGGCCGCCCGGTGCGTCGACCGGCCACGAGGTCACGAAGGAGGACCGGTGCCCACGAGCGACCCCGGACCGTCGGGCGCGGCCCGACCCGGCCCGGCGGTGGACGACCCGACCGACGGGTACGGCGCGCCCCGGCGGTTCTGGCGGGCGCTCGACCGGCGCCGGCCGCCCGGCACGGACGCGGTCACCCACGGCTGGCGCAGCCCGCTGCGCGGCCCGTGGCTGACCTCGGTGTACGGCCTGGCGCTGCTCGTCACCCTGCCCCTGGTGATCATCACCGGGCTGCTGGACTACGCCGCCTACGGCCCGCAGTTCGGTCAGGCGTTGCCGACGGACGTGGGCTGGCTGCGGCTGCCGCCGTTCGACTGGCCGACCCGGCCGTCCTGGCTGTTCCGGCTCACCCAGGGCCTGCACGTGGGGCTCGGCATCGTGCTGATCCCGGTGGTGCTGGGCAAGCTCTGGTCGGTGATCCCGAAGCTCTTCGACTGGCCACCGGCCCGCTCGGTGGCGCAGCTGCTGGAGCGGCTGTCGCTGCTGCTGCTCGTCGGCGGGATCCTCTTCCAGATCGCCACCGGCCTGCTCAACATCCAGTACTCGTACCTCTTCGGCTTCGACTTCTACACCGCGCACTACTTCGGGGCCTGGGTCTTCACCGCCGCGTTCGTCGTGCACGTGGTGCTGAAACTGCCCCGGCTGGTCACCGCGCTGCGGTCCCGCCCGGCGCGGGCCGAACTGGGTACCGCGCGCACGCGGACCCGGCCCGAGCCGCCCGACCCGGACCGCCTGGTGCCGCCCCGGCCCGGCCCGGCCACGGTCAGCCGCCGCGGCGCGGTCGCGCTGGTCGGCGGCGGTTCGCTGCTGCTGGCCGCGCTGACCTTCGGGCAGAGCCTGGACGGGCCGCTGCGCCGCACCGCCCTGCTGCTGCCGCGCGGCCGCGAACCGGGCGGCGGGCCCAACGGGTTCCCGGTCAACCGGAGCGCCGCGGCGGCGGGCATCCAGGCCGCCGACACCGGGCCCGGTTGGCGGCTGACCCTGCGCGGTGCCGGTCGTACCGTGACGCTCGACCGCGCCGGCCTGCTGGCGATGGCCCAGCACACCGCCAGCCTGCCGATCGCCTGCGTCGAGGGGTGGTCCACCCAGCAGACCTGGACCGGCGTACGACTGCGGGACCTGGCCGCCCTCGCCGGGCTGCCCGACCCGGCCGCGGCGCACGTCCGCTCGCTGGAGCGGGCCGGGCTGTTCCGGCAGGCCACCCTGCAGGCCAATCAGGTACTCGATGCCGACTCGCTGCTCGCGCTGCGGGTCAACGGTGTCGACCTCTCCCCCGACCACGGCTTCCCGGCGCGGATCATCGTGCCGGCGCTGCCCGGGGTGCACTGCACCAAGTGGGTGACCGACATCGAGTTCCGGGCCCGCTCCGATGGCTGACCCGACCGCCCGACTGCGCGCCGGGTACGGCGCCGGCCCCCGGCACCTGCTCGTCCTGCTGGCCTGCTTCGTGCTGACCGGCTGGGTCGCGCAGCGGATCGCCGGGGAGGCGACGGCCGGCCGGATGCTGCTCTGGTTCGTGGGCGCGGTGATCGCCCATGACCTGGTGCTCTTTCCGGTCTACGCGACGCTCGACCGGGCGCTGCGCGGGGCGCTCGGCGTCGGGCGGCGACCCACCGGGCCGGGCCGGCTGGCCCTGCTCAACCACATCCGGGTGCCGGCGCTCGGGGCCGGGCTGCTCTTCCTGGTCTACCTGCCCGGGCTGCTGGGCTGGGGCGACGAGACCTACCGGGCCGCCACCGCCCAACAGCGCGTACCGCTCCTGACCCGCTGGCTGGCCATCACCGCCGCCCTCTTCCTGATCAGCGCCGCCCTCTACACCCTCCGCCGCCTCCGCCGCCCCCACCGCACCCCCTGACCCCCACCCCCTGACCCCCACCCCCTGACCCCCACCCCCTGACCCGGCGCCCGCCCCGCCCCGCCCCGCCCCGGTGGATCATGCAGTGGTGGTGGGTGACGAAAGGTGCGCAACTGGATCAGGCTGGCACCACAACTGCATGATCGACGGCGCGAAGGGGCGGGGGTGTCGGTTTCAGGTGGGGCGAGGTGGGAAGCACGGATCGGTTCGGTGCGGCCAACGGGCCGCGCCACCACCGAGGGGGTACGTCCATGGGTAGCCACGTCAGATCCGCCACCCTCCGACGGCGCGCCGGGGGCGCGGCGTGAGCGGGCCGGTGGGCGTCGAGCCGGTCGGTGAGCTGGAGCTGGTGCACGCCTTCACCGGCCCGATGCCGACCGGGGTGACCGTCTCGCACACCGGACGGATCTTCGTGAACTTCCCCCAGTGGGGCGACCAGCCCCCGGCCACCGTGGCCGAGCTGCGCGACGGCCGGGAGGTGGCGTACCCGGACGAGCGGTGGAACTCACCCTCGGGCGACGACGACGCGCAGGCCTTCGTCTCGGTGCAGTCGGTGGTGGTCGACCCGGCCGACCGGCTCTGGGTGGTCGACACCGGCAGCCCGATGATGCGGCCCACCCGACCGGGCGGCCCGAAGCTGGTCCGGGTCGACCTGACGACCGACACCGTCGCCCAGGTGATCACCTTCCCGCCCGAGGTCGCGCTGCCCACCAGCTACCTTAACGACGTCCGGTTCGATCTGCGCCGCGGCTCGGCCGGCCTTGCCT
The DNA here is from genome assembly GCF_040649635.1 of Micromonospora sp. NPDC048909. Taxonomy (NCBI): domain Bacteria; kingdom Bacillati; phylum Actinomycetota; class Actinomycetes; order Micromonosporales; family Micromonosporaceae; genus Micromonospora; species Micromonospora sp. NPDC048909. Next base: position 197,462 of record NZ_JBEZFU010000008.1, on the reverse strand, counting down.
ACCTCACCGACTCCGCCATGACCGGCCCGAACGGCATCGTGGTGGTCGACCTGCACAGCGGCCGCTCCTGGCGGCGGCTGCACGACCACCCGTCCACGAAGGCCGATCCGCTGCACGGATACCTGCCGGTGGTCGAGGGGCGGCCGCTCCTACAACGGCCCCCGGACGGGCCGCCGAAGCCCCTGACGTTCGGCTCGGACGGCATCGCCATCTCCGCCGACGGTTCCCGCCTGTACTACTGCGCGCTGATGTCGCGCCGCTGGCACAGCGTCTCCACGGACGCCCTGGCGGACGCGTCGCTGCCGGAGCAGGAGGTCGCCGACACGGTCATCGACGAGGGCGACAAGGGCGCCGGCTCGGACGGGCTTGAGAGCGACGACGCGGGCCGGCTGTACCTCACCGCGTACGAGCAGAACGCGGTGCTGCGCCGGTTGCCGGACGGGCAGTTCGAGACGGTGGTGCACGATCCGCGGCTGCTCTGGCCGGACACCATGTCGGTCGCCGTGGACCGGCATCTCTACGTGACCGCCAACCAGCTGCACCGGCAGGCCGACTACCAGGGCGGTCAGGACCTGCGCCGCAAGCCGTACGCCCTGTTCCGCACCCCGATCGACGCCGGGCCGGTGCTGCTGCGCTGAGCCGCCCCGCGGACCAGCTCCGCCCTGGGCGGGCCGTCTGCACGGCCCGCCCAGGGCGGCTGGGTTGTCTCCGGCTCAGTTCGAGCCGGTGACCGTGAACGGCAGCTGCACCCGCGTCTTCGAGTCGGCCCCCGCCAGCGTGATGCTGGTCGAGCCGGCCCGCGCCGCCCCGGGAACGCTGACCGTCATACCGGAGATGACGCCGTCGCCGTTCGCGCGCACCGTGCTCTTCGCGAGACCGTCACCGAAGGTGATCGTGACCGCCTCGTTCGGCGCGAATCCGTGACCGTCGAGCGTGATCGCCGTACCGCGCGGCCCCGCCGTGGTGGAGAGCCCCACCTGCGCACGGTTCGCCGGCACGTCCTGCTCCCCGGTCACCTGCACAGTGGCCGTCGCCGGGGTCCGCGAGGACGCGCCGGTGACGGTGACGGCGTAGCGGCCGGGCTGCGCGTCACCCGAGGTCGCGATGGAGGCGCGGACCGCTCCCGCCGCGGAGGCGGCGACCTTCATGCTCCGCGCCGGGCTGGTGCCGAGCGTCACGGTCACCTGCTCGCCGGCGGCGAATCCGCTGCCGTTGACGGTGATCGCGTCACCGGTGGCGACGGTGGCGGACCCGGGCAGCGCGATCGTCGGCTGGCGCCCGCCGCCCGCCACGGTCACGGTGAAGCTCGCCGTGCTGCTCGACCGCGTGTCCCACGCGGTCACCCGCACCGTGTACGAGCCCGCCTGCGGGTAGGTGTGCTGCCCGGCCAGAGCGCCGGACGAGCCGACGGTGACGTCCTGCGGAACCGTGCCGTCACCCCACTGGACGCGCGCGTGGTAGCCCGCCGGGTCGGGAACGCCCCCGGTGACCGAGCCGAGGTCCGCCGAGATGACCTGCCCGGCGGTGGCCGTCTGGTCCTTCGGGGCGACGGTCGCCAACGCGGGCGCCGGCGTGCCGTCGTCGGCGATGGCGAACACGTGGATCCGACCCGCCGAGGCGGGGTCACCGCTCTGCGCCGGCAGGGTCACCGAGACGAGCGTCCTGCCCGCCGGGATCTGGTACGGCGTGGTGGCGAACAGGAACGGCTGGGCGCCGTCCCGGCTCGTGCCGCTCAGCCGGTACGCCGCCTTGGCGACGACCGTGTTGCCGTACGACGGGGTGCCGTTGGCGTTGCCGCCCAGCGTCCAGTCACTCATCTGGATCGGGATGCTGGCGGTGCTGCCGTCGCTGAACGTCGCCGTGCCGGTGCTGTCCTGGTTGCCCTGCGTGCCGGCGCCGATGAACGAGATGCTCCTGGCGTCGTCCGGGAGGTCGAGCACGATCGTCTGCCCGTTGCCCGCGGCGTTGTCCGGCTGCCCCGCCGGGATCGCCGGCAGCGTGAAGTGCAGCGCCGTGCCCGGCACCTGGTGTCGCTGGCCCTGGGTCACCCCGGCCGCAGCCAGGGCGGCCCGGGAGTACGCCCACGACTTCGCGTCGCAGTTGGCCGCCCGGATGCCCTCGTCACCGATGCAGACGGTGTCGAACGCCGCGGTGAGCCCGGAACTCGGCGTGTAGGCCACGTCGACGCCGACCGTCGTGGAGCCCTGGCCGGAGCCGTCGGTCACCGTGACGCTCGCCTGGTGGTAACCGGGCGTGGCGTAGGTGTGCGTGCCGCTGACGCTGTAGACGGCCCGCGAGCTCAGCGTGAGGGTGCCCGGGGTGGTCGGCGAGCCGTCACCCCAGTCGATCGTGGCCTGGTAACCGCTGGCGGTGCCGCCGGTGACGGTCGCCAGCGGCACCGACACGGATGCGCCGGAGGTCGCGTGCACGCTGTCCGGGGCGGTCACCGTGATCGCCCCGCCACCGAGATCGAGGTCGCCGCCGGCGAGCAGCTCGACCTCGGCGAGGTTGGTCTGCGCGGCGCCGACGGTCTTCGTCACGACGAGGCGGAACTGCGCGAACCGCCCCGGCCTGTCGATCTCGAACGGCCGGGTCTGGTTTCGCCACGCGAACACCTCGCCGGAGCGGGAGTCCACGGTGGTCCAGGTGGCGCCGTCGTTGGAACCCTGCAACCGCCAGTCCGCCGGATCGCCCGCACTGGCCCCGGAGGTGAGGCTGTAGTAGGCCGGGGTCTGCTTGCCGCCCCGGTAGGCCCAGCTGACCTGCGGCGTCGCCGAGGCGAAGGTCAGCTGGGTGGTCGACGAGTCGTCGAAGAGCTTGGACGCGTCCTGCCCGACGGTCGCGGTCGCGGTGCCGAGACCGGGGCCGGTGGTGTCCTGCAGCGGCTTCGGCGCCGCGTCGCCCTTGGTCAACGACGGCGGCCCGTCGTTCTTGCCGGTCCCCCAGGACGACGGGTCGGGGCCCATCTGGAAGTCGATCGTGCCGCCCCTGGCCAGCACGGACACGTCGACGGAGAGCGTGCGCTGCTTCTTGCCGTTGACCTTCACGCCCTGCACGTAGACGTTCTTCGTGCTGTTGTTCGGCGCGTTGACGACGATGTCGCCGCTCTCGCGGTGCACGACCATCCGGGTGAACTGCGGCGAGCCGATGGCCCAGTGGGACGACCCGGCCTGCAGCGGGTAGATGCCCAGCGAGCTGAGGATGTGCCACGACGACATCTCGCCGTTGTCCTCGTCGCCCAGGTAGCCCTGGCCGATCTCGCTGCCGACGTAGAGGCGCTGCATGATCTCCCGCACCAGCGCCTGCGTCCTGGCCGGCGCGCCGGCGTAGTCGTACATGTACGGGATGTGGTGCGACGGCTGGTTGCTCATGCCGAGCTGACCCATCCGCACGGCCCGCGCTTCGAGCATCTCGTGGATGATGCCGCCGTACCCGCCGGGACGATCGGCGTTCTCCGGGGTGGCGAAGAACTGGTCGAGCTTGTCGCGCAGCGCCTGCTGCCCGCCGTACAGGTTGGCCAGTCCCTTGCCGTCCTGCTGCGCGGTGAACGCGAAGTTCCACCCGTTGGTCTCGGTGTAGACGCCACCCCAGTCCAGCGGGTCGCCGGCGAGGAACGTGCCGGCGGCGTCGCGGCCCTGGAAGAGCTTCGTCTCGGGGTCGAAGAGGTGCACGTAGTTGCGGGCGCGCTGCAGGAAGTACTGCGACTCCTCCTTGAGCCGGTTGCGCTCCGACTTCGGCGTGGCCGGGTCCTTGGCCAGGGCCGCGCCCATGTTGCCGATGCCGTAGTCGTTGATGAAGCCCTCGAGCGCCCACGACACCGACTCTCCGGTGGAGGTCGGCGTGTAGCCGAGGAACAGCGAGGTCTCGATGCCCTTGCGGCCGACCTCGCCGCGCCCGGAGGCGACGGTCGCGTCCTTGACCGCCGCGTCGTACGCCGCGAGCGGGTCGGGCAGCTTGACCCCGGTGAGGTAGGCCTGCGCCAGGGCCACGTTCGCGCTGGTGCCGGTCATCAGGTCGGCGTAGCCGGGCGACGACCAGCGGGCGATCCATCCGCCGTCGCGGTAGTGCTGCACGAAGCCGTCAGAGATCTTGGCCGCGACGTCCGGGTACAGCAGCGCGTAGGCGGGCCACACGGTGCGGTAGGTGTCCCAGAACCCGTTGTTGACGTAGATCTCCCCGTCGACGATCTTGGCCCCGGTGTGCGTGGCGGTCGACGTGCCGGTCGGCGCCGACACCGGGCTCGCGTACTGCCAGCGCGGCGCGGCGGCGGTACCGGTGTTCTCCGACTGCGAGTTCGGATACAGGTTCAGCCGGTACAGGTTCGAGTACAGCGTCACCAACTGCGTCTCGGTCGCGTCCCGTACCTCGACGCGGGCGAGCCGGTCCTGCCAGGCCGCGGTGGCGGCGGCGTGGATCTGGTCGAAGCTCTTTCCGGTGACCTCCAGGTCGAGATTCCGGTGCGCCTGCTCGACGGAGAGGAACGAGGTCGCGATGCGCATCGTGACCTGCTGGTTCGCCGAGACGTCGAAGCTGGCGGAGGTCGCGGACGACGCCTTGGGGGCCCGGTCGAAGGCGCCGGAGACGTACATCCGGCTGCGACCGGCCGACAGGCCGCTTCCGTTGTCCACCCAGCCGGTGAAGCCGCCGTCCGCGCCGATGGTGAAGGTGCCGTTGTAGAAGACGAGGCTGCCGGTGGCCTGCCCGGACGGGAAGGTGAACCGCATGATCCCGGCATGGTCGGTGGGCGACATCTCGGCGGTCAGGCCGTTCTGCAGCCGCACCCGGTAGAGGTCCGGCCGCGCCGTCTCGTCCGCGTGGCTGAAGGCGAGCGCCCGGCTGGCGGGCGGCCCGGTGAGCGGTCCGTCGCCGGCGACCGGCATGACCGACATCTGGTTGCGGTCACCCATCCACGGGCTGGGCTCGTGTGAGATCGCGAGGCCCTGCAGCGTGGGCAGGTTGGCCGCGTTGTTGCTCCGGTGGTACTGGTACTCCCACGAGTCGGAGGTCGCGTCGGTCACCGGCGTGAAGAAGTTGAAGCCGTTCGGCACCGCGGTGATCGGCAGGTTGTTGCCGCGCGAGAATCCGCCCGTCGAGTTGGTCCCACGCCGGGTGTCGACGTAGTTGGTCCGGCTCGAACCGTCGATCGCCGCCGGCTCGCCGGTCAGCTCGATGTCGTCGAGCCAGCCCTGGAACCGCGTCTTCTCGGTGGCCTGCGGGTTGTCGTAGGCGAGCAGGATGCGGTCGATGGTCTTGCCCCGTGCGACCGCGCCCACGTCGGTCTGCACCGCGTTCCACTGGTCGGCGTACAGCACCTTCGACGCGCCCTGCCCGGCGGCCGGGAGCGGGTAGCCGTGCTGGTCGACGGGCGAGCGACGGCTCAGGTAGCTGCCGTCGGTGAAGTGCAGGTCCACGGCCGCGAAGGTGGACGGGTACTGGGCGTCCTGGCCGGTGAACTCGGGGAAGATCTTGTAGGAGAGCCGGGTCTTCGGCCCGACCGGGATGTCGACGTCGAAGAGCTTGTTCGTCGCGTACGAGCGACCGTCGGCCTCGGCGCCGCCCGCGTAGCGCAGGGCGGCCGTCCCGGTGAACCCGGCCTCCGGCTTGGTGGTGTAGCCACCGACCGGGCCGGCGCCGACGACGCTGACCATGGGGGTGGCCGGCGGCCTGACGTTCGACCCGTCGCTGATGTTCCAGTCGCCGAGTTGCAGGATCGAGTCACCGGAGTTCGCGGTGACGTTCAGCCGGTAGTAGCCGTAGGCGGTGCTGTTGGTGAAGCTGTAGACGTTGGTGGCCAGGCGCCCACCGAACTTCTCGCCGGTCCGCCGGTCGAGGTCGCTCCAGGTGCTGCCGTCGTTCGACCCCTGCACGACGAAGTCCCGCGGGTCGCGGGTCGGCGCGTCGTTCGCGGAGGTCAGTGCGTACCGTCGCACCACCGTCGGCTCGGCCAGCCGGTAGGTCACCCAGCCGGTCGGGTTGAACGCCAGCCACTTGGTCGACGGATTGTCGTCCTTGAGATTGGCGGCGATCTCCGCCGGCGGGTACTCGGCGCTCGCGGTAACCGCGCTGACCTTGCCGAGCAGGCTGCCGGGCAGGGTGGTCACCGATCCGCTCAGGTTCGCCTGGACCGGCTTTCCGTCCGCGCCGACCTCGACGGTGCTCGTCGCCGGTCGCGGGTCGGCCGACTCGAACGAGGAGCTGAAGTTGCCGGGCGGCGCCGAGCTGGGTGCGGCATTCGCCAGGGGTGCGGCGACGAGCAGTCCCACCGGCAGCAGGACCGCGGCTGTCACGGCGGACAGGCTGCGGTGCCAGGGGCGGGCGAGTGAGGGGTACGCCATGGGGGCCGGGCCTTTCGACTCGATCCGGGTCGAGTCCGTCGAACGTGTGGGCAGGGTGGACCGATGTTGCTGCGGAGCGTGGTGCGGGACTACGTGGATGACCTGACATCGTTGTCACATGGAGACACGTGAAACACGAGGGCGGGCCATCGGACGTCGCTGATAGTTCCGGGCCGGAGACGGCCGTGTCAACGGGTTGATCAAAGCGAAACAGTCCATCGCCGACGGTGCCGACGATCTCGCCCAGGGGTGCGGCCGGTCGATCAGCCCAGGCAGCTGTCGGAGAGGGCGTAGCGGATCAGCACCACGTCGCCGATCTGGCGGACCTCCGCCACGGTGGCCCGCCGACCCGGATGCCACGGGTAGCGGCCGTCGCCCACGAAGCGCGGCGCCTGGCAGTCACCGACGAAGAACGGCGCGATCACCAGGTGCAGCTCGTCGGCGAGCCCGGCGGCGAGGAACTGCGCGTGCACCGTCCCGCCGCCCTCTACCATCAGCCGGCGCACCCCCCGGTCGGCGAGGTCGTCCAGCACGAACCCGAGATCCACCGGATCGCCGCCGTCGACGACCGTGGCCAGCCCGCCGACCCGCTCCCCGGTCTTCTCCAGCGCGCCCGTCGCGCAGTACACGACCCGCTCCGCCTCGCCGGCGGTGAAGAACCGGGACGTCGGGTCGAGGTCGCCGCAGGCGGTGAGGGTCACCTTCGTGGGCGAGGCGGGCAGGCCGCGGGCGACCCGCGCGTCCCGGTGCGACGCCGAGCGGATCAGCAGCCGCGGGTTGTCGCCGCGGACGGTGCCCGCGCCGACCAGGATCGCGTCGCAGCTGGCCCGGACCTCGTCGATCCGGGCCAGGTCGTCGGCGTTGGAGAGCACCAGCCGCTGCTCGGAGGCGTCGTCGATGTAGCCGTCGATCGAGGTGGCGCAGCTGAGCAGCACGTACGGCCGCGCCCGCACCGGCCCGGAGGTCATCGGACGGCGGGAAGGTCGGAGGTACGAGCGGCCCGGCTGGCCTTGGCCGCCAGGTAGTCGGCGTTGGCCGGGGACAGGTACAGGCCGGTGGGCACCCGCTCGGTCACCGTCACCCCCAGCCGGTCGAGCTGCACCGCCTTCTCCGGGTTGCTGCTGAGCAGCACGATGGCCGGTACCTCCAGAGTGGCCAGCATCTGCGCCGCGGCGGTGTAGTCCCGCTCGTCCTCGCCGTGCCCCAGCGCCACGTTCGCCTCGTAGGTGTCGAGCCCGGCGTCCTGCAACGCGTACGCGTCCAGCTTGGCGTACAGGCCGATGCCCCGCCCCTCCTGGCGCAGGTAGAGCAGGAAGCCACCGGCCTCGGCGATCCGCTCGACCGCCTCACGCAGCTGCGGGCCACAGTCACAGCGCTGGCTGCCGAACACGTCCCCGGTCAGGCACTCGCTGTGCGGCCGTACCAGCGGCGCGGGACCACCCGCGCCGTGTCGATCCAGCGCCCCCGCCCAGTCCCCGAGCCCGAACGCCAGGTGCTCCCGGCCGTCGATGAGTCCTTTGAAGGTGAAGAGGCGGGCAGTGGTGGCGTAACCATCCGGGAAGCGCAGCGGCACGGTGACCTGGGTACGGATCGTCGCGACAGGAAGTGCTTCGGGCATGGGTCTCCTTCGTCCGGCGCGGCCCGGACCGGCCGCGCTTACCGCTCACCACTGTGTCAACACTCAACCACGCAAGGCTCCTTCCCGCCTGTCAGCGGGAAGCGGATCCGCTGGCTGGGTGGCGTGGCGCCGACGGGCGAGCAGCACGGCCGCGCCGGGCAGGCTGGCCACCAGCACCAGGGCTCCGTACACCGTGGCGGTGGCCACCCCCTCGGCGGCGGTCAGGCCGGCGGCCCCGAACGCCCACGCGGCCACCCCCTCGCGCGGGCCGAAGCCGGCGACGTTCAGCGGCAGCCCCATCGCCAGCAGCGCGAGCAGGGTCAGCGGCACCAGCCGGGACAGCGGCGCGGTGGAGCCGGCGGTGCGCGCGGCGACCAGGAAGGTGCCCAGGTGACCGGCCACCATCACCGCGGAGGCGAGCAGCACCCCCAGCCAGGTGCGGCGGGCGAGCAGTCCGGTTCGCACGTCGGTGACCGCGGTGCGCAGCGTCCGCGCCCAGCGCGAGCCGCCGGCGCGGGGCAACGCCCGGGCCAGCAGCACCGCGCCGAGCCCGCCGGCCACCACCAGGGCCGCCGCGGCCGGCAGGTACGGCCGCACCGGCGACGGAAAGGCGACGAGCACGACCAGTGCGAGGCCGGCCTGGACGACCTGGCCGGCGGTCCGCTCCCAGACCACCGCCCGCACGCCCCGGCCGACGTCACCGGCGTCGCGCCCGTGCCGCACCGCGCGGTGCACGTCGCCGAGCACCCCACCGGGAAGCGTCGCGTTGAGGAACACCGCGCGGTAGCAGTGCGCCACCGCGGTGCCCAGCGGCAGCCGCACCCCGAGCCCGCCGGCGACGAGGGTCCACCGCCAGGCGCCACAGACCGTGGTCAGCACCCCGATCGCCAGCGCCGCGGCGAGCGCCCCGCCGTCGATCAGCGCCAACCCGGCGAGGAAGGGCCCGCCGCCCACCTGCCACAGCAACGCGCCGAGCAGCCCGATCCCGCCGAGCGCCCGCGCCCAGGCCCAGAACATCCGCGCCGGCCCTCCCGTCAAAAGATCGTTCCCTCTCCGGTAGGCACGTGCCGGACGCCCAAAGGGTTCATCCGCCGGCGAGCAGGTCCAGGTGTTCGACCACCACCCCGAGCCGGCCGGCCGCCGCGTCCGCCAGCCGACGACGGGCGTACCCGGCCGCCGGGGCGGCCAGCTCCGGCCGCTGCTCGCAGGCCGCGGTCAGCCAGCCGCGGAACCACTCGGCCGCCAGCTCGCCCTGCGCGGCACCCAGCCGCCACGGGCTGGCCGAGGCCTGCACGGCGACCCCGTGCCGGGCGAACGCCGCCACGGTGGCATCGACCGCGTCCGGGCCGAGCAGGCGCCGGCCGTCGACGGTACGGCGCTGGTGCTCGTTGAACGCCGCCTCGACCTGCGCGTCCAGCGGATGGGCCGGGGTGAGCCGCACCCGGCCGGTAACCGAGATCATCAGCAGCGTCGGCGCGTCGGCCGCGGCGCAGGCGGCCACCACCCGCTCGACCTCCTCGGCGGTGAACATGTCGAGCAGGGCGGACGCGGTGACCAGGGCCGCGCCGGCGAAATCCGCGGCGGTCAACCGGGTGAGATCGGTGCACCGGGTCGCCACGCTGACCGGGGCCCCGTCGGCCGAGGTGACCGTTCCGGCCGTGGCATGGGCGAGCAGCTCCGGATCCCGGTCGTAGAGGATCCAGTGCTGCGGCCCGGGCAGGCGCGGAGCGAGCCAGCGCAGCATCGAACCGGTGCCGCTGCCCAGGTCGTGCAGCACGATCGGCCCGGCGGCCGGCAGCCGACGGCGGACCACCTCGACCAGTCCGTCGGCGCGCGCCGCCGCGTCGGCGGCTTCCCGCAGTCGCAGCCACGCCGGGAACGACAGCAGCACGTCGGTACTCATGCCGCACCCACGCCGGTCAGCACCGACGCCAGCCGCGTCGCCGTGACCTGCCAGCCCGCGAGGGTGTCCCGGCGGGCCCGGGCCGCGCGGGCGAGCCGGCGGCGCAGCGTGGCGTCGTCCAGCCACTGGCGCAGCGCGGCGGCCAGCGCCGGCGGGTCGTCCGGGGGCACCAGCAGCCCGGGCAGCTCACCGTCCGGCGCCCGGCCCAACGCCTCCGGCAGGCCGCCCGCCGCCGTACCGAGCACCGGAAGCCCCCGGGCCAGCGCCTCGGTGACCACCATGCCGTACGTCTCGCCGCGCGAGGGGAGCACCAGCAGGTCGGCGGCGGCGTACGCGGCGTCCAGCGCGGCCCCGGTGCACGGTCCGGCCAGACGGACCCGGTCGGCGAGCCCGGAGCGGGCCAGCCCGGCCCGCAGGTCGGAGACGAAACCGGGATCGCGGGTGAGCGCGCCGACGCAGACGCAGCTCCAGGGCAGCTCCGCGACCAGGGCCAGCGCGTCGGCCAGCACGTCGTGCCCCTTGGTCGAGGTCACCGCCGCCACGCAGAGCAGCGCGGTGCCGGTGCCGGTCCCGGTCGCCACGGGCGCCGGGTCCACCCCGGGCGCGGCGACGTGCACCCGCTGCGCGGGCAGCGGATACCGGTCGAGCAGCCGCCGGCGGGCCCAGTCACTGGTGGCGACCACCGCGCTCGCCGCGGTCAACGTCCGCTGCTCGGCCTCGTCGCCGAGCGGCATGTGCACCAGGACGACCAGCCGCAGCCGGGCCGCCTGCGGGGTCAGCACCTCCGGCGCCGGCGAGGCGACCAGCCCGTCGAGCAGGACCGCCGCGCCGTCCGGCAGCGCCGCGAGCACGCCGGCCAGCGCGGCCCGGGCGGTCGCGTCCGGCTGCGGCCAGTCACCGGGTACGGCGTGCTCGTGCACCCGCCAGCCCTGCTCGGCCAGCCCCCGGCAGACCCGCCGGTCGTACTGGTTGCCGCCGCTCGGCGTGGCCGGGTCGTCGATGTCGTTAGGCAGCACCACGTGCACCTCGCGGACGCCCACCGACCCGGCCGCGACCCCGGGGCTGGGGCTGGCGAGCCCTGCGGGGCTCGCGAGCTCACTCCTCGCGCTCACAGTGATCGCTCGTAGCTGGCCCACGCCACGTGCGACTCGTGCAAAGTGACGGTGATGCCGGCCAGGCCACGCGCTCCCTCGCCGAGCTGACCGGCGTGCACCCGCTCGGCGAGCCGGTCGGCGACCGTCCGGGCCAGCACCTCGGTGGTGGTGTTGGTTCCCGCGAAGGCGGGCTCGTCGTCGAGGTTGCGGTAGGTCAGCTCACCGAGGACGGCCTTGAGCTGCTCGGTGGCCAGGCCGATGTCGACCACGATGCCGTCCGCGTCCAGGTCGGCGCGGCGGAACGTGGCGTCCACCACGAACGTCGCGCCGTGCAGCCGCTGCGCGGGCCCGAAGACCTCGCCGCGGAAGCTGTGGGCGATCATCATGTGGTCACGGACGGTCACACTGAACACGGATCACTCCCCGTCGTAGGTGATGAGGTGGCAGAGCGCGGGCAGTTCGCCCGACGTCAGGCGGTCGAGCACGTCCGGCAGCTCCGCGAAGCGGGACGCACCGGTGATCAGGGCATCGAAGGCGGGATCGTCGAGCAGGTCCAGGGCGAGCGCCAGCCGGTCGGTGAAGCTCCGACTCCCCCGCCGGGCCGGCGCGACCGCGCCGACCTGGCTGCCGCGGATGCTCAACCGTCCGCTGTGGAACACCCCGCCCAGCGACAACTCGACCGGGCGGTCGCCGTACCAGCTCAGCTCGACGACGGTGCCCTCCGGGCGCAGCAGCTCCAGCGAGCGTTGCAGGCCGGCGGCGCTGGCGCTGGCGTGCACCACCAGGTCGCGTCCGGTGGCCGCGTCGGCCGGCGACGCGAAGTCGACGCCGAGCGCGCCGGCGATCCCGGCCCGGCTCGGGTCGGTGTCGACAAGCTCCACGCGCACCCCGGGAAAGCGGGCCAGCAGGGCCGCGACGCAGCAGCCCACCATGCCGGCGCCGACCACGCTCACCCGGTCGCCCAGCAGGGGCGCGGCGTCCCAGAGGGCGTTCACCGCGGTCTCCACCGTGCCGGCCAGCACGGCCCGGGCCGGCGGCACCCCGTCCGGCACCGGTACGACCGCCTCGGCGGGGACCACGTACCCGGTCTGGTGCGGGTAGAGGCAGAAGACGGTACGGCCCAGCAGGTCGGCCCGCCCCTGCTCGACCGTTCCGACGTTGAGGTAGCCGTACTTCACCGGGGCCGGGAAGTCGCCCTCCTGAAAGGGCGCGCGCATCACGGCGTACTGGTCGGCGGGCACCCGGCCGGCGAAGACCAGCGTCTCGGTGCCCCGGCTGACCCCGGAGTAGCAGGTCCGGACCAGCACCTCGTCCGGCCCCGGGGCCGGCAGCGTGACCGGCCGGATCTCCCCCTGACCAGGCGTCCGAAGCCAGAAGGCGTGCGCCTCACGGGTCACCGGCTGCTCCTCACCTCGGGCCTGACCGAACCGAACGGCCCCGTCATCCGTGTTCCCTGTCAGGGTCGTCGATCATAAACACGGAGGTACGGTGCCCACAGTTCGAACTGGTCCGCTGATCGGGCTGATCGCCCAGATCTCCCTGCTCGGCGCGCTGGCCGCCACGGTCGGGCTGACCGGCCCGGGATGGCTGGCCGGCGTGGGCTACGGCCTGGTCACCTGTGTCGCGCTCAGCCGAGGGCTGGGACGCGCGGGCGCGGTACGCCTCGGACCGGCGGACCGGGTGACGCTGACCCGGGCCGTCCTGGCCGGCGGGGTGACCGCGCTCGTCGTGGACGCGGCGATCGGCCGGCCCACGCCGGTCGGGCTGCTGGCCACCCTCACCGTGGTCGCGCTGCTGCTGGACGCGGTCGACGGTCGGGTCGCGCGCCGGACCGGCACCGCCAGCGCACTCGGCGCCCGGTTCGACATGGAGGCCGACGCCTTCCTCCTGCTGGTGCTCAGCGTGCACGTCGCGCCGGACGCCGGAGGCTGGGTGCTCGCCATCGGTGGAATGCGGTACGCCTTCGTCGTCGCCGGCTGGGCGCTGCCCTGGCTGCGCGCGACGCTGCCCGCCCGGCAGTGGCGCAAGGTGGCCGCGGCGGCGCAGGGGATCGTCCTGGCCGTCGCGTTGGCCGGCGTGCTGCCGCACCGGTGGGCCACGCTGCTGGTGGCCGGCGGCCTGGCGCTGCTGGTCGAGTCGTTCGCGCGCGACGTGTTCTGGTTGTGGCGGCACCGCCCGCTGCGGCCCCGCCCCCGCCCGACCGGGCACGTCGCCGGGGTGGTTCCGGTCCAACTGGTGGCGGAGCGGGTGCGCGTGCTGCCGGGCGGGGCGACGGCCCGACCGCCGGCGCTGGCCGTCGGCGCCGCCCGCGCCGACGAGTGGGGACGTTGATGGGCGCCGAGGCAGAGCGGTCCGCCGACGCCGGCGAGCGCACGGAGGAACGGCCGGTCGGCGTCGCACCGGCCGACGCGGCGGCGGAGCGTACCCCGATCGCCGGTGGCGGCTGGCGGGTGGCGCGGTCGGTCGCGGCCGGACTGCTCACCACGCTGGCCGGCCTGTTGGTCTTCGCCGCCCTGGTCGGCCCGGACCGGATGGACCGGTTGACGCCCGACGCCTTCCTGCGCATCCCACTGGAGGGGCTGCTGGGCCTCGCCCTGCTGCTGGCGCTGCCCGGGCGCGGGCGGCGGGTGGCGGTCGCGCTGGCCGGCCCGCTGCTCGGCCTGCTGGCCGTGCTGAAACTCGCCGACCTGGGCTTCGACTCCGCGCTGGCCCGGCCGTTCGACCTGGTCCTGGACTGGGCGCTGCTGGACGACGCGTTCGGCTTCGTCACCGACTCGGTGGGCCGGGCCGGCGCGGTCGGCGCGGCGATCGGCGCGCTGCTGCTCGCCGCCGGCCTGCTGCTGCTCATGACGCTCGCGGTACGTCGAGTGACCCGGCTGGTGGTCCGGCACGACCGGGCCGCGACCCGGGCGGTGGCCGCGCTGACCGTCGCCTGGGTGGCCTGCGCCGCGTTCGGGATACGGGTCGCGCCGGGCGTGCCGGTCGCGGACACCGGCGCGAGCGCCCTGGTCGGCGCGCACGTCGCCCAGGTGCACGCCCGCTTGCGGGACCGCACCACGTTCACCGCCGAGATCGCCACCGACCCGTTCCGGGACACCCCCGGCGACCAGTTGTTGACCGCGCTGCGCGGCAAGGACGTGGTCCTCGCGTTCGTGGAGAGCTACGGACGGGACGCGGTCGAGGATCCGGAGTTCGCCCCGGAGATCGGCGCGCTGCTCGACGCCGGCAACCGCCGGCTGCGGGCCGACGGGTACGCCGCCCGCAGCGGCTTCCTCACCTCCCCCACGGCCGGCGGCGGGAGCTGGCTGGCCCACGACACGCTGCTCTCCGGGCTGTGGATCGACAACGAGCAGCGCCACCGCAGCCTGCTGGCCAGCGACCGGCTCACCCTCAACGGCGCGTTCCGGCGGGCCGACTGGCGCACGGTCGGGGTGATGCCGGCCGCCACCCAGCCCTGGCCGGAGGGGGCCTTCTTCGGCTACGACGGGTACTACGACGCCGAGCGGCTCGGTTACCGCGGCCCGAAGTTCAGCTACGCCCCGATGCCGGACCAGTACACCCTGGCCACCTTCCAGCGCACCGAGCGCGCCCCGGCGGACCGGCCGCCGCTGATGGCGGAGATCCCGCTGATCTCCAGCCATTCGCCGTGGACGGCGGTGCCCCGACTGATCGGCTGGGACGACGTCGGCGACGGCTCGGTCTTCGCCCACGCGGCGGCCAGCACGGAGGGTCCGGGAGACACCGTCCGCCGCTCGACGGCCGAGGTGCGCGCCGGCTACCGGCTGTCGATCGGGTACTCGCTGGAGACCCTGATCTCCTACGTCGAGACGTACGGCGACGACGACCTGGTGCTGGTCTTCCTCGGCGACCACCAGCCGGCCCCGGTGGTCACCGGCCCGAATGCCAGCCGGGACGTGCCGATCACCATCGTCGCCCGGGATCCGGCGGTCTTCGACCGGATCGCGGGATGGGGCTGGCAGGACGGCCTGCGGCCCGGCCCGGACGCGCCGGTCTGGCCGATGGACGCGTTTCGCGACCGGTTCCTCACCGCGTTCGGCCCGACGGTGAATCCGGCCGCCGCCCGGCCGACCCGGTGAGCCGCCGCTGAGCCGGGAGCCGCGCCCGAGCCGCCGGTAGATTTTCTTCCCGGGTCGCTGTCCGGAACGGGGCACGCCGATCGTCACCCTGGTGGAGTCACCACACCGAGGAGAACGACATGAAGTACATGATGTTCGTCTGCACCGACACCGAGCCGGACGCCGACCCGAGCGCGGCGCCGGACATCCACCAGTGGGTGGCCGAGCGCGACGCCCGGGGCCAGCGCCTGCAGGGCGACGCGCTCGCCCCGCCGGCCGCGGCCACCACGGTCCGGGTCCGGGCCGGTGAGCTGCTGGTCAGCGACGGCCCGTTCGCCGAGACCAAGGAGGTGATCGTGGGCTTCGACCTGCTGGAGTGCGCCGACCTCGACGAGGCGATCGAGGTGGCCCGCAGCCACCCGATGGCGTACGCGGGCCGGATCGAGCTGCGGCCCTTCATGGACCTGGACGCCTGATCCGGTGACGGAGGCGTCCAGGGCGGTGGCCGCCGCGGGTCGGGAGTCGTTTCCGCGGATCGTGGCGGCGCTGATCCGGGTGACCGGCGACTGGACGCTCGCCGAGGACTGCGCCCAGGAGGCGCTGGCGCTCGCCCTGGAGCGCTGGCCCCGCGACGGCGTACCCGGCAATCCGGGCGGCTGGCTGATGACGGTCGCCCGGAACCGGGCCGTCGACGTGCTGCGCCGGGCCGACACCGAGCAGCGCAAGCTGCGCGAGTTGGCGCTGCTCGCCGAGCAGGAGGTGGCGCCGCCGCCGGCCGGGGAGGAGGACGTGGTGGACGACCGGTTGCGGCTCATCTTCACCTGCTGCCATCCGGCCCTGGCGATGGAGGCCCGGGTGGCGCTCACCCTGCGGACCGTCTGCGGGGTGGCCACCGTCGACATCGCGCGCGCCCTGCTGGTCAGCGAGTCGACGATGACCCGGCGGCTGACCCGGGCCAAGGCGAGGATCGCCCAGGCCGGCATCCCCTACCGGGTACCGAGCGGGCCGGCGCTGGCGGAGCGGCTGCCCGGCGTACTGGCCGTGCTCTACCTGCTCTTCACCCGGGGCTACGACGCCGACGGTGAGCCGGCCTTCGCGGACGAGGCGATCCGCCTGGCCCGGCTGGTCGACGGGCTGCTGCCCGGTCACCCGGAGGTCGCCGGGCTGCTCGCGCTCTTCCTGTTCCAGCACTCCCGCCGGTCGGCCCGGCGCGACGCCGCGGGCAACCTGCTCACGCTCGACCGGCAGGACCGGTCCCGGTGGGATCACGCCGCCGTCGCCGAGGGGCTCGACGTGCTGCGGCGGGCCGGCGAGGACGGCCCGTACGCGCTCCAGGCGCGGATCGCCGCCTGTCACGCCACCGCCCGCAGCAGCGCGGAGACCGACTGGCCGGCCATCGCCGGCTGGTACGACCGGCTGGCGCAGCGCTCCGCCTCGCCGGTGGTGGAGTTGAACCGGGCCGTGGCGCACGGATTCGCGTACGGGCCGGCGACCGGGTTGGCCCTGCTCGCCGGGGCGCGCGCCGGCGGCAAACTGGACGGCTATCCGCCGGCGCTCGCCGCCGAGGCCGAGCTGACCGCCCGCCAGGGCGACCGGGTCCGCGCCGTGCGGCTGTTCCGGGCGGCCGCGGCGATGACCGACGCGCCGGCCGAGCGACGAGCGCTCACCGACCGGGCCGACGAGCTGGCCCTCGACCGCTAGGCGAACCGCAGGTGGCGGCGCTGGCGCAGGCGTACGGCGCCGGCCACGGCGACCAGGACGGTGAGCGTGACCGCGACCGCGACCCCCTGGGTCAGGCCTCGACTCAGGTAGCCGCCGTCGGTGTGGTCGATGGCGTACGTGGCGATCTCCCGGCTGAACCAGAAGGGCAACGCCCGGGTGATGTTGTTCGCCGGGTCCATCACCATCTGCAGGCCGACCACGGTCAGCAGCACCAGCGTCCCCTCCAGCTCGCGGGGCAGCACCGCGCTGAGCAACAGGCCGAACGGGGCGGCCACCGCCACGGTCAGCGCCATGATCAGGGCGATGGCGGCGTACCGGACGTCGTGCTGGTCGAGGAGGATGAGCACGAAGTACGGCGCGGAGAGCAGCACGCCCACCGTCCAGAGGGCGAGCAGCCGCCCGAGCACCAGGTGCAGGCTGCCGTAGCCGGACAGCCGCAGCCGGGGTTCCATCCCGCGCGCCGCGCTGCCGGCGAAGAGCGCCGCGGTGCTCAGCGCCCAGCCCAGCCCCAGGCAGACGAAGCGGATCGACTGGCCGAGGTAATCGCCGCGGCGGCTGAGGTAGAAGGCGAGCGGCAACAGCAGCAGGATCAGCAGCACCGAACGCCGGCGCAGCAGCTCCCGCAGCGCGGACTCGGCCACCACGAGGATCTTGGTCATGCGCTGCGCTCCCGAGGGGTGGTCAGGTCGAGCACGATGTCGACGCGGTCGAGCTGGTTGAGCAGGTGGGTGACGACGACGATGGCCTTGCCGGCGTCGCGCCATCGCCACACCTCGTGCCAGAAGTCGAGATAGGTGCCCCGGTCGAAGCCCTGGTAGGGCTCGTCGAGCAGCAGCACGTCGGGTTCGCCCAGCCCGGCCAGCACCAGGTTCAGCTTCTGTCGGGTGCCGCCGGAGAGGTGTCGCGTCTGCGTGCCGGCCGGCGGGGCCCAGTCCAGCGCGGCGGCCCCGGCGCGGCCGGACCGCCGGGCCGCGCTCCGGTCCAGCCCTCGGCCCGCCCCGACGAGTACGAAGTGCTCGTCGGGGTCGAGGAACTCGGCGGTGCCGCCGTCCTGCGGGCAGTAGCCGAGGGTGCCGTGCACCCGCACAATGCCGGCGTCCGGGCTGAGCATGCCGGCGCAGATGCGCAGGAAGGTGCTCTTGCCCGCGCCGTTGGCGCCGACCACCGCGGCGATCTCCCCCGCGCGGACGGTCAGGTCGACCCGGTCGAGGACGGTGCGTCCGCGGTAGCGCTTGGTGATGCCCTGCGCGGCGAGCCGCACCGGGCCCGGCTGTCGGCGGGGCGGGCGCAGGTCGGGCCCGCCGAGGCTGTCGGCGACCGCCCGGGCGTACGTCTCGGGTGGGCCGAAGACCCGTAGCGGCGGCTCCCCGCTCTCCCGCAGGTGGGTGGCGGCCTCGGCGACGACGTGGCCGGTCAGGTCGGGCCCCACCCCGTGCCGGCGCAGCTCGCCGGTGAGGGCGGCGAGCCAGGCGTGGTGGTTCACCGCATCTGCTCCTCGCTCAGTATCGCGCCCACGCTCGCCGCGAAGGCGGTCCAGTCGGTGCCGGTCGTGCGCAGCGCCTCGCTGCCGGCCGGGCTGATCCGGTAGTACTTGCGGGCCGGGCCGGTCTCCCCTTCGCGCCAGTGCGCGCTCACCAGTCCGGAGCGCTGCAGGCGCAGCAGCACCGGGTAGAGGGTGCCGCCCTGTACGGCGCCGAGCCCATGGGCGCGCAGCGCTTGGGACAGCTGGTAGCCGTAGGACTCCCCCCGGCTGAGCAGCGCGAGGACGCAGAGGTCGAGCACCCCGCGCAGCCACTGCGCCCGCCGTTCCTGGTCCATCCCGGCCCTACCGGAACCGAGTGGGGCGGGCCGCTCGAAAGATCACGTGGGGACGATAGCGCCGCCACCTAGGTAGCGCAACAACCTAGTCGGCGCTCCCGCCGTGCGTCACCGCTGCGGCGCGCTGGTCGACGGGGCAGGCGTAGGCGGTGCGGGCGGCCAGTTGCCAGCGGCGGACCGGGGCACCGCAGCGGCGGCACTCGTCGCGCTTGTACACCCAGCGCTCGTCGGGGGCGATCGGGTCACTGACCACCTGTCCGGCGTCGCGGCCCAGCGCCAGGTAGCGCACCGCGAGCTCCCAGAGCCGCCGCGCCGGCGCCGGCCCGATCCCGCGCGCGTCCGGGTCGAGGCCGGCGAGGAAGAGCAGCTCGGCCCGCCAGGCGTTGCCGATGCCCGCCCAGGTCGCCTGGTCGAGCACTGCCGCGCCGATCGCGCCACCGGTCGCGGACATCCGCCGCACCGCCTCGGCCGGATCGGCATCGGCCCGCAGCGGATCCGGGCCCAGGGAGGCCCGCAACGCGCGCTCACCGTCGGCCGGAAGCGGCTCGCACCGGATCGGCGCGATCAGGTCGTACGCGACGCGCTCGCCGGCGAGCCGCAGCCGCACTCCCCCACGGGGCGGCACGGCGGGGTCGTCCTGGCGCAGGAAGAGCCCGCGCATGCCGAGGTGCACGTGCAGGGCCGGGCTGTCGTCGAAGTGGTAGAGCAGGTGCTTGCCGTACGCCTCGACGGCCCGCAGCGTGCGCCCGGTGTACGGGTGCGGGTCGAAGCGGCCCTGCGGGCTGGACAGCGCCGGAACGCTGCCGGCCAGCGCGGCGTGCTGCTCTCGCGCGTACCGGTGGATCAGGTGACCCTCGGGCATGCCCGGCGGGTACCCGGCGCCATTGCGAGAAAACACCCGGTTTACCCGCCGGTGCCCGGGTTTCCGGCCCGCCACCGGGGAACTAAGGGGTGCGACCAGTGCCGTGGCCCGCCCGCCGAGAGGATGCGAGATGACCGTCAACCCGGATGATCCGCTGCGCGAACCACCGGAGGCCGACGCGATCGAGCAGCGTCAGCCCGTGGTGGACGATGCGGAGCAGGACGTCACCGCGACCAGCACGCCGGTGGAGGCCAGCGAGGCGGACGTGGCCGAGCAGAGCGCGCCGCCGGCCGGCGAAACGGACTCGCTCACGCTCCTGCCGGAGGACGCCAACCCGGCCGACGCCCTCGAACAGCGAGAATCGATCATCCCGGCCGACGAGGACCACCGGCCCTGACGGCGAACCGCCCCTGCACGCAGCCTTCCGCGCGTCCCGGACCGGTCGCCGCGCGCTGCGGTCACTCGATCGGCGAGGTGGAGAGGGTCCGGCGCAACTCCCGCTTGAGCACCTTGTGGCTCGGCCCGATCGGCAGCGCGTCGACGTAGCGGACCTGACGCGGGTACTTGTGCCGGCCCAGGTGCTCGCGCGCCCAGTCGATCAGCTCCTGCTCGCTCGGCGCCGGCCCGGCCGGGTCGCGCACCACCACCGCGCACACCTCCTCGCCGTGCCGCGGGTCGGGCACGCCGATCACCGCCACCTGGCCGACCGCCGGGTGCCGCGCGAGAGCCTCCTCGACCTCCCGCGGATAGACGTTGAAGCCGCCGCGGATGATCAGGTCCTTCTTCCGGTCGACGATGGTGACGAACCCGTCGGCATCCTTACGGCCCAGGTCGCCGCTGCGGAACCAGCCGTCGACCACGGCCTCGGCGGTGGCCTCCGGCCGGCCGTGGTAGCCGGCGAAGACGTTGTGCCCACGGATGACGATCTCGCCGAGCTCCCCGGTCGGCAGCAGCTCGATCCGCTCGTCCAGGTCGGCGCGGGCGATCTCCACCTCGACGCCCCAGACCGGATGCCCGATGGTGCCCGCCCGGGTGCCGAAGTGCGGCTGGTTGGTGGTCGCCGTGGGCGAGGTCTCGGAGAGCCCGTACCCCTCGAAGACGGTGGTGTCGAAGGCGGCGTGGAAGCGTTCCAGGACGGCGACCGGCAACGACGCCCCGCCGGAGACGCAGAGCCGCAGCCGGGGCAGGGCGGTGCGGCCCCGGGCGGCTTCGAGCAGCGCCACGTACATGGTCGGCACGCCGTGGAAGACGTCCACCCGCTCGCGCAGCATCAGGTCGATCGCCTCCGCGCCGGTGAACCGGCCCAGCAGCACCAGGGTCGCGCCGATCCGGAAGGTGCCGTTCATCGCCACCGTCTGGCCGAAGCTGTGGAACAGCGGCAGACAGCCGAGCACCACGTCGGTCTCCCGGGCGTCGTTGGCGTCGAAGACGTTGACGGTGGCGTTCATGACCAGGTTGAGGTGGGTGAGCAGGGCGCCCTTGGGCACGCCGGTGGTGCCGCTGGTGTAGAGCACCACCGCGGTGTCCTCGGCGGCCCGGGTGACGTACGACGGCAGCGGCGCCAGCGGCTCGCTCACGTTCTCCAGTCGGCGGGCCGCGACGCCGGTCGCGGCGGGGCCGACCGTCACCAGCGCGACGCCGGCCTTCTCGGCGGCCGCCGCGCCCAGGGCCAGCTGGGAGGTGTGGCAGACCAGCAGCTTCGCGCCGCTGTCGCGCAGCACGTGCCCGGCCTCGTCCGGGGTGAGCAGCAGGTGCACCGGGACCAGCACCGCGCCGGCGGCGAGGGCGCCGTAGTAGACCCGGGGGAAGTCGACCACGTTCGGGGCGAGCAGGGCCACCGGGTCGCCCGGTCCGACGCCCAGCTCGCGCAGCCCGGCGGCGTAGCTGCGGGCCTCCAGCCACAGCTCGGCATAGGTCACCCGGATCTCCCCGTCCACCACCGCGACGGTGTCGGCGTGCCGGCGCGCCGACTCGGCCAGCACCATGGCCAGCGACAGGGCGGTCATCGGGCCGCGCCCCGGTAGAGGCGGCTGACCGTCTCGGCGACGCAGGCCGGCTTGCCGCCCGCGTCGCTCTCCACGGTGACCGCGGTGACCACCTGCACCCCACCGTCCACCGGGGACACCTCGGCGATGGTCGCGCTGGCCCGCACCGCGCCGCCGACCCGCACCGGGGCCGGGAACCGCACCCGGTTCAGGCCGTAGTTGACCCCCATCCCCACCCCCTCGACCCGGTAGAGCCGGCCGACCAGCGCCGGCAGCAGGGACAGGGTCAGGTAGCCGTGGGCGATGGTGCCGCCGAACGGGCCGGCCGCGGCCCGCTGCGGGTCGACGTGGATCCACTGGTGGTCGTCGGTGGCGTCGGCGAAGAGGTCGACCCGGTTCTGGTCGACGGTCTGCCAGGGCCCGGGGCCGACGGTCTCGCCGACCGCCGCGGCCAGCTCGTCGATGGAGGCGAAGGTCCTCATGCCAGGTGCCCTCCCAGTCGGGTGTAGCCGCGCAGCAGGTCACGGGAGATGATCAGCCGCTGCATCTCGTCGGTGCCCTCGAAGATCCGGTAGAGGCGGACCTGGCGGTACCACCGCTCGATGGGCAGCTCGCGGGTGTAACCCATGCCCCCGTGGATCTGCATCACCCGGTCCACCACCCGGTTGACCATGCCGGCGGCGTAGAGCTTGCACATCGAGGAGGCGTGCCGCGGGTCCATGCCCTGGTCGACCGTCCAGGCGGCCCGCAGCACCAACCACCGGGCCGCCTCCAGCTCGGTCTCCGAGTCGGCGATCATCCACTGGATCGCCTGGTTCTCGCCGATCGGCCGGCCGAACGTCTCCCGGGTGTTGGCCTGGTCGATCGCCATCCGCAGCGCCCGCTCGGCGATGCCGATCGCGTGCGAGGGGATGATGTAGCGACCCTTGCCGATCCACTCCATGCCGAGGGTGAAGCCCTGACCGATCTCGCCGAGGATGTTGCGCTCGGGCACCCGGACGTCGTCGAAGACGAGCGACGCGGGGCCGCCCTCCCCCATGGTCTGGATGAACTCCGACCGCCAGCCCATCGCCCGGTCCACCAGGAACGCGGTGGCGCCACCACGGCGGGCGCCCTTCTCCGGGTCGGTGACCGCGATGACGATGGCGAAGTCGGCCTCGTGGCCGCCGGTGATGAAGGTCTTCTCGCCGTTGAGCACCCAGTCGCCGCCGTCCCGGCGGGCGCTGAGCTTGATGTTCGCCGCGTCCGACCCGGCGCCCGGTTCGGTGATCGCGAAGCAGCTGAGCCGCTCCCCCTCGATGGTCGGCAGCAGATACTCGCGCTGCTGCTCCTCGTTGGCCCGGAACAGGATGTTGTCGGCCTCGCCGCCGAACCGGAACGGCACGAACGAGCGGCCGATCTCGGTCCAGATCAGCGACTGGGTGACCGCGGGCAGGTCCATGCCGCCGTACTCCTCGGCGGTGGCCAGTCCCCAGAAGCCGAACTTGCGCGCCTTCAGTTGCAGCTCACGCAGTTCACTGCGGTCCAGCCCGGGCTGGTGTGCCCGCTCCCGCCGCAGCAGCTCCTGCTCCAGCGGCATCACCTCCCGGGCGATGAAGTCGCGGGCCGTGTCGCGGATGGCCCGCTGCTCGTCGGATAGCGCGAAGTCCATGGTTCCTCCGGGTGGTGGGGATGCTGCTAGAAGGCGTTGACGCCGGTGAGCGCGCGTCCGATGAGAAGCTGCTGGATCTGGCTGGTGCCCTCGTAGAGGGTGGTGACCCGGGCGTCGCGCAGGTACTTGCCGACCGGGTACTCGTCGATGTAGCCGTAGCCGCCGAAGACCTGCACCGCGTTGTCGGCCGCCCGCACGGCCGCCTCGCTGGCGAAGAGCTTGGCCATCGACGCCTCGGTGGCGAACGGTTGGCCCCGGTCGATCAGGTCGGCCACCTGCCACACCAGCAGCCGGGCGGCGGAGGTGTCCACCGCGATGCCGGCTAGCAGCTGCTGCACCAGCTGGTGGCCGGCGATGGGCTTGCCGAACTGGGTGCGCTGCCCGGCGTAGGCCACGGCGGCGTCCAGACAGCCCTGGGCGATGCCGACGCAGCCGGCGGCGACGGACATCCGCCCCTTCGCGAGGGTGCCGAGCGCCAGCCGGAAGCCGGCGCCCTCGTCGCCGAGGCGGGCCGTGTCGGGCACCCGTACGCCGTCGAGGCGCAGCTCGGCGGTGGCCTGGCCGCGCAGGCCGAGCTTGCCGTGGATCTCCCGCCGGGTCAGCCCGGCGCTGCCGGTCGGCACCAGGAAGGCGGTGATCCCCCGGTGACCGGGGCCGCCGGTACGGGCGAAGACCAGCGCCACGTCGGCCGTGGTGCCGTTGGTGATGAACGTCTTGGTGCCGGTGAGCAGCCAGTCCTCGCCGTCGCGGTCGGCGCGGGTGCGCAGCGCGGCGGCGTCCGATCCGCTGTCCGGCTCGGTGAGCGCGAAGCAGCCGAGGGCGGCGCCGGAGCAGAGCCGGGGCAGCCACTCGGCCCGCTGCGCCGCCGACCCGTGGGCGGCGATCGCCTTGGCGACCAGGCCGAGCGAGACCGAGACGATGCCGCGGATGGCGGAATCCCCCCGGCCCAGCTCCTCGAGGACCAGGCAGTAGGCGAGATGGTCGCCGCCGGCGCCGCCGTCGGCCTCGGGAATGGTCAGGCCGAGAAAGCCCAGCTCGCCGAGCGCGCCGACGACGGCCGGGTCGACCGCCTCGCGCCGGTCCCACTCCGCCGCGTGCGGCCGCACCTCGCGGTCGACGAACTCGGCGGCGAGCCGGCGGACCGCGGCCTGCTCGGCGGAGAGCTGCAGATCCATGACCCTTAAACTAGCGGTGCAAGTTTAAGTCCGTCCAGACCCCGGCTGTGGCAGAGTTTCCCGCGGACCCCGGAGGCCTCCGGCGAGCCAGCACTTCCGCGGAGCGGCACGCCTCCGGCGGAGCACGAGCAGAGGAGGACGCGATGCCCCGGCCGCGACAGGCGCTGCTCAGCCGGCAGCGGATCGTCGAGGCCGCCGCCGCGCTGATCGACGCCGAGGGACTGGAGGGCTTCTCCACCCGACGGCTCGCCGCCGAGCTCGGGGTGCGCGGGCCGTCGCTGTACAACCACTTCGGCACCAAGGACGAGATCCTCGACGCGGTCGCGGACAGCATCACCGGGCAGGTCGACGTGTCCTTCTTCGGTCAGGTCGACTGGCGGGAGGCGCTGCGCCGGTGGGGGCACTCCTACCGGGCGGCGCTCGCGGCGCACCCGAACATCGTGCCGTACCTGGCCCGCGGCCCCGGACGGCGGCCGGCCGCGCTGGCCATGGCGGACGCGGTCTACGGCGGGTTGGTCGACGCCGGTTGGCCGCCCGCCCGGGCCACCCACATCGGAGCGCTGATGCGCTACTTCGTGGCCGGGTCGGCGCTGGGTTCGTTCGCTCGCGGCTTCGTCGAGGATCCCGGGCTCTACGCCGAGCAGTACCCGCACCTGACCCAGGCGCACCGACTCGCCGAGCATCAGCAGCAGGTCGACGAGGGGGCGTTCGTGCTCGGCCTCGACGCGCTCCTCGACGGGCTGTCCCGCACCTACGAACAGCACGTCGGCCCGTTGCCGCCCCTCCCGCCGGCCGCCGGGGCGTACTAGGGTCCAAACTTGCACTGCTAGTTTCGGGCGACCTACGTGAGGGGCGCGATGGATCTCGCACGGACCGACCTCTACCTCGACGGCCGGTGGGTCACCGCGCCGGACGAGGCGACCCTGCCGGTGGAGAATCCGGCGACCGAGGAGGTCGTCGCGACCGTACCGGCCGGCACGGCGGCCGACGTCGACCGCGCCGTGGCCGCCGCCCGGGCCGCCTTCGACGGCTGGGCCGCGACCGCGCCGGCCGAGCGGGCCGCGCACCTGGACCGGCTGCACGCCGCCCTCTCCGCCCGCGCCGACGAGATCGGCCGCACCATCGCGCTGGAGCTGGGCACCCCGCTGAAGCTGGCCACCCGGGTCCAGGCCGGCCTGCCGCTCACCGTGTTGCACAGCTACGTGGAGCTGGCCGCCCGCCCGCCGGCGGACGAGACGGTGGGCAACTCGACGGTGGTCCGCGAGCCGGTCGGCGTGGTCGGCGCGATCACCCCGTGGAACTATCCGCTGCACCAGGTGGTGGCGAAGCTGGCCCCCGCGCTCGCCGCCGGCTGCACCGTGGTGCTCAAGCCGAGCGAGCTGACCCCGCTGGTGTCGTACCTGCTCTTCGACGCGATCCACGAGGCCGGCTTCCCGCCGGGCGTGGTCAACCTGGTCACCGGCACCGGCCCGGTGGTCGGCGAGGCCATCGCCGGGCACCCGGACGTCGACATGGTCTCCTTCACGGGCTCCACCGCGACCGGCCGGCGGATCGCCCACCTGGCGGCGGAGCGGATCGCCCGGGTCGCGCTGGAGCTCGGCGGCAAGTCGGCGAACGTCATCCTCGACGACGCCGACCTGGCCACCGCGGTCAAGGTCGGGGTGGGCAACGCCTTCCTCAACTCCGGGCAGACCTGCACGGCGTGGACCCGGATGCTGGTGCACCGGTCCCGCTACGACGAGGCGCTGGCGCTGGCTGCCAAGGCCGCCGAGGGGTACCGGCTCGGTGACCCGTTCGACCCGGCCACCCGGCTGGGTCCGCTCGTCTCCGCCGCCCAGCGGGAGCGGGTCCAGGGCCACGTGACCCGCGGGCTGGCCGACGGCGGAAGGCTGGTCGCGGGCGGCCCCGACGCCCCGGTCCCCGACCGGGGCTTCTTCGTCGCGCCCACCGTGATCGCCGACGTCGACCCGGGAAGCGCGCTGGCCCAGGAAGAGGTCTTCGGCCCGGTGCTGGCGGTGATCCCGGTCGACGACGACGAGCACGCCGTCGCGGTCGCCAACAACTCGCGGTACGGGCTGGCCGGCGCGGTCTGGTCCGGCGACGAGGAACGCGCGGCGCGGGTGGCCCGGCGGATGCGCACCGGAGCGGTGGACATCAACGGCGCGCCGTTCAACCCGCTTGCCCCGTTCGGTGGCTACAAGCAGTCCGGCATCGGCCGCGAGCTGGGCCGGCACGGGCTGGACGAGTTCCTCCAGACCAAGGCCATCCAGCGATGAGGGCGCTGGTCGTCCGCGAGGTCGGGGCGCCGCTGCGGGTGGAGGAGATCGAGCTGCCCGCGCCGGGGCCGGGTGAGGTGCGGGTCGGCATCCGGGCCGCCGGGGTCTGCCACTCCGATCTGTCCATGGTGAACGGCACGCTCGCGCCGTCGTATCCGCTGGCGCTCGGCCACGAGGCGGCCGGCGTGGTCACCGAGGTCGGCGCGGACGTCTCCCGGGTGGCGCCCGGCGCGCACGTGGTGCTGAACTGGGCGCCCCCCTGCCGGAACTGCTGGTACTGCGGGCACGGCGAGCCGTGGCTCTGCGCGGGCCTCGGGTCGCCCTCCACGCCCCGCGGCCGGACGGCGGCCGGCGATCCGCTGCACGTCACGCTCGGCCTCGGCGCGCTCGCCGAGGAGGTGGTGGTACCCGAGAACGCGGTGATCCCGGTCCCCTCCGCGCTGCCGTTCGAGGCGGCGGCGCTGCTCGGCTGCGCCGTGCTCACCGGGGTCGGCGCGGTCCGGCGCACCGCGACGGTGGCGCCCGGCGAGTCGGTCGCCGTGATCGGGCTCGGCGGGGTGGGGCTGTCGGTGGTCGGTGCCGCCCGGGCGGCCGGCGCGGACCCGGTGCTGGCGGTCGACGTCTCGCCGGCCAAGGCCGGCCTGGCGATCGCGGCCGGCGCCACCGACTTCCTGCTCGCCGACGACAAGCTCAGCCGCGCGGTACGGGAGCGGACCGACGGCCGGGGCGTGGACCACGCGTTCGAGTGCGTGGGGCGGGGCAGCACGATCCGCACCGCCTGGCGGTCCGCCCGGCGTGGCGGACAGGTGACCGTGGTGGGGATGGGGGCCAAGGACGACCTCGTCCCGCTCAGCGCGCTGGAGATCTTCCACTCGGCCCGGACGCTGCGTTCCTCCGTCTACGGCTCGTCCGACCCGGATCGCGACCTGCCCGAGTTGGCTCGGGCGGTGCTCGACGGCACCCTCGACCTCGCCCCGCTGATCACCGACCGCACCACCCTGGACGGCGCCGCCGAGGCGTTCGACCGGATGGCCCGGGGCGAGGGCGCGCGTACCCTCGTCCTGCCCTGAGCGGGCGCGGCCGGGCAGCCCGATGGCCCGTACGTCGGTACGCGATCTCCAGGAGCGGGCGGCCCGAGCGCTGCCGGCCGAGCAGGTCGAGGTGGTCGACGGGTGGTGGCTGCGGCACCATCCGCACTCCTCGTGGTGGGTGGGATCGGTGCTGCCGCACGGTGTGCTCGACTCGGGCGACCTGGTCCACCGGGTCGTCGCGGCCGAGGAGTTCTACCGCCGTCGCGACACGACCCCGCTGTTCCAGATCAGCCCGGGCGCGTGCCCGGCCGGGCTCGACGCGCTCCTGGCGGCGCGCGGCTACCGCCGGCACGGTGGCCTGTCGTTGCAGGTGGCACCGACCGCGCGGGTCCTGACGCGGGCACCGGCCGGCGCGCTGCGGGTGCGGTGGGACGACCACCCGACGGACGCCTGGTTCGACGTCTGGCGCGCCGCGCACGGTGACGACGGCGACGAGGCCCGCGCCGAGTGGGAGCTGCTCGCCCGGGTGGACCGGCCGAGCGCCTACGTCCGGGCGATGATCGGCGACGACGCCGTGGCGGTCGGCCGCGCGGTCGCCGACACCGGCTGGGCGGGAGTGTTCAACATGGCCACGCTGCCGCGGGCACGCGGGGAGGGCGCGGCCGACAGGGTGCTCGCCGCGCTCGCCGACTGGGCCGCCGCGCAGCACGTCGACGAGATGTACCTGCAGGTGGAGCGGGACAACGCCCCGGCCATGCGGCTGTACGGGCGGCGAGGTTTCCGCGAACTGCGCGGATACCACTACCGCATCGCGGGCTGAGCACCGCTTCGGCGGGGCGGCCGCGCGGGGCTAGCCGAGCGCCCGGGCGAGTTCGGTCCGGGACCGGATGCCGAGCCGGTGGAAGATGTTGCGCAGGTGGTGGTCGACCGTCCGGGTGGAGAGGAACATCCGGGCGGCGATCTCCCGGTTGGTGGCGCCCTCGGCGACCAGTTGGGCGATCCGCAACTGCTGGCCGGTCAGCAGCCGGGCGGCGGCCGGGTCGGGGGCGCCGACGGACTCGCCGGCGGCCCGCAACTCGGCGGTGGCCTGTTCGGCCCACGCGTCCGCGCCGAGCACGGTGAACGCGGCCCAGGCGTCGTGCAGGTGCGACCGGGCGTCGCGGGGTCGGCGGGCACGGCGCAGTTCCCGGCCGAAGAGCAGCGCGGTACGGGCCCGCTCGAAGGCGCCCGCGTCCACCGGGTGCAGCCGCAGCGCGGTGTGGAAGTGTTCCTCGGCCTGCCCGCTGCCCTTGCGGGCCAGCAGGGCGTGACACCGGGCCGACAGGGCCCGCCGGGACGGGCTCGCCGTGCTGCTGGCCCAGCGGTCGAAGACGGCCAGCGCGGCGTTCGCCGCGGGTCGGTGCACCGGGTCGACAGCGGCGGCCTCCACCAGGTACGGCGTGGCCATCACCTGGACGAGGACCTGCCCGTGGCCGGTGCCGGGGCGGGCCAGCCCGGTCAGTCGCGCCGCGGCGGCGGCGTGCCGGCCCTCGGTCAGGTCGAGTACCGCGAGGGCCCACTGGGCCAGTGCCCGGGGGCGGCTGTGCGGCGCGGGGGCCTCGCCGATCTCCCGAAGCCGGCGCAGGCACGTCTGCCGATCGGCGCGGACGGCGGCGAGCACGGCGAGCATGCCCAGGTGGACGCCGGCCGTGGCGATCTGCCCGGTCGCCCGGGCCAGCCGCAGGCCCTCCCGGGAGGTCTCGGCCGCCGCCTCGTGGCGGCCCAGCCAGTACTCGGCGACGGCCCGCAGCTCCAGGGCCCGGGGCAGCGCGGACAACTCACCTCGGCTCCGGGCCAGCTCGACGGCGCGGTCGGCGAGCCGGTGCGCCGGGCCGTCCACCGCCACCAGGAGCCCGGCCGCCGCGGCCCAGGTCAGCGCGGCCGGGGTGAGCGCCGGCCCGGAGAGCTGGCCGCCGAGCACGACGGCCCGGCGCAGCGCGGGGCCACCGTGTTCGTGGTCGCCGCGCAGCGTCGCGCCCACTCCGTTCAGGTAGGCGCTGGTCAGCTCGGTCACCGGCGGGTCGCCGGGGCGGAGCAGCGCGCGGGATCGGCGGGCGAGATCGGCGTAGCGGTACTGCTGACCCGAGTAGGAGGCGAGTTCGCCGGCCCGGGCCAGCGCGACGAGGGCCAACGCCCGGTCGGTGCCGGCCAGCGCCTCCGCCGCGGCCAGCAGCGCGGGTGCCGCGGCCGGGACCGGGCCGCACCGCAGCGCCATCTCGCCGCGGAGCAGCTCGGCCCGGCCGGCGGCGCACGGCGACAGCGGGCCGGCGCCGAGGCCCGCCAGGAGCAGCCGGGCCCGCTGCGGCGATCCGGCCTGCCAGGCGTAGCGGGCGGCGGCGACCCGACGCTCGGCGGCGCGGGCCGGCTCGTCGGTGAGTTCGGCGGCCCGTTCGAGGGCGCCGGACGCGTCGGCCGGGTCGCTCTCGTCGGCGAGCGCGGCGGCTTCCAGCTCGGCGGCGAGCGCCGGGTCGGGACCGGTCGCGGCGGCGGCGTGGTGCAGGGCCCGGCGCAGTCGGTCCGCGGGGTCGTCCAGCACGCCGGCCAGCAGCAGGTGCGCCGCGCGCCGCTCGGCGAGCGGGGCGGTGGCCGCGACCACGACCCGGACGACCGGCTGCGGGAAGGTGATCTGGTGCGCCTCGACGCGGACCAGGCCGGCCACCTCGGCCGGCGCGAGCGCGGCGATCGCCGCCCCGCCGGCGCGGGCCGCCCGCACCAGGGTGTCGGGGTCCGCGTCGGGGTCGAGCGCGGCGAGCAGCAGCACCCGGCGGGTGTCGCCGGGCAGGTGGTCCAGCCGGGCCCGGTAGGCGCGGCCCAGCGCGCCGTCGACCGGTGGCGCGACGGGCGGCGGCGCGTCACCCCGGCGCTGGTCGTGGCTGAGCGTGCCGGCGAGGTCGACCAGGGCCTGCGGGTTTCCTCCGGCCGCCGCCGCGAGCGCCGAGGCCACCGCCGGGGCGGGCGGTTCCGGCAGCCGGTCGGCGAGCAGGGCCGCGCTGTCCCGCTCGTCCAGCGGGTGCAACCGGTGGGTGGGCAGCCCGCCGGGCGACGCGGTCGCCGCGGTGAGCAGGACGGCGACCGGCAGCCGGCGCAGCCGCCGAGCGACGAAGGCGAGCGTCTCGGCGGTCGGGGGGTCGCCCCGGTCGACGTCGTCCATCGTGCACAGCACCGGACGGTCCTGGGCGACGGTGGCGAGCAGCCGCAGCACGGCCAGGCAGAGGGCCAGCCGGCGCTCGGTCGGGCAGCCGCCGCCGGCCAGCGTCCGGCGCAGCAGGCGAGCCTGCGGGCGGGGCAGCGTCCCGATCCGGTCGAGCACCGGGTCGAGGAGGCGTTGCAGCCCGGCGTACGGCACGGCCGCCTCCTCCGCGTGCCCCGCTGCGGCGAGCACGGCGCAGCCCTCGGCGTGCCGGTGGGCGTAGCCGACCAGCGCGCTCCGGCCGGAGCCCGGCTCGCCGTGGAGCACCAGGGCGCTCCCGCCGCCGGCCACGCCGTCGAGCAGCCGGCGGATCGCCCGGCACTCCTCGTCCCGGCCCCGCAGCACGGTTATTTGCACTCTTGATGCAGTAACCATGCATTCAGTGTTACCTATAGGTAACCGGTTGGAAAGAGGCGTCCGTGGGGTCATTCGTCGGCGGCGGCCAGCAGCGCGCCGACCGTGCGGGCCATCACCGCACGGGCCTGGTCCACCCCCAGCCCGAGGCCGTCGCGGAGCATCGACCAGGCCGGCCACATGCTCGCCGCCACGATCGCGTCGACCAACTGCTTGCGGCCCGGCCCGGACGGCGGCAGCTCGCCGGCGAAGAGCGCCTCGACCTCGTCGCGCACCCGCCCGATGTGCTTGAGCCGGTTGCGGTGCAGCTGGTCGGAGACCGGTTCGCGCATCTGCGCGGCCCGGGCCGACGGTGCGATCAGCTGGAGCAGCCGGGCCCGCTGCCGGCAGTACGCGTCGACCCGCCTGGCCAGTGGCAGCGCCGGCGAGATCGTCCGGTGGGCGGCGTCCTGCTGGCGGAGCACCTCGGCGCCGCTGGCCTCGAAGAGCGTCTCCATGTCCTTGAAGTTCGTCCAGAGCGTGCGCAGTGAGATGCCGGCCCGCTCGGCGATCCGCTCGCCCGTCGGCCGGAGGTCCCCCTCGGAGATCAGGGCGAGGTGCGCCTCGACGATCGCCGCCCGGGTGCGTTCGGCGCGGGCGGTCCGTCCGTCGACCCGTACCGGCGCCTCGGCCCTGCCCATTCGCCTCTGCCCCCTCACCACCGCCGCGGCCCACCCGGCAGCACCGGCGAGTCTAGACGCGCGGTGATCAGCGCCACCGGGGCACCGGGCGAGGGTCCGACCGCCGGCCGGCGCAAAGTCATCCGGCGGCCCGGCCGGTGAGCGTCGCGCCGCCGTCACAGACGACGGTCTGCCCGGTGATCCAGGCCGCGTCGGGCGAGGCCAGGAAGGCGACCGCGGCGGCCACGTCCGGCGGCACCCCGAGGCGCCCGAGCGGGTACGCCGCCGCGACCTCCTCCTCCCGACCCTCGTAGAGGGCCGCCGCGAAGCGGGTCTTCACCACCCCGGGCGCGACCGCGTTGACCCGGACCGTCGGACCGAGTTCGACGGCCAGACAGGCGGTGAGATGGTTGAGGGCGGCCTTGCTCACCCCGTAGAAGGCGATGCCGGTCGACGGGGCGAGGCCGGCGACCGACGAGACGTTGACCACGCAACCGCCGCGCTCGGTCAGACCCGCGGCGCAGACCTCCTGCACCCAGCCGAGCGCACCGACCAGGTTGACGTCGAGGATCTTGCGGGCCGCCGCCAGGTCGAGCGTCGCGAGCGGCCCGTACGCCGGGTTGATGCCGGCGTTGTTGACCAGGATGTCGATCGGCCCGAACGCGTCGGCCACCCGGCGCACCGCCTCGGCCCGGTGCTCGGCGTCGTCGGCGCGGCCAGGCACGGCCACGGCGTGCGCCGGGCCACCGAGCGCGGCGACCGCCTCGGTGAGCGTCTCCGGTCGCCGGGCGGTGAGGCCGACCCGTGCGCCCTCGGCCACCAGCCGCCGGGCGATGGCGAGCCCGATTCCACGGCTGGCGCCGGTGACGAGGGCGACCCGGCCGGGCAGCCGAACTGAATCTGCATTCACAGTGCAGATAGTAGGAGGCCGATCGACCGGGGTCAACGACCGACCGGCGCGATCACGGAGACCGCATCGCCGTCCACTTCCGAAAGCAGCATCGGCGGTGCAGATAGCCGACCTCGCCGCCGCCGAACCGCGGGCACGACGGCCGGCCGGGCCTGGCCGTGGCGGCGATGCCACGGCCGGACCCGGCCGGTGATCGTTGTGGATCAGGACGCGGTCGGCACCCCGTTCGCCGGCGGTTGCACCGGCGTCGCGGTGTACTCGTTCACCGGCCCGTCGGCCTCGTCGGTCTCGTAGACCGGGCCGAAGTAGCTCTGCGTTCCTCCGCTGACCCGGCTCAGCTGCTGCCCGCCGTAGCCGGAGTGATCGGTCGCCGAGAAGCGCAACGGCGCCAGCCCGGGCCCCTGGTAGCCGCCCTTGCTCACCGCCGCGGTCACCGACTCCCGGGTGAGGTCCTTGCCGGCGGCGAGCAGCACCTGGACGAAGAGGTAGCCGACCGACATGCCGTAGACGGTGTTGCCGTCGAACGGCGCGTCCCCGTTGTGCTCCTTGTTGATTCTGGTGAAGAGCTGGATCCACGGGTTGGCGGTGTCGTTCTGCATCGGCAGGTAGTTGGTGCCGATCATGCCCTCCAGCAGCGGCGCGGCCTCACCGAGCTGCTTCGCCAGGGTGGGGTGGTCGGCGCCCACGTTGGAGACCATCCACTGCGGCTTGAAG
Organism: Micromonospora sp. NPDC048909; assembly: GCF_040649635.1. Lineage (NCBI taxonomy): Bacteria > Bacillati > Actinomycetota > Actinomycetes > Micromonosporales > Micromonosporaceae > Micromonospora > Micromonospora sp. NPDC048909. The sequence continues at coordinate 164,050 of NZ_JBEZFU010000008.1, read as the reverse complement.
CCGAGCCGGGCGGCGGTGCCGATGGAGAGCGCGGTGAACCCGGGGACCGTGGCGAGGATGACCACCTCGCACGCCGCCGCCTTGAACGCGCCGATCTGCGGGGCGACGTTGGTGTTGCTGGTGACGTAGGTCTGCTTGACCGCCACCGGGCCGAGCACCTTCTCCACGCCGGCCAGGCTGTCCCGGCCGAAGTCGTCGTCCTGGCCGAGGAAGCAGACCTTCTTGCCGGGCAGGGCGCTCTTCACGTGGTTGGCCAGGATCTTGCCCTCCACGGTGTAGTCCGGGTTGAAGCCGAACGTGCCGGGATACTTGTCGGGCTGGTCCCAGCTGCGGCTGCCGGAGGCGACGAAGAGGTCGGGCACCCGGTTGCTCTTGAGGAAGTCGAGCACACCGGTGTGCGTCGGCGTGCCGAGCCCGTTGAGGATCGCGAACACCTTGTCCTGCAGGACCAGTTGGCGGACCACCTGCTGGGTGTTCGCCGGGTTGTACCCGTCGTCCATGATCTTGTAGGTGATCTTCCGACCGTGCACGCCGCCGTTGGCGTTGACGTAGTCGAAGTACGCCTTCGTCGCCGGGGCGATCTTCGAATAGCCGGCCGAGGCCGGCCCGGTGAGCGGCATGTGGGTGCCGACCACGATCTCGGTGTCGGTGACGCCGGGCACGGACCCGCGTCCGGGGCTGGACCCGCCGTCACCGCTGCAGGCGGTGGCGCTGACGAGCAGGGCGATGGTGCTGGCGATGGCGAGACCGCCTCGTGCCGTACGGTGCATGGGAACACCGGCCTTTCGTCATCTGGATGTGGTGGTGAGGTGGGGCGCCCGGCCGGGGCCGGACCGAAGGATCAGGACCGCCGGCCCGACCGGCGGGCTAGCAGGGCGCGACCGAGCCGGGAGAGCAGACCCTGCACGCCGCCGGGCGCCGCGATCATGACGACGATCAGGGTGACGCCGAAGATCGCCAGGGGCAGGTTCCCCTCCAGCCGCTGCGCCGCCGCGGGCGAGAGGGTGAGCAGCTCGGTCACCGAGTGACTCAGGTCGGGCAGGGCGACCAGCAGCACGGCGCCCCAGACCGCCCCGGCGAGCCGCCCCAGACCGCCGATCACCACGGCCATCAGCAGGAAGAGCGACAGGGTCAGCGAGAACGCGCCGGGAGACACGCTCTGCGCCAGCACCGCGAGCAACGCGCCGCCGAGCCCGGCGGTCGCGGCGCTGACCACGAAGGCGAGGACCTGGGTACGCGCGACGTGGATGCCGGCCAGGCGGGCGGCCACCTCGTCGTCGCGGACCGCCCGGAACGTGCGCCCGTAGCGGCTTCGGACGAGGTTGGCCAGCAGCAGCAGGGCGAGCAGGGTGGCCCCGGCGGCGATCCAGAGCTGCCACCGTTCGTAGGGGAAGTAGGCGCCGAGCGCCAACGGTGGCGGCTCGACCGGCACCGACAACCCCTGCTCGCCGTTGAAGACGCCGTCGAAGGTGACGGTCAGGGCGGGCACCACCACCGCCACCGCCAGGGTGACCCCGGCCAGGTACGGCCCCCGCAGCCGGGCCGCGGCCACGCCGACCACGGCGCCGACCACCACCGTGGTGAGCACGGCCGCGGCCAGCGAGATCGGCAGCAGCCAGTGGCCGGTGAGCCCCCGGTCGGCGAACGCGTTCTGGCCGAAGGCGACGGTGTAGGCGCCGGTCGCCATCAACGCCCCGTGCCCGAGCGAGAGCTGACCGTTGAGCCCGGTCAGCACGGTGAGTCCGGCGGTGGCGCAGAGATAGGCCGCCACGGTGGCGAGCTGGAAGTTGCGGAACGGCTCGACCGCGTAGCTCAACCCGAAGAGCAGCAGCCCGGCGACCGCGACGACGGCGAGGTGTCGCAGCAGAGTGCCGCCGCGGCGCGGCGCAGCGGCCTGCCGCGCCTCGTCGGCGCTGCGCTGGCGGGGCGGGGTGGCCGCCCGGGTGGCGCTCACACCCGCCTCGCCGCGACCGGGGCGAAGAGCCCGCCGGGCCGGACCAGCAGCACCGCCAGCAGCAGGACCAGCACCGCCAGCGGGGTGAGGTCGCTGCCGGCGTAGCCGCTGACGTACGACAGCAGCAGGCCGACCACCAGCCCGCCGACCACCGCCCCGGGTGGACTGTCCAGCCCTCCGACGACGGCCGCGGTGAACGCCGAGACGAAGACCAGGTCCATCGCGTGCGGATGCAGGCCGAGCTCGGTCGGGATGACCAGCATCGCCGCCAGCGCGCCGACCGCCGAGGCGAGCGCCCAGCCGAGGGTGAGCATCCCGCCCACGTTCACCCCGAGCAGGCGGGACACCTCGGGGGCGAACGCCGCCGCCCGCATCCGCAGGCCGACCGCGGTCCGGGCGAAGATCCAGGCGAGCGCGCCGACCACCACCCCGACGGTGGCGAAGACGAACAGGTCGTACGGCGACAGCAGGGCGAGCCCGCCCACGGTGAACGCGCCACGCGAGAAGGGCGTCTCGGCGGGCCGGAACTCGCTGCCGTAGACCATCCCGAGAACGGCCTGGATCAGCAGCACCAGCCCGAGCGCGACGATCACCGGGTTGAGCGGCGAGGCGTGGTCGATGTGGCGCATCAACGCCCGGTCCACCACCGCGCCGAGCAGCAGACCGGCGGCGAGCGCGGCCAGGAAGCCCAGCCAGTAGGAGCCGGTCGCGGCAGCCACGCCGTACGCGACGTACGCGGCGGCGACGGCCATCGCGCCCTGGGCGAAGTTGACGACCCGCGCCGCCCGCCAGATCAGCACCAGGGCCAGCGCGAACGCGGCGTAGACCGCCCCCCGGGACAGGCCGTCCAGGGTGAGGAACACGAAGCGGTCCAACAGTTCTCCCTCCGGGGTGGTCAGAAACCGAGGTAGGCGTGGCGCAACTCGACGTCGTCGCGCAGCCGCTCGGCGGGGGCGGTGGTGACCACCCGGCCGAGGGACATCACCACCCCCTGGTCGGCGATCGAGAGCGCGCTGCGCACGTTCTGCTCGACCAGCAGCACGGTCAGGCCGGTGGTGTCCCGCAGCTGCCGCAGCAGGGCCATCGCCCGGGCGACCACGCGCGGCGCCAGGCCGAGCGACGGCTCGTCGAGCAGGAGCAGTCGGGGCCGGCCGACCAGCGCCCGGCCGAGCGCGAGCATCTGCCGCTCGCCGCCGGAGAGCTGGTGCCCGAAATGCCGCCGGCGCCGGGCCAGCGGCTCGAAGAGCTGGTAGACGTCGTCGAGGGCCCGACCCGCGTCGGCCCGGTCGCGCCGCCACAGCCCGCCGAGGCGCAGGTTCTCGTCCACCGTGAGCTCACCGATCACCCCGCGCCCCTCGGGCACGTGCGCCATCCCGCGGCGCACCAACTGCTCCACCGGCGTTCCCCGCAGGTCGTCGCCGTCGAGCAGGACCTGGCCGGCCGACGGGCGCAGCATGCCGGAGACGGCGCGCAGCAGGGTGGTCTTGCCGGCGCCGTTGGCGCCGACCACGGCCGCGATGGTGCCGGCCGGGACGGTGAGGTCGACGGCGTGCAGCACCGGCGCGGCGCCGTAGCCCGCGACCAGGCCGCGCACCACCAGCAAATCCCCCCCGCTCATGCCGCCGACTCCCTTCGGTCGCCGACGGCACGAGGCTCGACCGCACTGCGCCTGATGAGTCGCTCACTCCGCTCGCTCATGGTGTTGCCTCCTCGACGGTGGCGCCGAGGTAGGCGTCGGTGACGGCCGGGTCGTCGCGGACCTCGTCGGGGGTGCCGGCGGCGATCACCCGCCCGAAGTCGAGCACCACGAGCTCGTCGCAGACGGACATCACCAGATCCATGTGGTGCTCGACCAGGAGCACCGCGCACGGATCGGGGTCGCGGCGGGGCAGCTGCCGAATCAGCTCGGCCAGCTCGGCGATGTCGTCGGCGCCCAACCCGCCGGCGGGCTCGTCGAGCAGCAGCAGCCGGGGCTTGGCGGCGAGCGCGCGGGCCAGCGCCACCCGCTGGCGTACGGCGAAGGGCAGCGTGCCCGGCATCGCGCCGGCGTGCGCGGCGATGCCGAGCCCGTCCAGGACGTCGAGCGCGTGCGCACGCAACCGCGCCTCGTCGCGATCGCTGCCGGGCAGCCCGAGCAGGGCCGGCAGGAAGCCCGCCCGCGCGGTGTGCGAGGCCCCGGCCATCACGTTCTCCAGCACCGTCAGGCCGGCGAAGAGCCCGGTGCCCTGCAGGGTCCGGGCGATGCCGAGCCGGTTGAGCTGGTGTGGTCGCGGACGCAGGGGCCGACCGTCCAGAGTGAGCGAACCCGCCTCCGGCCGGAGGAAGCCACAGATGACGTTGAACAGGGTGGTCTTGCCGGCGCCGTTGGGGCCGATCACCCCGACCACCCGGCGGGGAGGCACCTGCAACGAGACGTCGTCGAGGGCGATGAGGCCTGAGAAACGCACCCCGATGTGGTGCAGCGCGAGCCCGTCCTCCATCAGCCATCCCTCGCTCAATGGCGGGTGTTATTTACACTCGCAGTGTACATTTCTGCGTTACCGCGTCAATACCTTCGATGTTTCGATACCGGCGCGACGGGGCGGCCGCCGCGGCGGCCGCCCCGCTGCTCACCGTCAGGAGCTCGGGCAGGTGTTGCGGTACTCCTCGATCTGCGTGCCGCTCGGCCCCGGGCAGAGGAACTGCTCGTAGCGGGTGTCGTTGTCGACGAACCGCTTGAGCCAGGCCACCATCTGCCGCGCGGTGGGCGTGTTCACCGTCTGCGGAAAGAAGTGGCTCGCCCCGTTGAGCTCCAGGTACGCCTTCTCCGCCGACGACGGAATGCTGTTGTAGAACGGCACCGAGTGCGACGAGACCGGGGCGACGCTGTCGGACTCGCCACCGATGATCAGCGTCGGCACCTGGAGCTCCGACCAGGTCTTGTCCAGGTTCCACGGCGCGAGCGGCACGGCGGCCTGCAACGACGGTCGGTCCGAGGCCGCCTCCAGGCTGCCCCCGCCGCCCATCGAGTGACCGGCCACCGCGAGCCGGCTGCCGTCGATCCGGCTCCGCACCGAGCTGCGCTCGACCACGTAGTCGAGCGCGGCCAGCAGCTGTCGGCCCCGGCTGTCCGGCTGGTCGAGCCGGGAGTTCGTCTCGATGCCGATCACCACGAAGCCGTGCGAGGCGATCCGGGGGCCGAGCCAGCTGATGCTGGACCAGGCGGCGGTGTAGCCGGGCGAGATGGCGATGGCGCCGAAGGTGCCCTCGCTGGTGCTGGTCGGGTAGTAGATGACACCGCCGCCGAAGCCGGTGACGCTCAACGACGAGACGTTCTGCGAGGCGGTGGCGAACGGGCCGCGGCTGGCCTCGAGCAGCGAGACGGTCGGCGCCGGACCCCGCTCGTACGGGTTCTCGGCGGCCTGGGCCGCACCGGCCGGCGCGGCCAGCGCGGCACCGGCGGCCAGGGTGGCGGCCAGCGCGATCCGGGCGACCCGGACGGCGGACGGACGGGGACGGGTGGTGGTTGGTGATGACACGTCGGGCACTCCCTAGCGGTGGGATATATCGACGTGTGCAAGTCTTCGACGGCGCTGCCGGCCGCCGCATCGGTGAAATCACCAGTCCCCGGAGACACCGGCGGGCTGCCTGGAACGTCCTTCGCGCCCGCGTCGTCGAGCAGGATCCGCCGCAGGTCAGCGCAGGACGGCGGGCGCGCCGAAGCGCACCGGGACGCCGGGCGAGTAGAGCACGCTCACCGGCGCCGACGCCGGTGCGGGCAGCCCGGCCGCGCGGACCAGCTGGTCGTCCAGGTGCACCAGTTCCGCGCGGTGCAGCGGCCAGCGCGGGTGGACGTTGGGCAGGTGCAGGGTCCGCCCGTGGGCGCGGGTGTGCAGCCCCCAGCGAGCGGTGAGGAAGTGCTCCAGCGGGCTCGGCTCGGCCAGCGCGGCGCCGACCCGCACGCTCAGCTCGCTGGTCGCGCCGCGCGGCCCGGGCCAGCGCCGGCGGCAGGTGTAGGTCAGCAGGTCACCGTCGCGGCGCAGCCGCATCCGCGACCACAGGTACGGCAGCCGCAGGCTGGCCCGCGCGACCAGGACGGGCATCAGCCGGGCGGCGTCCAGGGACCGGAACACCACGGCCCGACGCCCGGCGGTGTCGACGCTGTACACCCGCACGTTGGTCTCGCAGAACGTGCCGAGGTAGGGCAGTCCCGGCCCGGCGAGCAGGCCGAGCCCCACCATCCGGAACGCGATCAGCCCCACGTACGTCTGTCCGGCCAGGACGTCCGGCCGGGTCCCCGGCGGCAACAGCGGCGCCACCACCTCCGGGTCCACCGCCCAGTGCAGGAAGGCGAGGTCCTGCCAGCGTTGGACCAGCACCGGCCGGCGCAGCGGCCGGATGGCCTCGGCCGTGATGTCCTCGGCGTCCATCCGGGCATTGTCGCGCGGGCCGGGCCGGTCGTCCGTCCGCGCCGCTCGGCGCGGCGCCCCGCCCGGGGCACGATCCGGAGGAGACGGCGTCCGCTACGTCGACCCGACGCTCGGGTCCGCCGGCTCGCGGAGACGCTCCACGAGCTCGCGCACCGCCCGGGTGAACGGCTCGTCGGTCTCGCACGGCCCGTGTCCCTGAATCGGGGGTGGGACGCTGTCGCCGGGTGGGGCCACCACGTCTCGGGGGTCTCGTAGTCGGCGGTCCACCGTGGCCGCCGGGCCGCCGACGGTGGCCGGCGCGCTCGGCCGGTGGGCGGAGAAGATCCAGCCGCCGACGGGGTCGGTGTCCCGCCACAGGTTCGCCCACCGCCAGCCGATCCGGCCGCCGATCTCGTGCAGCACCGCACTGTCGATGTAGGCGGGAAAGAGCCGGGCGTAGAGCCGGCGCAGCGGCGACCCGTAGGTGAGCAGGGCGACCCGGCTGCCGACCCGTGCCGGCAACTGGAGCACCGTCGCGGCGAGCAGGACCGAACCGTGGCTGTGCCCGGTGAGCAGCACCGCGTTGCCGCTCTCGACCAGGTACGTGATCCGTCGGGTCAGCTCCGGCACGGCCCGTTCGGAATAGCAGGGTGGCGAGAACGGATGGGCGGCCCGGGGCCAGAAGGTGCCCAGGTCCCACAGGATGCCGACGTTGCGCCGGAACTCGATGGTCCGGTAGGCGAAGATCGCGCCGATGATCAGGCCGAGGATGACCGCCGCGATCGCCCAGCTGCCGGCCGCGATGCCGAAGGTGAACAGGCCGGCCGGCACCCCGGCGAACCGCTCGATGACGTCACCCGGATACCACTGCAGCAGAGCGATGGTGGTGGTGGCCGTGCCGAGGCCGGTGAGACAGCCGTAGACCGCGGCGAGCGGCAGCAGCGTCTCGGTGAACCGGGCCCGGGCGATGGCCCGGCGTACCTGCCGCAGTCGGGGTCCGGCCTCCGCCGGCGGGTCCGGGTAGTCGTGCGCGACGATCGCCGCCGCGGCGCGGTACCGTCCGCGTCGGGAGATCAGGATCACCAGTCCCACGACGATCAGGGTCAGCAGTAACGCTCGGAAGAAGCCGTAGATCGCCCAGGTGTAGGCCTGCGGCGGGCCGGTGGCGATGCCCTCTCCGGTCGGCGCGTCGCGGTCCAGGAAGTCGGCCACCCGGTAGACCAGCTCGGCCGAGAACGCCACCGCCAGACTGATCGACGCGGCGGCCATCACCAGCGCTCCCAGCCCTGCCAGCGGTGTGGCACCCGGCTCTCGGTCCCGCTGCCGGAGCAGCATCGCGCCCAGGGTGGCGAGCAGCGCCGTCTGGGTGGCGAACAGCCAGATGAGGATCGACTCGTAGCCGGGCAGGTTCGCCCCCTCGCGCCACGGCGCCGGGCTGGTCAGCACGTGGGCCACGACCACGCCGGTCAGGACGATGGCGATCGTCCGCAGCGTGCGGGTGATCCGGTCGAGTCGCCGGTCCGCGGCGGCCCGGTCGATCAGCGGAGGCGTGCAGAGCAGGATCACGCAGGCGACCAGGACCGCCCCGGTGAGCACCGCCAGCGCGACCGTGGCGGCCGAGGCGCCGGCGGCGGCCCGGGCGGCGAGCAGGGTGACGCTCAGGGTCGCGAACGCCGCCGCGACGTGGATGGAGCGCAGCCGGCCCACCAGCGGCTCGGCGTCCCACCGGCCGACCGCGCCGAGCCGATGCCCGGAGAGCTCCTCCTCAGGGGCGCGGAACGCCTCGAACGCCCTTCCCGGGCGGGTGCCGAGCCACCAGATCAGACCGATGGCGGCGACCGGGACCAGCGTGAGCTCCGCCAGCCGTGGTCCGGCCGGCTGCCCGCCCAACCAGGACAACCAGCTGCGCCCGGCCAGACACTGTGGCGTGGACAGGCACTTCCAGGCCAACAGGTCCAGGGCGACGCCGGCGATGGCGAGCGTGTACAGCGCGGTGAGCGTGAGGGCCAGCAGCCGGCACAGGGACCTGACGACCGCCTCCGGGCCGGGGCTCGCCGGACGCATCCAGATCGCCACGTTGACCAGCATGAAGGGCAGCAGGAACACCAGTGCCAGGGTGCGCAGCACGGTCCCGGACGGCAGGTCACCCCAGCGGTACGCCTCCCGCGTCACCTCGCCCGCGCCCCGGTCGCCCGAGCTCCGGGGCCGGTAGAAACCCCCGATCCGGTCGCCCGCGACCTGCTCCGTCGGTGGCAGGTCCAACGCCCGCTCGGCGCTCGCGCCGGTGATCCCGTGCACCCGCAGCTCCACCACACCGGCGGGCCTTCCTGGCCCGCTCAACCGCGCTGGTCCATCCGACATCGCCCCCCGAGGCGTCCCGGTAGCCCCCGCCCCGCGATCCGGCCGGGAGCGGCCCGCCACCCGCGTGGCAGACCCGGATCTACCCGGCCAGATCAGGCCTAACCGTGGGAAAACGGAGTCGATGCCCCGTCGGCGAGCCTGCCGCGGCCCTCGGCGCGCCGACCGGCGGCGCGACCGATCGATCCGGCGGCCGGATCGTGGCACCCGACCGGCGGGCCGGCGTGCCGCCCGTTCCGGGGACGACCCGCCGGTTCCGGCTCGACCGGCCGAGCCGGTCGATAGCGTGGCAGGTGGCCCGAGACCGGTCGCGGCTTCTCCGGCGCACGCGCCAGAGGAGGCAGCCGCGGTGACGTCCAGTCCACTCCCCCGCATCCTGCGCCGGCGCGGCGAGCCGGAGTATCCGACCTTCCTGGAGCTCTTCTTCGACCTGGTCTACATCTTCATGCTCTCCCGACTCGCCGCCGGGTTCGCCGAGGACCTCAGCCTCCGGGGCGCGGCGCAGACCGCCGTCCTGCTGATGGCGGCCTGGTGGGTCTGGGTGCTGACCGCGTGGCTCACCGACCTGTTCAATCCGCGGCTGCCGATCATCCAGGCCACCGTCCTGGCGGTCATGCTCGGCACCCTGCTCATGGCGATCGCGGTGCCGGAGGCCTTCGACCGCTACGGGTGGCTCTTCGTCGCGGCGTACTTCGGCATCCATCTGGTGCGCGACGCCGTGCTCATCGCCGGCACCCGGGTGAACCGGCCGATCCAGGCCAGGAGCATCCGGGTGTTCTTCTGGTTCGGCGTCACCGCCGCGCCGTGGGTGGCCGGGGTGTTCGTGGAGGGCACCACGCGGCTGCTCCTCTGGGCGTTCGCGGTGGCGATCGACCTCGGCTCGGCCCGGTTCGGCTGGCCGACGCCGAGGATGGGGCGTACCGAGTTGGCCAGCCAGATCTTCACCGGGACGCACCTCTCCGAGCGGCACCGGGCGATCTTCATCATCGCGCTGGGCGAGCTGGTCCTGACCGCCGGTCGAGGGCTGTCCCTCAGCGAGTTCGAGGCCGGCCGGACGATGGCGAACGCTTTCGGGTTCGGCAGCGCGGTGCTGCTGTTCCTGCTCTACTTCCACCGCGTACGGCAGCTTCTCGCACCGCCGAACGTCGCGGTGGTCGAGCGGGTCCGCCCCGGCACCTCCACCTCGTACAGCCACCTGGTCATGGTGGCCGGGGTGCTGACGGTGTCGACCAGCGTCTCGCTGGTCACCGAGCGACCGTTCGGGCCGACGCCGGCCAGCTGGGCGGCGGTCATCCTCGGCGGGCCGGCGCTGTTCCTGCTCGGCAGCGCACTGTTCGACGCCGTCGTCACCGGCCGGCTCCTCTGGTCCCGGGCGCTCGGCGTGGTGGTGCTGGGTGGGCTGGCGCCCGCGGGGACGCAGCTTCCGCCGTTGGCCGTGCAGGTCGTCGCGAACCTGGTCCTGCTTCTCATCCTGGTCGGGGAGACGTGGGCGCCCCGACTGCGGCTGTTCGGCGCGACCGCGCCGGCGCGCTGAGCGTCGGCAGCCCGGCGTGGGACGCCGGCAGCGCGAGCGGCCGCGTCGGCGTGGTGAGCGTCAGCCGTGCGCGGGTGGCCTGGGCGAGCGCGTGTGCCGGCGGGTGCTCACCAGGTTCGCGGCGGCGATGAGCAGCAGGACGGCCACCGAGAGCAGGGCGACTCCGACCGGCGGCAGCCGGGTCGCGACCGGCGCGACGGCGCCCAGCAGCGCCAGCCCGACGAGCCGGGACCGGGAGATGCGGGCGAACACGGTGTAGTCGAGCACGCCCCGGCCGATCAGGAAGAGCGCCGGTCCGCCGAGGATGACCGTCGCCCAGCTGGCGGGCGTCGGCCCGAACGGGCGGACGACGACCAGATGCGCGGTGACCGCCACGCCGGCGATGCCGGCCACCATGATCAGATGGGTGACCGCGGCGCTCTGGGTGAGCAGCGACGGGTTCGTCGACCGGGCGATCGCTTCGGTCAGCAGCTCCCCCGCCCGGTAGATGTAGATCCGCCACATCAGCACCACGCCCGTGAATATCACCACCAGGGCCATGGCACGGCCAGCCGTGTGGTCGTGCATGGTGTACATCGTCCCGGTGACGAAGAGTGCCGCGCCGAGCGCGATGATGACGAACTGCCGGTACCGCTCGGCGACCCGCTCGCCGATCAGCCGCCACTCCTGCGGCTGGGATCGGCCGAACCGGGGCACCGGCCAGCCGAGTGAGGCGGCGGTGTACTCCACCGTCACGGCCGCCGCCCAGAGCGCCAGCCGGGTGGCGCCGTCGGTCAGTCCCCCGCCGACCCAGCCGACGGCGGCGATCACGTACCAGAAGAGGATCCTTCCGCTGCGCCGTGGTTCGGGCGCTTTCCGGTCGAACAGCAGGTAGTAGCCGGACGAGCCGAGGTGGATGGTCAGGTAGGTGAGCGCGAAGAGCAGCCCCCGCCCGTCGTACGCCTCCGGCGTGGCGGCCGCCAGCAGCAGGCTGGCCGCCGCCACCGCGATGAGCTGCACCTGGACCAACGGCCGGGAGAGGTCGAGGCTGTCCGCGGCCCACGTGGTGATCGCCCAGACCAGGGTGAAGGCGAGCAGCAGCACCAGGACCTCGGCGAACCCGGTCCAGGTCAGGTTCTCGGCCAGGGTCTTCACGAGGGAGATGAGCGCGAAGACGTAGACCAGGTCGAAGAAGAGTTCGAGGAAGGCCGGGCGGCCCCGTGAGGTGGTGGTAGCCGCCGGCTCGGCGCCACCGTCCGCTGTCATCGCCATCGCGCCCCACCCGGCCCGGCCTCAACGTCCCTGCCGACGTTACGTGGAGGCAGCCGCCACCGGCCGTACCATCCATTTCTTACAACCCTGTAGCCGCCATCTTTCATGAAGCAGTCGGAGTATTGCGGTCCTGTGTCGACGGCTGGCATGATGGCCGTCAATTCCCTCCTACCCCCGAAGGAGCGGTTGCCATGGCGCTCACCCGCCGCACACTGATCGGGTCCGTGGCGGCGGGGTCCGCGCTCGCCACCCTTCCCGACCTGGTCCCAGCTCTCACCCCCGCCGCCGCCGCGGCCAGCCCACCCGGCGACGTGGTCGGGAAGATCACCGTCGGCTATCAGGGGTGGTTCAGCTGCCCGGGCGACGGCGCGCCGATCGGCGGCTGGTGGCACTGGAGCCGGGACCGGTTCCAGCCACCCTCACCGAGCAACACCACGATCATCTCCTGGCCGGACATGCGGGAGTACGACCACGGCTACACCACCGCGTACCCCAACCTCGGCAACGGCCAGCCGGCCCGGCTCTTCTCCTCCTACGACCAGCAGACCGTCGACACCCACTTCCGCTGGATGCAGGAGCACGGCTGCGACACCGCGGCGTTGCAGCGGTTCAACCCGTTCGGCGACGAGGGCCCGACCCGCGACGCGATGGCGACGAAGGTGCGCAGCGCGGCGGAGCGGTTCGGTCGCAAGTTCTACATCATGTACGACGTCACCGACTGGACGTCCATGCAGTCTCAGATCAAACAGGACTGGACGACCAAGATGTCGGCGCACACCGCGTCGGCCGCGTACGCCCGGCAGAACGGCAAGCCGGTGGTCTGCATCTGGGGCTTCGGCTTCAACGACCCCGGCCGTCCGTTCACCCCGGCCCCCTGCCTCGACGTGGTCAACTGGTTCAAGGCGCAGGGCTGCTACGTCATCGGCGGCGTGCCGACGCACTGGCGACGCGGCGTCGAGGACTCCCGGCCCGGCTTCTCCGAGGTCTACCACGCCTTCCACATGATCTCGCCGTGGATGATCTACCGGGCCACCACCCTCGAGGGCCTGGACGACTACTACACCAACGTCAACACTCCCGACCTGGCCGACTGCGCGGCGTACGGGATCGACTACCAGCCCTGCGTCATGCCGGGCGACCTGTCGGCCGGGCACCGCCGGCACGGCGACTTCTACTGGCGGCACCTCTACAACATGATCCGCCTCGGCTCGCAGGGCCTCTACGTCTCGATGTTCGACGAGTACAACGAGGGCAACCAGATCGCCAAGACCAGCGAGACGCAGGCGACCACGCCGGCCGGCGCGGGCATCCGGGCGCTCGACGAGGACGGCACCCCCTGCTCCGCCGACTACTACCTGCGGATCACCGCCGACGGCGGCCGGATGCTCAAGGGGCAACTCGCGCTCACGCCGGTGCGGCCGACGCCGCCGGTGCTCGGCGGCGGACCGCCGCCGAGCGGCAACCTGGCCGCCGGCCGGCCCACCAGCGCCAGCAGCCAGAACGGATCGTTCACCGCCGGCAACGCCGTCGACGGCGACCGGGGCAGCTACTGGGAGGGCACCAACAACGCCTTCCCGCAGTGGTGGCAGGTGGACCTGGGCGCCGGCCACCCGGTCAACCGGTTGGTCCTCGCCCTACCGCCCGGCTGGGAGGCGCGCACCCAGACCCTCTCGGTGCAGGGCAGCACCGACGGCAGCACCTTCACCACCCTCGCCGCAGCGGCCGGGATCCGGTTCGACCCCGCCTCCGGCAACACCGCCACCGTCACCGTGCCGACCACCACGGCCCGCCACGTCCGGGTGACCATCACCGGCAACACCGCCTGGCCTGCGGCGCAGCTCGGCCAGGTCGAGGTGTACGCGGGCACGGCCACCCCCACCCCGCCGACCGCACCGGGCAACCTCTCGGTCACCGCGAAGAGCGCCACCAGCGTCTCGCTGGCCTGGACCGCCGCCACCGACGCGGACGGGATCGCCGGTTACCAGGTCCGCCGAGGTGGGCAGACGATCGCCTCGGTCACCGGCACCTCGGCCACCGTCGGCGGGCTGAGCCCGGCCAGCGCGTACACCTTCACCGTGGTCGCGCTGGACACCACCGGCGCGCAGTCGCAGCCGTCGAACGCGGTCACCGTTACCACCGACCCGGCGCCCCAGGGCGACCTCGCCCGGGGCCGGCCGACCGCGGAGAGCGGCCACACCCAGAGCTACGGCAGCGGCAACGTGGTCGACGGCAATCCCGACACCTACTGGGAGAGCGCCAACAACGCCTTCCCGCAGTGGGTGCAGGTCGACCTCGGTTCGGCCATCACGATCGGGCGCGTCGTGCTCCGGCTGCCGCCGTCGCCGGCCTGGCAGACCCGGACCCAGACGCTCTCGGTGCAGGGCAGTACGGACGGCGCCACCTGGAACACCCTGGTCGCCTCGGCGGGGCGGGTCTTCGACCCGGCCACCGGCAACCAGGTCACGCTGACCTTCGGAGCCGTCGCCACCCGCCACGTACGGGTCCGGATCACCGCCAACACCGGCTGGCCCGCCGGCCAGCTCTCCCAGCTCGAGGTCCATTCCGCCTGAACCGCGGCCGCCCGCGCCGAATGTCGGTGGCGGCCGCTCGCACCACCTCACACCGAACAGAGATGAGTCCTTGATGACCCGGAGCATCCGCGCGGCGCTGCCGCGCACCCGACGCCGGCCCACCGCGGCGGTCGCCGCCGCCACGGCGCTGGCCACCGCGATCGGCATCCTGGCCGGCGTGCCGGCCAGTGCCGCCACCGGCAAGCAGCCCGGCAAGGCCGGCGTCGCCCCGGTGGTGACCCGCGCCGCCCTCGATCCGAAGCTGGTCGCCGGCCGCGGGGCCAAGGTCGCCTTCCTCGAACAGGAGGCGGAGAACGCGGCGACCAACGGCGAAGTCATCGGCCCGGACCGGAGCGCCTACACGCTGCCGTCGGAGGCCTCCGGCCGGCGGGCGGTCAAGCTGGTCCCCGGCCGGTACGTCGAGTTCACCCTGCCGGCAGCGGCCAACGCGATCACCGTGCGCTACAGCATCCCGGACGCGCCCTCGGGCGGCGGCATCACCGCTCCGCTCGACGTCGCGGTCAACGGCAAGCGGACCCGGACGATGACCCTGACCTCGCAGTACGCGTGGCTCTACAACCAGTACCCGTTCAGCAACGACCCGAACGCCGGGCTGCTGCACCCGGACTGGTGGATCACCGAGTGCTCCTGCGTGCCCGCCGCCACCACCCCGTACCCGAGCATCCCCACGCCGTTCCGGCCCAGCCACTTCTACGACGAGCAGCGACTGCTGCTCGACCGCACGTACCGCGCGGGCGACCGGATCCGGCTCACCGCGCCGGCCGGCAGCAGCGCCGCGTGGACGGTGATCGACCTGCTCGACTCCGAACTGGTCGCCCCGCCGCGCGTCCGGTTGCTCGCCGCGAACGTGCTGGCCTTCGGCGCCGACCCCACCGGACGCCGGGACTCGGCCCCGGCGATCGAACGGGCCATCGCCTTCGCCAAGCGCACCGGGCTGAGCGTCTACCTGCCGCCCGGCACCTTCCAGGTCAACCGGCACATCATCGTCGACGACGTGCGGATCGAGGGCGCCGGCAACTGGTACACCGTCATCAAGGGCCGGGAGGTGACGCTGCCCGCCCCGGCGCCGGACGGCTCGGTGCACACCGGCGTCGGCTTCTACGGCAAGGACGCCGCGGACGGCGGCAGCCGCAACGTGCACCTCTCCGGCTTCGCCATCGAGGGTGACGTCCGGGAGCGGATCGACACCGACCAGGTCAACGGCGTCGGCGGCGCGATGAGCGACTCCACCATCGACGGGCTGCACATCCGGCACACCAAGGTAGGCATCTGGTTCGACGGGCCGATGCGCAACGTGCGCGTCACCAACAACATCATCGTCGACCAGATCGCGGACGCGTTGAACTTCCACACCGGCGTCACCGACTCGCGGGTGGCACAGAACTTCGTCCGCAACACCGGCGACGACGGGCTGGCCATGTGGTCGGAAGCGACGGCGAACGCGCGCAACACCTTCGACCGCAACACCGTGCAGTCGCCGGTGCTGGCCAACGGCATCGCGATCTACGGCGGCACGGACAACACCGTCTCGAACAACCTGATCGCCGACCCGGTCCGCGAGGGCAGCGCCATCCAGGTCGGCTCCCGGTTCGGGGCGGAGCCGTTCACCGGGCATCTGTGGATCACCGGCAACACCACGGCCCGCGCGGGCACGTACGAGCTGAACTGGAACATCGGCCTCGGCGCCATCTGGCTCTACGCGCTCGACCGCAGCATCGACGCGCGGATCGAGGTGGTCGGGGACACCTACCTGGACAGCACCTACAACGCGATCATGCTGGTCAGCGAGTGGTCTGTTAAGGACCTCTACTCGATCAGCAACGTGCACTTCCGCGACATCCGGGTCGACGGCACCGGCACGTCTGTGGTGAGCGCACGCTCGGCCGGCTCGGCGTCCTTCGAGAACGTGGACGCCCGGCACGTGGGCGCGGTCGGGGTCAACAACTGCGGGTCGTTCCACTTCACCCCGGCCGGCTCGGAGTTCAGCCTGAACGACCTCGGCGGCAACGACGGGGGGTGGCTCGCCGACTGGCAGTTGCCGAACACCATCACCTGTGACGACCGCCCTCCGGTCGTCCCCCCACCCCCGCCAACCACCTGGTAACCCGGACCCCGGCACGGTCGATCATGCAGTTGTGGTGCCCGGTGCGCGGTGCTTCGCACCCTGCGTCCACCACCACAACTGCATGATCGCCGCGCATTTTGGCGATCACTAGTCCGGCGCTTCCGGGCCCAGCAGCCGGATCTCCTCGATGTCCAGGACCGCCTGCAGATCGCGCAGCACCACGTCGTCGATCTCGTTCGCGTCGCGCATCCGGGTGATCTCCCGACGTTTGCGTTCGAGCAGACCGAGCCGCAACTGCCGCTCCACCTCGCGGGCCCGCGGCATCCCCTCCTCCTGCTCCGCGGCGCGGATGTCGTCGAGCAGCGCCTGGTAGTCGGTCCGTACCCGGCTGACCACGTCCTCCCCGGCGCCGATCTCGGAGGCCACGTCCGGCAGCGCCGCGAGGCTCACCTTCCCCGCCCTTATCCGGGCCAGTCGCACCTCGTCGACGCGCTGCTGGTCGCCGGTCAGGCCGGCCCAGCGCACCAGCAGCGGCAGGGTGGTGCCCTGGACCAGCATGATCAACAGGATCGCCACCGCGGTGCAGAAGATGATCAGATCTCGCTCTTCGACCGGTCGACCGTTCGTCATGGCCAGCGGCACCGCCAGCGCCGCGGCGAGGGAGACGGCGCCGCGGAAGCCGGACCAGCCGGCCACGGTCCGCACCCGCCAGGGCACCCGATTCTCGCGCTGCGACTCACCGCGGTAGAAGAGCCGAAACAGGTACGGGGTGAACCACACCCACGCCATCCGGGTCGCCACCACCACGAGCGTGACCACCAGCGCGATGACCAGCGCGCGCTGGGTCGAGACGCTGGTGACGCTGCGGACCGCGCGCGGGATCTGCATCCCGAGCAGCACGAACAGCCCACCGTTGATCATGAACGTGGAGAGGTCCCAGAACCCGAGGGCCAGCACGCGGGACCGGGCCCGGATCACCCGCGGGCCCGCGTAGGCGAGCACCAGGCCGGCCACCACCACCGCCAGCACCCCACTGGCGTGGGCGGCCTCGGCGAGCAGGAAGGCGGCGAACGGGGTGAGGACGCTCAGCGCGCCCTCCCGCAGCGGGTCGTCGATGTGCCGGCGCAGCAGCACCACGATGAGGCTGACCGCCAGCCCGGCGGCGATGCCGCCGACGAAGGAGAGGCTGATCTCGCCGAGGAGGTCGAGCGGCCCGGGCACGGCGCCGCCGGCGAGCAGGCCGACCGTGACGGCGAAGAGCACCAGCGCCGTGCCGTCGTTGATCAGGCTCTCCGCGTGCAGGGTGGTCAGCAACCGGCGGGGCATCCGCTTCGCGAGGCCGGAGACCGCGGCGGCGTCGGTCGGCGCCAGCACCGCGCCGAGCACCCAGGCTGCCGCGGGATTTACGCCGAGCGCCTGCGCGGCCAGCGACACGGTGAACATCGTGAGCCCCACCAGCACCACAGCGAGCAGCCCGATGACCACAAGGTTGTTGCGGATCTCCCGCAGGCTGGTGGTCAGGGCCTCCCGGTAGAGGATCGCCGGCAGGAAGAGGACCAGCACGACCTCGGGGCTGAGCACCACGTGTGACAGCGGTGGGATGAGGGCCAGCAGCGCCCCCATGCCGATGAGCAGGACCGGTGGCGCGACGCGGTAACGCCCGCCGATGGTGGTGCCGACGAGCACGGTGGCGCCCAGCACCACGAGCAGCACGAGCGCTGCAACGTCCCCTTTCACGTCGCACCCCCCGCCGTCACCCTGGCGACCTGCCCGCAGCCAACTCCACTGTCGCGGCTTTCGGCGGGTCGCGGAGGCGGAACGGGCTCAGCCGCGCGGCGGGAACGGGGTCGGTGGCGGGGCCGGAACGGGCCGGGCGGGGCGCGCGGGGTACGGCACCCTCAGCAGAACCAGCCGTCCTGGACCCAGCCGCGGCGGTTGATGTGTCCGTAGGCGAAGCCGTACACGTAGCCGCCGCTGCGGGGGCCCTCGACGAGGAAGGTCTGGCCGCGGTAGAGCGTGCCCATCCAGGCGCCGTTCGGCTCGGTACGGACGAACAGGTCAGCCGCGCAGACGGTCTCCCGCTCACCGATCGTGCCGTTGTCCGCCTGTGCCGGTCCGGTCGGCGCGGCGGCGGTCGCGAGCACCGCGGCGGCGCAGACGGCGCCGGCGCGCCGGAGCAGTCTCACCATGAGTCGTACCCCCCGATGCACTCGATGCGCAGGTAACCCCAGTCGTTGGGGCCGAAGTCGAAGGCTGCCGCCCAGCCGTTGTAGACGGGGTGGGCGCCGGGGGTGTGGCCGATCTTGTTGCCGTACTCCAGCACCCGCTTGAGCCCGTGCGGGCCGCCGGCGGAGTCGTAGTTGGCGTAGAAGCTCGCGCTCTGGCAGACGACCACGGCGTGCCGGGGCACCACCGGGTCGGCGTGCGCGACGCCGGCGGAGAGCGGGGCCGCCAGCGCGGCGACCGCGAGAACGGCGACGAACCGGGCTTCCTGACGGCGCATCTGACCTCCCCGAGTCGGTACCCGCCGACGGTACCAAAATAATCTACCTTCATCTATGGACCGCGATCCCGGCGCCGGCCCCACCCATGTTGGTCGATGCCAGGGCGGCGTCGGCCCCGCGCCGCATAGGCTGATCGACGGTGACGGCATGTCCGGTTCGTCGGCTGGAGGTGTACGTGACGGCTACGGAACGACGCACCCCGGCTCAGCCGTGGCCGGCGGCGGACGGCGAGCGGCTGACTCACAGCGGTGCCTGCCGGGACTTGCCGCCGGAGCTGGGGCCGGACACCGTCGGCGTGCTCGAGGGCCGGACCTTCATGTTCTCCAACGCCCGCGGCGACGTGCCGAAGGGCTCCATCGGCGGGCTGGTGCACGACGACACCCGCTTCCTCAACCGGTGGGAACTCACCATCAACGACGCCCCCTTGCTGGTACTCGGGTCCGGAACGGTCGACCCGTTCTCGGCCGCCTTCTTCCTCGCCAACTCCGAGCTGCTCGGCCTGCCGGCGAACCGGGTGGGGATCCGCCGGCAACGCTTCGTCGGCGACGGCATGTACGAGCGGATCGAGCTGCGCTACTTCGGCGCGGAGCCGGTCGAACTCCGGCTGCGCCTCGACGTCGGCACCGACTTCGCCGACCTGTTCGAGATCAAGGAGTCCGGGCGGGACCGGTCCCCGGAGATCACCCGCAACCACGAGGCGGACGGGTCGACGCTCCGCTTCGCCTACCGCAATGGCGACTACGCCGCCTCGGTGCGGGTGGCGGCCGATCCGGCCGCGGACCGGGTCGACGGCGACGCCCTCATCTGGCACCTGCGGCTCGCCCGCGGCCAGGCCTGGCGCTGCGAGCTGCGGGTGCCGCTGCGCTGTGGAGAGGAGGACTTCGAGCCGGTGCCACGCAGCTTCGGTGACGTCTTCGAGCGAGACGCCGCGGACCCGTCCAGCCGCTGGCTGGCGACGGTGCCGACGCTGGAGAGTCAGTCCGACCGGCTGGTGGCGGCGTACGAGAAGTCCGCCGCCGACCTGGTGTCGATGCGGATCGAGAAGCGGATCCGCGGTGAGCCGGTGGTCCTGCTGGCGGCCGGGCTGCCCTGGTTCATGACCGTCTTCGGCCGGGACACCCTGATCACCTCGTACCAGACCGTGGCGTTCGGCCCGCAGGTCGCGCGGGGCGCCCTGGTGGTACTCGCCGCACACCAGGCCCGCGAGACCCACGACTTCACCGACCGGGAGCCGGGGAAGATCTTCCACGAATACCGCACCGGCGAGCTGACCCAACTCGGTGTGAAGCCCTACCAGCCCTACTACGGCGCCGCCGACAGCACCGGGCTCTGGCTGATCCTGCTCTCCGAGTACTGGCGCTGGACCCGTGACGACGAGCTGATCTGCAAGCTGCGACCTAACGCCGAGGCGGCGCTGCGCTGGATCGACGAGTTCGGCGACCTGCACGGCAGCGGTTACGTCGGCTACGCGACCCGCTCCTCGCAGGGGTTGGGCAACCAGTGCTGGCGGGACTCCCGCGACGGCGTCCAGTTCGCCGACGGCAGCATCCCGGCGCTGCCCATCGCGACCTGCGAGACGCAGGGCTACACCTACGACGCCAAACTGCGGATGGCGGAACTCGCCGACGGCCCCTGGCAGGACCCGGCGATGGCCGCGCGGCTGCGGACGGAGGCGGCGGCGCTGCGGGAGCGGTTCAACCGGGACTTCTGGATTCCGGAGCGGGGCGGCTACTACGCGATCGGCCTGGACGGCGACGGGCGCCAGATCGACTCGATGACCTCGAACATGGGCCACCTGCTGTGGAGCGGCATCGTCCCGCAGGAGCGGGCCGACGTGCTGGCCGCCCAGCTGATGTCCGAGGAGATGTTCTCCGGTTGGGGGGTGCGCACCCTCTCCACCGGCGACCACGGCTACAACCCGATCGGATACCACCTCGGCACGGTCTGGCCGCACGACAACTCCCTCATCGCCGCCGGCCTCGCCCGCTACGGCCACCACGACGACGCGGTCCGGATCGTCACCGCCATGTTGGAGGCGTCCGCCTACTCCGAGCACCGGCTGCCCGAGGCCCTCTCCGGCTACGACCGGGCGTTCGGCCGGCAACCCGTCCCCTACCCCACCGCCTGCAACCCGCAGGCCTGGGCCAGTGGCGCGCCACTGCTCTTCCTGCGTACGTTGCTCGGGCTCGACGCCGTCGACGGCCGGCTGGTCCTCGACCCGCACATACCGGAATCGCTCGGCTGGATCCGGCTGACCGGGAGCCCGGCCTTCGGCCGCCGATGGGACCTGGACGCCGACGGCAGCCGATCCTCCGTCCGGGAGGCCGGCTGAGCACCGCGTTCGTCAGCTGGCCGGCGGGATCTTCCAGAGCTCGTTGAAGGCCAGACTGTCGAAGAAGGCCGTCCCGTCGACCACCTTGCCGTCGCGGAAGGTCAGGAACCAGGCGTAGGTGTTCTCGTACGTCGAGCCGGTCACGGTGACGCCCGCGCCGTCGAAGACGGCGATGACGGTGTTCGCGTCGGCGTCCTCGTAGATCGCCCGGAGGGCCACCGGCCGGTACTGGCCGTTCGCGTCGAACCGCGCGTTGAACGGCCGCATCGCCTGGGTGAGGAACTCGTCGGCGCTCTGGTAGGTGCCCGCCACCACCGAGTTGCCGACCACTTCCCACCGCATGTCGTTGGCGAAGATGTCGCTGATCGCGCCGGTGCCGGCGGACCAGTCCGCGAAGGCTCGGGTGACGATGTCCCGGTTCGTCGTCATGGCGCCCACCTCTCCGCGGGTTGCGACCATGGCGATCGCACCGCCCCGCCCCCGTGTCGTCCGGTGCCTCACCGCCACCATATCGGCGGCGCCGGCCGCCCGAGGCCGGGTCAGCGCAGCGGGGTGGGCCGCCCGGCCAGGACCGGCGGTCCGGCCGGGGTCACCGTCGTCGCCGGGCCCGTGCGGTGGCGCGGGCGTTCGCCTTCTCGATCGCCTGCACGAGATCGCCCTTCGCCAACTCCTCCGGCTGCGCGACACCGACCCGCCGCGCCACCTCGTCGAGGTGCTCCTTGCTCGCGTTGGCGTCCACCCCCTGCGCCGTCTCCCGGGGGCGGGACCGGGAC
This sequence comes from Micromonospora sp. NPDC048909, assembly GCF_040649635.1. Classification (NCBI taxonomy): domain Bacteria; kingdom Bacillati; phylum Actinomycetota; class Actinomycetes; order Micromonosporales; family Micromonosporaceae; genus Micromonospora; species Micromonospora sp. NPDC048909. Next base: position 142,300 of record NZ_JBEZFU010000008.1, on the reverse strand, counting down.
GCGGGACCGCCCAACGCGGCCTGCGGATCAGACGGCCCGGGACGCTCCTTCGGCTCCCAGTGGTCGCCGACCTTCTCGTGGGTGTGCTTCAACGAGGCGTACGCGGTCCGGTGGGCCCGCTCGCCGTCGCCGTAGGTCTCCTCGGCCGACTCGAGCGTCTTCTTGTAGGTCCGCACCGCCTTGTCGTCGGAGCGGGCGACGGTCGACGGCACGTCGTCACGCATCTCTTCGGCCTGCTCGTGCTTGTCCGGCACGGCGTACCTCCTCGGGCGGCGTCGTCCCGGGACGGGTACCCCGCCACCGTCGGGGTACGCCAGCGGATCCCGTCGGGCCACCCGCTCCGTCCGGGGGCGCGCCGGTTACGACGACCGGCCCCGGCTCACCGCTCGGCGGTTCCGCTCAGCAGCGCCAGACCGGTCGCCGGGTCGACCCGTTTGGCGAGCCGCGCGCCGACCTCGGTGATCACCACCTCCAGGGTCGGCCAGACCTCGCCGCGCAGCAGGTGACCGCCGACCGTGCTGCCGTCGCGCCGGCCGAGCACCGCGTGCACGTGCAGGGTGGGCCGCCCCCGGTCGTCGGCGATGTCGCCCAGGATGCTGAGCACCTCCACCTGCCCGGTGACCGGAATCGGCTGGTACTCGCGCCGGTCCCGGTCGAAGTAGCCCAGCTCGGCGCCCTGGAAGCCGCCGACCGCCGTCACCGTGGCGGCCCGGATGTTGCGGTCCACGGCGACCTGGTTGATCACCGCCACCGGGTCCTCGCCCTTGTCGAGCACGACCACGACCACCCGCCGGCCGTCCTCGGGCAGCTCCACGTCCCGCATCGCACCCACCCGACCTCTGCCTCCGCGCCGCCGCAGCCCGGCGGTGCGTCCACCATCCGGTGATGGTGTCACCGCCGCCCGCGCCGGGTGGGTGATTCGCCCGGCTTCGGACGCGCGGCCTCACCCGGCCCGGCCGGCCCGGGTGAGCGTGGTCATAACGGGTGGACGATGCCCCGTACCGCCCTGCTAGCCTCGGCGCAGGTCATGAGCGCCAGCGTCAAGCCCCGGCTCGCTGGCCGGCAACCCTCCTCCGCGGTGGGGTGCCCCGGGTGAAGACCAGGCATCGGAGCAACCTCCGGTGCAAGCGTGGCCTGGTTCCCAGGTCAACCCGACCCAGGAGAACCATGATGATTCGCACCAGCACTCCTCCGGTCGCCGCGTCGGTCCCGTCGCCCGCGCCGGTGGCCCTGACCCGGCGCCGCCACGTCGACATGATGTGGGTCTGCAGCGCCGCGTGTCGCCCCTCGCGCTGACGCGCCCGCCCCCGCTCCCCTGATCGATCCCGCGGTTCGCCCACCGGGCGCACCGTCGGCGGCGCACGCCCGTGCCCCGCCGCTGACACCATTCGGAGACACCTGTGCGATCTCTTCCTGCCCTGACCCGGGTGGCCGCCCTCGGCGTGGCCGCACTCCTCGGCACCGCCGCCCTCACCGCCTGCGGCGACGACGCCTCGTCCAGCGCGGCGGACAACCCGTACGAGCTGCTCCAGCCCGGCGTGTTGCGGGCCGGCACGCTCACCGACGCGCCGCCGAACGTGTACCTGAAGGACGGTAAGTTCACCGGTTTCGACAACGACCTGCTCAGCGCGGTCGCCGCGAAGATCGACCTGAAGGTGGAGTTCGTCGGTACCGACTTCTCCGCGCTGCTCGCCCAGGTCAACAACCACAAGTTCGACGTCGGCAGCTCCTCGATCACGATCACCGAGGCGCGCAAGAAGACCGTCGACTTCGGTAACGGCTACGACTTCGGCTACTTCGGACTCGACGTTCCGGCCGGTTCCCCGATCACCAGCTTCGACCAGCTCAGCGGCAAGCGGGTCGTGGTGGTACAGGGCACCGTGCAGGACGACTACGCCACCGGCAAGCAGCTCAACCCGGTGCGGGTGCCGGACTACAACGGCGCGATCAACCAGCTCAAGGCCGGTACCGCCGACGCCTGGATCGCCCCGGCCGAGATCGGTGAGAAGTCCGCCGCGGACAGCGGCGGCAAGATCTCCGTGGCCGCCAAGCAGCTCAGCCCGGCGCCGACCGCGTACGCGGTGGCGAAGGGGAACGACAAGCTGCGCGAGGCGCTGAACAAGGCCCTCGACGAGGTGATCGCCGACGGCACCTGGAGCCGGTTGCAGGCCCAGTACTACCCGGGCCGGCCGGTGCCGGCGGACTTCAAGCCGGGCAGCGGCACCGTGGCGGTTCCGGCGGCGCCGTCGGCGTCGGCCGCCTCCTGACGGTACGAGACGACGAGCGGGGCGGTAGGAGAGGCGACTATGGATCCGTTGCGCACCCTGTGGGAGACCTTCTTCGACTGGGACTCGATGCGCGAGGCGCTGCCCGAGATGCTGACCGTCGGGTTGCCCAACACGCTGATCCTGGCGGCCTCCGCCGCCCTGCTCGGCTCGGTGCTGGGCATGCTGCTGGCGATCGCCGGCATCTCCCGCACCCGCTGGCAGCGTTGGCCGGCCCGGGTCTACACCGACGTGTTCCGGGGACTGCCGGCCGCCGCGACGATCCTGCTGATCGGCGTCGGGCTGGCGCCGCTCGGCATGCAGGTCTGGGGCCCGAACCCCTACCCGCTGGGCATCCTGGCGCTCTCCCTGATCGCGGCCGCCTACATCGGAGAGATCTTCCGATCGGGCATCCAGTCGGTGGAGGCGGCCCAGCTGGAGGGCGCGCGGGCGCTCGGCTTCTCCTGGACCGAGTCGATGCGGATGGTGATCATCCCCCAGGGCGTACGACGCGTCCTGCCGGCCTGGGTCAACCAGCTCATCGCGCTGATCAAGGACTCCAGCCTGGTGTACTTCCTCGGCCTGGTGGCCAGCGAGCGGGAGCTGTTCCGGATCGGCCAGGACTACGCCGCCACCACCGGCAACGAGTCCGCGCTGCTGCTGGCGGGGCTCTTCTACCTGGCGTTGACCGTGCCGCTGACGCACGTGGTCAACGCGATCGACCGGCGGCTACGACACGGCCGCCCCGGTGCCCCACCGACCGACGACACCTCCGACGTGGACCTGACGCTGCCCGGCGCGGCGGGAGGGAGCCAGCGATGAGCACCGACACCACGAGCACCAGCACCTCGGTCAGCCTGGGTGTGCGCGACGTGCACCTCGCCTTCGGGGCGAACCAGGTGCTCCGCGGGGTCGACCTGGATGTGCCGCGCGGCACGACCGCCTGCGTGATCGGCCCGTCCGGGTCGGGCAAGTCCACCCTGCTGCGGACCATCAACCGGCTGATCGAGCCGGACCGCGGCGACGTGCTGCTGGACGGACGCAGCGTGCTGTCCGACGACCCGGACGCGCTGCGGCAGCGGGTCGGCATGGTCTTCCAGCAGTTCAACCTCTTCCCGCACATGAGCGTGCTGCGCAACGTCACCCTGGCGCTGCGCCGGATCAAGCGGCTGGGCGAGGAGGAGGCGGTGGCGGTGGCCCGGGCCCAGCTGGACCTCGTCGGGCTGGCCGGCAAGGCGGACGCCCGGCCGGCGCACCTCTCCGGCGGCCAGCAGCAGCGGGTGGCGATCGCCCGGGCGCTGGCGTTGCAGCCGCAGGTGATGCTCTTCGACGAGGCGACCAGCGCGCTCGACCCCGAGCTGGTGAAGGGGGTGCTCGGGGTGATGGCGGACCTCGCCGCCGGCGGCATGACCATGGTGGTGGTCACCCACGAGATGGGCTTCGCCCGCGAGGTCGCCGACACGGTGGCCTTCATGGACCGTGGGGTGGTGCTGGAGGCCGGGCCGCCGGCCGCGATCTTCGAGGAGGCCGAACACCCGCGGCTGCGCCGCTTCCTCGACCAGGTGCTCTGAGCCCGGGCCGGTCAGTCGGCCAGCACGTGCGCGACGTAGCGGCGGGCCAGGGTGGCGACGACGGCCTCGGGGTCGGCCGCCCACACCTCGGCGTTGAAGATCTCCACCTCGACGTCCCCCTGGTAGCCGGCCTGCTCGACGGCCCGGCGCAGCAGCGGGAAGTCGATGTGCCCGTCACCCATCATGCCCCGGGAGAGCAGGGCGTCCGGCGGCAGCGGGGTGATCCAGTCGCAGACCTGGAAGCTGACGATCCGGCCCCGGGCCCGCCGGATCTGGCCCAGCACGTCCGGGTCCCACCAGACGTGGAAGGTGTCGACCACGACGCCGACCTGATCGGCGGGGAACCGCTCGGCGAGGTCGAGCGCCTGGCCGAGGGTGGAGAGCACTCCGCGGTCGGCGCAGAAGATCGGATGCATGGGCTCCAGCCCGAGCCGCACCCCGCGCCGCGTCGCGTACGGGACCAGCTCGGCGATCCCGTCGGCGGCCCGCTCCCGGGCGCCGGCCAGATCGCGGGAGGAGTCCGGCAGGCCACCGACCACCATGACCAGGCACTCCGCGCCCAGCCCGGCGGCCTCGTCGATGGCCCGCCGGTTGTCGTCGAGCGCGCGGCGTCGGGCCGCCGGGTCGGCGGCGGTGAGGAACCCACCCCGGCACAGTGAGGAGACCCGCAGGCCGGCGTCGGCGACCAGGCGGGCCGCGGCGGGGACGCCGATCGCCTGGACGGGTTCGCGCCACAACCCGATCGCGGGCAGGCCGGCCCGTACGCAGCCGGCGACCGCCTCGGCGACCGACCACCGGTCGGTGGTCTTCTGGTTGAGCGAGAGCCGGGCCAGCCGCGGGTCGCCCGGCACCGGGGTCGGCTCGACGGCCGGCCGACCGGAGGGCACGTCGACGGCGGTGTCCGTGGACGCCGGAGCGGGGCCGTCGACGGTGGTGTCCGCAGTGGCCGGTGCCGGACCACCCGTGGCGGTCATCGCGGCACCCCGGCGACGTCGAGGAAGGCCCGCAGCCGGGCGGCGGCCAGGTCGGGGTCGGGCAGTAGCCGGGCGTCGTCGGCGAGCCGGGCCAGCTCGGCCAGGTGGACGACGCCCCGGCCGCTCTGCAGGCCGCCGACCATGCTGAAGCCGGGCTGGTGACCGCAGAGCCAGGCCAGGAAGGCGACGCCGGTCTTGTAGTACCAGGTCGGGGCGGTGAACATGTGCCGGGCCAGCGGCAGCGTCGGCGCGAAGGTCGCGTCGTAGCTCGCCAGGTCGCCCCGGTCGAGGGCCTGCAGGGCCGCCGACGCGGCCGGTGCGATGGCGGCGAAGACGCCGAGCAGGGCGTCGCTGTGGTGCGTCCCGTCGCCCCGGATCAGCTCCGGGTAGTTGAAGTCGTCGCCGGTGTAGAGGCGCACCCCGGCGGGCAGGGCGGACCGCAGCATCCGCTCGTGATCCGCGTCGAGCAGCGACACCTTCACCCCGTCGACCTTGCCCGCGTGCCGCCCGATCAGGTCGAGGAACGCGGCGGTGGCCGCCGGGACCTCCACCGAGCCCCAGTAGCCGTGCAGCGCCGGGTCGAACATCGGCCCCAGCCAATGCAGGATCACCGGGCGGGAGACCTGGCCGAGGAGTCGCTCGTACACCTTGGCGTAGTCCTCGGGGCCACGGGCCAGCCGGGCCAGTTGCCGGCTGGCCATCAGGATGACCTGCGCGCCGCTGGCCTCGACGATCTCGATCTGCTCCTCGTAGGCGGCGGTGACGTCGTCCAGGGAGGTGAGGTCGGCCGGCGCGTGGTCGGTGCCGGCGCCGGCGGCGATCCGGCCGCCCACCTCGCGGGCGGCGGCGGCGCTGCGGTCGATCAGCTGGCGGGTGGCGGCCCAGTCCAAGCCCATGCCGCGCTGGGCGGTGTCCATCGCCTCGGCCACCCCGAGCCCGTAGGACCAGAGGTGCCGGCGGAACGCCAGGGTGGACTCCCAGTCCACCACCGCCGGCGCGCCGGGCACGTTGTCGCCCAGCGGGTCGGCCACCACGTGCGCGGCGGCGAACGCGATCCGGGCGGTGAGCGGCTCGGCCGGCCGCTGCCAGCGGGCCGGCTCGGCGAGGCGCCGCCGCTCCCACGACCCGTCGGCGCGGGGCAGCCGCACGGTCGCGCTCACGCCGGCACCCCGCGTCGGTCGGTGCCGGCGGGCGGCCCGGGCGGGCGGTGCCCGATGATCCGCCCGCTGCGCCCGCTCATGCCGTCAGCTCCGGCAGCTCGATCCGGCGGCCCTCCCGGGAGGAGCGCAGCCCGGCGTCGGCGAGCTGCACTCCGCGGGCGCCGGAGAGCAGGTCGTAGGGGTTCGGCGCGTCCTCGACCACGTGCCGGACGAACTGCTCCCACTGGGCCTTGAAGCCGTTGTCGAGCACGGCGTTGTCCGGCACCTCCTGCCACTGGTCGCGGAACACCTGGGTCTCCACCAGGTCCGGGTTCCACACCGGCTTCGGGGTCACCGCCCGTGGCTGGACCCGGCAGCGGTGCAACCCGGCGACCGCGCTGCCGTCGGTGCCGTCGACCTGGAACTCCACCAGCTCGTCCCGGTTGACCCGGACCGCCCAGGACGAGTTGACCTGGGCGACGACGCCGCCGTCGAGCTCGAAGATGGCGTAGGCGGCGTCGTCGGCGGTCGCGTCGTAGCGCTGGCCCTGCTCGTCCCAGCGCTGCGGGATGTGCGTCACGACCCGGGCGGTGACCGCCCGTACCGCGCCGAACAGGTTCTCCAGCACGTAGCTCCAGTGCGGGAACATGTCCAGCGCGATGCCGCCGCCGTCCTGCGCCCGGTAGTTCCAGCTGGGCCGCTGCGCCGGCTGCCAGTCGCCCTCGAAGACCCAGTAGCCGAACTCGCCGCGCACCGACAGGATCCGGCCGAAGAAGCCGCCGTCGACGAGCCGCTTGAGCTTCATCAGCCCGGGCAGGTAGAGCTTGTCGTGCACCACGCCGTTCTTCACCCCGGCCCGCCGGGCGTGCCGGGCCAGCTCGAGCGCCCCGGTGAGCGACTCGGCGATCGGCTTCTCGGTGTAGATGTGCCGGCCGGCGTCCATCGCCTTGATCAGCGACTTCTCCCGGACCTGGGTCAGCTGGGAGTCGAAGTAGACCGGATAGTCGGCGTCGGCCAGCGCGGAGTCCAGGTCGGTCGTCCAGCGGGGCAGCGCGTGCCGCTCGGCGATCTCGCGCAGCTTGGTCTCGTTGCGGCCGACCAGCAGCGGCTCGAGCTGCACCCGGGTGCCGTCGGAGAGCAGCACGCCGCCCTGCTCCCGGATGGCGAGGACGGACCGCAGGAGGTGCTGCCGGTAGCCCATCCGGCCGGTCACCCCGTTCATCACCACTCCGAGTTTGCGACCGGCCATCGACGAACCTCCTTGGAAAGCGCTTACCGAGACGGTATGGCAGAGCCCCGCACCCGTGCAAGCCCCGGCCGCACCGGTGGGTCGACGGCGGGGACGGGCGCTCGGCCACGCGGATCCGGGCCACCGGCCGGACGACGGGTTTGACGAGGTGATCGACCGCTTCCTACGCTGGCGGTAAGCGATTTCCGCCCGCGGTCGAGTTCGGGAAGGAACGGTTTCGTGACCGGTTCCGTCACGCTGCACGACGTGGCGCGCCGCGCCGGCGTGTCGCTGGCCACCGCCTCCCGCGCCCTCAACGGCAGCGCGAACCGGGTGGTCGGCGAGAAGCTGCGCGAGCGGGTGCTGCAGGCCGCGGCCGAGCTGCGCTACTCCCCCAACGCCCACGCCCAGGCGATGGCCCGCGGCCGGACCAACATCGTCGGCCTGTCGCTGCACGACATCGCCGACCCCTACTTCTCCGCCGTCGCCGCCGGGGTGATGCGCGAGGCCGAGGCGCACGGACTGCTGGTCACCATGGCGAGCACCGAGCGCCGGCCCCGGGCGGAGTCCGACTACGTGGGCGCGTTCCGCCGGCACTGGGCCAGCGTCGTCATCGTGGTGGGCAGTCGCACCGACGACCGGGCCGCCACCGACCGGCTTGCCGACGAGCTCGCCGCGTTCGAGGCCGAAGGGGGGCGGGCGGTGGCAGTCAGCCAGCCGCGCCTCCCGGTGGACACCATCTCGATCGACAATGACGCCGGCGCGCGGGACCTCGGGCAGGCGCTGCACGATCTCGGGCACCGCCGGTTCGCGGTGCTCTCCGGTCCGGCCGACCTGGTCACCGCCACCGAGCGGGTGACCGGTTTCCGGGAGGCGCTGGCCCGCCGGGGCGCCCGGCTCGCGCCGGAGCATGTGGTGCCCGGGCCGTTCACCCGGGACGGCGGCTACCAGGCCATGCAGCAACTGCTCGACCTCTCGCCCGACGTCAGCTGCGTGTTCGCCGTCAACGACGTGATGGCGGTGGGCGCGATGGCCGCGCTGCGCGATCGAGGGCTCGAGCTTCCCGCCGCGATGGCGATCGCCGGCTTCGACGACATCGCCACCCTGCGCGACGTCAATCCGGGGCTGACCACCGTGCGGATCCCCCTGGAGGAGATCGGGGCGTTGGCCGTCCGACTGGCGCTGGAGGACGACGTCGAGCGGCCCCGCCTGCGCCGGATCGGCGGCGAGGTGGTGCTGCGGGCCAGCACTCCCCGGGTACCGGCCTGACCCGGCGGCGCCGACCCACGAGCCGAGGGAGCGGGGAGCGGCGGCCACGTTGCCGCCGCTCCCCTGCCCGTCCGGCCGGGCCGGCGGCCGGTCAGGCCGCCGGGGTGCCGCGTACGGTGAGGTCACGCATCCGCCCGATGTTGTCGAACGAGCCGAAGCCCACCCGACCCGAGCCGAACGTGGTGTCCTTCGCGGTCATCAGCGGGTCCTTCGCCCCGTCGATGTAGACCGCGATCTCTCCCGTCGCCGGCAGGTGCTTGACCCGCACGGTGTGCCAGTCCGCGTCCACGATGGCCGGCGCGGCGCCGCGGGAGCGACCGTTCCACTGGTAGTCGATCCGCTCCCGGTCGGCGTTGTTGACCTTGAAGATGCCGTTGTGCGGCAGGATCGTGTTGTCCGTCGAGACGTGCGCGTAGTAGAACTCCGTGTCGGACTTGTAGCCGAACACGATGATCACATCTCGGTTGGTCACCTCTACCGGGGTGTCCAACCGCACCTCGGCGGTGACGTCCACCGCGGCGAACTCCGGCCCGGCGGTGAGTACCGCGTACTCGAACGGGCGACGCGGACCGGGCCGGGTCACGCCGGCCTCGGCCAGGATCACCTGCTTGCCGGTGAACTGCCACTTCGACGGGGTCACCGGCGCCCAGTTGCTGGGGCGCATGGTGTCCCGAACCTTGGTGTTGCCCACCTGGCCGCTCGCGAACTCCCGGGTACCGGTCACCTTCCAGATCTTTCCGTTCGCCTTGGCCAGCAGGTAGAGCTCGCCCTGCGCGTCGGTGCCGAACCGCAGGTCGACCCGGTTGGGGTCACTGGGCGCGGGCGCACCCGGGCCGGAAAGGTCCTGCATCCGCACCGAATTGCCGGCGGTGTCGAAGAGAGCCAGCCGGTGGATCGGTGCCAGCCCCTCCCCGCGGCGCATCTGCTTGGCCTCGGTGTAGAGCACCCGGCCGTCGACCAGGTCACCGAAGACGTACTTGCCGCGCAGCGCCGGCACGTCCCGGCCGCGGTAGACGAACCCGCCGGCCACCGCGACGCCGACGTCCGAGGTGCAGTTCCAGCCCGGGGCCGGATCGTGGTCGTACGCCGCCACAGGGTAGGTGTAGCCGTACTGCTCGTCGTCCTCGGGCAGCGGGAAGAGCTTGTCGCAGGGACGCGTCGAGGTCTTGTCGAAGACGAACGCTCCCTCGCGCTCGCTCCAGCCGAAGTTGTCGCCCGCCCGCACCTCGTAGATCGCCTCGATGGCGTGCTCACCGATGTGGCCGAGGTAGAGCGCGCCGGTCTGCCGGTCCCAGCTGAACCGGTGCGGATCCCGGAATCCGAGGGCGTAGATCTCGCCGAGCGCGCCGGCCCGGCCGACGAACGGGTTCGACGGTGGGACACCGTAGCGGCCGCTCGCGGCGTTGGTGCCGAGCGGGTCGATCCGCAGCAGCTTGCCGTGCGGCAGGGCGAAGTTCTGCGGGTCGGTGTTGCGCACGCCGAGCCCGCCGTCGCCGGCGGCGATGTAGAGCATCCCGTAGTCGAGGTCGCGCTTCTTGGCGGTCGGGTTGAAGTTGATCTCCTGGATGCCGTGCACCTGGCCGCCGAAGCCGATGCGCAGCACCTCCCGCCGGCTGCCCGCGAACGTGTCCGCCGCGGGGTCGCTCGCCGTCCACTCGGTGATGACGCCGTGGAAGATGGTGCCGCTCTGCGACCAGTCCGGCACCTCGGTCGCCAGCGCCGCCTGCTCGGTGTGCACGGTGTAGAACTTGCCGCTGCGCTTGAAGTCCGGGTGGAAGGCCACGTAGCCGAAGCCCTGGCCGAGCCCGCGGCCGGAGAAGAACTTCGGCGCGAAGGCCGCCGCCACGTCGAGGTAGACGTGCGGCACCCCGTTCTTCACGACGTAGAGCTGGCCGTTCAGATCGGGCACGGCCCGGCGGCCGGAGCCGTCGGGGATCTCCATGATGGTGTTGATCCGGGCCTGCCGCATCAACCGCGGGTCGGTCGGCGCGGGCGTCGGCTCGGACTTCGGGAAGGAGGTGTACTCCTCGAGGACGAGCCCGAGGCGGCTCTGGATCTGCGCCTCGGGGATCGGATCGTAGATCGGGTCGGCTGCCTGGGCCGGCGTCGCGGCCAGCAGCGACAGGGTGAGCGCGGCGGCCGCGAGCACGGCGGTGGTCACCGGTCTGCGCGCGCGACGAGTGGAGATGCGCAAGGGTCACTCCATTCTCGGGACAGGGATGGCGGGACGGGTGGCGGGGCGGGTCAGTGCCCCCGGGTCATGTGCCGGTACTGCTTCTCGACGTCACGCGCCGAGACCACCTGGTCGAGGAACATCAGCGAGTCCATCCGGCAGTCGCACGGGTTCTGCTCACGGGTGTCCTGCGGATAGCTGCCACCGATCTTGATGCCGCGCGGATCGGAGGCGGTGGTGACGTGCGGGCCCGGGCCGCTCACCAGCCACGGGTCGTCGGTACGGGTGTAGAAGCCGGCGAGCGGCCGGCCGTTGCGGTAGAGCGCCATCGAGCCGGTGGCGAAGTCGAAGGTGGCCGCGAGGTGCACCCACTCGCCCGCCGGCAGCAGGGTGCGCCAGTCCCCCTCCGCCGCGAACGTCTGCGAGTTGCCGCCGTCGAGGCGCCGGCCGAGCGCGACGAGCCGGAGCTCACCGTTGACGTCGATGAGTTCGAGCAGCGCCCGGACGCCGTGCCCGTCGGAGTCGCCGGTCAGCACGCCGGCGAGCCCGATCGCGTTGAACAGGTCGGCGGGGTCGGCGGTGTTGGAGTTGGGGCGAGGGCTGGTCATCTCCACCTTGAACCAGCCCATCACGGTGGTGCCGGCGACGGCGTTGAACGGACGCATGGTCCGCACGCCGCTGGCGGAGTAGATGCCGGCCTTCCAGTCGTCGTTGCCGGCGACGCTCGGCTCGACCTGCCGGGTCTGCAGCGCCCGGCCGGCGCCCCGGTAGGCGCGGTCCGCGACCCTCATCTGCGCGCCGCCGTTGACCAGTTCGATCTCGGTGCCGGACCGGCCCTGGTCGCGCTCGAGCGCCGGGTCGCCGGGGACCGGGTGGTCGAAGTCGTAGAAGGCGACCAGGTTCTCTCGTAGGGACGGGTGAACGTCGCGCGGGCCGGGGGAACCGGCCAGCGCGGGTGGCGCCGCGGCTCCCGCCAGCACACCGGCCGCCACGAGTGCGGCGGTGGCGGCGACCGCGCGTCCTGCTCTCGACATCGCGTACACCTCTCTGTGCCACGAACTTCGTCGGTCCACCGTCCGGGCAAGCGTTTTCCGGAGCGGCCGGACCTCCCTATGTCGGTGCTGCGGTGGTGCCGTTTCGGGTTCAGCGCTTGGGCGCAACCGGTGGCTCGGCGGGTCGTCCGCCGAGATAGAGCTCGCCGAGCTGCGGGTCGGCCAACAGCTCGGACGCCGGGCCGGAGATGTGCACCCGGCCGAGGTCGAGCACGCAGCCGAGGTCGGCGGTCTCCAGCGCCCGCCGCGCGTTCTGCTCGACGAGCAGCACGGCGGTGCCGGCGTCGCGCATCCGGACCACCTGCTCGAAGACCGTGGCGGTCGCCTTGGGGTCGAGGCCCATGGACGGCTCGTCCAGCAGGACCACCTTGGGATCCACCATCAGCGAGCGGGCGAACTCCACCTGCTTCTGCTGCCCGCCGGAGAGCAGCCCGGCGAGGCTGCCCCACCGCTCGGCAACCACCGGGAAGAGCTCCTTGACGAACTCGACGCGCTCGGCGATGAACGCCTTGTCCTTGAGCGTGTAGCCGCCGAGCAGCACGTTCTCGGCCACCGTCATCTCGCGGAACACGCTGTGCCCCTGCAGGACGTGGGCGACCCCGGCGGCGAGCATCCGCTGCGGGCCCTGGCCGGTCACCTCCCGGCCGCCGACCAGGATCCGCCCCTCGCGCGGCGTCAGCAGCCCGCTGGCGACCTTGAGCACGGTGGACTTGCCGGCGCCGTTCGGGCCGACCAGACAGACGATGGTGCCGGCCGGCACCGCGACGGAGAGGCCGCGCAGCACCGGCGCGGCGCGCCCGTAGCCGGCCTGGATGTCGATGAGTTCGATCTCAGACGCCAAGGTAGGCCCCCAGCACGCGTTCGTCGGAGCGGATGACTGACGGTGGCCCCTCGGCAATCGGCCGTCCCCGGTCGAAGACCACGATGTGGTCGCTGATGCTCATCACCAGGTCCATGTTGTGCTCGACGATCACGAAGGTCCGGCCCTCGGCGTTGAGTTCACGGACCAGGCCACCGATCCGGTCGAGCAGCGCCGGGTTGACCCCGCCGGCCGGCTCGTCCAGCAACACCGTCTCCGGATCGCTCATCAGCACGCCGGCCAGCTCCAGCAGCTTCTGCTGCCCCCAGGACATGTTCCGCGCCTCGACGTCGGCGAGGTGCTCGATGCCCAGCCGGGTCAGCCAGCCGCGGGCCCGGTCGACCTCGGCCCGGCCGTGCGCGCCACGCAGCTGACCGAGCAGGCCCGCCGGGCGCACCGCGGCGAGCACGTTGTCCAGCGCGGACATCCGCGGAAAGACCCGGCAGAGCTGGAAGGTACGGCCGACGCCGGCGTGCGCGATGGCGTGCGGCGTCGCGCGGGTGATGTCGCGCCCCCGGTAGGTCGTCCGGCCGCCGTCCGGCCGGATCATGCCGGTGACGCAGTTGAAGAACGTGGTCTTGCCCGAGCCGTTGGGCCCGATGAGCGCGTTCACCTTGCCGGAGTGGAAGGCCACGCTGGCGCCGTCGAGCGCGACCACGCCCCCGAACGCCTTGGTCAGGCCCTCCGTGGCCAGTGTCTGCCCGCCGCTCATGACCGCTCCTTCGTCGACCGGGTGCCCGCGCCGCCGTTGCCCGCCCCGGCCAGCTCGGGTGACCCGGCCTCGGGATCGTCGCGCTCCCGCTGCTCGCGCAGCTCGGCGGCGGTCACCTCGCGGATCGAGTGCTGTGCCGGGCGGAACCGGTCCCGCAGGGCCGCGACCGCGGGCAGCACGCCGTCGGGCATGAAGAGCACCACCAGGGCGAGCAGCAGGCCGGTCGCCACCAGGTGCAGCGGGGTGTTGCCGTACTCGACCTTGAAGTACTCCAGCGCGACGCCGACGACCAGGGCGCCGAGCAGCGGCCCGAAGAGGTTGCGCACCCCGCCGAGCAGCGCCATGAGCACCATGTAGGAGCCGGTCAGGATGGAGAACTGGAAGACCGGGTCGAGGTCGCCGAACCAGAGCGCGTAGAGGCCGCCGGCACAGCCGGTGAACCCGGCGGACACCACGAAGACCACCAGCTTGTAGGTGAACGTCGGGGTGCCCAGCGCCTCGGCCTTGTCCTCGTCCTCCCGGATCGCCTTCAGCCCGAGGCCGAAGCGCGAGCGGTCGATCAGCCACCACGCCAGCAGCGCGAGCGCCAGCAGCCCGACGAAGAGGAAGTAGAAGACCCGATGGTGCTCGGGGCGCAGCAGATCTGGGAAGGGCCGCGGCACGACCAGCCCCCGGGATCCGCCGGTGAACGACGCCCAGCTCTGGAAGATCAGTAGCAGGACCAGCACCAGGGCGATGGAGACGATCACGAAGGAGGCGCCGCGGACCCGCAGCGCCGCGTACCCGATCGGCACGGCGAGCGCGGCGACCGCGAGGGCCGCGAGCGCGAGGGCCAGGAAGCTCGGCAGGCCGGCCTTCGTGACGAGCAACCCGGTGCCGTACGCGCCGAGCCCGGCCAGCGCGCCGTGCCCGAGCGAGATGTAGCCGGTGAACCCGCCGACGAAGTTCCACGAGGTCGACAGGACCGCGTAGTTCACCACGACGATGCCCGCGGAGAGGATGTAGGGGTTCGGGGCGAGCGACGGGAAGGAGAGGGCCACCGCGACGAGCGCCACGAGCAGGACGCCACGGACGACCCGACCGGTGGTGAGCACCGACCGGCGTGCGCCGAGCGGTCCACCGGCCGGCGACGCCGCCGGCGATCCGGCCGGTGGCGGTACGGCGGCCTGCGGCGGTGTCGCCGTGCTGGGGTCAGAAGCGCTGGGCAAGCCGACCTCCGAAGAATCCCTGCGGGCGGAACGCCAGCGTGGCGAAGAGCGCGAGATAGAAGATGGTCTGCGCCCAGGTGGTGTTCAGCGGGATCTGCAACAGGCTCTGCATCAGCCCGAGCACCATGGCGGCGGCGGCCGCGCCCGGCACGCTGCCCAACCCACCGACGACGATGATCGCCATCAGCGGCCCGATCCAGTGCCAGTGCAGCGAGGGGTAGATGGTGGTGTCCAGCGCCAGCGCGGTGCCGCCGACGGCCGCGCTGGCCAGGCCGAGGCCGAAACCGAAGCCGGCGACCCGGTCGGTGTCGATGCCGACCAGCCGGGCCGCGTCGCGGTGCTGGATCGTCGCCCGCAGCGCCCAGCCGAAAGTGGTCCGCTTCAGCAGCAGGTAGAGCGTCAGCAGCGCGACGGCGGCGAGGCCGAACGCGATCAGCTTGACCACCGCGATCCGCGCGCCGAACAGCTCGATGTTCGCCGAGCCGTAGCCGAGCTGGATGCGCCGCTGGGTGCCGCTGAAGGCGTAGCCGAGCAGGCCCTCGATCGTCACCGCGATGGCGAAGGTGAGCAGCACCGACATCATGGTCAGCGTCGCCGGGCGCAGCCGGGACAGCAGCAGCCGTTGCAGCAGCACTCCGAAGCCGAAGAAGAACGGGACGGTGACGACCAGCGACAGCAGCGGGTCGACGCCGAGCCGGGTGTGCGACCACCAGGCGAGGTACGCGGCGAGGATGAGGAACGCCGAGTGGGCGATCATCACCACCCGCATGATGCCGAAGTAGAGCGTCAGGCCCGAGGCCAGCAGGGCGTAGAGCCCGCCCAGGAGCACGCCCAGGACGACGCTCTGGAAGATCAGCGCGCCAGAGGACATCGATGCCTACCAGGCCGGCTTGGGGTAGACGATGTCCGCCTCCTTGGCGTCGGCGGGGAGCACGATCTGGATCTCCCCCTTGACCCACTGCTGGATCATGTGCGCGCCCTGCGGCTTGCCGGTGGCGTCCCAGGTGAGGGGGCCGACCACGGTCTCCACCTTGTTGCCACGGATCCAGTCGATCAGCTTCTGCTGGCACTCGCCCTGCTCCGCGCAACCGACCGCGGTGATCGCCGCCGCGACGACCTGGCCGGTGGTGTAGGCGTTCGCCTCGTCCTCCTCCGGCGGGGAGCCGAACTGGGCGGTGTACTTCTGCACGAACTCGACGTTGCTCGGATAGGGCGCCTTCTGGGTGTAGCCGGTGGGCGAGAGGATGCCCTCGGTCTTGTTGCCGATGGCGGCGGCGAACTCGGGGCTGGTCGGCGCCGTGGAGAAGGCGGCCAGCTTGGGCTGGTAGTCCAGCTGCTGGAGGGCGACGATCAGGTTGACGCCGTCCTGGTACTGGGAGCCGCCGACCACGATGTCCGCCCGTGACGAGGCGATCTTCGCGGCGATGCCGCTGAAGTCGGTGGTGTTCGGCGGGTAGACCTCGTTGACCACGGTGCGAACGCCGGCCTGCTCCAGCTTCTCCTTCAGGCCGTACGCGGTGCCCTGGGCGAACGGGTCGTCCATGGCGGCGTAGGCGGCCGTGGTGGGCCGCTGGCCCGCCGGTAGCGCCAGGATGTACTCCGCGAGGTGGTTGTAGTGGTCGTTCGCCACCGCCGGGGCGGCGTAGAACAGGTTCTTGAAGCCCTGCTCGAAGACCTCCTTCGCCGCGCCCGCCGGCTCGACGAACAACATGCCGTACTCCTGGGCGACCCGGGCGGCCGGCACGACGAGGCGGGTCGAGAAGGGACCGACGACGACGTCGACCTGGTCCTGGCCGATCAGCTGCTCGTAGTCGGAGACGACGCGATCGGCGTTGGACTGGTCGTCGAGGATCTTCAGCTGGACCTTGCGGCCCAACAGGCCGCCGTTGTCGTTGACGATCTTCTCCCAGGCCTGGTAGCCGCGCTGCACACCCTTACCGGGCTCGGAGAAGTCGCCGGTCAACGGCAGCGAGATGCCGACCACGATCGGGTCGTCCCCGGAGGACGAGCCCCCGTCGCCTCCCCCGCTGCAAGCGGAGAGCGCGAGGGCCATCGTCGCGCCGAATGCCGTTGCCCATCTCATTTTTGTCAACCGGGTGGACATCCTCGGACGCTCCTTTGCACCGGGCTGGAAACGCTTACGAAAGCGCTTTCGTACTCTAGGCTGTGTGCTACGTCACTGGCAATACTCGCCAGCATCCATGTTTCAGGAGAGTTACCGATGCCCAAGCCTGGCTCGAGGTTGCGCCTCGTCGACGTCGCCGAACGGGCCGGAGTGTCGCTGGCGACCGCCTCGCGCGCCCTGGCCGGCCGCGACGGCGTCAGCGAGGAGGTGGCCGACCGGGTCCGCCGGGTCTCCCAGGAGCTGGGCTATGTTGCCAACCCCTACGCCCGCACCCTGGCCGGCGGGGCGAGCTCCACAGTGGGGCTGGTGGTGCACCAGGTGGACGACCCCTACTTCTCCGAGATCGCCGGCGGGGTCATCCAGGTCGCCGCCGACCAGGGGCTGCTCGTGCAGATCTGCCACTCCGGGCGTGACCCCGGCTTCGAGCTGCGCCAGATCCGCCACCTCATCGCGCAGCGGGTCGGCATCATCCTCGTCGCCGGCTCCGGCTACACCGACCCCCGGGTCGAGGCCGAGACCAAGGCTGAGCTGTCGGCCTACCAGAACCTCGGCGGGCGGGTGGCCGTCATCGGACGGCACTCCCTCGGCGCCGACGCCGTGCTGCCGGAGAACGAGGCCGGTGGGCGGGCGCTCGGGGAGCACCTGCTCGCGCTGGGGCACCGGCGGATCGCCGTCGCGGCCGGCACGGCCGGGCTCACCACGGTCACCGACCGCCTGGCCGGGGTCGCGTCGGCGTTGCAGCGCCACGGTCTGGACCTCGCCGACCTTCCGGTCGTGCACACCGACTTCACCCGCGAGGGCGGCCGGGTCGCCGCCGAGCAGATTCTCTGCGACCACCCGGAGACGACCGCCATCATCGCCCTCAACGACGCGATGGCGATGGGTGTGCTGGCGGTCCTGCGCGCGCACCGCATCTCCGTGCCGGAGCGGATGTCGGTGGTCGGCTTCGACGACGTGTCGGTCGCCGCCGACCTGGCCCCCAGCCTCACCACCATCCGGCTGCCGATGACCGACATGGGGCGGATGGCGCTCGCGCTCGCGCTGAAGCCCCGGTCCACCCGGCCGCGCCGCCGCTCCACCGGCCACACCCTCGTGGTCCGCGACTCCACCGGCCCCGCGCCCGCCTGAGCGCGCGCGGGGCCGACCACGGTGGCTCAGAAGCCGGGGAAGACCCCGCGCAGCTCGTCCAGGCTGACCGCGCCGGTCACCCGCACACTGTCCGGCGTGTACTGCGGACCGAGCCGTCCGACCGTGAGGCGCAACCACGCCTCGGCCGGCGCCGAAAGCTCGCCGTCCGGCTGCTGCGGCACCTCGGTCAGCTCCAGTCGCTCGCCCAGCCGCAGGCCGTACGACCGCTGCGGGTCGCGCAGTCGCACCGCGAGCACGGCCTGCCGGCCGGCGAGCACGTCCGGCCGGCCGGTCCAGGCGAGCATCGCCCCGACCTGGTCGAGCAGCAACGGCACGGCGTCGGCCGCGACCGTGGCGGCCGGGTCGAAGCCGACCTCGACGTCCCAGCGGTGCAGGGCGAACTCGCTGAGCCGCATCCGGCCCGCGGTGGCGACGTCCACCGGCTCGGGCAGGAAGCCGAGGTCGATGCGCAGGTCGGCCCGGGCGCTCTGGTCCAACGCCTCGTACGCCTCGACGAGCCGCTCGTTGGCCTCGAGGAAACCGGCGGCGTGCTCCTCGGGCGGCATCGCGTCCCACCGCGCCCACACGCCGGTGTTGAAGTCACGCGCCGGCGCCGGGTCACCGGCCTGCGCGGCCCGCAGCGCCGCCAGGTTGATCTCCGCTCCGCTGCCGAGGTGGCTGAGCACCTGCGACACCTGCCAGTCGCTGGCGGCGGAGGGCCGGAGCAGGTCGTCCGGGCCGAGCTTCCGGACGAGGGCGGCGAGCGCCTCGTGCCCGGATCGCAGGGCGGCTATCGTCTGGTCCGCGATCGAGGACATGATTCTCCTGTCGGCCGATCGGCACCGTCACGCTCCCCATGCGAGAGCCGACTGATGAACGGCGCCGGCACCCATCATGCCCCCACCGGGGCGGTCGGCGAGCTGTCTCCGGGCACAGCGTGGCGGGCTGGCACCGGGCCGGGACGACGGGCTCGGTCGGGGCGGCGGTAGCGTTGCGCGACACCATGGCCCGCGGGGGGCAGGGCGCTCGGGATCGTACGGAGGATGGCGCATGTCCAACGGCGAAGAGCCGTTCACGATACGCGAGGACGGCAGCTCGCGACCCAGCTTCGAACTGACCCTGCGGGGCTACGACAAACGGCAGGTCGACCGGTACATCGAGCAGCTCGGCGGCCAGCTCACGGCGTCGATGGCCGAGCGGGATCGGATGACCGGCCATGCCCGGGAACTGACCGGGCAGCTCCAGCAGCTACACGGGGAGCTGACCGAGCTGCGTCAGCGTCCCAGCCGGCCGGACCGGGCGACGTTCCGCGATCTCGGCCCGATGGTCGACGAGATCCTCGCGTTGGCCGAGAAGCAGGCCGCGGTGATCACCGAGACCGCCGCGCAGCTCGCCGGCGATCTGCACGCGGAGGCGGAGCAGACGGTGCTCGAGACCCGGGAGCGGACCGCCCGGGCGCTGCGGGATCTGGAGGACGAGCTGTCCTCGCGGCGCGCCGAGCAGCAGCAGGCGCAGGAGGAGCGCCGCGCCGCGGCCGAGGCCGAACTCGCCGAGATCCGCGAGGCGGCGGAGAAGCTGCGGGCTGACGGCGAGGCCGCCCACGACCGCGCCCGCCAGGAGGCGAAGCGGATCAGCGAACAGAGCGCCCAGCAGATCGAGCAGGCGCGGGCGGCCTCCGAGGCGCTGACCCGGGCCGCGCGCACCCAGATCCAGCAGGAGCTGCAGGCGGCCCGGAGCAAGAGCCAGCAGGAGCTGGCCCAGTGGCAGGCCAACATCGAGCGGGACATCACCGAACGGCGCACCGCCGCCGAGCAGGACCTTGCCGAGCAGCGGACGGCCGCCGAACGGGAGATCGCCGGCCAGCGCAACGCGGCGGAGCAGACGATCGGCTCGCTCATCGCCGAAGCGCAGCAGTACGCCACCGAGGTGCGCCAGCGCGCGGACGAGCAGAACACGGCCCAACAGGAACAGCTCACCGTCCTGCAGCAGGAGATCGCGGCCCGGCAGCAGGCGGTGACCCAGCTGCAGGCCGAGCTGGCGACCGCCCGGCAGCAGCTCGCCGAGTCGCGTCACGAGCAGGCCGAGGCGGATCGCGAGCTGGACCAGGTGCAGCAGCGCCTCGACGAGGTCCGCCGGGAGCTCGGCGCCGAGGTCGAGCGCCTCAACGCGGCGCGTCGGGCGGGCGACTCGGCCGAGCGGCACGCCAAGGACGTCCGCGCCCGGGTGCAGCGGGAGGCCAAGCGGGTCGCCGACCTCGCCGCGGCCGCGGTGATGGCCGCCGCCGCGGGCGGCGGGGCCACCGCCGAGTATCCGATGGTGGCCGCCCGACCGGCTGCGGAGCGGCCGACCGGCGACGCGGAGGCCGGCGAACCGCAGGCCGATGCCGTGGCGGCCGACGAACGATCGGCCGACGCCGCGGAGAGCGGCGAGGCGCAGGCGGAGCCTGCGGCGGCCGACGAACGGCCAGCCGACGTCACGGAAATCGGCGAGCGGCAGGCCGACGACGCGACGGCCGAGGAGCGGCGAGCGCACGTCGGCGAACCGCGGGCCGACGGGGCGGAGGCCGGCGGTCAGTCGGCGGTCGAGGCGGAGGCCGAGGCGGAGACCGGCGCCCGACACGGCGAGGAGATCGGCACTGCCGAGCGGCGGGTCGACATGTTCGGGCCGGGCGGCCGGCACAGCGACGAGGGCGGGGCCGGCGGGCGGCAGGTCGACATGTTCGGCAACGGTGGACGGCGGGCGGACCCGGTGACCGCCGAGCAGACCTAGTGCGGTGTCCACGAACGTTCACCGGGCGTTCCGGTGTGGTGTTGTGGATCCTCGCCGTTGCGGGCGAGCGACTCCCCACCAGGTGGTGGGGCGGGCCTCCGCGGGCCAACTGATCCTCTCGCCGCCCGAGGTGGGCGGCGGGGGTCACGCCGGGATCGGCCGGTGCCGGGGAGGTGCCGGCCGGCTCGACGGTGCGTGACCACCCCGGCAAGCACAGGGAAGGCTGTCGTGGGGGTGGTGGGTCCGCCGCCCGGGGTGCGGGTGGCGATCATGGCGGCCGCGACAAGATCACGGTGCCCGGAGAATCGGCAGTGCGGGCAGGACAAGGTGCGCCCACGCGGTTTCGGTATCCGCCGCTGACAGGTGGGGCAGGTCGAGGAGGTGCCGCGTTCGTCGACCAGGTGGACGGTGATGCCGGCGAGGGTGGCCTTGTCGGTGAGGACCTGAATCAGCCGGCCGATCTGCCACTGCCGCAGCCGCAGGTTGTGCCGCCGCCCCACCGGCAGGTCGAGCACACCACGGGGGTCGCCGACGTGCAGCACTCCCACCCGCTGCTGCTGGGCCCAGGACACGACGGTGCGGGCCGCCTCATGCTGAGCCTGCCGGATGCGCCGACGGTGCCGGCCCTGCACCAGCCGGGCCCGGCGGCGGTATTGACGCCACCGCCGTGACCCCCGCTGGCCTGGTTTCGGTGCCCGCCGCGCCGTCGCCCGGCACCGGGCTTTGGTGTCGGCGAGGTGCATCCGGTGCTCGGCGCGGACCGCCCGCCCGGACACCAACAGTCCGGCGCCGTCCGGCCCGGCCACCGCGTAGGGGTGGATGATGCCCAGGTCCACCCCGGCCACCTGTCCGGGGTCCGGCTCCTCGCCGGGCGGGTAGACGGTTACCGGAACTTCGGCGCTCACATCGAGGAACAACCGACCACCCTCACACAGCAAAGTGATCGAGCGGACCTGCTCCACCGGGTACGGCAGATCACGGCCGAGGCGAACCCACAACTGGGAGGTGCCCCTCGCGCCGGGGATCCGCACCCTGTGCCCGTCGATGGTGAAGGTGCCGTGATACCAGCGCACCGGCACCAACCCGCGCCGGCGACGCGGAAACCGGGCCGACTCGTCACCGGCCTTACGCCGGTTCGCCGCCGCGAACCACGCATCGGAGAACCGGCGCAACACCGACCGCGCGCCCGTGCTGTCCAACTCGCCGAACGTGCCCGGCCCCGAAGCGGCCAGCTCCCAGCACAACTCCTGATAGCCGGCCAGCGGTGCGTCGCGACGGCGGCGCCGCCACGCGTTGACCTCCAACACACACGCCCACACGTCACCAGCCGAACGCAGCAGGCCGAAACACCGGCGCCGCTGCCCCGCCGTCACCCGCAAACCGACCCGAGCCGTGCGATACACCACCCGCGGCGCAGCGGAATCCCGACGGCGAGGCACGAACCACACCCAACACCACCGGTACGACAATTCCCCGACTGCCGGCAACCCGGCGAACGTTAGTGGCCACCGCACTAGCCGGTGCGCCCGCGTCGCCGGCCGGAGTCGGCGGCGCGGCGCTCACCGCGGGAGTCAGCTCAGGACCTGGTGCCGAAGAGCGAGGCGTAACCGGACGGCAGCTGGGTGATCACGTCGTTGAGCTCGCCGTAGGTGATCGCGTCCGCCACCGTGGAGAGCACCGCGCCGGCGTCCCACTCCGCCGTGCGGGTGGTCGCCCCGACACCGGCGGCGATGCGCTGGAGGAACTCCTGCACCGACAGTCGCAGGGTCGGCTGACTCTGGTCCTCGAGGATCTCGGCCACGCCCTGCGGCAGCTGCGAGGCGAGGTCGTGCGCCTCGTCGGGGGTCAGCCGCGCGGCGAGCACGCCGAGCACGGTACGGATGACCTGCTCGGCTTCGGCCGCGCTGCCGTACTCACCGCGCTGGCGTACCGCGGCGACGAACTCCTGGTACTGCACGCTGGTGTCCCTTCCGCAGACCCGTCACCACCTGCGAGTCTGGCACGCCGGGGCCGGCCGGAACGCGGTAATCGCCGCCCCGGCCGGCCCGGACGCCCGGGCGGCGCGGCTAGGCGGGCAGGTGCTGGCCACGGGTCGAGACGAACTGGTAGGACATCACCGCGAACGCCGGATCGCGCAGCAGCTTGCGGAACGCGTCCAGTTGGCCCGCGGAGAACCCCGCGGCCAGCAGCTTCGACTCCAGTTGCCGCGAGTTCGTCTCGTACAGCGACGCCCCGCTCGATCCGCCGGCCCAGCTCTCCGCGTGGGTGACGGTGTCGACGTCGGTCAGCCCGGCCAGCGTCATCTCGGCGTGCACGTCCTGGGCCCAGGCCAGGTCGGCGCCGTGCCCCTGCAGGATGCCCAGCATCGCGTCGGTGACCTGGCCGAAGAGCTTCGCCGCGTCGTCGTTCGGGGCGGTCAGCACCCGCAGCGGCGCCGTGCAGTCGAACTCCTCGACCACCAGCCATCCGCAGGGCGCCAGCGCGCCGGCCAGCGCCCGCAGGATGTGCCGGCGTTCGGGCAGGTGCAGCAGCACCAGCCGGGCGTGGATCAGATCGAAAGCGTCCCCCGGCGGCGGCTCGGTGCGCACGTCGTGTCGACGGACGTCGAGGTTGGCCGAGGCGAACAGGCGCGAGGTGTCGATGTCGGTGGCCAGCACCCGGCCGTCGGCGCCGACCGCCCAGGACATGCCGCGGGCCACCGAACCCCCGCCGGCGCCGACCTCCCAGCAGCGGGCGGACGGGGTGAGCACCGGCGGCGCGAGCCGGCGCATGGTGATCGGATCCAGGAACGCCTCCAGCGCGCGCAGCTGGGGCACCGCCTCCGCGGCGGCGTTGTCGAACGCGTAGTCGCTGTCGATGGTCTCCGTCGGCATCGTGTTCACCCTTCCGAACGTGGTCGTGGGTCCTGCGGGGTGTTGGCCCAGAGCCCGGGCACCGGTCGGGGCTGCGGGGGCGTGGCGACGGCGGTGATGCTGAGCATCGCCGCCAGGGTGCCCGGGTCGGCGCGCGCCTCGGCGGCCGGGCGGTCGTAGACGAGCCGGCCGTACTCCAGCACCGCGACCCGGTCCGCGACCTCGATGGCGTGCTGGAGCTGCTGCTCGACCAGGAGCACGGTCAGCCCGGTGCCGGCCAGGCTGCCGACGAGTTCCCGGACCCGGGCGGCGAGATCCGGCGCGAGCCCCTCGCACGGCTCGTCGAGCAGCAGCACCCGCGGTTGGCCGAGCAGCGCCCGGGCGATGGCCAGCATCTGCTGCTCACCGCCGGAGAGCTGGTCGCCGCGGTGGCGCAGCCGCACCGCCAGCCGGGGCAGCAGCTCCAGGATCCGGGCGACCGTCCAGCCCTCGCCGCCCGGGGTCGCGGCCCGCCACGGCGCGGCGGCCAGGACGAGGTGTTCGGCGACGGTCAGCCGGGAGAAGACCCGCCGGCCCTGCGGGACCAGCCCGACGCCGGAGCGGGCGATCCGGTGCGGCTGGCGGCCGGCCACCTGCACCCCGCCGATCTCGATGAGACCCCGGGACGGGCGGACCAGCCCGGCGATCGTGTGCACCAGGGTGCTCTTGCCCGCTCCGTTACGGCCGACCACCGCCAGGATGCTGCCGGGCGCCACCCGCAGGGTCACCTCGTGCAGCACGGTCCCACCGTGGTAGCCGGCGCAGAGCCCGTCCACCCGCAGCATCAGGCCACCCCCTCGGCGTAGGCCCGCCGCACCAGCTCCGAGCCGCGGATCTCGTCCGGCGAACCGGCGGCGAGGGTGCGACCGTCGCGCAGCACGGTGACCGTGTCGCAGAGCGCGTAGACCAGATCGAGCCGGTGCTCGACCAGCAGGACGGCGACCGCGCGGGGCAGCTCGCGGAGGAAACCGACCAGCCGGCCGACCTCGGTGGCGGAGAGCCCGGCGGCCGGCTCGTCGAGCAGCAGCAGGCGGGGCCGGCCGGCCAGCGCCATGGCGATCTCCAGCTGCCGTCGCTGGCCGTGCGCGAGCTCGCCGGCGGGCCGGCCGGCCAGGTCGGTCAGGCCCACCCGGTCGAGCAGCGTGTCCGCGGTACGGCGGGCGGCACGCCGGGCCGCGCCGGGCCGCCACCGGCCGGGACGCAGCGCCAGCGGTAGCGCGGCGACCTGCACGTTCTCGGTCACGCTCAGCGTGGACCAGACGGCGGGGCGCTGGTGGATCCGGCCGATGCCGCGGCGTGCCCGGGCGGCCGGTCCGCGCCGGGTGACGTTCCGGCCGGCGAGCCAGACCTGGCCGCCACCCGGCCGGGTCGCTCCGGCGATCACGTTGAGCAGGGTCGTCTTGCCGGCGCCGTTGGGCCCGATGAGCGCGTGCCGCTGGCCGTGGTCGATCCGCAGGTCGACGCCGTCGATCGCGGCCAGCGAGCCGTACCGCACGGTGATCGCCCGGGCGGCGAGCAGCGGGGTCATGTCCGCACCTCCGTTCGTGCGGCGGGGTCAGGGCCCGTCCGCAGCGCCGGGTCGGGCCCGGGGCGACCGGGTTGCGGCCGGCCCCGCAGCCGTGGCCGTCGCCGCCCGTCGCCGGGCAGCAGGTAGACGGTGACGATGAAGATCGCGCCGAGCACCAGGGGCGCCTGACCCGGGAGGATGCCGAACAGCCAGTCCCGGGACGCGATGACGAGCGCCGCGCCGACCAGCGCGCCGCCGACCGAGGCGGTGCCGCCGATCACCACCCCGAGCAGCAGCAGGGCGGAGGTGTCGAAGCTGAAATCGGCCGGCGAGATGTACTGCTGGGCGACCACGAGCAGCGAGCCGGCGGCACCGGCGATCGCGCCTGCGGCGATGTGCACACCGGCGACGTGCCCGGCGACCCGGTGGCCGCTGGCCCGCAGCCGCGCCTCGTCGTCCCGGCCGGCCCGCAGCACCAGGCCGACCCGGGTGCGCAGCACCAACAGCAGAGCGCCGACCACGACCGCGACGACGACCAGGGTGTACACGTAGCGGGCCCGGTCGCCGGCGAGGACCGGCAGCCCCCAGAACGGGCGGACCGGCGCGATGCCGGCGAGCCCGTCGGTGCCGCCGGTGACCGAGCGCCACCGGCCGAGCACGGTGACGACGAGCTCGCCGATCGCCAGAGTGATCATCAGGACGACCACGCCGCGCGCCGACACCACGAGCGGGACGGTCAGCGCGGCCAGCGCCGCGCCGGCCGCCGCGGCGACGGCGAGCTGCGCGACCGCGACGTCGGAGACGCTCCCACCGACCACCGCGCAGGCGTACGCGCCGGCCGCGTACGGTGCCGTCTGCCCTAGGGTGGGCATGCCGGCGACCCCGGTGAGCAGGGCGACGCTCACCCCGACCAGGCCGAGCGCCAGCGTGCGGGCGAGGATCGCCGCGGTGTAGTCGTCCACCGTCCAGGGCGCCACGACGAGCCCGGCCAGCACGACGGCCGCTACGACCCCGCGCAGCGGACGGATCAGCTCGTCCCTCACGTCGCCCCCCGTGCGGCGGCCAGGCCGCGCGCGCGTACCGCGAGCACCGCGGCCATGGCGGCGAAGAGCAGGAAGGGCGCGGCCGACGGGGCGAGCGCGACCCCCAGGGTCTGGATCTCCCCGACCAGGAGCGCGGCGAGCAGGGTGCCGGTCAGCGACCCGAGCCCGCCGAGCACCACGACCACGAGGGAAAGCAGCAGCACCGTGTCGGCGGTGTCCGGCCCGGGGCCGATGATCGGCGCGCCGAGCACCCCGGCGGCGCCGGCCAGCGCCCCGGCCGCGGCGAGCACGCCGATCCGGATCCGGGTCGGGCTCACCCCGAGACACGCCACCATCTCCGGGTCGTCGACGGCGGCGCGGACCAGCATCCCGGCCCGGGTACGGCGCACGGTCAGGTAGAGCAGGCCGGCGAGCAGCCCGGCGACGACGATGAAGACCAGCCGGTACGCCGCGTAGCGGTGGCCCGCGACCGCCACCGACCCATCGAGCGCGGCGGGGACGTTGACCGGTCGGTCGTCCGGCCCGAACGCCGAGACGAGCAGGCTGCCGCCGGCCAGCGCCACCCCGAAGGTGAGCAGCGCCTGGGTCAGGTGGTTGCTCGCGGCGGCCCGGGTGAGCAGCCCCGCGAGCGCCACCCCGGCGGCACTGGCGGCGGCGACCCCGAGACCCAACGCCAGCGCCAGGCTCGGCCAGCCGCCGTCCAGCACGGCCGCGGCCGTGTAACCGCCGATCGCGTAGAGCGTGCCGTGCGCGAGGTTGAGGATGCCGGCGACGCCGAAGCAGAAGACCAGCCCGGACGCGGCCACGAAGACCAGCAGGCCGTAGGCGACCCCGTCCAGTGCCGGGATGAGGTACGGGTCGATCCGGTACGCGCCGGCCGCGACCGCGCTCATTGGCCGACGGTCGCGAGATCACCGACGACGGTGTTGGAAAGCGCCCGGCCGTCCTGGCGTACCTGGCGCAGGTACCACTTCTGCACCGGGGAGTGCGTGCTGGTGGAGAACTGCCACGTGCCGCGCGGACTTGAGATCTGACCGAGCTGGCCGATGGCCTGGTTGATGCTCTCCGGGGTGGGGTTGTCCCCGGCGGCGCCGATCGCCCGGTCGAGCACCGCCGCGGCGTCGTACGAGGCCATGGCGTAGGTCGTGGGTGAGCCGTCGTGCTTGGCCTTCCAGGCGGCGACGAAGGCCCGGTTCTCGGCGTTGTCGAGGTCCGGCGAGTAGTTGAGCACCGAGTAGATGTCCCGGGCGGCCTCGCCCTGCGCGTCCAGCACCCCGCCCTCGGTGAGGAAGCCGGCGGCGTAGAGCGGAAGGTCCTTGATCTCCGACTGGGCGTACTGCTTGACGAAGTCGACCGCCGCGCTGCCGGCGTAGAAGGTGAAGACGGCCTTCGCGCCGGAGGCCTTGATCCGGGCGAAGTACGGGGTGAAGTTGGTGGTGGCCGGGAACGGGGTGAAGGTGGTCTTGCCGTCCGGGTTGGCCAGCGTGCCGCCGGTCTTGGCGAAGGCCTCGGTGAAGCCGCGCAGCTCGTCCCAGCCGCCCTGGTAGTCCGGGCCGATCGCGTACACCGAGCCCTTCACGTTGTCCCGTACGTGCTGGGCTATGGCAGCGCCCGGCTCGTCGGAGAGGTAGGAGGTGTGCCAGATCCGGGAGACCTCCTTGAGCTCCGGGCGACCGTTCGACCCGACGAGCGGCACCTTGGTCTCGTTCAGCAGCGGGTAGACCGCGGCGACCGAGCCGCCACCGACGATGCCGGTGAGCGCGACGACCCGGTCCTGCTTGAGCAGCTTGGTCGCGGCGGGCACCGCGGTCGGTGCGCCGTTGCCCTCGTCGGCGACGACGAGTTCGACCGTGTGCCCGCCGAGCTTGCCGTCGTGGGTGGACAGGTAGAGCTCGAAGCCGTCCCGGATCTCGGTGCCGACCGCCTGGTAGGTGCCGGAGAGCGACGCGAGCAGGCCGATCTTGATCGACCCGGCTTCGCTCGCGCCCGAGCCGTCCTGGTTGCAGGCGGTCGCGGCGAACAGGACGAGGGCGAGCAGCCCGGCGGTGCGGGCGCGGCTGCGCCGAGGGGTGGTCACAGACATGTCTTCTCTCTCCAGAGGGGATGGCAGGCCGGCGTCGAGGGGTGTCGCCGGGGTGTCAGCGGCTGCGGGCGAGGGCGGCTCGGGCGGCCGGGGTGAGCGCGTCGCCGATCCGGTTCGCCAGCTCGGTCATCTCGTAGGAGACCTGGCCGACGTCGCACTGCGGCGAGGCGAGCACGAGCAGGGAGGCGCCGTCGTTGAAGGCCATCGAGAACATGAACCCGCCCTCGAGCTGGGTGACGTTGGAGATCACCGTGCCGGCGTCGAAGAACGCGGCGGCGCCGCGGAGCAGGCTCACCAGGCCGCTGCCGGTCGCGGCGAGCTGGTCGGCCCGGTCGGCCGGCAGGTCGCGGGTGGCGGCCACCATGAGGCCGTCGCTGGAGATGGCGATCGCATGACTGACCTCGCTCGCGCGTTCGGCGAAGCTGTCCAGCAGCCAACCGAGGTCCTGGTGGTCGGTCACGTGCACTCCCTGTGGCGTCATTGGTTGCCGAGGTTGGTCAGGGTGGGGCGGCGGGCGGCCACGCCCCGGGCGTACGCGGCCATCGCGCTGGCCACCTGGGCCGGGTCGCGGTACTCGGGGCGCGGCGGCGGGGCCGGCACGGTGACCGCGCCGGGGACGAGGTGCCGCTGCGGCTGCCGCTTGGGCAGCCCGGTGGTGGTGGTGGCGACGACCTCCGGCGCGGCGACCTGCGCGGCGGTACGCCACGCGTCGTCGGCCGGGCTGGCCCACCCGTTGCCCGGCTGAGCGTCCGGCTGTTCGGTGCCGAACCAGTGGTTGACCTGCTGGAAGATGAGCAGTTCCTCGGTCGGCGCGTCGCACCGCCCGGGCGGTGCGGTGGCCGGCCGGAACACCGGGGCCGCGGGCAGCACCCGGTCGGTCGAGGGTCGCCCGGCCCGTGGCTGCGGCACGGTTGGCGGCGCGTACGGCGGTGGCGGGGCGGCGGCGCGCGCCGCCCGCCGGGAGGGCCGCGCCGCGCTGAGCACGTACTCCTCCGGAGGCAGCGGCCGGATCATCGCCGCCGGCAGCGCCGCCTCGGCGATGGTGCCGAGCCGGGGACCGGGGCGCAGCTGGACGTTCACCCCCAGCCGGACCGCGAGCTGCCCGACCACGACCAGCCCCATCGCCCGCACGGCGGCCACGTCGATGGCGGGCGGCCGGGAGAGCAGCTCGTTGAGCTGGTGCAGCCGCTGCGGGGAGAGCCCGACGCCCTCGTCGCTGATCTGGATGATCACCCGGTCACCGAGGCTGCGGCCGGTCACCCAGGCCTCGCTGCCAGGCGGCGAGTAGACGGTGGCGTTGTCCATCAGCTCGGCGAGCAGGTGCACCACCTCGTCGACCGCTTCGGCGGCGACGGCCACGTCGCCGTCGACCATGCCGAGCCGGATCCGCGCGTAGTGCTCGATCTGGGACTGCGCCGCCTGGAGAACCTTCTGCAGCGGGACGTCCTCCTGGCGTACCCGGCCGACGCCGACCCCGCCGAGCACCAGCAG
Organism: Micromonospora sp. NPDC048909; assembly: GCF_040649635.1. Taxonomy (NCBI): domain Bacteria; kingdom Bacillati; phylum Actinomycetota; class Actinomycetes; order Micromonosporales; family Micromonosporaceae; genus Micromonospora; species Micromonospora sp. NPDC048909. The sequence continues at coordinate 112,814 of NZ_JBEZFU010000008.1, read as the reverse complement.
GCTGGCGTTGATCCGGCCCATCCGGGTGGCCAGGTTGTCGAGGGTGTAGAGCTGATCCAGCCGCTCGGGGTCGGTCTCGTCCCGCTCGACCCGGTCGACCTGGGCCAGCACCGCGTCGACCAGCCGCTGTTCGCGCCGGCTGAGGTGGATGAAGATGTCCGCGGTGTTGGCCCGCATGACCGCCTGTTCGGCCGCGGTGCGCACGGCCGCCCGGTGCACGGCGCTGAACGCCTGACCGAGCTCGCCGATCTCGTCGTCGCTGGAGGGCTCCAGCGCCTCGGCGGACTGCCGCCGGGCCAGTTCGTCCGGGTCCACCGCGCTGCTGCCCGGCTGTTGCAGCCGGGCCACCACCTCGGGCAGCCGCTGGAAGGCGACCGCGTTCGCGGCGTCGCGCAGTCGACGCAGCCGGCGGGTGATCTGACGGGCCACCGCCCAGGTCACCACGGCGGTCAGCAGCAGGGCCACCACCACGGCGGCGGCCTCCGCCGCCGCCCGGCGCCGCTGGTCGGCGTGCGCGGACCGGACGTCGTCGAGCACCGCCGCGTCGACCCGTTGGCGTAGGTCGGAGAGGCGCCCGGACCACTGCTGCGTGGCGGTGATCCAGGCGTCGACGTTGAGGCTGAGTCGGCTGCCCGCCCGGGTGCGGGAGACCTCGTCCTGCATCCGCTGCAGCAGCAGCGCCGCTTCCCCGCTGCCGGCCTGCTCCCACCAGACGCCCCAGTCGGAGCGGGCGAGCGCCAGGAACGACAGGCTGGACTCGGTGAAGCTGGTACGGGCGGCGGTGATGTCCTGCTGGAGGGCGGGCGTCAGCTCGCCGGCGGCGACCGCCCGCAGCACGGCCACCTGCTGCTGGCCGACCGCCTCGGCGGTCTTCGACAGCGCGGCCGAGGCGCGGATGCCGTCGGCGATGCGGGCGTTGACCACGCCGAGGGTGACGCTCTCCCGGAGGTTGAGCAGGTCGGCGATGGCGATCCGGTAGCTGAAGGTCATCGCCGAGACCGAGGCGTGCGCCGCTGTGCGGACCTGGGCGCGCAGCGGCGGGAGCGAGTCCAGCGTCGCGTCGATCCGGGTCAGGATCGCCCGGCTCGCGGCGGGCCCGGACGGCACCCGGGCGCGCTGGGCGCGGTAGCCGGCGGTCACCGCGTCGGTGGCCGCGGTGGCGTCGGCGAAGGCGTCCTGCTGCTGCGGTCCGCCGCGGCTGAGCAGGTCGGCGGCGGCGCTGCGTTCCCGTTGCAACCGGTGGGCCAGGTCGCCGGCCTCGGCGCCGAGCCGGGCCAGCTCGCCGAGGTCGCTGGCGCGGGTGGTCTGGCGGGCGCTCTCGGTGAGGGCGAGGCCGGCGAACCCGATCACGGCGACCAGCGGTGCGGCGACGATGAGCCGCATCCGAGCCGCGATCTTCCACCCGCGTCGTCGGCTCGGGTAGGGTCGGGCCGCGTGGGACCTTGTGCTCGTCGCCAAGACTGACTCCCACGGGCTAATCGACGATCGCCTATGTGCACGTTGCTTTATGCACGTCTCATTGCGCCGGAACCCGTGCCGTCAGACCAGACCCACCGCTGGTACAAACAGCCCGTACCAACATCTGTACCCAGAGTCAGCATCGCCGGCGGACCGCACCTCGGGTCGACGCCGGCGAGGCTTACGACCGGCCGGCGCCGCGTCCGGCCGGGCGCTCGCCCGACTCCGGCGGCGCGCTGAGCACCTGACCGATCAACTCGCGCAACTCGTCGATCGCCGCCACGACCGCGCCCGGGTCGCGAGCGTCCCGCCGCGCCGGCGGCACCGGCGGATCCGACGGCGCCCCCAGGAACCGGGGGCCCCGGCGACCGTCCGCCGCCAACTGCTCGGCCGCGACCTGGGGCCACAACGCCGCCAGGCACCCGCCGGTCTCCAGCACCTCGTCGCACCGCACGGCGAACTCGTGACTGCCGAAGCGGCGGCCGGACTCGACGGCGGCGACCGTCTCCCGGCTGAACCGCACCCGCTCCGCCAGCGCCCGCTGGGTCAGCCCCTGCCGGGTGCGCCAGGCTCGCAACTCGGCCCGGAACCGATGGCTGGCACCGGAATGGGCGGCGTTCGACGGGGTTGTGCGATCCATGTGCTCACCTTCGCGACACCGCCGGGCAGGCGCGGCATCAGATCGAGGTCGGGCAATGATTATGCATTCGCAGGTGACAATTCTTAACCCATGGACGGACGGGTGTGAAGACGTGACTCAGATGCGGGCCTTTGCCGCGGGCGGATTCCCGCGGCCGATGAACGGCCCGTCCGGTGGCGGCGGACGCCGCGCCAGGCGCCGCCGACGCCGCCGACCGACCGTTGCCCCGATCGAAGAATGGGCAGGCCAGCACGGTCGACTAAGGCGCTGCTCAGGCGGCGGGCACCTCGGCGCCGGCCGGGTCCGGAGCCACCGCGCGGCCGGTCGGTGGCGCGACATCGATGATCGCCGGCAGGGCGCGGTGGGCGCGAAATGCAACATTCGGCTTGTATGAACGGCGGTGGTCGGGTGTTAACCGCAGCCCCGGAATGGCTGCGGTCAGCCGCGCCAGGGCGATCCCTGCCTCCAGTCGCGCCAATGCCGCGCCAATGCAGAAATGCGGCCCGTGCCCGAACGACAGGTGATCCGCCGCGTCCGGCCGGCCCGGATCGAACCGGTCGGGGTGGGCGAAGACGGCCGGGTCCCGGTTGGCCGCACCGATCAGCAGCAGGCAGCGCGCGCCGGCCGGGATGGTGACCTCGCCGAGCGTCACGGGCCGAAGGGTGATTCGCAGCCAGCCGTCGATGGCCGGCGCGTAGCGCAGCGTCTCGCTCAGGAAGGCCGGGATCCGGGCCGGCTCCTCGACCATCGCCCGCCACCGGTCCGGCTCCGAGAGCGCCTGGTCCAACGCGTGGGCGAGCAGCCCGGCGGTCGTCTCGTGCCCGGCGACCAGCAGGTTGAAGACGATGCTCGCCACCTCGGTCACGGTCAACCGGTCGTCGTCGCCGTCGCGGTACTCCAGCGCGAGACTGACGTAGTCCTCGCCGTACCGGCCGTCGTCCAGGCGAGCCTGGACGAGCCGTTGGCAGTAGCGCCAGAACTCCAGCAGGCTCTCCGCGAGGCGCACCTGCTCAGCCGGTTCCGGGCGCCCCCAGATCAGCGCGATCTGCCCGTCGGCCCAGTCCCGCACCCGCCCGATGTCCTGCTCCGGGACCCCGAGCAGGTCCAGCAGGACGAGCAGCGGGAGCTCGGTGCTGAACTCCCGGACGAGGTCGACCCGCTCGCCCTGACGGGCGACCAGCCGGGCGACCAGCTCGCCGACCCGGCGGCGGACGATTGGGCCGTAGCGCTGCTCGACCCGGTCCGCGGTGTTCGCGAAGGTCACCCGCAGGGCCCGACGGGTCCGCGGGTGCACCGGCGGATCGGCGGCGGCGGTCGTCGGCGGGGCGTCGATCTGCATGATCAGCTGCAACGCCTCCGGGCAGACGTCGTAGATGGGCGCGAGGGTGAGTGCGTTGCCGAAGGTCGCCGGGTCGGCCAGCGCCCGCCGGACGTGGGCGTGGCTGCTGATCAGCCAAAGCCCCAGATCGGGGTCGTGATGGACTCCGCCGGGTTCGTCGAGAATGCGTCGCCAGACGCCGGCCGGGTCGGTGAGATAGGGCTCGTCGAATGGGTTCAACCGCATGACCGCCTCCTGGTACGTTACGCCGACGGACCGGGCTCACCAGTCCGGCCACCGAGCCCGCAATGGCGCCCTAATGGCTGCGGCGACTTCACGGTGCGCCAAATTAACAGGCAAGTCAAGATTTGCCGACGTCAATGGAAATTGGGCCGGGAATTGCGTGGGACGCAGGTCGCATCGACACCGGAGAATGCAAGTTGCGAGCCGGCGCTTGCCCCGCGCATCCCGCGCTGAGCAGTTCAGATGGGCTGCTCCTGGGTCCTCGTCGACCCACCTGAGCCGATCCTGAGCGCCGGTACGGAACGACCGGCGGACGGCGGCCGAACCAGACGGCAGCGGCCACGACGGACCGCCGGAATGACATCCGGGCGCACATTTTCCACGACCCAGAAAACGACGCCCACCGGCACGGGTGACGGCACCGCGGCAATGACCTGAACCACGATTGCCCGGTGGCAGGGTCGACCGGGCGGATCAGCCGGCCCGGTCGAGCCAGTGCGGCAACGGCAACGTGCGCCACGGCACCCGGAGCAGCAACCGGATGATCAGCAGCCCGAGCAGGTAGCCGGCGATGCTGTCGGTCAGCCAGTGCCAGCCGAGGTAGGTCGTACCGATGAAGACCAGCACGCCGGGCAACCACTGCACCACCCGGCGCACGGTCGCGCCCAGATAGGGCGCGAGCAGCGCCACCAGCACCCCGTAGTAGACGATGCCGTTGCTCACGTGGCCGGAGGGGTAGTACTCCTCCCAACCGTCGCTGAACATCTCCACCGAGCCGTGGTGCGGGGCGCCCCGTGACGTCCACCCCTTCAACCCCACGATCAACAGGGTGCTGATGATCGGCGCCAACCCGGCCAGGATGATCGGGCGCACCGTCCGGTGCCGCCAGGCCAGCCAGAACGACACCCCGACGGTCACCGTGGTGAGCAGGCCGCCCTGTCCGACGTGGTCGAAGACCCACATCAGCCACCACACCGGAACGGGCCGGTGCTGGTCACACCAGTCGCGGACGATGATGTCGAGCCGCAGCAGCGGTGGCCACCAGACGAGCGCCGCGGTCAGCGCGGCCAGCGCGGCGAGCAGCAGCCCGTCGAACCACCAGCCGGCCGGCACCAGCCTCGGGGCGGGCACTCCCAGCGGCCGGGGCGGCCGATCCCGGGCGTGTCGTGGCGACGCTCTCCCCGCTGGCATGGCCCCTCCGCTCTGTCGCCCGCCGACGTCCGGCGCCTACAGCAACGACGGCGGGGTGCCGCGGGTGACCGTTGAGCGGCTTTTCGGGTACCGCCGGACCAGGGGCTGGGCGAGCTCCCGCGCAGCACGGCACGCCGGACGGGCCGGGCGACAGCACGTCGCCCGCCCCGTCCAGCCTTCCTCCGGCCACCGTGCCCACACCTGTGCCCGGCGACACCCCGTCAGCGGGCGGTCAGCATCCCGTGCCGGGCACCGCGGCACTCGGCTGGGCGGCCTGCGGTGTTGCCAACTCGGCTCGGGTCGGTGGGTCCGCACCACGGCGGGCACAGGTGCGGGCGGCGACCGTGGCGGCGTGGTCGAGCACGGCGGCGAGGGTGGCCCGGTCGGCGGCGGCGAGCGCCGACCGGCGCTCGGCGCCGAGCAAATCCGCCCCGGCGAGCGCGGAGAGCATCCCGGCGGTGAACGCGTCACCGGCGCCGATGGTGTCGACCACCGTCACCGGGTGGGCGGGCACACTCACCTCGTACCGCCCGGTGCACGCCCAGGCCCCCCGCTCCCCCAGCGTCACCACCACCAGGCTGGCCCCCCGGGCCAGCCAACTGCGGGCCGCCTGCTCGTGCGCCAGCCCCGGGTGGAGCCAGGCGAGATCCTCGACGCTGACCTTGACCACGTCGCTCAGGCCGACCAGCGTCTCGATCCGCCGCCGCGCCGGCGCGCGGTCACCCATCAACGAGGGCCGGCAGTTCGGGTCGAAGCTGATCGTCGCCGACCCGCGCGCCTGCCGCAGCAACGCCGACACGTCGTCCGCGCCGGGCGGCAGGACCGCGGCGAGCGAGCCGGTGTGCAGGCAGGGGCCGACGGGTGCGGTGTCGTCGCCCGGCGCCGCGAACGACCGCCACTCGACGCTGAAGTCGTAGCTGGCCTGCCCCGCCGGGTCCAGCACCGTGCGCGCCACGCTGGTCCGCGCCAGGTCCCGCACCGAGCGCGGGTCCAGGCGTACGTCGTTGGCGCGCAGGTGCGCGAGGAGCATCCGCCCGTGCTCGTCGGCACCCAGCTGGGTCAGCAGGGTGGTGGGGTGGCCGAGCCGGGCCAACGCCACCGCGACGTTGGCCGGGCTCCCACCCGGTCGGGCGGTGACCGGCGCCGGAGCGACGCCGATCAGGTCCACGAGGGCCTCACCGACGACCGTGATCACGTCTGCTCGTCCGCCTCGGTCGTCGGCGTCGCGCCCCCGGCGCCTCCGGGCCGGGCGTCCGCCGGCGGTTCGTCGAGCGTCGCCGCGCCGGTCATGACGGCCACCGCCTCCGGCATGGTGTGCGAGGCCGGGGTCACCACGCCGGCGCAGCGACCCAGCCGTTGGATGTGGATGCGGTCGGCGACCTCGAACACGTGCGGCATGTTGTGGCTGATCAGGATGACCGGCAACCCGCGGGACCGGACCTCCTCGATCATCCTGAGCACCTGGTTGGACTCCTTGACGCCGAGCGCCGCGGTCGGCTCGTCGAGGACGATCACCTTGCTGCCGAACGCGGCGGCACGCGCCACCGCGACCGCCTGGCGCTGACCGCCGGAGAGGGTCTCCACCGCCTGGGTGACGTTCTGCAGGGTGCCGATGCCGAGTTCGGCGAGCGCCTCGGTGGCCTGGCGCCGCATGCCCTTCTGGTCGAGCATCCGGAACACCGAGCCGAGCAGCCCGGGTCGACGCCGCTCCCGACCGAGGAAGAGGTTGCTCGCGACGTCCAGCGCCGGCGCGACGGCGAGGGTCTGGTAGACCGTCTCGATGCCGGCCTCGCGGGCGTCCTGCGGCCGCTTGAACACCGTCGGCCGGCCCTCGACGAAGATCTCGCCGGCGTCCGGGGTGAGCGCGCCGGTCAGGCACTTGATCAGCGTCGACTTGCCGGCGCCGTTGTCACCGATCACGGCGAGCACCTCGCCGGGGTAGAGGTCGAGGTCCACCCCGTCCAGCCCGACGACCCGGCCGAACGTCTTGACCAGGCCGCGGGCCGAGAGCACCGGCGTGCGCTCCACGCTCTCGGCGGCCTCGCGCTGGCCGGCCGACGGAGAAATGGTCGTGGTCATGCCCGCACCTTCCTGATCCACTGGTCCACGGCGACGGCGAGGATCACCAGGAGACCGACGGCGAGCACGCGGTACTGGTCGTCGACGCCGGCGAGTGACAGGCCGCTGCGGAAGAAGCCGACGATCAGCGCGCCGAGCAGGGTGCCGAGCAACGCGCCGCGCCCGCCGAAGAGGCTGGTGCCGCCGATCACCACCGCGGTGATGCTCTCGAGGTTCGCGTCGGTGATGGCGTTGGGGCTGGCCGCGCCGGCGCGTCCGATCAGGATCCAGGCGGTGATGCCGTAGATCGCTCCGGCGACGAGGTAGACGCTGAGCAGCACCCGGTCGACCCGGATGCCGGCGAGCCGGGCGGCCTCCTTGTCGTCGCCCACCGCGTAGACGTGCCGGCCCCACGCCGTGCGGGACAGCGCGAAGCCGACCACGAGGTAGAGCAGGACGACCGCGACGACACCGGTGGTGATCCGGAACGGCCCCACCGGGATCGACTCTCCGGTCCAGCTGAGCACCGGGGGCAGATCGGTGGCCTGCACGCTCTGGCCGCCGGAGTAGAGCAGCCCGATGGCGGTGAAGACGCTGAGCGCGCCGAGCGTGACGATGAACGGCGGCAGTTTCAGCCGGGTCACCAGCGCGCCGTTGATCGCGCCGGCCGCGGCACCGACCGCGATGGCGAGCACGATCGCGAGAGCGCCCGGGATTCCCTCCCCCTCGGCCAGCTTGGCCGAGAGCATCATGGCCAGGATGACGATCGCGCCGACCGACAGGTCGATCCCGGCGGTGAGGATGATCAGCGTCTGGCCGACCGCGAGCGCACCGATGACGGCGACCTGCTGCAGCACGAGGCTGAGCGAGTTGGGTGAGGCGAACCGCGGGTTGAGCGTGGAGAAGACGACGAACGCGATGACCAGCACCAGGAAGGGGCTGATCGCCGGGTGCGCGTGCAGCAGGTGCTGTACGCGTTGCAGTGGCGAGTGCCGGCGCAGCGCGAACTGCTGCGCGGCGGTGGTCGGTGGTGTCGTGGTGGTCACGGCGGCTCCCTGCCGTTGTCGACGGAGGTGGACGAACTGCCGGGGCGAGGCACCCGGGACGGCGCGACCCGGGTGCCTCGTCGGCGGCTGACTCAGCCCCAGCAGCGCTGGGCGCCGTCGGCGCTGGTGATGCTCTCGACGCCGGTGCTCGCCTTGTCGGTGACCAGTGCGACGCCGGTGTCGAAGAAGTCCAGGCCCGCCGAGACCTCGGGCTTCTGCCCGTCGTTTGCGATCTTCTTGATCGCCTGGACGCCCAGCTCGGCCATCTTCACCGGGTACTGCTGGGAGGTCGCGCCGATGACCCCGCCGGCGACCTGGCGTACGCCGTCACAGCCGCCGTCGACCGAGACGATCAGGACGCCCTGCGCCTTCGCCGCGGCCTGCAGGGCCTTGTGCGCGCCGACCGCGGCCGGCTCGTTGATGGTGTAGACGACGTTGATGGCGGGGTTGCGGCTCAGGCAGTTCTCCATCGCCGTCCGGCCGCCGTCCTCGGCGCCGTTGGTGGGCTCGTTGCAGGCGATGGTGTAGCTGCCGCCCGAGTAGCTGCCGGTCTTCGCCTCGTCGCCGTTCTTCTTCTTGTCGCCGGTGGCGATGCCCATCCCGGTGAGGAAGCCCTGGTCACGGTTGTAGTCGACGGAGACGACCTTGTCGTTGAACAGGTCCAGCAGGGCGATGGTCGCCGGCTTGCCGGCGAGCTGGCCGGCCGTCCACTTGCCGATCAGTTCGCCGGCCTTGAAGTTGTCCGTCGCGAAGGTGATGTCCACGGTGTCGGCGGGGTCGGGTGGGGTGTCCAGCGCGATCACGTAGAGCCCGGCGTCGCGGGCCTTCTTGATGGCGGGGTTCACGCCGGGGCCGTTCGGAGTGATCAGGATGCCCTCGTCGCCGCGGGCGATGGCGTCCTCGATGGCCTGGACCTGACCGGCCTCGTCGCCGTCCTCCTTGCCGGCCGCGACGGTGAGCTTCACGCCCTCGGCCGTGGCGGCCTTCTTCGCACCCTCCTGCATGGTCACGAAGAACGGGTTGGTCGAGTTCTTGGTGATCAGCGATACCGCGACGCCGCCGTCGGCGGAGCCGCCGTCCGAGCCGCTACCGCATGCGCTGAGGGCCATGCCGCCCGCGAGCGCGGCGGCAAGCAGGACGCCCGACCGTCCCATGCGTCGAATCATGTTCTCTCCCAAGGAAAAGTCCCGGACCGGCTCGCCGGGCAAGCACGACAACGATGTCACGGCAGTTTCCAGACGGTTGCCGCCGATGTCAATGCCTGCTCGACAGCTCTTGCGAAACGCGCACGTAACCCTGTGGACACTCTTGACATCGATGTCAAGACTGGGCCACCATGCCCGGACGGCCATGGCGTCGCAGCACGGCGCGACATCGGCGTCCCTGATGGAGGGAGGGCACGGGATGGGAATCCGTCCACCTGTTCGCGGCTCGGCCGCCACGTGAGCGCTGCCGTGCCCACCCCGATGGTCACGCGGGCACGACCCACACTCCGCGACGTCGCGCTGCTCGCCAAGGTCAGCCCCAAGACCGTCTCCCGCGTGGTGAACGGCGAGCCGGGGGTCTCCCCGCAGAAGCTGGCCGCCGTGCGGCGGGCGATCGCCCAACTGGACTACCGGCCGAACTTCACCGCGAGCAGCCTCCGCCGGTCCAGCGGCCGGACGGCGGCGATCGCCGCGGTGCTGGAGGATCTCGCCAACCCGTTCTCCGCCGCCCTGCACCGGGCCCTCGAGGACGCCGCACGGGACCGGGAGGTCCTCATCTTCGCCGGCAGCGTCGACGAGAACCCCGAGCGGGAGCGCGAACTGATCCGCGCCTTCACCATGCGGCAGGCCGATGCGCTGGTCGTCGTACCGGCGAGCGACAACCAGAGCTACCTGATGAGCGAGGTCAGCGCCGGCACACCGGTGGTGTTCGTGGACCGGCCACCGATCGGCCTGCCCGTCGACGCGGTGCTCGCCGACGGCCACGACGGTGCCGCGGCGGCCGTGCACCACCTGGTGCGGCACGGGCACCGCGACATCGCCTACCTCGGCGACCTGCAGAGCATCCAGACCGCACGGCAACGGTTCCAGGGTTTCAAGGAGGCGCTCAGCGACCACGGCATCCGGCCGGCGCACATCGTGCACGACCTGCACACCGAGCGGGAGTCCGCGGCGGCCGTACGCCGGTTGCTCGCCGCCGCCATCCCCCCGACCGCGATCTTCACCTCGCAGAACCTGGTCACCATCGGCGCCATCCGCGCGTTGCAGCAGCTCGACCGGCACCGGGACGTCGCGCTGGTCGGCTTCGACGACTTCCCCCTCGCCGACCTGCTGCACCCGGCCGTCACCGTCATCGCCCAGAGCCCGTCCGAGATGGGGCGGGTCGCCGCGGCGCTGATCTTCCGGCGGCTCGACGGCGAGCAGTGGCGGCCGACCACCCACCTGGTGCCGACCCGGCTCATCCCCCGCGGGTCGGGGGAGATCGCCGGACCGCATCGCGCGTGAACCGGCGGGTCAATGCAGCCGGCGGCGGTCCGCGCGCGCTCAGTCGCCGGCGGTCCCGCCCGGGTCGGCCAGGATCCCGGTGCCCTGGCCGAGTTCGATCAGATAACCGTCCGGGTCCCGCAGGTAGCACCGGATCTCCACGCCGTGGTCCTTCGGCTCGGTCAGGAACTCCCCGCCCCGGGAGCGCCACTGCTCGTAGACCGCGTGCACGTCGGTGACCCGGATGTTCATCGCGCCGCTGAGCGTGTCCGGGTCGGCCGGGGCCTGCGCCCGCACGGTGGGCTTGTCGTCGGTCGGGCCGCCCTCGTCGTTGATCACGATGTAGCTGTTGTGGAACAGCAGGATCGCCGGCTGGCGTTCGCGCACCACCGTCGCGCCCAGCACCCGCCGGTAGAACTCCCGCGAACGGTCCACGTCGCGCACGATCAACAGGTGGGTGAGGACCATCCCGCTCTCCGGCCGGAAATAGTCCGGCGCCTCGATCGCCATCCGCGCCTCCCGGAGGATCTCGTCCGGCGGCGCGTACCCGTTCGGGGCGCCGGCACACCTCACGGTTTCCGGGCGAGGCCGGCCCAGTAGTAGGCCGCGTGCGGATCCGCCGGGACGCCGTCCTCCGGCTGCCAGGCCATCACGGGCACGATGCCCGGCTCGACCAGTTCCCAGCCGTCGAAGAACCGCTCCACCTCGGCCCGGGTCCGCGGCACCAGCGTCATGTGCCCCTGGGTGGCCGCGGCGACCGCGGCGGCCATCTCGGTCGGGTTGAAGTCCTGGGTCGGGTGGGTGATCGCGAGGTAGCTGCCCGAAGGCAGCGCCTGCATCAGGGTACGCAGCAGGCCCGCCGGGTCGTCGCTCTCCCGCAGCAGCATCAGCACCGCGATCAGGGTGAGCGCCACCGGCTGATCCAGGTCGAGCGTCTCGGTGAGCCGGGCGTCGGCCAGGATCTTCTCCGGCTGGCGCAGGTCGGCGTGGATGTACTCGCTGCGCCCCTGCTCGGTGCTGATCATCAACGCCCGGGCGTGCGCCAGCACGATCGGATCGTTGTCGACGTAGACCACCCGGGTCTCCGGCGCGACCGCTTGGGCGACCTCGTGCAGGTTGGGCCGGGTGGGGATGCCGGTGCCGATGTCGATGAACTGGCGGATGCCCGCCTCACCGACCAGGTAGCGGGCGACCCGGTGGACGAACCCCCGGTTCTCCTTCGCCATGGTGCGCAGCGTGGGAATCGCCTCGATGAGCGCGGCTCCCATCGCCCGGTCGACCGCGAAGTTGTCCTTGCCGCCGAGCCACCAGTCGTAGACCCGCGCCGAGTGCGGCACGGTGCTGTCCACTCCGGACGGCGGAATCTCCTCGGCGTTGGTGTCGGTGCCATGGTGCGACACGATCGTCTCCCCTCGATCGGCCGATATCGACGTGCGCAGCCTAGAGGACGCACACCGCACCGGTGCCCAAGGCCCGGCCCGGCCGCCGCCGCTGCGGCGGCCGGGAACGCGTCAGCGGTGGCGGATCAGGCCTGCCCGGCCCCGGCCCGATCCGGCTCGGGCACCGGGTCGGCCGCGCCGACGATCGCGATCTTCCGGCCGACGCCGGCCCGGAACTGGGCGATCGCCTCGGCGTAGCTCTCCAGCGGGAACCGGTGGCTGATGAACACCTCGGGGTCGAGCAGCCCGCCGGCGAAGAGTTCGCCGGCCCGTTCGAAGCTGTGCAGCACCGCCATCGAGCCGGTCACGGTGATCTCCTGGTTGTAGACCCGGTACGGCTCGATGGTCGCCCGCGTCCGATACTCGGAGACCCCGAACTGGAGGAACGTCCCGGCCGGGGCCACCCGGCGCAGCCCGTCGTCGATCGCGGCCCGCACGCCGGTGCAGTCGATGACCACGTCCCAGCCACGCGGCCGGGTCAACTCCTCCGCACTGGCAGCGGACGCCGAGCAGCCCAGCCGGACGGCGGTGGCGAGCCGGGTGGGATTCGGGTCCAGCACGCTCACGCTGGCGGCCCCGCAGCGCTTGGCGAGTTCCAGCATCATCAGCCCCATCGTGCCGGCGCCGTAGATCAGGTAGTGGTCGCCGAGCCGTCGGGGCAGCACGTCGAAGCCGCGTACCGCGCAGGAGAGCGGCTCGATCAGCGCCGCGTCGGCCGGCCGCACGCCGTTGGGCAACGGGAAGCAGTTCTTCACCGGGGCCACCGCGAACTCGGCGGCCCCGCCCGGCTCGGTGACGCCGATGGCCGCCCACCGCTCGCAGAGGTTGCCCCGGCCGCGGCGGCACTGGTAGCACTCCCCGCAGTGCAGCGACGGGTCGACCGCGACGGCGTCGCCGACCCGCACCTCGGTGACGTCCCGGCCGGTCGCCACCACCGTGCCGGCGAACTCGTGGCCGGGCACGATGGGATACGCCGGGGCGAACTCGCCGTCCAGGATGTGCAGGTCGGTGCCGCAGATACCGCACCCGGCGACCTGCACCACGACGTCGCGGGGCCCGGGCGCCGGGTCCGGCACCGATTCGATCGAGATCTGACCCGGCGTGACGATGACCGCTGCTTTCACTTGACCGCCCCCATAGAGAGTCCTCGGACGAGTTGTTTCTGGGCGATCCACCCGGCGAGCACGACCGGCAGCGACACCAGCGTCGCCGCCGCGCAGAGCCGGGCCAGGAACAGCCCTTCGGAGGTGATGAAACCGACCAGGAAGATCGGTGAGGTGCCGGCCCGGGTCGCGGTCAGGTTCACCGCGAGGAAGAACTCGTTCCAACTGAAGATGAAGCAGATCAGTGCGGTGGCGGCGAGCCCCGGCGCCACGATCGGCAGCAGGATCCGGCGGATGGTGACGAGCAGGCTCGCCCCGTCCACGGCGGCCGCCTCGATCAACGCCGGTGGGACCTCCAGCAGGAAGGAGCGCATCATCCAGACCGCGAGCGGCAGGTTCATCGCGGTGTAGAGGACGATCATCGTCCAGACGTTGTCGAGCATGCCGAGTTCCTTGACCAGCAGGTAGACCGGCAGGAGCGCGGCCACCGCAGGCAGCATCTTGGTGCTGATGAAGAAGAAGAGCACGTCGCGCCACTTCGCCACCGGTCGGATCGACAGCGCGTACGCCGCCGGAGTGGCCAGCAGCAGCACGAGCAGGGTCGAGAGCAGGCTGGCCATCAGCGAGTTGAGCAGGTAGGGGGTGAGGTCGCGGTCGAAGACCTGCCGGTAGCCGTCGAGCACCGGGGTGAAGAACCAGGACGGCGGGTTGCTCGCCGCGTCCACCTCCCGCTTGAAGCCGGTCAGCACCATCCAGAGCACCGGCAGGAAGAAGAGCAGCCCGGCCAGCCAGGCGACGGCGGTCCACGCCACGCCGGCCGGGGCGACCCGCCGGTTGCGACGGCCCGGCGGGCGAGCGGGCGTCGGGGCGAGCCGCTCGGGGTTCTCGCGTAGGGCGGTCATCGCGCGTCCTCCATCCGGAACAGGCTGGAGATCACCCGCAGCGCGAAGGTCGCCACGACGATCGTGCCGATCACCACCACCACGCCGGCGGCTGCCGCCTCGCCGTACTCGAACTTGCGGAAGGTGGTCAGGTAGATCTCGTACGGCAGGTTGGTGGTGGCGGTGCCCGGGCCACCCTGGGTGATGGTGAAGACCGCGTCGAAGGTCTGCACCAGGTAGATCGACCCGAGCAGGGCGCCGAGTTCCAGGTACGGGCGTAGATAGGGCAGCGTGATCCGGACGAAGACCTGCCACGGGCCGGCGCCGTCGACCCGGGCCGCCTCCAGCGTCTCCGTCGACTGGCCCTGCAGGCCGGCCAGGATGATCAGCATCATGAACGGCGTCCACTGCCAGACCAGGGTGGCGACGACGGAGAGCATCGGATATTGCGACACCCAGTCGGTGCTGCCACCGACGATGCCGTTGATCAGGCCGTACGCCGGGTTGTAGATGGCGTGCTTCCACAGCAGCGCCGCCGCCATCGGCATCACCAGGAACGGGGTTATGAGCAGGGTCCGCACGATCCCCCGACCGGGGAATTTCCGGTCCAGCAGGATCGCGAGGCCGAGCCCGAGCAGCACCGAGACGAGCACCGAGCCGGCGGTGAGCACCACCGTGTTGAGCAGGGCCGCGCGCAGCCGGGCGTCGGTGAGCACCTCGTCGTAGTTGGCCAGGCCGACGAAGCCGCGCTCGCCGGGGCGCAGCGCGTTCCAGTCGAGGGTGGACAGGTAGAGGGTGACCAGGAACGGGACCTGGGTCACGATGATCGCGAAGATCAGGGCGGGCAGCAGCGGCGCACGCCGGCTCCAGCGCTCGGCGGGTCGAGCGCGCGCCGGCGCCGCCGCCCGGGCCCGGCGGGTCGGGCCGGCGCCGGTGCTGAGGGTCTGGGTCATCGGTTCACCTCGTTGCTCGGCCGGGGGCGGCGGCGTACGGACCCACCGCCCCCGATGGCGGCTACCGGTACTCCTTGGCGACTTCCTCGGCCAACCGCTGGCCGTCGGTGAGCGCCTTCTCCACGGTGGTGCTGCCGGCGATCGCCGCCGAGACCTCCTGCGACACCTTGGTGCCGAGGTCGGCGAACTCCGGTATGCCGACGAACTGCACCCCCAGCGCGGGACGGGGCTGCACGCCGGGGTTCTTCGGGTCGGCCTCCTGGATCGACTTCAGCGTCAGGTCCGCGAACGCCGATGCGGACTGCCGGTACTCGGGGATCGCGTAGGTCGACTGCCGCTTCCCCGCCGGCACCCGGGACCAGCCGAGCGAGGAGCCGACCAGTCGCTCGTACTCCTTGCCGGTGGCCCAGGAGATGAACCGCCAGGCGGCGTCGGCGTTCTTGGTGGTCTTCGGCATCGCCAGCGCCCAGGCCCAGAGCCAGCCGGACGAGGAGGTCTTGTTGACCGGCGCGTAGACGTAGCCGACCTTGCCGGCCACGGTGCTGGCCGAGGCGTCCTCCAGCGTGCCGGCGGCCGAGGTGGCGTCGTACCACATCGCGGCCTTGCCCTGCCCGAAGGTGTTCAGGCACTCGGTGAAGCCGGCCTGCGGCGCCCCCGGCGCGCCGTGCGCGCGGACCAGGTCCACGTAGAAACGGGTGGCCTCGACGAACTCCGGCGCGTTGACCCGCGGGGTCCAGCTCTGGTCGAACCAGGTACCGCCGAAGGTGTTGACGACCGTGGTGAGCGGGGCGAACAGCTCGCCCCAGCCGGGCAGCCCCCGCAGGCAGATGCCGGCGACGCCGGCCCGGTCGTCGTCGAGCCGCGCCGCGAACTGCGCGACCTGCTGCCAGGTCGGCCGCTCGGGCATGGTCAGGCCCTTGGCGGCGAAGAGCTCCTTGTTGTACATGAGGAACGACGACTCCCCGTAGAACGGGGCCGCGTAGAGCTTGCCGTCCTCACCGGAGAGCGAGGTGACCATCGGCGGAAGCAGGTCGGACTTGTCGTAGCCGGCGTCCGCGTCGGCGTACGAGCTGAGTTCGTGCAGCCAGCCGTTCTTCGACCAGATCGGCGCCTCGTACGCGCCGATCGTCGCCACGTCGTACTGGCCGCCCTGGGTGGCGACGTCCTGGGTGACCTTGTCGCGCAGTTCGTTCTCCGGCAGGATCGTGAACCGCACCGTGATGCCGGTCTGCCTGGTGAAGTTGTCGGCGGTGACCTTGGCGAGGTCCTCCATCTGCGGGTTGCCCACCATCAGGACGGTGATGGTCTTGGCGTCGTCGCCGCCGGAGGAGCCACCGCCGGCTCCGGAGCAGGCGGTCGAGGCGAGCAGGGCCGCGACGGCGAGGGCCAGTGGGGGTCGCCAGCGGTGCGCAGTCCGTGTTCCGGGCACAGCAAACCTCCAGGATCGGTGGTGGTGGTGTGGTGCGGGGTGCGGTCGGTCGGGCGGTCAGACGCGCTGGACCACGGGACCGAGCAGTGAGTAGCGGTGCGCCTCGGACGCCGGCAGCGCGGCGTCCGTGACGATCGTGTCGACGTCGGTGACGTCGGCGAAGCGACAGAAGCTGCTGGCGCCGAACTTGGTGTGCACACCCGCGAAGACCACCCGCCGGGACACCGCCACCACCTGCGCCTTGACGGCGGCGACGGCGGGATCCGGCGTGGTCAGGCCGTGTTCGCGGGAGATGCCGTTGGCGCCGACGAAGGCCAGGTCAATCACGAAGCCGGCGAGCATCTCGATCGCCCAGTGGTCGACCGTGGCCCGGGTCCGGCCACGGACCCGGCCACCCAGCAGCAGGACGGTGGTCGCCGGCGACGCGGCGAGCATCGCGGCGGTGTCCAGCGACGCGGTGACGACGGTCAGCGCCCGCTCGGCCGGCAGCGCCTCCGCGATCAACTGCGGGGTGTATCCCTCGTCGATGAAGATCGACTCGGCGTCACCGAGGAGTTGCGCCGCGGCCGCGGCGATCCGGCGCTTCTCCGTCACCAGCCGGGTGGTCCGCGTGTCGAGGGTCGTCTCGAACCGCGCGGTCTCCACCGGATAGGCGCCGCCGTGGGTACGCCGCACCAGGCCCTGCTGTTCGAGCCGATGCAGGTCGCGCCGCACGGTCTCGGCCGCGACGACCAGTTCGGCGGCGAGCTTGCGTACGTCGACGACGCCCTGGTCACGGGCGAGGGCGAGGATGCGTTGCCGGCGCTCCGAGGCGTTCATCGCTCACCTCCCGCTCATCGGTGTCTATTGTTCTAACACCGTTACGGGGGTGTGACGACCAGCACATCGCGTCGATCCCGGAGGGTTACTGCCCGCTTCGCGCAACCGGCCACCCGCAGGGAACGCGCCAGATCCGGTGATAGCCGGTAAATGTCCTGCCCGTTTGGGCGACCGTGCTGCCCGGCTCGTGCCCGTCCTCCCTCCGCGGCGCACGACGGGCACCGCGTATGACGGGCACCGCGTATGACGGGCACCGTGCCGCGGGCGGCAGACACTACCCGGCGGCGAGAATCGCCTGCGCGGTCGCGGCGGGCGCGTCGATCTGCACGTAGTGGCGGGCGCCCGGGATCAGTTGAAGGTCCGCGCGGGGGAACAGCCGCGCCAGCGCCCGGGCGACGCGGGGGTTGAGGTAGCGGTCCTCGGCGCCGAAGACCACCCGTACGGGCCGGTCGAACCGGCGCACGTCCGCGAGCCGGCGACGTCGCGCCCAGATCGTGCCGAGCAGGTCGTCGTTCAGCCGCCAGAAGGCCGGTTCGGCGGGGACGAACTGCTGGTACAGGGCGGGCACCACGGCCCTGCGCCGACCCGGGTCCGCCATGAACCGGCCCACCTGCCAGGTGTACAGACGTCGGTCGAGGTCGCGCCACCGGCCGACGACCCGACGGGTCGCACGCCGCAGCAGCGGCGTGGAGAACAACGCGATCGCCGGCGGTCGCCGCAGGCCGACCACGGGATGGTAGTAGGTGTTGAGCAGCACCAGCGCCGCCACCCGGTGCGGGTGCATGAGCGCCCAGTCGATCGCGGGAGGACCGGACGCGTCGTGCGCGACCAGCACCACCGACCGCAGATCCAGCTGATCGATCACGGCGGCGATGTCGCCGGTCTGGTTGTCCGCGGTGTACGGATAGCCGTGCGGCTTGTCGGAGCGTCCCCAGCCGAGGAAGTCGAACCGCACCACGGGCCGACCCCGCAGGTGGGGCAGGAGGTCGTCGTAGAGGTGCAGGTTGTCGGGGAAGCCGTGCAGGAGAACGATCGGCGTGCCGGAGCCCGACGTGACCTCGGCATGGATCCGCTGCCCGGCACGGGGGACCCATCTCGTCGCGGCCCCGTCAGGTTGCGTGATCGCCATCGTCTCTCCCGAGCGGCTACCGTCCGTCGAGTCCGAGTCTGCTCGGTCGCCGCTCCGTAGGTGGATGATTGCCCCGTCCCGCCCGCCGCCAGCGACGAACCCCGCCGAAACTGTCACGCGACGCCGGATCCGAGGCGGTGTCGCACGCTGGCAGGATGGGCGGGTGGACCTCGAATCCGGTGCCGGGCTGCTGCACCGTCTGACGTCGTACCTGCCGGGCCGCGAGTGGGACGTGCCCGTCGACGACCCGCGGGTGCGCCACGACCTCGTCCCGAACGATCCCGGGACGCTGCCGCCGCCGATGAAGGGCTATCCGGCCGGCCCGCCCGTCCTTGAGCTGCCGCGCGAACTGCCCGACCCGGGCGTGCCCGCCACCGCCGTGCTCGCCGGTGCCGCGTCCCCCGCCCACGTCCTCGACGCCGCACAGCTCGGCCGGGTGCTCTTCCTCGGCGCCGGGGTGGTCCGCACCGCCGAGCGCAACGGACGCCCGGTCCTCTACCGCGCGTCCGGCTCGGCGGGCGCCCGCTTCCCGCTCGAGGTCTACGCGAGCACCCGCGGCGTCGCCGGCGTCCCGGACGGCGTGCACTGGTACGACCCGGCTCGGCACGCCCTGGTCCAGGTCGGCCCCGCCGCTGACGGGGCGGCGACCACCCTCGTCGTGACGGGCGTGCCGTGGCGGACCGGGTGGCGCTACGCCGAACGCGGCTGGCGGCACCTCTACTGGGACGCCGGCACCCTGCTGTCCCAGCTCGCCGCGGCCGCCGCGAGCGCCGGCCTCGCGCCCCGAGTGCGCTCGCTCTTCCCGGACGCCCCGGTGCGACGGCTCGTCGGCGCGGACGGGGTGCACGAATACCCCCTCGCGCTGCTCACCCTCGGCGACGGCGAGCCGGCGATCGGGCCGGCCGGGCCGGCGCTCCCGGGTGAGCTGCCGCCGGTCGAGTTTCCGCTCTGCACCGCCGCCCAGCGCGCCGGCGAGCGGGACGAGCTGGGCGCACCCTGGCCGGCCGGCGACCCGCTGCCGGACGTCCCGCCGTCCGGCTCACTCGACGAGGTCATCCGCCGGCGGGGTTCGCAGCGGCGGATGGACCGCTCCGGCACCCTGTCGCGCCGGCAGTTGGAGTGGCCGCTGGCCGCCGCGCTGCGGGACGTGGCGGTGCCGCACTGGGTCGCCGTGCACGGAGTCGACGGCACCGCGCCCGGGCTCTACCGGTGGCCCGACCTGTCGCGTCCGCTGCGCGCCGGGAACCTGCGCGACGAACTGCTGCGGGTCTGCCTGGACCAGTCGCTCGCCGGCGACGCGGCGTACGTCGTCGTCGCGGCCACCCCGCTCGCCGCGCTCGACGACCGGACCTACCGCGACGCCCAGTTGGCGGCCGGGCTGGTGGAGGGGCGGCTGCACCTGGCCGCGTACGCCCTGGGCGCGAGCGCGTCCGGGATGACCTTCGTCGACTCGGCGGTCCCCGCCCTGCTGGGCGAGCCCGACGACCTCGCGACGCTGCTCTTCACCTGCGTGGGTGTCCCGGAGTATGCGTCGCGGGCCGGCGGCGCGCCGGGCGCCCCGGTCGAGGTGCGGCCGGTCGTCCCCCGGCTCGGCGCTTCCTGACCGAGGCCCTCAGCGGCCGAGCCGCTGGCGGGCCAGGAACTTCGGCACGACCATCCGCCACGCCTCGGTCACCAGCTCGGTCATGTAGTCGTGGTCGAGCCGGGCGGTGTGGCAGCAGACCCAGTGGAAGCGCAGGTCGGAGGCGCGGGGAAGGAAGAACAACTCCGGCTCAGCGGCGATCAGGGCGTCGCGCTCCTCCTTCGGGTAGCCGAAGCCCATCGTCGCCTCGTCGCGGCTGAAGGCGACGTAGACGATCGCTCCGACCCGGAACTTCACCCGGTCGTGGACGAGGTGCTCGGTGCTGCGGGGCAGCGTCCGGGCCAGCGCCCGGACGTCGGCGACGGCCACCATGTGACGACCGTAGCGGCCGGCGCCGACAATTCCGCGGACCGACGGCGACTACCGCTCCCCCACCGCCGTCGCGGCCGGCAGGCCGAGGCCGTCGACGGCCGCCGCGACGAGTTCGTCCGCGCCGAGCGCGACGTCGAGCACGAGCACCGACTCGTCCGGCTCGGCCCGCTCCAGCGTGGCGAGCTGCGACTCGAGCAGGCTCGCCGGCATGTAGTGCCCCGCGCGGCGGGACATTCGGTCCCGGATGACCTCAGCCGAGCCGTCCAGGTGCACGAACTCCACCGACGGCGGGCCCTGCCGGAGCACGTCCCGGTACGAGCGCCGCAACGCCGAGCAGGCCAGCACCGTCGACCGGCCCTCCGCGCCACGCTCGGCCATCCAGGCGGCCAGGTCGCGCAGCCACGGCCAGCGGGCGTCGTCGTCGAGCGGTACGCCGGAGCGCATCCGGGCCACGTTGGCCGCGGAGTGGAACTCGTCCGCCTCGGCGAACATCAGCCCGGTCGCCTCGCTGATCCCGCGCGCCACCGTGGTCTTGCCGGCGCCGGAGACGCCCATCACCACGACGTGCCGAGTGGGCTGCCCGTCGCCGCGCTCACCAGTCATGGACCGTCCCGTCCTTGAGCCGGTTGAACGGCAGGTAGGCCGGCACGTAGGGGAACCGCGCCGCGGCCTCCTCGTCGAGTTCCACCCCGAGCCCCGGCTGGTCGCCGGGGTGCAGGTAGCCGTCGGTGAAGGTGAACGACTGCCGGAACACCTCGTTCGCCAGTGGGCTGTGCTTCATGTACTCCTGGATGCCGAAGTTGTGGATGGCCAGGTCCAGGTGCAGCGCCGCGGCCATGCCCACCGGCGAGATGTCGGTGGGGCCGTGGATGCCGGACTTGATCTGGTACTGGGCGGCGAAGTCGAGCAGCTTGCGCATGGCGGTGATGCCGCCGGTGTGGGTCACCGCGGACCGCACGTAGTCGATCAGCTGCTCCCGGATCAGCGTCTGGTAGTCCCACACGGTGTTGAAGACCTCGCCGATCGCCAGCGGGGTGGTGGTGTGCTGGCGGACCAGCCGCAGCGCCTCCTGGTTCTCCGCCGGGGTGCAGTCCTCCAGCCAGAACAGGTCGTACGGTTCGAGCGCCTTGCCCAGCTTGGCGGCCTGGATCGGGGTCATCCGGTGGTGACCGTCGTGCAGCAGCGGCAGCTCCGGGCCGAACTCGTTGCGCACCGCCTCGAAGACGTCGGGCAGGTGGCGCAGGTACGCCCGGGTGTCCCAGTCCTCCTCGGCGGGCAGCGGGATGCGCTGCGCCGGCTCGTAGTCGTAGCGCTTGCCGTCGGCGCTGGGCTGGGCGGCCACCCCGTAGACGGCGTTGATGCCCGGCACCGAGGTCTGCACGCGGATCGACCGGAAGCCCTCGTCCAGGTGCTGGCGGATCGAGTCGAACAGCTCCGGGATGTCCCGACCCGACGCGTGGCCGTACGCCATGATGCCGGTGCGCGACGCGCCGCCCAGCAGCTGGTACAGCGGCATGCCGGCGGCCTTGGCCTTGATGTCCCAGAGCGCGACGTCGACCGCGGCGATCGCGGCCATGGTGACCGGCCCACGCCGCCAGTACGCCGAGCGGTAGAGGAACTGCCAGGTGTCCTCGATGCGGTGCGGGTCCCGCCCGATCAGCAGCGCGGCGACGTGGTCGCGCAGGTAGGAGGCGACGGAGAGCTCACGACCGTTGAGGGTGGCGTCACCCAGGCCGGTGAGCCCCTCATCGGTGGTGATCTTCAGGGTGACGAAGTTGCGGTCGGGGCTGGACACGATGACGTCCGCTGCGACGATTTTCACGGGGTGCCTTTCATCATTACCGGTGCGCGGGCTGGCTAGCGCAGGACGCTGCCCGCTTCGTGGCCGTCGAGAAGGGACAGTTCGGCGCGGCGCGGCAGCCCTTCGCAGTCGCCGCGGGTGGAGACGGCGAAGGCGCCGAGGGCGGCCGCGCGGCGCAGCCGACCGGCCAGGTCGAGTCCGTCGAAGAGGCCGGAGAGGTACCCGGCGGTGAACGCGTCGCCCGCGCCCACGGTGTCGACGGGGGTCACCGCCAACACTCCGACGCTCTCGACCCCGGCCGGGGTGTGCGCCCGGGCGCCGTCGCCGCCCAGCTTGACCAGGACGGTCCGCACGCCGCGCCGGAACAGGCCCGCCACGGTCGCCGCCTCGTCGGCCCCCGGGTCGCCGACCAGGTCCAGCTCGTCGGCGGAGGCGACGACGATCGAGGCGTACCCGGCCAGCGGGGTGAGCACCTCGCGAGCGGCGTCGCGGGACCAGAGCCGGGCGCGGTAGTTGACGTCAAGACAGACCGGGATCCCCGCCTCGGCGGCGGTCTCGGCCGCCCAGCGGGTGGCCGCGCGGGCGGTCTCGGACAGCGCCGGGGTGATGCCGGTCAGGTGCAGCATCCGCGCGCCCGCCGCCAGCGACGCCCGCAGGTCGTCGACGCGCAGCGCCGAACCGGCCGACCCGGCCCGGTGGTACTGCACCCGGGTCAGGTCGGCGGTGCGCTGCTCCAGGAACATCAGACCGGTCGGGCGGTCGGCGTCGCGGGCGACCGCGTCGACGTCGACGCCCTCGGCCCGCAGCTGCCGCAACAGGTACTCGCCCAGCTCGTCGGTGCTCACCCGGCCGACCCAGGCGGCCCGGTGACCCAGCCGGGCCAGCCCCACCGCCACGTTGGACTCGGCGCCGGCCAGGTGCATCCGCAGCGCGCCGCCGGCGGCGAGCGGTCCGTCCGCGCGCAGCGACACCATGGACTCGCCGAAGGTGAGCAGGTCCGGCATGCTCACGCGGGCACCGGCTCTGCCAGGGCGGCCAGGTAGGTGCGCGCCCGCTCCCGCAGGGCGGTCAGGTCACCGCCGGAGGCCGCGTCGCCGACCAGCGGACCGCCGACACCGACCGCGATCGCGCCGGCCCGCAGGTAGCCGGGCACGTCGGCCAGGCCGACGCCGCCGACCGCGACGAACGGGATGTCCGGGAACGGGTCGCGCACCGCCTTCAGGTACGCCGGGCCGCCGACCGACGCCGGGAACAGCTTGACCGCCGACGCCCCCAACCGCATCGCGGTGTACGCCTCCGTCGGGGTCAGCGCCCCGGCGGCGACCGGAAGACCGCGGCGGGCGGCCTCGGCGATCGACTCGACCACGGCGGGGGTCACCACGAACTGTGCGCCCGCGGCGGCCACGTCGGCGACGTCGGCGGTGGTGAGCACCGTGCCGGCGCCGACCAGCGACCCGGCGGGCGCGGCGGCGCGCAGCGCCTCGACGGCGCGCGCCGCGCCCGGCGTGGTGAGGGCGACCTCCACAATGCGTACGCCCTCGTCGAGCAGGGCGGTGCCCGCGGCGATCGCGGCGTCGGTGTCGGTGCCGCGGATGACCGCGAGGATTCGGGTCGCGGTCAGCTCCGCGACGAGGTCGAGGGGCATCTGTCTCACCATTCCGCGTAGGAGCCGTCGAGGTGCCGCCAGGTCGGACTGCGCCAGGCGTGCCCCCGCTTGTCCGCCGTCCGTACCGCGTGCTCGTCGATCTCGATGCCGAGGCCGGGCGCGGTGAGCCGAGACACGTACCCGTCGACGAAGGTCAGCGGAGTCTTGTCGAGGCAGTAGTCGAGCACCTCGGCGCCCTGGTTGTAGTGGATGCCGATGCTCTGTTCCTGGATCAGGAAGTTCGGCGTGGCGAAGCCGACCTGCAGACAGGCGGCGAGGGCGATCGGCCCGAGCGGGCAGTGCGGAGCGAGCTGCACGTCGTACACCTCGGCCAGCGTGGCGATCTTGCGGACCTCGGTGATGCCGCCGGCGTGCGACAGGTCCGGCTGGGCGACGGCGATGCCGGCCTGCAACACGGGCAGGAACTCCTGCCGGTTGTAGAGCCGCTCCCCCGTCGACACCGGCGTGCTGGTGGCGCGGACGAACTCCCCGATCAGGTGCGAGTTCTCCGGCACCACCGGCTCTTCGAGGAAGAACGGTCGGTACGGCTCCAGGAGCGGGGCGATCCGGCGCGCGGTGGCGAGGGTGAACCGTCCGTGGAAGTCGACAGCGACGTCCCGGTCGTCGCCGAGCACCTCCCGGGCGGCGGCCACCCGCTGGACCACGGCGTCGATCTCGGCGACCGACGCGACCGGGCTCATCCGCCCGGAGGCGTTCATCTTCACCGCGGTCAGGCCCGCCTCGACCTGGGCGCTGATCTGGTCGCGGACCTCGGCGGGCTCGTCGCCGCCGACCCAGCCGTAGACCCGGATCCGGTCCCGGACCGGGCCGCCGAGCAGTTGGTGCACGGGCGCGCCGAAGTGCTTGCCGGCGATGTCCCACAGCGCCTGGTCCAGCCCGGCGACCGCGCTGGACAGGATCGGGCCGCCCCGGTAGAAGGAGCCCTTCGTCATCACCTGCCAGTGGTCCTCGATGCGCAGCGCGTCCCGCCCGACGAGCAACTCGCTGAGCTGCTCCACGGCGGTGCGTACGGTCTCGGACCGGCCCTCGCAGGTCGCCTCGCCCCAGCCGACGATGCCCGAGGACGTCTCGACCCGGACGAACAGCCAGCGCGGTGCGACGAGGAACGTCTCCACCTTCGCGATCGTGGTCATGGCGCGTCAGCCCTTCGTGGCGCCGGCGGTGAGGCCGGAGACGACGTACTTCTGCACGAACAGGGCGATCACCATGATCGGCAAGGTGACCACGGTGGCCGCGGCCATCAGGCCGCCCCAGTCGATGCTGGCGTAGCCGACGAAGTCGAAGATCGCCACGGGCAACGTCTTCGTGTCGGCGCCGGCGAGCACCAGGGCGAACATGAAGTTGTTCCAGGAGAAGATGAAGGAGAGGATGCCCGCGGTGGCCACGCCGGGCACCGACAGCGGCAGGGTGATCCGCCGGAACGCGCCGATGTGGGTCAGCCCGTCGACGAGCGCGGCCTCCTCCAGCTCGGTCGGCAGGCCGTCGAAGTAGCCCATCATGATGTAGACGATCAGCGGCAGCGACACGAACATGTGGCTCAGGATCAGCACGCTGAACCCGCCGACCAGCTTCAGGTTCGAGAAGACGTAGTACCAGGGCACCAGCAGCGAGACGCCGGGAATCACCCGGGCCATCAGCACGACCAGCGCGGACTTCTTCATGTTGAACCGGCTCATCGAGTACGCGGCGGGCACCCCGAGGACGAGCGAGAACACGGTGGCCGCGAACGCCACCCAGAGGCTGTTGCCGATGAACTGGACGTAGTTGGCCTGCTGGAGCACCGTGTCGTAGTTCTTCAGGGTGGGCGAGAAGACGAACGCCTTGGCGGTGTCGTAGATGTCCACGTTGGTCTTGAAAGACGCGGTGATCATCCAGAGCAGCGGCGCCATCAGCGCGAACACCACGAGGGTGAGGGCCACCGCCCGGAACGCCTGGTACGGCCTGCTCGGCTTCATCGCTCCAGCCCCTTCTTGCGGTACGTCAGGGCCCACATCACCCCGATGATGATCAGGAAGAAGATGATGAGGACGGTCGACGAGACGCCGTAGTCGTTGTAGTCGAAGCTGAGGCCGTAGGCGTACACGTTGAGGGTCTCCACCTCGTGGAAGGACCCGCCGCCGCGGCCCTTGGTCGCGTAGAGGATGTCGAAGGTCTTCAGCGCGTCGATGCCCCGCAGCAGGATCGCGACGATCACGGTGGGCATCAGCAGCGGCAGGGTGACGTGCCGGAACCGCTGCCAGGTGCTGGCGCCGTCGATGCGGGCCGCCTCCTGGGGCTCGTCCGAGAGCGAGGTGAGCCCGGCGAGCAGGATCAGCACGACCATCGGGGTCCACTGCCAGATGTCGATGAACATCGTCGTGGGCAGAGCCGAGTGCTGGCCGGAGAGCCAGGGCTGGGGGCCGATCCCGATCCAGCCGAGCAGCTGGTTCGCCATCCCGATGTTGGGGTCGAAGATCAGACGCCACATCATGCCGACCGCGACCGGGGTGGCCACCAGCGGCAGCAGGATCGCGACGCGGACCCACTTCTCACCACGGAACGGCCGCCACAGCAGCAGGGCGATCGCCATGCCGAGGACGACCTCGAAGAGCAGCACGACGCCGGTGAAGGCGATCGTCCGCAACACCGCCGGCCAGAACCGGTCGGTGTCGGTGAGCACGTCGAGGTAGTTCTGGAACCCGATGAACTCGCTCTCGGCGCGTACCGAACCCTCGGCGTCGGTGAGGCTGAGGTATCCGGTCCACGCCACCGGGAAGATGATCAGGATGGCGACGAACGCCATGGCGGGCGCCGCGAAGAGCCACTTGCGATGCTCGTTGGCCCAGCGCGACCAGGCCGACTCCCTGGGCGGCGCCGGGGAGGCCTCGGGTGATCTGGTGAGGGGTGTGCTGACGGCTGACATGGAGATCTCCGGGTTCGGGGGTCAGGTCCCGGCGGGGCGGCGGCGCCGACCGGCGTCGCCGCCCAACGCTCGGGTTACTTCGCCTCGTCGTCGAGGAACTTCTGGAACGCCTCGTTGGCCGCGTCCGCGGAGGCGGCCGCGTCCTTGCCGGTGATCGCGTCGACGATCGGCTGGCCGACGATCTCGCGCGCCTCGGCCACCTTCACCACCAGCGGGCGGTCGTGCCCGACGCCGTTGGCGGTGCTGGCCGTGTTGGCCTCGGCGAGGTCCTTCGGCAGGGTGGAGGTGCTCTCCGGGTTCGCCCAGACGGAGGTGCGGGCACCCGGGACGCCGGCCTTCTGCTGCGCCAGCGACTGCTCCTTGCCGGCCGCCCACTGGATGAACTTCCAGGCGTTGTCCTTGTTCTCCGAGCCGTCGTTGACACCGAGCGCCCAGGAGGGGATGTTGTACGGCTTGGAGCCGGCCGGGCCGGCCGGGAAGGCCGTGAAGCCGACGGTGTCGACGACCTTGGACTTGGCCGGGTCGGTGGCGTTCTTGTAGAGCGAGTTGGCCTCGGTGTAGAACGCCGCCTTGCCCTGGGTGAAGATCGCCATCGCCTCCGACCAGCTCATGTCGGTGCTGATGTTGTCCGGGCCGTGGTCGCGCAGCAGCCCGCCGTAGTAGGCGTACGCCTGCTTGGCCTGCTCGGTGTTGACCGTGGCCTTGCCGCTGCCGTCGACGAAGTCGCCGCCGAAGCTGTAGAGGAAGCTGGAGAACTGCGTGACGGCGGCCGCCTTGCCGGTGCGGGCGACGAAGCCGGCGACGCCCGGGTTGTCGGCCTCGACCTTCGCGGCCTGCGCCTTGAGCTCGTCGAGGGTCTTCGGCGGGGCGGCGAAGCCGGACTTCTGCAGCAGGTCCTTGCGGTAGTAGAGGACCTCCTGCTCGGTGATGATCGGCACCCCGACCACCTTGTCCTCATAGGTGGTGGCCTGCACCGGCCCGGCCTGGAAGTCGCTGAACTCGAACGCGCTGTCCGACTTGGCCTTCTCGCTCAGGTCGGCGAGGTACTTGTTCTTGGCGAACAGCTTCCCCTCCTGCAGCGGCCGGTACATCATCACGTCGATGTCGCTGGACCCGGCGTTCAGCTTGACGTTGTACTGGTCGGAGAGCTGGTCCTCACCGAGCTGGGTGACTTCGACCTTGAGGCCCGACTGCTGCTCGAACTCCGGCAGGGCCTTCTTGATGTTCTCCGTCCAGACGTGGTTCACCAGCGTCACGCGAAGAGTCTTCGACCCCTCGCCGCCGTCCCCACCGCCACCGCAGGCGGACAGGCCCATGGCGGCGACCACGGCCAGAGAAGTGCCGATTATCGATCGACGTCGCACGCTTGTCTCTCCTTCAGTCGTGGTCGCTGCCCCGTCGAGAGGCGCCACCTCGGTGTTACATCCGCTTAACGTCGGGATGCTAGGCCGAAAAAGCCGACTTATTCAAGGTGTTGATCTAACTGATATGATCCTTGGCGTGGAACGGTCCTCCTTAGGGGTTGCAGCCGCTCAGACCACCCCTGTGGAGTCCGGGCTGCACGCACGCGTGCTCGACCACCTCGGCACCGCCATCTGCGCAGGTGAGCTGGCCCCCGGCGCGGTGCTCAACATCGACGAGCTGGTCGAGCGCTATGCCGTGTCCCGCTCGGTCGTCCGCGAGGTGCTGCGGGTGCTGGCCTCGATCGGGTTCATCGAGACCCGGCGCCGGGTGGGGGTGATGATCCGACCGGCGAGCGCCTGGAACGTCTTCGACCCGCAGGTGATCCGCTGGCGGCTCGCCTCGGCCGGTCGGATGGCGCAGCTCAGGTCGATCACCGAACTACGCACCGCCGTCGAGCCGCACGCGGCCCAACTGGCCGCCGGTCGGGCCGGTCACGACGAGGCGAGCGACCTCGTCGGGCTCGCGGCGAAGATGTGGGCGGCCGGCAAGGCCGGCGACGAGGAGCGCTTCCTCGATCTCGACATCGAGTTCCATCGCCGGGTGCTGCTCGCCTCCGGCAACGAAATGTTCCTACGGCTCCAGGAACTCGTCGCCGAGGTGCTCACCGGCCGGCACAAGCATCACCTCATGCCGCACCACCCGCACGAGCAGGCCCTCCAGCTGCACGCCGACGTCGCCCAGGCGATCCAGCGGCACGACGGTGAGCGCGCCCGGCAGGCGATGGTGCAGCTGATGGAGCAGGCGTTCGACGAGATGCGGTCGTTGTGGGAGCAGGCCGGCGAGCCCGAGCGGCGCTAGCCGGTCAGTGCGGCATGTGCAGCCCGGCGGCGACGGCGCCGCGCTGGTCCACGTAGCCGGCGATGCGCCGGATGATCGAGGCGTACCGGGCGCGGAGCCAGGCCGGCGAGGTCGGTGCGGCGGCCGCAGCGCTCAGGTCGACCACCCGGGCGAGGGGCCGGTACTCCATCCAGGTCGGCGCCACCGTCACGTCGGTGACCGTCCACCTGCCGGCCGCGGTGCGGGTGAAGGTGAACTGGGGGACGACCGAGTCCTGGGTCTTCTCCGGCGAGCCGTCGGCGAACCGGGTCGTCAGGTTGCCCATGCCGTAGGCGACCCACTTGCCGGCCACCTTCTCGAACGGCTGCACCACGTGCACGTGGTGCCCGACGATCAGGTCGATCTCGGGCGCGGAGAGCAGCTGGCGCGCGAGGTCCGCCTGGTCGCCGGTCGGCTCGTGCTGGTACTCGGTGCCCCAGTGCAGCGACAGGATGACGATCTCCGCGCCGGCGGCGCGCGCCCGCCGAGCCTCGGCCAGGATGGCGTCGGCGTCGATCGCGTTGGCCGCCCACGGCCGTCCGGCCGGCAGCGGGATCTGGTTGAAGCTCTCCGTGTACGACAGGTGGGCGACCTTCACCCCGGCGACGTCCAGGACGTTGGGGCGCCGGGCCTCCGCCGCGCTGCGGGCCGTGCCGGTGTGCCGCAGCCCCACCCGGTCCAGGTTCTCCAGGGTACGGGCGATGCCGTCGACGCCGGTGTCCAGCGAGTGGTTGGACGCGGTGGAGCAGGTGTCGAAGCCGGCCCAGGCCGCCGCGTCGGCCAGCTCCGGCGGCACGCTGAAGTCCGGCCAGCCGGTGAACGGGCCGTCCGGTTCGGCCAGCGGCGTCTCCATGTGACAGATGCCCAGGTCCGCGGCGCTCACCCGGGCCCGGACCGCGGCCAGCACCTGGGTGAAGTCGTGGCCGTCGCGGCCGGCACGCCGGGCGTCCGCGGCGGCCTGTTCGCTCAGCGCCGGATGTACCAGCAGGTCGCCGGCCGCGACCACGGTGAGCGTGGTCCGCGGCGGCTCGAGGGCGGTGGCGCTGGCGGACGGAGCAGACGAAGCGGTGCGTGGCGTCGGCCGCTCGGTGGCCTCGCAGCCCGCCGTCATCGCGGCGACCAGCAGCACCGCCAGGACGGGCTTTCTTCTCATAACACGACATAATGCCGCCCACTTTCAGCGCCGTGGCATGAACGCCGAAAGTCTCCGAGCCACCACCGCCGCGGTCCGCCGAGGGCCGTCCTGGCCGGACCCGCCGGCGGCGCCGACGGGCTTCCCTACCTGGAGCCCGGGCGGAACGCGGCAGCGAGTTCGTCGTCGAACACGCTGATCGGCCGACCGTCAGTGCCATAGGCGACGAGGCGCCCGTGCGTCATCGTCGCGGATCGGAACGAGAAGACCCGGGTGCCCGGGTATGCCGTCAGCAGTGGTATGACCCGTGGCGAACCGCCGGGGGCCGAGTAGTACTCGAGTCGCGCCACGCTCGCCGACACCACCCCGTTCACCCGCACCTTCGTCTTCTCCCGCCGGGTGCCGAAGGTGACCGGCGCCCCGGTGCCGAAGGAGGCGCACGCCGCGGCGCTGCGGCAGACGAAGAAGTACCGAGGGTTGACGACGTCGTCGAGCGCGTACGCCTTGAAGGTCGGATCCGCCCCCGCCGGCAGCGGCTGCACGGCGAAGAACGCGACGGTCGCCGCGACCGCCACCCCGACGCGCAACCAGGCGCGTCCGGTGCTCCCGGAGCGTCTCGTCCGGGCCGCGGCGACCGCCACCCCGCCGAACCCTGTCAGGCAGAGTGCGACGACGCCGAGCGCGCGGGCGTTCTCGAAGAGGAACTGCACCCCCGGCCGTAGCGAGACGGCATCGAGGACCACGCCCAGCGACGCCGTCATCGCGATCAGCAGCGCGACCCCCGCGACCTTGCGGGCCACGCCGGACGTGCCGATCAGCAGCATCGCGGCCAACACCGGCCAGACCTGGTGGTGGGTCCAGGAGACCGGCGACGCGGCTACGGTGGCGCAGCCGACGAGCACCGCGGCGTGCCCGGGACGGCCCTGCGCCGCCAGCTGCCGCGCGCGCAGCAGCGCCACCGCGCAGATCACCGCCACCAGGGCGACCCAGAGCAGGGGCAGCGACGTCTCGTCCACCCCGAGGCGCAGCAGCATCCCGTGCACTGACTGGTTTCCCAGCGACGCGAGGTTGCCGATCCGGCGGGTCTGCGCCACCGTCCCGGCCCAGTAGGTCCAGCTCTCGGCCGGCAGGACGGCCGCGGCGAGCCCGGCGCAGGCCAGAAACGTCGCCATGGCCCGGGCGGCGTCGCGGTAGCGCCGGGCCGCGAGGAAGTACACCACGAACAGCAGCGGGGTCAGCTTGATCGCGGACGCCACCCCGACGAGCACCCCGCGCAGGCGCGGTGGGACGACACCCATGGCGTCGAGCAGCGCCAGCAGCACCACGAAGATGCTGACCTGGCCGAAGCGCAGGTTGCTCTGGACCGGGGCGGAGAGCATCAGCACCAGCGCCACGGCCGCCACGACCAGCGGCCGGCGGGATCGCCCGGGCACCAACGTGTTGCCCACCGGCACGGCGACGGCGACCACCGCCGCGCAGGTCGTCAACAGCCAGAACACCTGCACCACCGGCTCCGCGGCGAGCGTGATCGGCCAGAGCACCAGCGCCGCGAACGGCGGGTAGGTGAACGGGCCCCCGTTCTCCGCGACGTAGGAGTACAGCGGGTGCCCCGCGCGCAGGTCAGCCACCGCGCCGTAGTAGATGTGCAGGTCGGAGAGGCGGTCCTCACGCCGGAGGACGAGCACGACGGAGACCAACGCGGCGGCGACGAAGCCCGCCCACACCAGCGAAACCCGTCGCTCGCGCACGGGACCAGCATAGGTGCCGGCACGGCGGTGCGTGGTGTCCATCGTGGACCCACCATGCGTGGTGCCGGCCCGCCACCGGGAGGTGGCCGGCCCCTTTCCGTTCTGTGATCAACAAACTACGGTGAGCGTGGCGTGTGTGCCACCGGACGGGGGTGCCCAGTGCAGGAATTCGACTACGTGGTGGTCGGTGCCGGCTCGGCCGGGTGCGTGCTGGCCAACCGGCTGACCGAGGATCCGGGGATCCGCGTGCTGCTGATCGAGGCCGGCGGCTGGGACAGCAGCCCCTTCGTCCGCATTCCCAAGGGCTTCAGCCGGCTGATGGACGACCGCCGCACCGCCTGGCACTACCCCGCCGAGGTGGGGCCGGCGCAGCAGGAGGTCTGGCAGCGCGGCCGGCTGGTCGGCGGGTCCAGCTCCATCAACGGGATGGTGTACGGCCGGGGCGACCGGCTCGACTACGACTCGCTGGAGCGCCTCGGCAACCCCGGCTGGGGCTGGCAGACCATGCTGCCGATCTTCAAGCAGCTGGAGGACAACCCGTTCGGCGCGTCCGAGGTGCGCGGCGCCGGCGGCCCACTGCGGCTCTCCAGCGCCACCGGCACGGACGAGCTCTGCGAGGAGACGATCGCCGCCGGGGTGGAGCTGGGCTGGCGCCGGGTCGACGACCTGAACGCCGACGACGACGAGCGTATCGGCTACGTCATGGCGACCATCCGCGACGGACGCCGGAGCAGCGCGGCCGAGGCGTTCCTGCATCCGGTCCGCGACCGGCCGAACCTGACCGTCGCGGTGCGCACCGTGGTGCTCCGGGTGCTCGTCGAGGGCGGCCGGGCGATCGGCGTACGCGCCCGCCGCGACGGGCAGACGGTCGACTACGGGGCCGCCGCCGAGGTCGTCCTCACGGCCGGCGCGCTCGCCACGCCACAGTTGTTGCAGGTCTCCGGCATCGGCCCGGCCGACACGCTGCGCGACGCCGGTGTCCCGGTGCTGCTCGACCGGCCCCGGGTGGGCGTCGGCATGCGGGAGCACCGGCCGATGCCGGCGCAGTTCCGGCTGGCCGCCCGGGGTGGTTACAACCCGCAGCTCAGTGGCGCGCTCGGGCAGGGACGGGCCGCGCTGCGCTACCTGGTCACCCGTCGGGGGCCGCTCGCCCTGCCGGTGCACGACGTCGGGGCCTACTTCCGGTCCGGTCCCGACGCCGAGCATCCGGACGCGCAGCTGTTGATGGCGCCCTTCTCGGCCGCGCCGCGCCGCCCCGGTCAGGCGCTGGAGCTGGAGCGCGAGTCGGGGCTGATGGGGCTGGTCACTGTGACCCGGCCGGAGAGCGAAGGCAGCCTGGCCATCACCTCGGCCGACCCGGAGCGTCCACCTCGGATCGTGGCCAACTACTTCAGCGACCCGTACGACCGTCGGGTCGCGATCGCCGCCTTCCGGCGGATGCGGGAGCTCTTCGCCACCGGGCCGATCGCGAAGCGGATCACCATGGAGACCCTGCCCGGCCCCGCGGTGCAGGACGACGACGACATCATCGATGCCGGGCTGGCGCTCGGCTACTGCGGCTACCACGCGGTGGGCACCTGCGCGATGGGGCCCGGCGACGAGTCCGTGGTCGACCCGCGGCTGCGGCTGCGCGGCGTGGACGGGCTGCGCATCGCCGACGCGTCCGTGCTGCCGGTCCTGGTATCCGGCTACCTGAACGCCCCGGTGATGGCGGTGGCCTGGCGCGCGGCCGATCTGATCCTCGCGGGCTGAGCGGGCGCTCGCCCCGAGCCGCCGATGGCGACTCGGACAGCGAAGGCCGACGACGGGTGGATGTACAGATGACTGCCGAACGGTGAACATGAGGCGGCGAGGACGGTCGATGGCCGCCGGAGAGCCGGCGCCGTCATTCACGAGGGGGCCACCATGCATCCGACTTCTCTGGCGTGGCGGCTTCACCGCCTACTCGTGGTCGTGCTGGTCCTCGGCGCGACCGTACTGGTCCCGACGGCGGCCGGCGCGACGGCGGACGCCGGTGGTCGGCACCACGCGGCGCAGGTCGCCGGCTGGACCCCGGTGCCGGGCCCGGCGCAGGCCCGCTCACGACCGGCCACTGTGGTGTACGGCGGTGACCTGCACCTGTTCGTCCGAGGTGCCGGCGGCAGCGTGCGGACCAACCGGTACTCCTCGACGACCGAAGCCTGGTCGGGCTGGACGACCGTGCCGGGTGCGGCGGGCGCCACCTCGGCGCCGATCGCCACCGTCTACGGCGGCGACCTGCGGGTCTTCGTCCGGGCCGGCGCGGGCACCCTACGCTTCAACCGGTACAACCTGGTGACCGGCGAGTGGTCGGGCTGGTCCACAGTGCCCGGCTCGGCGGGCGCTGCGTCGGCGCCGGCGGTGGCGGTCTACGGCGGCGACCTGCGGGTCTTCGTCCGAGGCGTGGCCGGCGACCTGCGCACCAGCCGGTACACCCTGGTCGGCGACGTGTGGTCGGGGTGGTCCACCGTGCCGGGCTCGGCCGGCGCCAGGTCCGCGCCCGCGGCCGCGGTCTACGGGGGCGACCTGCACCTCTTCGCCCGGGGCGCCGCGGGTGCCGTCCGCACGACCCGCTACACCCTCACCACGGACGAGTGGTCGGGCTGGACGGCGGTGCCCGGCCGAGCCGGCGCCACCTCCGCGCCCGCGGTCACCGTGCACGGCGGCGACCTGCACCTCTTCGCCCGGGGCGCCGCGGGTGCCGTCCGCACGACCCGCTACACCCTCACCACGCAGGAGTGGTCGGGCTGGTCGGCGGTGCCGGGCCGGTTGGGCGCAGCGTCGGGACCGGCGGCCGTCGGCTACGGCGGCGACCTGCGTCTCTTCGTCCGCGGCCCGCAGCACCGGATCTACCAGCACCTCGTCGGACCGCAGTCGGCTCAGCAGGGCTGACCGCGCCGCGGTGTCACGGTGGCGGCCCGCCCCCGACGATGACCACGTGCAGGTTGCGCGGGCCGTGCACACCCTCCACCCGGTTGAGCTCGATGTCGCTGGTGGCGGAGGGTCCGCTGATCCAGGTCAGCGGGCGGCGCGGA
Organism: Micromonospora sp. NPDC048909; assembly: GCF_040649635.1. Taxonomy (NCBI): domain Bacteria; kingdom Bacillati; phylum Actinomycetota; class Actinomycetes; order Micromonosporales; family Micromonosporaceae; genus Micromonospora; species Micromonospora sp. NPDC048909. The sequence goes on along the minus strand of NZ_JBEZFU010000008.1, from coordinate 78,103 downwards.
TCGAGCCGGGCGATCGCGTCCGGCACGCCGGCGACCACCTGGTCGGCGCGCAGCACGCAGACGTGCACGTCGGGCAGGAGCGTGATGACACGCCGCCCCTGGTCGGGGGCGCCGTCGAGGACGATCGTGCCGGTCTCGGCGACGGCCACGGCGGCAGCGGTGACCACCCCGTCGGTGGCGGCGATCTGCTCCGCGGAGAGGCCGTCGTCGGCAAGAGCGGCGACGCTGGCGGGCAGCCACCGCCGAGGCAGCGCCGGGGGAACGACGACCCGCCGGCCGCCGAGGATCGCGTCCACCACCTGCGCAACCGCGTCGTCGGCGCATCGGTGCACGGTGGCCCGGTAGTCGGTGAGCCGCCGTACCAGCAGGTCCAGGTCGACGGTTCCGCCGGCCGGCCGGTAGTCGCGGGCGATGTCGGCGGGTGCGGCCGGGGTGGCGCCGAGGGCCGCGCGGACCCGGGCCAGGACGAGTTCGCGGGGGTTCACCGCTGCGCCCACCATTCACGGAAGGTATGCGCCGGGGGTTCCGGCAGGTCGCGGCCGATGGTCCAGCCGGAGAGCGGCGGAGGCAGGCCGCGACCGCGGCGGCCGGCGAGGCGGGTGAGCCGCGCGGCGCGCTGCGCGGCCGCGTACAGCGCCGGGTGGTCCATGGTGTACGCGGCGGCGGCCATCGCGACGGACTCGACGGACGGCCGACGCTGGGCGGCGACGTGCTCGGCACGGAGATGGACCAGCAGCTCCGGGATGTCGATCTTCACGGGGCAGGCGTCGTAGCAGGCGCCGCAGAGCGACGAGGCGTACGGCAGGGAGGCATTGTCCTCGACCCCGGTGAGCTGGGGCGAGAGCACGGCGCCGATCGGCCCGGGATAGACCGATCCGTACGCGTGCCCGCCGGCGCGCTGGTAGACCGGGCAGACGTTGAGGCAGGCCGAGCAGCGTATGCAGTGCAGCGCCTGCCGGCCGACCTCGTCGGCGAGGACGGCGCTGCGCCCGTTGTCCAGCAGCACGAGATGGAAGGCCTGCGGTCCGTCACCGGGGGTGACGCCGGTCCACATGGAGGTGTAGGGGTTCATCCGCTCCCCCGTCGACGCCCGTGGCAGCAGTTGCAGGAACACCTCGAGGTCGCGCCAGGTGGGCACCACCTTCTCGATGCCCATCACGGTGATCAGCGTGTCGGGCAGGGTGAGGCACATCCGCCCGTTGCCCTCGGACTCCACGACGGCGAGGGTGCCGGTGTCGGCGACGGCGAAGTTGGCGCCGGAGACCGCGACCCGGGTGCTCAGGAATGTCTGGCGCAGGTAGCGGCGGGCGGCGGCGGCCAGCGCCGCCGGGTCGTCGGTCAGCGCCGGGTCGACGCCGGGCATCGCGCGCAGGAAGATCTCGCGGATCTCGGCCCGGTTGCGGTGGATGGCCGGTACCAGGATGTGGCTGGGCCGGTCGTCGCCGAGCTGCACGATCAGCTCGGCGAGGTCGGTCTCCACCGGGGTGATCCCCGCGTCGTGCAGGGCCTCGTTGAGGCCGATCTCCTGGGTGGCCATGGATTTGACCTTGATGACCCGGTCGCTGCCGGTCGCGGCCACCAGCTCGGTGACGATCCGGTTGGCGTCCCACGCGTCGGCGGCCCAGTGCACCGTGCCGCCGGCGACGGTGACCGCGGCCTCCAGCTGCTCCAGCAGCTCCGGCAGGCGGGCCATCACGTCGGCCTTGATGGCGGAGCCGGCGGCGCGCAGCCGCTCCCAGTCGGGCATTTCGCCGATGACCGCGCCGGACTTGGCGCGGATCGTGGTGGTGGCGTGCCCGAGGTTGCGGCGCAGCTGCGGGTCGGCGAGGGCCCGCCGGGCGGCTACCGGGAACGGCTCGTCGCCGCGGAGGTGTCCCACGCCGCGTGGCGCGGTCGCCGGCATGCCGAGGAAGGTGCGGGTCACCGTCGCGCCCCCGTCGCGCCGGCCGCGTCGACGGCGGTCTGTTCCGTGGCGGCCAGGATCTCGGCCAGGTGCACCGTGCGCACCCCGGTGCGCAGCCGGGACAGCCCACCGCCGATGTGCATCAGGCAGGACGAGTCGCCGGCGGCGCACACGTCGGCGCCGGTGGAGAGCACGTGGCGCAGCTTGTCGGCGAGCATCGCCGTCGAGGTGTCGGCGTTCTTCACCGCGAAGGTGCCGCCGAAGCCGCAGCACTGCTCGGCCGCCGGCAGCTCGACCAGGTCCAGGCCGCGGACCTGCCGCAGCAGCCGCAGGGGCTTGTCACCCACCCGGAGCATCCGCAGCGAGTGGCAGGTCGGGTGGTACGTCACCCGGTGCGGGTAGTACGCGCCCACGTCGGTCACCCCCAGCACGTCGACGAGGAACTCCGACAGCTCGTAGGTGTGCCGCGCGACCTCCTCGGCCCGGCTGGCCAACCGCTCCTCGCCGGCCCGGCGGGCCACCATCGCGTGCTGGTGGCGCACCGACCCCACGCAGGACCCCGACGGCGCCACGACCACGTCGTACGGCTCGAACGTGCGCACGTGCCGCCGGACCAGCGGCACCGCGTCGGCCAGGTAGCCGGTGTTGACGTGCATCTGCCCGCAGCAGGTCTGCTGCTCGGGAAAGACCACCTCGTGCCCGAGCCGCTCGAGCAGCCGTACCGTCGCCCTGGCCGCCGCGGGGAACATCGTGTCGGCCAGACACGTCACGAAGAGCGCGACCCGCATCGTCACCCGCCCATCCGGTGCGTGGCGGCCGGTCGGGCCGCCACGTCACCCGTCCGCTGTCGAGGGTCAGCCGAAGGCACGAGTCTGCCAGGTGGCGACCTGGTCGGCCAGGAGCGCCTCGGGCAGGATGGCCATCCGGTCAACCTCGCCGGTGAGTCGCTGCCCGCCGTCCTGGTCGGCCGCGAACCGCAGTTCGCGGTTGGCGCAGCCGAGAATGCCGCCGTCCGGGACCTTGGCCGTGCCGGCCTGCTGACCGTCGACGTAGACCACGATGGCGCCGGCGTCGTCCATGGTGATCACCAGGTCGACGTGACGTCCGACGGGAATGGTGGCGTTGCTGGTGACGCCGGCGCCGGCGCCGATGAACCGCACCTGGTTGCTCGGCGTGAGGTCGATGAGCACCCCGTCGGTGCCCGGGTCGCCGCCGGGCTGGAAGTCGAAGAGCCGCCGGTAGCTGCCGCTGGTGGTCACCTTGACCTCGGCGGCGAACGTCGCGGTCTCCAGGAAGCCCAGCGTGGTGGGGGCGGTCCGCAGGTAGCGGGTGCCGTCCAGCGTCAGCGCGCTGCCGGTCGGCCCGGCCGTGACGTAGTTCGCGCCGCCCTGCACCGTGGCGGTGCGCCCGTTCGGTGACCGGTCGGCGACCGTGTCCCCGCTGGTGGGATCCCAGGCGACGAGCGGGTGGCCCGGGTCGGGTCGCGCGCAGGGCGGCGGGACCGGCAGCGCGATGGCGGTCCAGGCGGAGGCTCGCCAACCGTCGCCGACCAGCCGCGCCTCGATCCGGCTGCGCCCCGGGGCGGCCTGCGCCGTCGGCGTGACCGTGAACCGGTATGTCTGGGAGTCGCCGGCGCGCAGCCGGGGCACCTCGAACCGCGCCGGGCGCACGCTCCAGCCGGCCGGCAGGTCCGGCTTCAGCGTCGACGGGGCGAGGTTCCCCGCGGCGGTGACCGTCACCGAGACCGTCCCGGATTCGCCGACCTCCAGCGTCTGCGGCGCGTCGACGGCGAAGCCGACCTGCGCGTTGGCGACGTAGCGGTGCCCCTTCTGCGCAGCGAAGGTGAGCCGCTCACCCTTCGGCGACGCGGTGACCCGCTTGCCGGTGCTGGCGTCCACCAGCCGGTACGGTCCGGCGAAGAGCGGACTGCGCAGGCTCACCTCGCCGCTCCGCCCGGCGGTGACGGCGATCTCGGTGGCGGCCCCGGCCGACCACTTCGTGTCGACGGTCAGGTCGCCGCGGGCGCGCAACCCGCTGACCGACCCGTCCGGCCAGGCGGTGGGCAGCGCCGGGAGGACGTGCACGCTGTCGCTCTGGCTCTGCAGGAGCATCTCGGCGACGCCGGAGGTGGCGCCGAAGTTGCCGTCGATCTGGAACGGCGGGTGGGTGTCCCAGAGGTTCGCCAGGGTGCTCTGCCGCAGCTGCTCGGTGAGCATCTTGTGCGCGTGGTCGCCGTCGAGCAGCCGGGCCCAGAAGTTGATTTTCCAGGCCTTGCTCCAGCCGGTGCCGCCGTCACCCCGGGCGGCGAGCGAGACCCGGGCCGCAGCGGCCAGCTCGGGGTCCTCCAGCGCGGAGATCTGGGCCCCCGGATGCAGGGCGAACAGGTGCGACACGTGCCGGTGCTCGTTCTCGGGGTCGTCCAGGTCCTCCTTCCACTCCTGCAACTGCCCCCACGAACCGACCCGGATGCCCGGGTCGAGCTTGTCGAGCGCGGCCCGCAGCTCCTTGCGGAACGCGTTGTCGCCGCCGACGATCCCGGCCGCCTCGACGGTGTTGGTGAAGAGGTCCCAGACGATCTGCTGCGACATGGAGGCCCCGGCGGTGAAGTCGCCCTGCTCCGGGGAGTAGCTCGGCGAGACGACGAGCTGGCCGTCACGCGGGTCGACCACCAGCTCGTCGAGCCAGAAGAGCGCGAGCTGCTTCATGATCGGATACGCCCGGTCGCGCAGGAACCGCTCGTCGCGCGTGAACTGGTAGTGCTGGTAGTAGTGCTGGGCGAGCCAGGCGCCGGCCTCGGGGAACCAGAACGAGGTGGCCCAGTTGTGCAGGCCGGTGAAGCCGTAGATGTTGGTCTCGTTGTTCACCACCCAGCCCCGGTTGCCGTAGACCTGCGCCGCGGTGACCTGGCCAGGCGGCACCATCGAGTCGACGTAGTCGAAGAGCGGCGCGGTGGTCTCCGACAGGTTGGTGATCTCGGCCGGCCAGTAGTTCATCTGGAGGTTGATGTTGACGTGGTAGTCGGCGTCCCAGGGCGGGTTGGTCGAGTTGTTCCAGACCCCCTGCAGGTTCGCCGGCAGTGAGCCGGCCCGGGACGACGCGATCAGCAGGTAGCGGCCGTACTGGAAGAAGAGCGCCTCCAGGGCCCGGTCCCCCGGCGATCCACCGCCGGTGTAGCCGCGCAGCAGGTCGTCGGTCGGGACGTCGGGCATCACCTGACCGATGTCCAGTCGGACCCGGTCGAAGAGCGCGCGGTGGTCGGCGGTGTGCGCGGCGAGCAGTTCGGCGTAGGTCTTCCGGGCTGCGGCGTCCACCGTCGCGGTCACCCTCGGGTGCGGGTCGGCGCCGCGGTAGCTCGGGTAGCCCGCCGCGTAGTCGGTGCCGGCGGCCAGGACCACGGTGGCCGCGTCGGCGTCCCGCACGCTGACCGTGCCGTCGGCGCCGGCGGTGACGGCGCCGCCCTCCGCGTTCACCTGGATCTGCGACTCGTACCTGAGCTTGTTGTCGTTGAGCGCGCCGGTGAAGGTGATCCGGCCGCCGCTGGCGGTGACCGTCCGGGACCGGTTGTTCGGCGCGGTGACGCCGGCCGTGAAGCCGATCCGGCCCGGCTGGTCGGCGGCGAGGCGGACCACCAGCACCCCGTCGGGGTGGCTGGCGAAGTATTCGCGGGTGTAGCGCACGCCGTCGTCGAGGTAGGAGACCGTCGCGACGGCCCGGCCGATGTTCAGCTCGCGGCGGTACTCCTGGACGGCGCCGGGATCCTGGCTGAGCCGCAGCGACAGGTCACCGAAGGTGTTGTACGAGCCGAAGCCGCTCTTGGGCTGGCCGAGCCGGCTCGCCACCTCCTCCGGAGTCAGCCGGCCGCGTTCGTTGATCAGGCGCTGCACCTCCTCGATGGCGCCCGGGCGGGGCGAGGTCCAGTTGCCGAAGTTGTAGCCGCCGGCCGAGCCGGGGCCGCCGGTCCAGAGCGTCTTCTCGTTGAACTGCACCGTCTCCGCCGCCACCCGACCGAAGACCATTCCACCGAGGGCGCCGTTGCCGATCGGCAGCGCCTGGGTCTCCCAGTCGGCGGCCGGTTCGTCGTACCAGAGGGTGAGCGGGTCCTGGGCGGCCGCGGCGGGCGCGCTCGTGGTGGCGACCGCCGGGGAAGGGGCGGACCAGGCGGGGAGCGCCGCGGCCAGCACGGCCACCAGGGCCACTGCGGTCAGCCGACGAGGGGCTCGCCACCGGCGAGGGTCATCCATGGGGGTCTCCGGATCGTCCGAGGGCCGAGCGGGAGCCTGGCGGGCCGATCTCCATGAGAACCGACCGCCTGCGGCATGCCTCCGATGTTTGAGCACGAGGTTACAAAGGACACCCTCGAGAAACAAGGACTCAATCTCATCGATCGCGCCTTCCCACCTCGGGACTACCGCTCGTGACACCGCGTCCACCTTCGACGGAGTCGGCCCAGATGCGGGCCGCGGTCTTGTGGAGCGTCGCGAGGGCCTGATAGACATCGGATGTATTGCCGGCACATTGCGAGACGGGGTCTGGGGGCGACGGGTGAGGCTGTTGCGGGTGGGCGCGCCGGGGCAGGAGTCCCCGGCGCTGCTGGACGAGGATGGACGGCTACGTGACCTCAGCGGGGTGATCGGCGACCTGGACGCCGCGTTCCTGGCGGCCGACGGCCTGAGCCGGCTGGCTGCGCTCGCGATGGACGACCTGCCGGTGCTCGACCACCCGGGCGTACGCGTGGGCCCGCCGCTGCGCCCCGGAAAGATCGTCTGCATCGGGTTGAACTATCGCGACCACGCCGCCGAGACGGGCGCGCCGCTCCCCGCCGAGCCGGTGGTCTTCCTGAAGGCGCCCGACACGGTGATCGGCCCCGACGATGCCGTCCTGGTGCCCCGGGGCAGCACCAAGACCGACTGGGAGGTCGAGCTGGCGGTGGTCATCGGCCGTCCGGCGCGCTATCTCGGCAGCACCGAGGAGGCGATGGCCTGCGTCGCCGGTTACGCCGTCGCCAACGACGTCTCGGAGCGCGAGTTCCAGCTCGAGCGCGGCGGCCAGTGGGACAAGGGCAAGTCCTGCGAGACCTTCAACCCGTTCGGGCCCTGGTTGGTGACCGCCGACGAGATCCCCGACCCGCAGCAGCTCCGGCTGCGGCTCTGGGTCAACGGTGTGCTGCGCCAGGACGGCACCAGCAAGGACATGGTGTTTCCGGTGGCCGAGGTGGTCCGCTACCTGAGCCAGTTCATGGTGCTGCACCCGGGAGACGTCATCAACACCGGCACTCCGGCCGGGGTCGCGCTCGGCCAGCCGGATCCGAAGCCCTACCTGGCCGCCGGCGACGTGATCGAGGTGGAGATCGACGGCTTGGGCCGACAGCGACAGGTGGTGGGGCAGGCATGATCTTCACCGAGCTGGACATCGCCGACATCCGGTTCCCGACCTCGCGGGCGCTCGACGGCTCCGACGCGATGAACCCCGATCCGGACTACTCGGCCGCCTACGTGGTGATCCGCACCGACGCCGGTGACGGCCACGAGGGGCACGGGTTCGCCTTCACCATCGGTCGCGGCAACGACGTCCAGGCGGCGGCGATCGCGTCGCTGCGTCCGTACCTGGTGGGGCGTCCGGTGGCCGCGGTCCTCGCCGACCTGGGCGGTCTCTGGCGCGAGCTGGTCCACGATTCCCAGCTGCGCTGGCTCGGCCCGGAGAAGGGCGTCATGCACATGGCGATCGCCGCGGTCGTCAACGCGCTGTGGGACCTGCGGGCCAAGCGCGAGGGGCTGCCGCTCTGGCAGCTGCTGAGCCGACTGAGCCCCGAGGAGCTGGTCGACCTCGTCGACTTCCGCTACCTCAGCGACGCGTTGACGCGGCAGGAGGCGCTGGAGATCCTGCGGGCGGCGCGACCCGGACGCGCCGAACGCGAGGAGCACCTGCTGTCGGCCGGTTTTCCGGCCTACACGACGTCACCCGGCTGGCTCGGCTACGACGACGACAAGCTGCGCCGGCTCTGCAAGGAGGCGGTGGCCGACGGCTTCGGCCAGATCAAGCTGAAGGTCGGCGCCGACCTGGCCGACGACATCCGGCGGATGACCATCGCCCGGCAGACCTGCGGGCCGGACTTCCCGATCGCGGTCGACGCCAACCAGCGTTGGGACGTGCCGACGGCGATCACCTGGGTACGCGAGCTGGCGCCCTTCGACCCGTACTGGATCGAGGAGCCGACCAGCCCCGACGATGTGGTCGGGCACGCCACGATCGCCCGGGAGCTGGCGCCGATCCGGATCGCCACCGGCGAGCACGTGGCCAACCGGGTGCTCTTCAAGCAGTTGCTCCAGCTCGACGCGGTCTCCTACCTGCAGATCGACGCGACCCGGGTGGCCGGGGTCAACGAGAACATCGCGATCCTGCTGCTGGCCGCGAAGTTCGGCGTGCCGGTCTGCCCGCACGCCGGCGGGGTCGGGCTCTGCGAGCTGGTCCAGCACCTGGCGATGTTCGACTACGTGGCGGTCGCCGGCGAGATGCGCGGCCGGGTCATCGAGTACGTCGATCATCTGCACGAGCACTTCGTCGATCCGGTGGTGATCAACCGGGGCCGCTACGTCGCGCCGACCGCGCCCGGCTTCAGCGCCACCATCCGGCCCCGGACGCTGAGCGAGTACGCGTACCCGCACGGCCCGGTCTGGGCGACCGGAACGCCCGAGGCGCCGGAACCGGTCCCCCGGCCACCGCAGCCGCGACGGCCCGGATCGGCGCTGCCGGAGGCGGGGTGGCACCGTGGCTGAGTTCACCGGTCTGGCGGCGGTGGTGACCGGTGGCGCGTCGGGCATCGGCCTGGCGACCGCCACGCTGCTCGCCGCCCGTGGAGCGCGGGTGGCCTGTCTGGACCTGCGTCCGGAGGGCGTACCCGAGCCGCTGCTCGGGTTGGCCGCCGACGTGACCGACGACGCGGCCGTCCGGGCCGCGGTCGCCGCCGCGGCGCGGTCACTGGGCGGCATCGACATCCTGGTCAACAACGCCGGCATCGGGGCGAGCGGCACCGTGGAGGCCAACTCCGACGAGGAGTGGCACCGGGTGTTCGACGTCAACGTGGTCGGCATCGTCCGGGTGACCCGGGCCGCGCTCCCCCACCTGCGCGCCTCGGCCCACGCCGCGATCGTCAACACCTGCTCGATCGCCGCCTCGGCCGGCCTGCCGCAGCGGGCGCTCTACAGCGCCAGCAAGGGCGCCGTGCAGGCGCTCACCCTGGCGATGGCCGCCGACCACGTGCGGGAGGGCGTCCGGGTGAACTGCGTCAACCCCGGCACGGCCGACACGCCCTGGGTACGCCGGCTGCTCGACGCGGCGGACGACCCGGCGGCGGAGCTGGCCGCGCTGCGGGCCCGTCAGCCCACCGGTCGGCTGGTGAGCGCCGACGAGGTGGCCGCCGCGATCGCCTACCTGGCGAGCCCGCTGGCCGCGGCGACCACCGGAAGCGTGCTCGCCGTCGACGGCGGAATGCACGGCCTACGACTGCGCCCCGCCCCGCCCTCGGGCTGAACATCCGATGTACCACGGCCATCTCATCTGGCCTGTCCCGCAAAATCGTGCTATCAGGTCTTGCCGGGCCTTAGATCGACTGATAGACATCCGATGTATTAACAGCGTGTTTCCCGCTTGCCTCCGAGAAGCGTTCACCGTATCCACACTGGATGGAGGACCACCGTGAGACATACCGCCAGGACCCCGATCGGGATCGCCGTCGCCACGATCCTCGCCCTGGGCACCGTCGCCTGTGGTGACTCGTCGTCGAGCGGGACGGGCGGCCAGGCCGGATCCAGCCCGCAGATCGGCATCGACCTGCCCCGCGCCGACTCCGACTTCTGGAACTCCTACGCAAAGTACGTCCCGCAGTTCGCCGACGAGTACGACATCAACCTGATGTCACCGACCAACTCCCAGAACGACGTCGCCAAGCTCGTCGCCAACGTGCAGGCGATGACCAGCCAGGGCGCCAAGGCGATCGTGATGGCGCCGCAGGACACCGGCGCGATCGCCTCCACCCTGGACACCCTCGCCAACCGCAAGATCCCGGTGGTCTCCGTCGACACCCGCCCCGACAAGGGCAAGGTCTTCATGGTCGTGCGCGCCGACAACCGCGCCTACGGGCAGAAGGCCTGCGAGTTCCTGGGCGAGAAGCTGGGCGGCAAGGGCAAGGTGATCGAGTTCCAGGGCTCGCTCTCCTCGATCAACGGCCGGGACCGCTCCGAGGCCTTCGCCGAGTGCATGAAGACGAAGTTCCCCGGCATCACCATCTTCGAGGAGCCGACCGAGTGGGAGGGTGCCAAGGCCGCTGCTGCGCTGCAGACCCGCCTGGCCCAGCACCCCGACATCAAGGGCGTCTACATGCAGGCCGGCGGCGTCTTCCTGGCGCCGACGCTGCAGGTGCTCCGGTCGAAGAACCTGCTGGTCCCACCGACCGACCCGAAGCACATCTTCATCGTCTCCAACGACGGCATCCCGCAGGAGTTCGAGGCGATCCGCAAGGGCGAGATCGACGCCACCGTCTCCCAGCCCGCCGACCTCTACGCCAAGTGGGCGCTCTACTACGCGAAGGCGGCGGCCGAGGGCAAGACGTTCCAGGCCGGCCCGACCGACCACGACAGCACCATCATCGACATCGGCAACGGCCTGGAGGACCAGATCGCGGCACCGCTGGTGACCAAGGAGAATGTCGACGATCCGGCGCTCTGGGGAAACCAGATCGGCAAGTGATGACCAGTCACGAGCAGAGTGCGAGCTCCGCGGCCGGGGCCACGGCTCCGGCCGCGGAGGCCCGCGGCGTGTCCAAGCGGTACGGGGCGACCGTGGCGCTGGACTCCGCCGGCATCGCCGTCCGGGCCGGCGAGACCCACGGCCTGGTCGGCCGCAACGGCGCCGGCAAGTCCACGCTGGTGTCGATCCTGACCGGGTTGCAGCGGCCGGACAGCGGGGAGATCCGCTTCGACGGCGCGCCAGCCCCGGCGCTGGCGAACCGCGGCGCCTGGCGGCAACGGGTCGCCTGCGTCTACCAGAAGTCCACCATCATCCCCGCGTTGACCGTGGCGGAGAACCTCTTCCTCAACCGGCAGGCCGGCGGTGGCCTGATCGACTGGCGCGGCCTGCGCCGCCGCGCCGCCGACCTGCTGGCCGGGTACGGGGTGGACGTCGACCCGGCGGCGCTCGCCGGCTCGCTCACCGTGGAGCAACGGCAGCTCGTCGAGATCGCCCGGGCGCTCTCCATCGGCGCCACGTTCATCATCCTCGACGAGCCGACCGCGCAGCTCGACGCCGCCGCCATCGAGCGGCTCTTCGCTCGGATGCGCGAGTTGCAGGCCGCCGGGGTCACCTTCCTGTTCATCTCGCACCACCTGCAGGAGGTCTACGAGGTGTGCCAGACGGTGACCGTGCTGCGCGACGCGCGGCACATCCTCACCCAGCCGGTGCAGACGCTCTCCCGTGACGAACTGGTCGCCGCGATGACCGGTGACAGCGGCCTGACGCTCGACGCCGGGACCGCCCGGCCGCCGGTGCCGGCGAGCGCGCCGGTGGTGCTCGGCCTGGACGGCCTGCGGCTGGCCGGCTACTACGACGGCGTCGACCTGACGGTGCGGGCCGGGGAACTGGTCGGCCTGATCGGCTCGGGCAGCAGCGGCAAGGTGGCCCTCGCCGAGACGATCGCCGGGCTGCGCAGGGCCGACTCCGGCACGGTGACGATCGCCGGCAGCACCCCGAAGCCGGGCAGCGTCCCGGCCACCCTCGCGGCCGGGCTCGGCTACCTGCCCCAGGACCGGCACCGGGAGGGTCTCGTGCCGCTGCTCTCGGTGGCGGAGAACGCCACGCTGCCGATCACCGACCGGCTCGGGCGCGGCGGGATCGTCGCGCCCGCCCGGCGCCGCGCCGCGGCGGAGCGCATGATCCAGACGTACGACATCAAGACCGACGGACCGCACCAGCCGGTCAGCGGCCTCTCCGGCGGGAACGCCCAGAAGGTCGTGCTGGCCCGGGCGCTGGCCAACGAACCCAAGGCGCTCGTCATGGTGAGCCCCACGGCGGGCGTGGACGTCCGCTCCAAGGCGTCGCTGCTGGGCGCCGTGGCCGAGGCGGCGGCCGGGGGCACCGGCGTGCTGATCGTCTCCGACGAGCTGGACGACCTGCGCTCGTGTGACCGGGTGCTGGTGATGTTCCACGGGCAGGTGGTCCGGGAGGTGTCCCGGGGTTGGGCGGACGCCGAGCTGGTGGCCGCAGTGGAGGGAGTGGAGCAGCCGTGACCGGCACCCAGACCATCGTCAAGCCGCCGACGCCGACCGGCGGCCGGCCCGGTATCGGCCGGCTACCGCTGGCCCGACTGCGGGACCTCGCGCTGGTCCCCGCGATCCTCCTGCTCGTCGTGGTGGGCGCGCTCATCGACCCGGTGTTCCTCAGCGCCGCCAACATCACCAACGTGCTGCAGCAGCAGACCGAGTTGGCGCTGCTGGTGCTCGCCGAGGCGATCATCCTCATCGCCGGCAAGTTCGACCTGTCGCTGGAGTCGACGATCGGGCTGGCGCCGGCGCTTGCCGTCGCGCTGGTCATCCCGGCGGCCAGCAACGGACTGGGCACCGAGCTGCCGGCCGGCCTGGCCATCGTGCTCTGCCTGCTCACCGGGCTGGCGATCGGAGCCTTCAACGGCCTGCTGATCCTGCGGTTCAAGCTCTCCGCGTTCATCGTCACCCTCGGCATGCTGATCGTGCTGCGCGGTCTGCAGATCGGGATCACCGGCGGGCAGAACCTCTTCGACATTCCACCCTCGGTGCTCTACCTCGGCAGCGCGGTCTGGCTCGGCGTACCGGCGTCCATCTGGATCAGCGGCACGCTCTTCGTGGTGGGCATCGCCGCGCTCGGCTTCTTCCGGCACGGCCGGTCCGTCTACGCCATCGGTGGCAACACCGACGCCGCCCGGGCCGCCGGTATCCGCACCGACCGGGTGGTCTGGGCGGTCCTGATGATCGGGGGCCTGCTGGCCGCGCTGGCCGGTCTGCTGATGACCGGGCGGCTGGGCTCGGTCGCGGCGGCGCAGGGCGACGGCATGATCTTCACCGTCTTCGCGGCGGCGGTGATCGGCGGGATCAGCCTCGACGGCGGCAAGGGGACGCTCTTCGGCGCGCTCTGCGGCGTCATCGTCCTCGGCCTGATCAACAACATCCTGACCCTCGGCGGGGTGTCCGCGCAGTGGATCCAGGCCATCTACGGCGGCATCATCCTGGTCGCGCTGATCCTCGCCCGCCTCACCTCCGGCAAGGCCCAGGACTAGCCGGCCGCGCACCAGCAGCGACCCGGACAGGCAACGGAAGGAGCGTCGCCCATGCAGCGGATCGCCCTGCACACCCGGCTCAGGCCGGGCAGCGAGAGTGAGTACGACGACGTCCACGCCAGCATCCCGGCGGAGCTGGCGACCGCGATCCGCACCGCCGGGGTGCACGGCTGGTGGATCTGGCGGGACGGGCCGGACCTGTTCCACCTGGTCGAGGTCGAGGACTACCAACGGATGCGGCACGCGCTGCGGGAGCACCCGGCGAACGTGGCGTGGCAGGCCCGAATGGCCCCGCTGCTCGACGTGCCGGACGACTACTCGGGCACCGACTCGGGGCTGCCCCTGGTGTGGGCGCTGCCCGCCGAGCGGGACGGGGAGATCCGATGACCGGCGTGCGGGTGGGCCGGTCGGAGGTGACCGTGGGTCGGCTCGGTCTCGGCTGCGCCCAGCTCGGCAACCTCTACACGCCGATCGGTGAGGCCGACGCCATCGCCACCGTGGCGGCCGCCTGGGACAGCGGGATCCGCTACTTCGACACCGCGCCGCACTACGGTCTCGGGCTCTCCGAGCGCCGGCTCGGCGACGCGCTGCGCGCCCTGCCCCGGCCGGAGTACACGGTCAGCACGAAGGTGGGCCGGCTGCTCGTTCCGGAGCGCTCGGGGGCCGGCCGGCGCGACCCCGAGGGCTTCGACGTCGTCGCCGACCACCGGCGGGTCTGGGACTTCACCGCCGACGGGGTGCGGCGCTCCCTGGAGGCGAGCCTGATCCGGCTCGGCCTCGACCGGATCGACATCGTGCTGATCCACGACCCGGAGGACCACCAGGCGCCGGCGCTGGCGCACGCCTACCCGACGCTGCACGAACTGCGGGCCCAGGGCGTGGTCGGCGCGATCGGCGTCGGCTCGAAGCAGTGGCAGGTGCTGCACCGCTTCGTCACCGAGACCGACGTGGACGCGGTCATGGTGGCTGGCCGGTACACCCTGCTGGAGCAGCCGGCCCTCGATGCGCTGCTGCCCGAGTGCCAGCAGCGCGGCGTCTCGGTCTTCAACTCGGGCGTCTTCAACAGCGGTCTGCTGGCCGTGCCGCGCCCGCACGCCGGTCTTCCCTACGAGTACGCCGATGTGCCCGCGATGGTGCTGGACCGGGCCCGGGCGATCGCCGAGGTCTGCTCCCGGCACGGCACCTCGCTGCCGGCCGCGGCGCTCGCCTTCGCCGCCGCGCACCCGGCCGTCGCGGCAGTGGTGGTGGGCGCCCACGACCCGGACCAGGTCCGGCGCAACGCCGCGCTGTCGGCCGCGGCGCCCCCGGCCGACGAGTTCTGGTCGGAGCTGGTCACCGCGGGGCTGCTCCGCCCGGACGCGCCGCTGCCCGCCCCGTCGGTCGGTGCGCTGTGATCGTCGACGCGCACCACCACCTGTGGCGGGTCGAGGACGGCTACCGGTGGTTGGACGCGGCCGAGCTGGCCCCGATCCGACGCTCGTTCGGCCCCGACGACCTGCTGGCGGAGCTGACGGCCGCCGGCGTCGACCGGACGGTCCTGGTGGAGGGGGGCCGCTGCGACCTCGACGAGGCGGCCCTGCTGCTCGACCACGCGCGGCGCACCCCGACGATCGCCGGGGTGGTCGCCTGGGCCGACCCCGCCGACCCGGCGCTCGCCGACACCATCGCCGGCTACCGGCGGTTGCCCGGCGGCGAGTTGCTGGTCGGCCTGCGCCCGCAGCTGCAGGCCGAGACGGACCCGGACTACCTGGACCGCCCGCAGGTCCGGCACGGCCTGCGCACCATCGCCGACGCCGGGCTGGCCCTCGACGTGGTGGTCCGGGACGACCAGCTGCCGGCCGTGACCCGGGCCGCCCGCGGCGTGCCGGAGCTGCGATTCGTCCTCGACCACCTGGGCAAACCACGGATCCGGGACGGCCGCGCCGGTCTGGCCGCGTGGGCCGGTCCGATCTCGGCGCTCGCCGCCGAGCCGAACGTCACGGCGAAGCTCTCCGGGCTGGTCACCGAGGCCGACTGGGCGCGCTGGACGGTGGCCGACCTGCGCCCGTTCGTGACCGAGGCCCTCGCCCGCTTCGGTGCGCACCGGCTGATGTTCGGGTCCGACTGGCCGGTCTGCCGACTGGCCGCCGACTACCAGGCGGTGCTGGCGGCCCTGACCGAGGCGCTGCCGCCGCTGTCGGCCGGGGATCGGGCGGCGGTGTTCGGCGACACCGCCGTGCGGACCTACCGGCTCGGGCGTTGAGCGGTCTCATACTCTGCGGTACGGACGAAGGCGGGGGAGAACGTGGCTGTCACGGACGAGGCGATCGACAAGATCAAGCAGATGATCGTCGCCGGCGAGTTGCGCCCGGGCGACCGCCTGCCCCGCGAACCCGACCTGGCCGAACGGCTGGGGCTGTCCCGCAACTCGCTACGTGAGGCGGTCCGGGCGCTGTCGCTGATCCGGGTCCTCGACGTCCGGCAGGGTGACGGGACGTACGTGACGAGCCTGGATCCGGCGCTGCTGCTCGACGCCCTGAGCTTCGTCGTCGACTTCCACCGCGACGACACGGTGCTGGAGTTCCTCGAGGTCCGGCGGATCCTCGAACCGGCCGCGACCGCGCTCGCCGCGCAGCGGGCGACCGAAACTGATCTCGCCGCGCTGCGTGACGTGCTCGACGGGCTCGGCGACGATCCGAGCATCGACGAGCTGGTCGCCAACGACCTGGAGTTCCACCGGCTGATCGCCGTCTGCGCGGGCAACAAGGTGCTCTCGTCCCTGCTCGACAGCCTCTCCGGGCCGACCACCCGGGCCCGGGTCTGGCGGGGGCTCACCCAGGAGGGCGCGGTCGCCAAGACCCGCGAACAGCACGCCGCCATCCTGGACGCGGTCGCCTCCGGGCACGCCGACCTGGCCCGGTCCTGGGCCACGGTGCACGTCGCCGGCGTGGAGCAGTGGCTGCGCCGGGTGCTCTGACCGGGCGGGCCGGGCAGGAGGCCGGCGCACGTCACGACGAGCGCGGCAGCGGCACCCCACCCATCCGGTCCTCGGCGGCCCGCCAGGCCGCCTGGTCGCCGCGCGGCTCGTACCGCACGATCTGCTGGGTCTCGCGCAGCACCGCCCGCAGCGCCGGCAGGTCCCCACCGACGACGCCGGCGGCCCGGGCCTGCACCAGGACGTTGCCCAGCGCGGTCGCCTCGACCGGCCCGGCGAGCACCGGCAGCCCGCAGGCGTCGGCGGTGAGCTGACAGAGCAGCTCGTTGTGGGCGCCGCCACCGACCACGTGCACGACGTCCACGTGCCGGCCGGAGAGCTGCTGCGCCTGGCGTACCGCGCGGCGGTGCGCCAGGGCCAGGCTGTCCACGACGCAGCGGACCGTGCCGGCCGGGCTGGTCGGCACCGGCTCGCCGGCCCGCCGGCAGGCGTCGGCGATCCGGGCCGGCATGTCACCGGGCGGCAGGAACGCCGGATCGTCCGGGTCGACGACGGACCGGAAGGCCGGCTCCCGGGCCGCCTGCCGCAGCAGGGTGGGCAGGTCGACGCTCCCCCACGCCCGCACCGACTCCTGCAACAGCCACAGGCCCATCACATTGCGCAGGTAGCGGATCGTGCCGTCCACCCCGGACTCGTTGGTGAAGTTGGCCAGCCGGCTCGGCTCGCCGAGCACCGGCGCGTCGAGCTCCACCCCCACCAGGGACCAGGTGCCGCAGGAGACGTACGCGAAATGCTTCCCGGCCGCCGGCACTCCGACGACCGCGGACGCGGTGTCGTGCGAGCCCACCGCGACCACCCGGGGCTCGCCGGGCAGCCCCAGCCCGGGCAACACCGGGCCGACCGGGGCGCCGGGCTCGCGCAGCGGCGGGAACAGTTCGGCGCGGATCCCGGCGTCGGCCATCAGGTCGCGGGCCCACGCCCGTCGGCGCAGGTCGTAGAGCTGGGTGGTGGAGGCGTTGGTGATCTCGGCGCCGATCGCGCCGGTGAGCCAGTAGGTGATGAGGTCCGGGATCAGCAGCAGCCACCGCGCCGCCACCAGCTGTGGCGTGCCGGCGGCGGCGGCGAGCTGGTAGAGGGTGTTGAACGGCAACTGCTGCAACCCCGTCGTGGCGTAGAGCCGCCGCTCCCCCAGCCGCGTCGCCACCCGCTCGGCGACCCCGTCGGTACGCCGGTCGCGGTAGTGCACCGGGTCGCCGAGCAGCTCGCCGGCGGCGTCGAGCAGGCCGTAGTCCACGGCCCAGGAGTCGATCCCGATGCTGGTGACCGGCCCGGCGGCCCGTAGGCCGTCGAGCACACCTCGGTAGAGGCCGCGGATGTCCCAGTGCAGGGAGTCGCCGACCCGCACCGGCTCGTTGGGAAACCGGTGCGCCTGGGTGAGCTCCAGCGAGCCCGGGTCGACGCGGCCGACCATGACCCGGCCGCTGGACGCGCCGAGGTCGACGGCGGCGACGCGCAGGCTCACAGCATCCCCCGCCGGGCCGCCCACACCACGGCCTCGATCGGCGTCGTCACGCCGAGCCGGTCACAGATGGCCCGCACCCGCCGCCGCACGGTGCGCTCGGAGAGCGCGGTGCGCCGCGCCACCGTCTCCAGCGGCAGGCCGGTCGCGAGCAGTCGCAGCAGTCGCAGGTCCGCCTCGCCGAGCATCGGATCGTCCACCGGTGGCGTCGTCCTCATCTCGCCCGCACCGGCCTCAGCGGAGAAAGGCCGCGGCGACGCCGGCGTCCACCGGGACGTGCAGCCCCGTGGTGTGCGACAGGTCGCCGCCGGTGAGCACGTAGACGGCGTTGGCGACGTGTTCCGGCAACACCTCCCGCTTCAGCAGGGTGCGCTGGGCGTAGAACTCGCCGAGCTTCTCCTCGGGCACGCCGTAGACCGCGGCCCGTCGGGCGCCCCAGCCGCCGGCGAAGATGCCGGAGCCGCGTACCACCCCGTCCGGGTTGACGCCGTTGACCCGGATGCCGTGCCCGCCCAGTTCCGCGGCGAGCAGCCGGACCTGGTGCGCCTGGTCGGCCTTGGCCGCGCCGTAGGCCACGTTGTTCGGGCCGGCGAAGAGCGAGTTCTTGCTGGCGATGTAGACGATGTCGCCGCCGAATCCCTGCTCGAGCATGACCCGGGCGGACTCCCGGGCGACCAGGAAGGAGCCCTTGGCCATCACGTCGTGCTGCACGTCCCAGTCCGCCTCGGTGGTCTCCAGCAACGGCTTGGAGATGGACAGGCCCGCGTTGTTCACCACCAGGTCCACCCCGCCGAAGGCGAGCGCCGCGTCCCGCAGCGCGGCGGTGACGGCCGCGGCATCGGTGACGTCGGCGGCGACGGCGACCGCCACGTCGCTGGTGCCGATCTCCGCGGCGACGGTGGCGGCGGCCTCGGCGTCGCGGTCGGCGACCACCACGCACGCCCCCTCGGCGGCGAGCCGGTGCGCCACCGCCCGGCCGATGCCGGAGCCGCCGCCGGTGACGAACGCGACCCGGGTGGCCAGCGGCTTCGGCTCCGGCATCCGGCGCAGCTTCGCCTCCTCCAGGGCCCAGTACTCGATGCGGAACTTCTCGGCCTCGTCGATCGGCGCGTAGCGCGACACCGACTCCGCGCCGCGCATCACGTTGATCGCGTTGAGGTAGAACTCGCCGGCGACCCGGGCGGTCTGCTTGTTCCGGCCGAAGCTGAACATGCCCACCCCCGGCACGAGCACGACGGCCGGGTCGGCGCCGCGCATCGGCGGGCTCTGCGCCGTGGCGTGCCGCTCGTAGTAGGCGCGGTACTCGTCGCGGTACGCGGCGTGCAGCTCCCGGAGCCGAGCGGTCACCTCCTCGATCGGCGCGGTGGGCGGCAGGTCGAGCACCATCGGTCGGACCTTGGTACGCAGGAAGTGGTCGGGGCAGGAGGTGCCGAGCGCGGCGAGCGCGGGATGCCGTTCCCGGGCGAGGAAGTCGAGCACCACGTCGCTGTCGGTGAAGTGCCCGACCTGCCGCCGGTCCGTGCTGGCGAGGCCGCGCAGCAGCGGGAAGAGAGCCGCGGCCCGCTGCCGCCGCTCCGGTGCCGGCAGCGGCTGGTAGCCGGCCCGCACCGGGCCGAACGGCTCGGCCCGGCCCCGCTCGTCGAGGAACGCCTGGGCGGCGCGGATGATCTCCCGCGAGTTGCGCTCGCACTCGTCGCTGGTCGAGCCCCACGCGGTGATGCCGTGTCCGCCCAGGATGACGCCGATCGCCTGCGGGTTGGCCGCCGACACGGCGGCGATGTCGAGGCCGAGCTGGAAGCCGGGGCGCCGCCACGGCACCCATCGCACCCGGTCGCCGAAGATCTCCTTGGTCAGTGTCGGGCCGTCGGCGGCGGTGGCGATGGCTATGCCGGCGTCGGGGTGCAGGTGGTCGACGTGCGCCGCGTCGACCAGCCCGTGCATCGCGGTGTCGATCGAGGGCGCCGCCCCACCCCGGCCGTGCAGGCAGAAGTCGAACGCGGCGACCATCTCGTCCTCGCGCGCGAGGCCCGGGTAGACGTGGACGAGGGCGCGCAGCCGGTCCAGCCGGAGCACGGCCAGGCCCGGCTCGGTCAGGGTGCCGAGGTCGCCGCCGGAGCCCTTCACCCAGAGCAGTTCGACCGGGCCGCCGGTCACCGGGTCGGTGGCCTCGCCCTTGGCCGAGGTGTTGCCCCCGGCGTAGTTCGTCGTGGTCGGGTCGGCGCCGAGCCGGTTGCTGCGCGCGATCAGCGCCTGAACCTCGGAATGCATCGTCCTCACGTCCCTGTCTGCGTACTCGTGGTGGTCAGGCGCCCCAGCCGGCCTGCTGCCCGCCGGCGCGCTCGGCCCGGATCGTCTCGAAGTAGCCGGAGCGGGCGTAGGCGGCGATCGGGTCCGGGTCCAGACCGAGGTCGGCGCGCAGCTCGGCCAGCATCGGCCGCACGTCGGTGTGGTACGCGTCCATCAGCGCCGCGTTGGCGCCCAGCACGTCACCGGTGCGTTGCGCGGCGGCCAGCGCGCCGGCGTCGACGAGCAGCGCCTTCGCGGTCGCCTCCTGCACGTTCATCACCGACCGGATGATCGCCGGGATCTTCGGCTCGATGTTGTGGCACTGGTCGAGCATGAACGCGATGCCGGCCGCCGGCGTCAACGCGTCGGCACGGACGATCTCGTGCATGATCCGGAACAGCTGGAACGGGTCCGCGGCCCCGACCATCAGGTCGTCGTCGGCGTAGAAGCGGGAGTTGAAGTCGAACCCGCCCAGCTTCCCGGCGCGCAGCAGGAAGGCCACGATGAACTCGATGTTGGTGCCCGGGGCGTGGTGCCCGGTGTCGATGACGACCTGCGCCTTCGGCCCGAGTTCCAGGCAGTGCGCGTACGCGGTCCCCCAGTCCGGCACGTCGGTGGTGTAGAAGGCGGGCTCGAAGAGCTTGTACTCCAGCAGCAGCCGCTGGTCGTCGCCGAGCCGGTCGTAGGTCTCGCGCAGCGCATTGGCGAGCCGGTCCTGCCGGGCGCGGATGTCGTCCTGGCCCGGATAGTTGGTGCCGTCGGAGAACCACAGCTTCAGGTCCCGCGAGCCGGTGCGGTCCATGATGTCGACGCACTCCAGCAGGTGGTCGATCGCCTTGCGCCGCACCCCCGGATCCGGGTTGGTGACGCTGCCGAGCTTGTAGTCGTTGTCCTGGAAGACGTTGGCGTTGATCGCGCCCAGCGTGACGCCCAGCTCGGCCGCGTGGCGCGCCAGGTCGGCGTAGTCGTCGACCCGGTCCCACGGGATGTGCAGGGCCACCGTGGGCGCAACCCCGGTGAGCCGGTGCACGACCGCCGCGTCGGCGATCTTCTCGTACGGGTCGCGCGGGACACCCTCCTGCGGGAACACCTTGAACCGGGTGCCGGAGTTGGCGTACGCCCAGGAGGCGGTCTCGATGCGCTGGGCGCGCAGGGCCTGCGTGATCCGGTCCCGGGTGGACGCGTCGGGCTGCGTCATGGTGTCTCTCCCGTCTCCGCGGCGAGTTGCGCCGCAAGGTTGAAGACCTCGTCCAGTGGCCGCATGGCACGGTCGGCGGCGCCGTGGTCGAGGTCGAGGAAGAAGGGCGCCATCTCCGCCTGCCAGCGGGCGTTGACGTCACGGGCCTGCATGGCGGCCAGGGCCGCCGGAAAGTCGTCGGTCACCAGGAACCCGACGAGCAGGCCGTCCGCGCGGAGGAAGAGCGAGTAGTCGTGCCAGCCGCTGTCGGCCAGCGCGGCGAGCATCTCGGGCCAGACCCGCTCGTGCCGGGCGCGGTACTCGGCCAGCCGGGCTGGATCGACCTGAAGGGTGAAGCAGACGCGGGGCATGGTTCTCCCGTCGGCGCCCCCGGCGGTGCCGGCGCCGTTCGACGCCGGCACCGCCCGGTGAGCGGTCAGAAGTCGAACTGGTCGATGTTGTTCTTGTCGAAGACGGTCGGTGGGCCGAGGATGACGACTCCGTCCTTGCCGACCGTGTACTCGCCGAGCTTGCCGGCGGTGAACTTCTCGCCCTCGGCGCCGGTGATCTGCCCCGAGGCCAGCGCGGCACCGGCGTACGCGGCGAGGTAGCCGAGGTCGGCGGGGTTCCACAGGGCGAACGCGTCGACGCTGCCGTCCTTGACGTACTCCCGCATCTGGTTCGGGGTGCCCAGCCCGGTCAGCTTGACCTTGCCCTTGTACTGGGAGCCGCTGAGGTAGCGGGCGGCGGCCGCGACGCCGACGGTGGTCGGGGAGATGATGCCCTTGAGGTTGGGGTACGACTGCAGCAGACCCTGGGTCTCCTGGAACGACTTCTGGTCGTCGTCGTTGCCGTACGCCACGGTGACCAGCTTGATCTTGCTGTAGTCGGGTTTCTTCAGCTCCTCCTTCATCAACGCGATCCAGGCGTTCTGGTTTGTCGCGTTGGCGGTGGCCGAGAGGATGGCGATCTCACCCTCGCCACCGATCTGCTGCGAGATGAGCTTGACCTGGTTCTCCGCGATGCCCTGCGCCGTCACCTGGTTGACGAAGATCTGGCGGCACTCCGGTTTGGTGTCGGAGTCGAAGGTCACGATCTTGGCGCCGGCGGCCTTCGCCTGGTTCAGCGCGCCGCAGATCGCGTTCGGGTCGTTGGCCGACGTGACGATGACGTCCATGCCCTGCTGGGACAGGGTGTTGATGTAACTGACCTGGGAGGAGGCACTGGCCTCCGACGGGCCGACCTCCTTGTACTCGCCCTTGAACTCGGTGACCGCGGCCTTGCCACCGTTGTCGGAGACGGTGAAGTAGGGGTTGTTCACCTGCTTCGGCAGGAAGGCGATCTTGAGCCCTTCCTTGATCGCGGCGTCGGGATCGGCGCCACCGCTGGCCTGGCTGCCGGCGCCGGGTTCGTTGCCGGAGTTCTCCCGGGTGGTGCCGCCGCAGGCCGTGGCGCTGAGCAGCAGTGCGGCGAGGGTGAGGCTGGTGGCCCCGACACGGAGCCCTCTGCGATAAGCGGACATCGTCATCCTTCCGGGGGTGGTTGGTGAGCGGGGGACGTCACGGCGCGACGGGCCGCGCGCGATGGCGGCGGCGGTGCAGCCGGGCGCGCACGTCCGCGACGGCGTTGGGCAGCACGACGGAGACGATGAGCAGGGTGCCGGTGACGATCGTGAGCGCGTTGGCGTCGACGTCGGCGAGTTGCAGGGCGTTGCGGAGCACACCGAGCAGCAGGACGCCGGCCACCACACCGAGCAGACCGCCCCGGCCGCCGAAGATCGAGACGCCGCCGAGCAGCACGGCGGTCACCACGGTCAGCTCCAGGCCGGTGGCGTTGTCGCCGCGGGCGCTGGCGTAGCGCAGGGTCCAGAAGACGCCGACCAGCCCGCAGACCGCTCCGGAGACCACGAAGAGCCAGAACTTCGTCCGAGCCACCGAGACACCGGCGAAGGTGGCGGCCTGGTCGTTGTTGCCCATCGCGTACAGCGCGCGACCGACCGGGGTGAAGTGCAGCACCACGCCGAAGAGCAGGGCCAGCAGCAGCACCCCGACGAGCGCGACCGGGATCGACGTGCCCGGGATGTTCCGCACGACGGCCGCGGTCCAGCCGGCCGGGAAGTCCGCCACCGCCTGGTCGCCGAGCACCACGAACGACAGCCCGCGGTACAGGGCGAGCGTGCCGATGGTCACCGCCAGCGACGGCAGGCCGAAGCCGGTGACGAAGAGGCCGTTCACCGCGCCGAGCACGGCGCCGAGCAGCACGACGAGGAGGCAGATCAGCTCCAGGGAGAGTCCACTGGAGAGCCAGAGCTGCCCCATCAGGGTGCTGCCGAGGCCGACCATGCTCGCCACCGAGAGGTCGATCTCGCCGGTGATCACGATCAGGGTCATCGGCAGCGCGAGGAGCGCCAGCGGCACCAGGTCGAGCAGCAGGAACTGGGCGTTGCGGCCGGTGGCGAAGTTCTCCACGGTCAGGCCGGCGAGCAGCACGGCGACCACGAGGGCGACGACGATCACCGCATCCCAGGAGCCGAGCACGCCGCGTACCGTGGCGAGCCGGCCCGCGCCACCCTCGGCGTCGGCCCGGGGCGGTGCCGCGTACAGGCTGTCATGCGCCATGGGCGCTCCTTCCTCGGAGCCGGGCCGCCGTCCGCAGGGCCAGGAGCCGGTCCAGACCGATGGCGGCGAGGATGAGCGCGCCGACCACGGCCTGCTGCCAGAACGGGTCGATGCGCAGGACGGCGAGCGAGCTGCCGATCGTGGTGAGCAGCACGGCGCCGAGCGCGGCGCCGTAGGCGCTGCCGCTGCCGCCGAAGATGGCCACCCCGCCCACCACGGCGGCGGCGACCACCTGGAGTTCCAGGCCGGTGCCGGCGGCGGCGTCGAGCGTGCCGAACCGGGCCGCGTAGAGCACGCCGGCCAGCCCGGCGAGCGCACCGTTGGCCACGAAGACGGCGAAGACCCGCCGGCCGACCGGGATGCCGGAGAGCCGGGCGGCGGCCGGCTCGGAGCCGATCGCGTAGAGCTCCCGCCCGCTGCGGTAGGAGCGCAGATAGAAGCCGACGGCGGCAACGACGACCAGCGCGACGAGGAACAGCACGGGTACGCCGAGCAGCGTCTGGTTGCCCAGCCGCAGGAACGACCGCGGCATGTCGGCGGCGTTGATCTGCCGGCCGGAGGCCCAGTAGTAGTCGATGCCCCGGAAGGCGTAGAGGGTGCCGAGGGTGATGACCAGGGCCGGCACCCGGGCCACCGCGATGAGGCCGCCGTTCACCACCCCGCACATCGCACCCAGGCCGACGCCGAGCAGCAGCGCCACCGGCCACGGGGTGCCGGGCGCGGAGAGGAACAGCGAGCCGGTGGCGAACGCGACCAGGCCGAGGATCGAGCCGACCGACAGGTCGACGTTGCGGGTGACGATGACCAGGGTCTGCCCGACCGCCAGGATCACCAGGAGCGCGCAGCCCAGCAGCAGGTCCTTGACGCTCTGGCTGCTCAGGAAGCGGTCGTTGCGGACGCTGGTCACCAGGACCAGCGCCGCGAGCGCAATCAGCAGGCTCAGCTCCCGTACCGCGAGCAGGCGCTCGGTGAGGCCGCGGCGCTGCCGGTCGGGAACGGTCGGGGCGGTCGCGGCGACCTGCTCGGGCGCGCCGGCGTCGGTGCGGCTCATGCGGTCGCTCCCTGCCCGGTGGCGGCGAACATCACGGAGGTCTCGTCCGCCTCGGCGCGGGACAGCTCGCGGACCAGACGCCCCTCGTGCATGACCAGGACCCGGTCGGCCATCCCGAGCACCTCGGGCAGCTCGCTGCTGATCATCAGGATGGCCAGCCCCTCGCCGGCCAGCTCCGACAGCAGCCGGTGCACCTCGGACTTGGTGCCGACGTCGATGCCCCGGGTGGGCTCGTCGATGATCAGGACGCGCGGCTCGGTGGCGAGCCACTTGGCGAGCACCACCTTCTGCTGGTTGCCGCCGGAGAGGGTGGCCACGGGCGCGCCGAGCCGGGCCGCCTTCACCTGTAGGCGCCGGGTCCAGTGCCGGGCCTCGGTGCGCTCCGCGGCGCCGAGCAGCAGGCCCAGCCGGCTCAGGGCCCGGCGCCGGGCCAGGGTGGCGTTGCGCTCGACCGACAGCTCCATGACCAGGCCCTGCTGCCGCCGGTCCTCGGGGACCAGCGCCATCCCGGCGCGGATCGCCCGGCCCGGTCTGCCCTGCGGAAGACGCTGGCCGGCCACCCGCACCTCGCCCGCGTCGTACCGGTCGACGCCGAAGACGGCCCGGGCGACCTCGCTGCGACCGGCGCCGACCAGCCCGGCCAGCGCGACGATCTCCCCACCGCGGACGGTGAACGACACGTCGGCGAAGACGCCGGCCCGGGTCAGCCCGCGCACCTCGAGCAGCGTGTCCCGCACCGGGGCCTCCTGCTTGGGGTAGAGCGAGGCGACGTCGCGGCCGACCATGCGCCGCACCACCTCGTCCACGGTCAGGTCGGCGGCCCGGTCGGTGCAGACCCAGGCGCCGTCGCGCAGCACGGTGACCCGCTGGCAGAGGTCGAACACCTCGTCGAAGCGGTGCGAGATGAACAGGACCGCGGCGCCCCGCTCGCAGAGCGACCGGGCGACCCCGAAGAGCCGTTCGACCTCCACCCCGGAGAGCGCGGCGGTCGGCTCGTCCATGACCAGGACGCGGGCGTCGAAGGAGAGGGCCTTGGCGATCTCGACGAGCTGCTGGTCGGCGATGGAGAGCCCGCGAGCGGGCCGGGTGGGGTCGATCCGGACGCCGAGCCGCTGGAACAGCCGCTCGGCGTCGCGGTTCATCGCGGCGGCGTCGATGCGGCGCAGGCCGCGCAGCGGTTGCCGGCCGATGAAGATGTTCTCCGCCACCGAGAGGTCCGGAAAGAGCGTCGGCTCCTGGTAGATGACCGCGATGCCGGCGGCCCGGGCGTCGGCGGGGCCGCGCAGCTCCAGTGGCCGCCCGTCGAGGGTCATCCCGCCGGAGTCCGGGGCGTGCGCGCCGGCCAGGACCTTCACCAGGGTCGACTTGCCCGCCCCGTTCTCGCCGACCAGGGCGTGGGCCTCACCGGCGTGCAGCGCCAGGTGCACCCCGCGCAGCGCGGCGACCGCCCCGAAGGACTTCGTCACCGCGTCGAGTTCCAGCAACGGAGCGCCGCCCGCGCCCGGTGCGTCGGGGCTCATCCGATCCCCTCCTGAATCGTTTCACGTGTCGTGCATGGACCGTAGGGGGACGCATTCACGAGCGTCAAGAGTTTCCCGCTGATTTCTCCCCTGTTGCCGAGGCGGACGTGGGATCCCGTGCGGACCGGTCCGAACGCCGACGATCCGGGACGCGCGGGCCGGCACCGGCCAGCTGGATGAAACGTTTTAGTCGCTATACACTGCCGGTCGACCCGGCTCGCCCGTCCGGCGCGACGCGCCCGGCCGGCCCGGGCCGACCGCGACCGCGTGCCCGCACCGGACCGCGAACCACCGCACGGATCGTCGAGGGAGCCATGGCAGGGGCGAACATCAAGCAGGTCGCCCGGCACGCCGGCGTCTCCCTCGGCACGGTGAGCAACGTGCTCAACCGGCCCGACAGCGTCGCCCCCGCCACCCGCCAGCGGGTGCTCGACGCGATCACCGAACTCGGGTACGTCCGCAACGACTCGGCCCGGCAGCTGCGCGCCGGGCACAGCCGCACCGTCGCCATCGTCGTGCTGGACGTGGCCAACCCCTTCTTCACCGACGTGGTCCGCGGCGCCGAGCAGGTCGTCGAGGAGGCCGGCGCCATGCTGGTGGTCTGCAACAGCGGCGGGGACAGCGCCCGGGAGCGCCGCCACCTGGAGCTGCTGGAGGAGCAGCGGGTCCGCGGAGTGCTCATCACCCCGGTCGGCCACGGTCCCCAACCCCAGCTGGAGAAGCTCATCGACCGGGGCATCCCGGTGGTGCTCGTCGACCGGGGCACCGGCCGGGCCAGCCGCTGTTCGGTCGCCGTGGACGACGTGCTGGGCGGCCGGCTGGCCATGGACCACCTGCTGGACCAGGGCCACCAGCGCATGGCGTACCTCGGTGGGCCGCTCTCCATCGCCCAGGTCGCCGACCGGCACGCCGGGGCCGCCGCCGCGGTGGAGGAGCGTGGCACCGGGGCGGAGCTCCAGGTGGCGGTCACCACCAACCTGACCGTCGCCGCCGGCCGGCGCGCCGCCGAGCAACTGCTCGCCCTGCCCGCCCGGCAGCGCCCCACCGCCGTCTTCTGCGCCAACGACCTGATCGCGCTCGGGGTGCTCCAGGAGGTGACCGCGCGCGGCCTGCGGGTGCCGGCCGACGTGGCCATCGTCGGCTACGACGACATCGAGTTCGCCGACGCGGCGGCGGTGCCGCTCTCGTCGGTGCGCCAGCCCCGCGAGCAGCTCGGCCGGACCGCCGCGCAACTCCTGCTCGAGGAGGCCGAGCCCGGCGACACGCACCGGCACCGGCACGTGGTGTTCCAGCCGGAGCTGGTGGTGCGCCGTTCCAGCGAGCAGCCCCGGCGCGCCCGGCGCTGACCGCCCACCGGCACGCCACCGTACCGACCCCTCCCCGGCGCGGTGGCGGCCCGGTGGACCTCAGGACGGCACGGGCACGGACCACACGTCGGCGATGGACGGGTCGTAGCCGTTCCCGCTGTCCCGGAACCGCACCCGGACGACCCCGTCGCGGGTCGCGTCCGGCAGGTCGACGACGAGCTGGTAGCTGACCGTGCCGGCCCCGGCCGCCGTACGCCGCCAGCTGCGGGCCTGCGCCACCACTCCGTCCACGACCACCTCGTAGTCCTTCAGCTGCGGCTGGTCGTAGGTCTCGACCGCGCGCAGCAGGAACGGCTGACCGGGTGCGACGGCGAGGTCGAACTCGAACCAGCCGCCGGGGCGGGTCACGTCGGTGTAGCGGCGGGTCAGGCCGGCCTCGCTGTTGGTGCCCGAGTACTGCGAGGCGGCGAGTCGGTGCGCCTGCTCGGAGGCCGGGTCGCCGAGGTCCACGTGGTCGTACGCACCGGGCGGCGGATTGTCGATCCGGACCGGGACCGCGAGGACGCGGCGTTCGGCCTCCGTACCGCCGGTGGCCACCGTGACCTCCACCGACCCCTCGGTCACCGACAGCGGCGCGGCGAGCACGGTGGACACGGTGGTCTCCGCGCCCGGGGCGAGGTCGTACCCGGCGGTGACCGGTTCGGCCCGCCAGCCCTCCGGCGCGGTGACGGTGAGCCGTCCGGTCACCGGCACGGCGGCCCGGTTGCGCAGCACCGTGCCGACCGTCGTCGCGGCGCCCGGCGCGACGGGGGCGGGAGCCGCGGCCGCCGACACGATCTGCACGGCCGGCGCGACGGTGATCGTCCCGGCGACCGGCAGGGTCGCCGTCCCGCCCCGGTGGCGGTAGCCGGCGAAGCCCTCGACCGGCTCGCCCGCCGGCGTCTGGCCGGCGGGGATCCGCAGGTCGTAGCGGTGGCTCACGGTGCCACCCGGCGCGACCGTGGTGGCCCGGCCGCCGACCGGGGTGATCGTCCAACCGGCCGGCGCCCGAAGGTCGGAGGTCACCCCGGTCAGCGGATCGGGGCCGCCGTTCGACACCAGAACGGTCGCTCGGACGACGTCGCCGGGCAGCCGCTCGCCGACCGGAAGCTCGAGCCGCACCACCGCCCCGACCAGCGCCGACGACGCCGCGGAGAGCCGCTGGTCGAGCCGGGTGAGCGGCGCGGTGAACCCCTCGGCGAGGGCTGGGTCCAGGCGGCCGGCGGCGACCTGGGTGCGCAGCCACCGGGCCAGGTCGGCCGTCGTCGCCAGGGCCCGGTGCACGTCGGCGGCGGCACGGGGGTCGCCCGCCAGGTACGCCGTGCGCGCCGCCGCGGTCTGGGCGGCGAGCCGGTCGAGCCGGGCGCGCAGGTGCGCGACCGTCGGCCGGCCCAGCTGACCGGCGAGTTCGTCGGTCAGCGCCGTCAGCTCCCGTACCGCGTCGGCGGAGTCACCCAGGTCGCCCAGCACCCGGTCGACGGCGAAGGCGTAGGAGCCGGAGCCGACCTCGTAGACGGCGGTCCGGCCGTCCATCCGGACGAACCGCACGCCGTCGGCCTGCTCAGCCGGCCGGCCACCCTCGGTGACCGCGTGCCGCCCCGGCGTCGGGACACGTACCGTGGCGGTGGTGTTGCCCGGGACGGTGAGGCGCAGCCGCATGTCGCCGCGGGCGTCGAGGTCCCAGTCGCTGCCGATCACCCCGTACATCGACCGGTAGGACGCCCGCGCCGAGGTGAGGCCGCCGCCCGGCTGCGGCGCGAACGTCAGGTGCGCGTAACCGGGGTGGTCGGGGTCGGGTTGGATGCCGGCGACCGTCCGGTACATCCAGTCCCCCACCGCGCCGTAGGCGTAGTGGTTGAAGGAGTTCATCGACACGTCGCCGAAGCTCCCGTCCGGCATGATCGAGTTCCAGCGCTCCCAGATCGTGGTCGCGCCCTTGGCGATCTCGTAGCCCCACGACGGATAGCTGTCGTTGAGCAGCAACCGGTAGGCGACGTCCAGATGCCCGGTGTCGCTCAGCGCCGGCAGCAGGTCGGGGGTGCCGAGGAATCCGGTGGAGAGGTGCCAGTCGTGCCGGCGCACGTTGTCGACCAGTCGGTCGGCGGCCCTGGCCCGCAGCGGCTCGGGCAGCAGCCCCATGCCGATGGCCAGCACGTACCCGGTCTGGCTGTCGCCCTGGACGGTGCCGTCGGCCGAGACGTACGCGTCGACGAACGCCTGCGCGATGTCGCCGGCCAACGCCGTGTAGCGGGCCGCGTCGGCGTCCCGACCGAGCGCGCCGGCCAGTTCAGCCAGCAGCCGGATGCTGTACGCGTAGTAGGCGGTGCCGATGACACCGGCGGGCGTCGGATCGTCGAGGTTGAGCCAGTCGAGGTACGGGCCGGCGTTGGTACGCCGGTTGCCCGAGCTGGTGCTCTCCAACCAGGACGCGTACCGCACCATCGACGGGTAGTGCTCCTCGACCACCCGGGTGTCGCCGTAGCGCTGCCAGAGCGTGTACGGGACGGTGATGCCGGCGTCGGCCCACCCGGTCGCGCCGTCCCCGCAGCAGGCCCGCGGCGCGACGTCGGGGTACGCGCCGTTGGCCGACTGGGCGTCCCGCAGGTCCTGCAACCACTTGCTGAGGAACGTCAGGCTGTCCATGTTGAACGTCGCGGTCTCGGCGAAGACGTTGATGTCACCGGTCCAGCCGAGCCGCTCGTCGCGGGCCGGGGTGTCGGTCGGGATGGAGAGGAAGTTGCCGCGCTGCCCCCAGGTGATGTTGCTGTGCAGCTGGTTGACCATCGGGTTGGAGGTCTCGAACTCGCTGGTCAGCTCCCCGTCGGTATGCATGACCAGCCCGGTGACGGTGGTCAGGTCGGGGGTGCCCGGATAGCCGGTCAGCTCGACGTAGCGGAAGCCGTGGAAGGTGAAGGTCGGCTGGTAGACCTCGGCGCCGCCACCGCGCAGGGTGTAGAGGTCGGTGGCCCGGGCCGACCGCAGGTTGGCGGTGTAGGCGGTGCCGTCGGGATTGAGCACCTCGGCGTGCCGGACGCGCACGGTGGCGCCGGCCGGGCCGTCGAGCTTCAGCCGGACCTTGCCCACCATGTTCTGGCCGAGATCGAAGATCCAGGTGCCCGGGGTGGGTTGGGTCAGCGCCCGGGCCGGCAGTTCCTGCACGACCCGCACCGGCGGGTCGACCTGGGCGACGATCCGCCCGGTGGCGCCGGTGTCGTCCACGCTCGCCGCCGACCAGCCGGAGTCGTCGAAGCCGGGCCCGTCCCAGCCGGCCGGCAGCCGCCGCGCGTCGTAGCTCTCGCCGTGGATCAGGTCGCTCTGCCGGAACGGCCCGGGGGTGGCCCGCCACCCGCCGTCGGTGCCGATCGTCTCGGTGCGCCCGTCGGTGTAGTCGATCACCAGTTGGGCGCTGAGGTGCGGGCGCGAGCCGTAGTTGTCGGTGCCGAACCAGGCGATGCTGCCGGCGTACCAGCCGTCGCCGAGCAGGGCGCCGAGCGCGTTGTCGCCCGGGCGCAGCTGCCGGGTCACGTCGTACGTCTGGTACTGCACCCGCTTGTCGTAGTCGGTCCAGCCGGGGGCCAGTTCGTGGTCGCCGACCCGCTGGCCGTTGAGCGACAGCTGGTAGACCCCGAGCGCGGTCGCGTAGATCCGGGCCCGGGCGATCTCGCCGTCGACCCGGAAGCCCCGGCGCAGCAGCGGGTTCGCGTCCAGCGCGGTGAGCATCGCCTCGGCGTCCCCGCCGACCCGCAGGCCGCCCGCGGTGGGCGTACCCGCGCCGAACGGGTTCTCGCCGTCGGTGAGCGGCGCCGCGAAGAGGGCGTCGCCGCCGCTGGTCACCGAGAAGTCGGAGAAGACGCCGGTCTCCACCCCGTTGGTACGCAGGCCGACCGAGCCGGCCCGGTGCGCGGTGTCCCGGGTGACGTCGACCTGGGTGCCGTCGACCCAGCTGGTGATGGTGTCGCCGGCCGCGGTGATGCGCAGGGTGTGCGGTGCGGTCAACCGGTCGGCCGGCACGATCCCGCCCAGCGGCACCTCCTTGAGCAGGGTCCAGGCGCCGTCGACCCGCCGGTGCGGGCGCAGCTTGGCGCTCCCGCCGGTGATGGAGAACTGCCACATGTAGGCGTTGCCCGACCCGCTGGCCCGCAGGAAGATCCCGGCCGCGTCGCGTTCCAGACGAAGCGTCGTCTGCACCGTGTAGTCCGTCCAGGACTCGGTGGGCGACGGCAGCCCGATCCAGTCGGCCCGCCAGCCTTCGGCCCCCCGCACGCCGGTCTCCCAGGAGGCCGGGGCGCTCCACCCGGAGGCGCGGCCCCTGGTGTCCCAGACCCGGACCTGCCATTCGTAGCGGGTGCGCGGCCGCAACTGCGGCCCGGCGTACGGCACGAGGGTGCTCGCCCGCGAGGTGACCCGGCCGCTGTCCCAGACGTCGGCGTCGGCCAGGCGGTCCCGGCTGGTGGCGACGCGCACCTGGTAGGACTCCTGGACCACGCCCCGGGCGGTGGAGTCGATCCGCCAACCGAGGCGGGGCCGGGCCACGTCCAACCCGATCGGGTCGGTCGCCCGTTCGGTGGTCAGGCCGGTCACCGTGAGCCGGGGTGCGGCTTCCGGTGCGGCGGCCGCCGCCGGACCCGGCGCCACCGTCGGCGTCAGACCGAGGAGCAGTACGACAGTCGCGGACAGTGCGGCGCGGTACCGCCTCGTGCGCATCATGGCTGGTCCTCACCCTTCTGTGCGGCGGTCCGCACGCGACGTGGGCGGCGCCCGGGCGGCCGGCGGGCGGCCCGGACCTCTGGTCAGCGGGGTTGGGCGGCCGGTTGTCCGACCGGGTGGAAGCTGGACCGGCCGGAGCCGACCTCGAACACGGCACGGCCGTCGGAGATGCCGAGGAAGGTGGCCCTGCTCGGTCCGGCCGCCCGATAGCTCTTCCCGGCGGTGACCGGCAGCGCCACCCGGGCGGTCACGTTGACCGGCACGTCGAGGTCGACGCGCAGGCCGGAGCCGGTGCGCCGCCAGTCGAGACGGACCGGACCGCGCTGGGTGGGCACCGTGCCGGCGGCGCGGTCGAGCCCGATCGCGGGCGGCGCGACCTCGACGACGGCGGCACCCGGGCTGGCGGTGCGGACGCCGAGCAGGGTCTCCTGCACGTCGACCACCGCCTGCGCTCCCCAGCCGTGCGACTGGCTGAAGTTGCTGCCGGGGTCGAGGGTCCACGCCTCCCAGGTGAAGGTGCCGCCCCGGGCGAGGATGTTCGCCCAGCCCAGGTCGTCGGGGTTGGTCAGCAGCCGCAGCACCGCGTCCGGCCGGCCGGCGTCGGCGAGGGCACGCAGCAGCCAGTGCGCGGTCATCGGTCCCTGCTTCATGCCCATCGAGGCGAGCTGCCGGGCCAGGACCGGCAGGTCCGTGCGGGGGGCGACCCCGTGGGCGACGGCGTACGAGGTGGCGTGCTGGCCGGCGTGGCCGCTGCGCTCACCGGTGGCCGAGAGCCCGTCGACGTAGCCGCCGTCGGCGGCGCGCAGCGTCGCGTTGATCGCGCTGGTGAGCTCCGCGGCGCGCCCGTCGTACCCGGCCACCTCGGCGGCCGGCCGGTCGAGGGCCTCGGCCATCCGGGCGGTGGTGCGCAGCACGTCCACGCCCTGGGCGTTGATGGTGGTCCGGGCGGCGGCCGTCATGTCGTAGCCGAACCGGCCGGGCTCGGGCCAGTCGACGATGCCGTAGCGGTAGGCGCCGCTGCCACCGGCCAGGTCGGTGACCAGGCCCGCGGTGGGACCGCTGGCCGGGATGTGCCGCAGCACGTAGTCGGCGGTGTCCCTGATCGCCGGATACGCCTCGGCCAGCAGCTCGCGGTCGCCGGTCTCGGTCCAGTACCGCCAGACCCAGTCGACGAACATCAGCGAGTAGTCGGGGATGTCCCGCTTGCCGTCGCCGTTGGGATAGACCGCGTTGTACCGGCCGCGGTCGTCCCCGGTGTTCCAGTAGCGGGTGGCCGAGCGGAGGAACTCGCGGATGGCCTGCTGGGTGGCGTCGCGCTCACCGAACCCGGCCATGGTGGCGTAGGAGATGTTCGCGGCGTCGCCGAGGAACTGGCCCTTCTCCCGGGTCGGCGTGTCGACGAACGCCTCCTGGACGGAGTAGAGCGCGGAGCGCTTCATCATCGACCACACCGCGTCGAGGGTCGCGTCCGAGCTGGTGAAGGTGGCCTGCCCACCGGTCGGCACGTCGGTGTGCACCAGGACGGCGGAGACGTCCCGCAGCGAGATCTCCTCGCCGGCGTCGGGGATCTCCAGGTAGCGGAAACCCAGGTGGGTGAAGGCCCGGAACTCCTGCGCCCCGTCCTTCTGCAGGTACGGAAAGCTCATGTCGGTGCCCTGCGAGTCCAGGGTGGAGGTGGCGACCCGGCCGCTGTCGGTCAGGGTGTAGCCGGCGCGCAAGGGGACCGTGCGTCCGGCCACGCCGGCGTCGAACCGGACGACCGGGCGGGCGGGGACGACCACGCCGAAGTCGGCGACCACCGTGCCGTCGGCGGCGGTACGCAGGGCCACCGGCGCGACGGTGCGCTCGGCCAGCCGGGTCTCCTGCCCGATCAGGTGCGGGTACGACGGGGTCGGGTGCGCGCCGAGCACCTCGGCGGCGGTGAACGGCGCCGCGCTGTCGTCGTAGCCGGGCCGCATCCACCCGGTGACCTCGGCGCGGGCGTCCTGCCGCTCGACCCGGTCGCCCTCGCCGTTGCGGCGTTCGGCCCCGACGACGAAGCGGGTGTCCCGGGCGACCCGCCAGGAGGAGTCGGTGCGGAACACCTCGCGGGAGCCGTCGGCGTGCTCGACGACCAGCTTCACCAGCAGGCCGCGGGCACCCGCGGGGCGACCCTGGCCGCTGCCGTACCAGTGGTAGCGCACCCCGATAACGAGCGGCCTGCCGGCGGCCACCAGGGCGGTGACGTCGGCCGCCTGGTAGTAGTCCTCGCCGGGGTAGCCGAAGGAGGTGCCCCGGTCGGCGCGGGCGCCGTTGAGGTAGAGCTCGTAGGTGTGGTCGGCGGCGGTGTAGGCGCGGGCCCGGACGACGCGGCTGGCACTGGGGCGTACCTCGGTGCGGGCCAGCGTGTAGTCGTCGGCCTCGGCGCTGGCGCGCCGGATCCAGCTCGCGCCCTCCCACTGGTCGTCGGAGATGCCGGTCTCGAAGGCGCCGATCCCGGGCGGGGACTGCCGGCCGGTGCGATCCCAGGTGCGCACAGTCCACCGGTACGCCGCGCCGGCGCGCAGGGCGGGCCCGGCGTACGGCACGTAGGACTGCTGGTCGGAGGTGACCTTGCCGGAATCCCAGACCCGGTCGCCGCCGGCCTCGCTGACGGTGATCCGGTAGGCGGTCTGCCGCTCGCCGGGGTCGGTGTCGCGGGGCAGCCAGCCGAACCGTGGGGCGCCCTCGACGTTGAGCGGGCGGACCCGGTCGCCGACCGTGAGCGCGACCGGCGCGTGCGGGGCGTGGCCGTGGGCGGCCAGCGCCGGTGGCGCCCCGGCCACGACCGTTGCGACGACGGTGGCGGCAGCCAGGAGCGCGGCTCGGCGGCCCAGCACGGGGAACAGCGGTCCGGCTTTGAGATTCCGAGGTGTCACGCCTGCCTCCACCTGTGAATCGTTTCAGGCAGGCTACGTGCTCGTGTTCGCCCTGTGAAGACGTCCTCCGTGGCCGGATCCGGCCATCACGGGGATCGATGTAGGACCTGGGCCACCGGGGTCGCGGGGTGGGGCGTACCGCCCGCCCGGGCGGCGCCGGCTGGTTGCGCCGGACACCCGGGCGGGCGGTGTGGTGCTCAGCGGACGTGGACGAAGACCGGGTTCGAGTAGAACCAGAGGTCGTCCCACGGGCTCTCCAGCCCGTCGGCCAGCGGCTCCATCTCGTCGGTGCTGGTGCCCCGGACCCGGGCGTACAGGTCGGTCTCGACGCCGCGCAGGGTGTGCCGGATGACGTAGTCGGCACCCTGCTTGCGCCAGTCCCGCGGGCCGAACCGGGCGACGACCTTGGTGGTCGGGTTGGTGTCGGCGTCGGGGTTGGCGTTCGGGCCGGTGATCTCGCCGACGATCAGGTCGACCCGCCGGACCTCCGGCCGGTCGCCGTGGGCGTTGCGACCGTTGAGCGGCCGGAACCGGATCTCGATCTCGACGTCGGTGCGGTTGCGGCGGCTCAGCGTGACGGTCTCGCCCATCTCGGCGTTGCGGCCCTGGCTCGTCGCGGTGAGGTCGAGGCTGCTGATCAGGTCACCGGTGGTCACCCAGATCCGGCCGTTGCGCAGACCGTCCATGATGTCGCCGTAGTCCTGGCGGGCCAGCACGTAGGTCTTGCTGTACTCCCCCGGCCAGAAGTCGGAGCCGCCGCGGGTCCAGTGCACGTGCGAGTCGGAGGTCGCGGTGATCCACCACCGGCGGCCCTCACCGAGCAGCGAGTCCCACAGGCCGCCGACCCGGGCCGTCATCTGGTCGAAGCCACCGTGGGTGGGGTAGTTGCCGTAGCCACCGCGCTTGCCGCCGTTGAGCGGGCCGGCCTGGTGCCCCGGGGCGCCCTCGAAGCCGACGTAGATCTCCGGCGCGACGTTGTGCCCGTTGCGGAACTCACGCGGGGTGTCCTGCCCGTAGACACCGAGCCCGGGCGCCGACCGGGACGCGTGGTGCGCGATCACCAGCGGCTTCAGCGGCATGCCGCGGGCGACCTTGAGGAACTCGATCATCTTGGCCTCGGTGTCCCGGCCCGGGTCCGAGGGGAACGCGTCGTACTTGGCGAACCTGCTCTCCAGCTCGTGGAGCTGCTTCGCCTCGTCCGCGTGGTGCGGGATCATCAGCGTGTGGTGGTCCAGCGCCGGCGCGTCGAACTCCATGCCCCAGAACTGCAGTACCTCGGGCACCAGCTTCCGCGACAGCAGCAGGTCCGGGTAGGCCTGCTCCAGGTTGACCTTCGAGTGGGTGGGCCCACCGTGGTCGGTGCACATGGCCCAGGTCAGGCCGAAGTTCTTCGCCATGATGGCGTTGGTGACGATCGGGTAGACCGCGTCGGCGCCCTTGCTGAACGTCGGCGGGTTCACCGACGTGTCGAACTCACCGCTGTACTCGGAGTGGACGTGGTGGTCGCCGGCGCGCCACGCCCGGTTGCGGCTGTTTCCGTGCTGCTTGCTGCCCTGCTCACCCTCCTCGGCGTAGGCCGCGCCGGCGCCCACCAGCGGGCTCGCGGCGGCGAGCGTCGCGCCGACGCCGGCGTACTTGACCAACTGCCGCCGGGACAGCTGCGACCGCTCGGCGTTTTCCAGATCCTTGTCCGGCAAGACGAAGCACCCCTCGAATCAACTAGTTGCCTGTGTCAGCACCGAGCCTTCGCACCGAGGTTGAACCGGGGTTGTACGGGACGCGCGCGGCGAATGAACACCGACGCGATCTCCGTTGAAGGGCGGCTCCGCCCGGCGCGACAAGCTGCGGGTGGACGGCCTTCGTCACGTTCGGCGGGCCACCATTTCAAGATCGGCCAGACCCGACCTAGGCTGGCCTGCATCGCTACACCGTGACGAAGAGGAGACCGTCGTGAGCCAGACCGAACGGATGGATTCCGACGAGGAGTGGAACGTCGCCGAGGACGACGGGGTCCTGGACGCGTCGGACACCCTGGACGACCGGGTCGGTGACCCGCTGGACACCGGCATCATCGCCGAGGACCACTGGCGGGGCGCGAACCGGTTCGGCACCACGCCCGCCGAGGAGCGGGCGGGCGAGTCCCTCGACCGGCTGCTCGCCCAGGAGGAGCCGGACGTCGACCCGTACGCCGAGGGGGGCGACGACGAGGACGAGCTGACCCGGCGCGGGTACGAGCGCGAGGCGCGCGCGGGCCGCCTCGTCTCCTACGACGAGGGCCTCGGCGAGGACGAGGAGGCCGAGTCGGTGGCCTGGGACGCGGGCATCGACGCGGGTGCCGCGAGCGCCGAGGAGGCCGCGGTCCACCTGGTCGACGACCCGAACGGCCCCGGGGACGGCCCGCTGCGCTGAGCGCACCCACCGGGGTCACGCCCCGTCGGGCTGCCCCCGAGGTGGGGCAGCCCGACAGCGTCAGCTCGGGTGAGCCGAAAACGGCTCACCCCCCGGCCGGACGGAGAAGGACGCATGCGACCTTCGCGCATAGGGGCCGTCGTCGCACTCGCGGTGCTCTCGCTCACTCCGCTCGCCGC
Source organism: Micromonospora sp. NPDC048909 (assembly GCF_040649635.1). NCBI lineage: Bacteria > Bacillati > Actinomycetota > Actinomycetes > Micromonosporales > Micromonosporaceae > Micromonospora > Micromonospora sp. NPDC048909. Next base: position 40,278 of record NZ_JBEZFU010000008.1, on the reverse strand, counting down.
CTGCGACGCCACGGACCCCTCCCCCGCGGACAGCCCCGTCGCACCGACCGGCACCGCCACCACGTCCGGCCCGGGTGGCACCGCGGTCGCCACACCCCGGGCCGAGCAGGAGTTTCGCCGGCTCGAGACCGCGTTCGACGCACGGCTGGGCATCCACGCGGTCGACACCGGGACCGGCCGGAGCGTGCGGTACCGGGCCGACGAGCGGTTCGCCTACGCCTCCACGTTCAAGGCGTTGGCCGCCGCGGCGCTGCTCGACCGGACGTCGACCACCGACCTCGACCGCGTCGTCCGCTACCCGCGAGCCGACCTGGTGGCGCACTCCCCGATCACCGAGAAGCACGTGGCCGCCGGGATGGCGCTGCGCGACCTGGCCGACGCCGCGGTCCGGTACAGCGACAACACCGCCGCCAACCTGATCCTGCGCCACCTCGGCGGGCCGCGCGGCTTCGAGGAGGAACTGCGCCGCCTCGGCGACACGACCACCGAGGCGGCCCGCTACGAGACCTCCCTCAACGAGGCCACGCCGGGCGACGAGCGGGACACCACCACACCGCGAGCCTTCGCCGACGACCTGCGCGCGTACGCCGTGGGCACCGCGTTGTCCGACGAGGACCAGGACCTCCTGAACGGATGGTTGCGGGGCAACACCACGGGCGACGGCCTCGTCCGGGCCGGCGTCCCGGAGGGCTGGGTGGTGGGCGACAAGACCGGCTCCGGCGGATACGGCACGCGCAACGACATCGCCGTCCTCTGGCCGCCGGACGGCGCGCCGATCGTGCTCGCCGTGATGTCGAGCCGGAGCGGCAAGGACGCGACGTACGACGACGCGCTCATCGCGCAGGCGACCCGGGTCGTCGTCGACACGCTGCGCCGCTGACTCCCGTCCGAGGTGTCCGCGAATGATCCACCGCCGTCGACTGCTGTGCCCAGGATGGCCGCCGGTCGGCAACGACAGGGAAACCTGATCCTCACCGGTGCTGCCGAGGATCGAGTTGATCTTCCCCTCTGTCGTAAGGAGATCTTCGATGCAGCAGTTCGATCGGCGCGCGTTCCTCGGCCTGGCCGGGGCGGCCGGCGCCGGGGTCGCAGCGGCGGTGGCGGGCTGGTCCGCCGCTCCGGCCTGGGCGACCGGCCGGCTCCCTGACAACCCGTTCAGCCTGGGCGTCGCGTCCGGCGACCCATTGCCCGACGGTGTCGTCCTCTGGACCCGCCTCGCCCCGGAGCCGCTGGCGGCAGACGGTCTCGGCGGGATGCCGCAGCACGTGGTGCCGGTGCGGTGGGAGGTCGCCGAGGACCCCCGCTTCCGACACGTCGTCCGCCGGGGGGTGGAGCTGGCCACCCCGGAACTCGGGCACTCGGTGCACGCGGAGGTGGGCGGGCTGCGCTCCGACCGGGAGTACTTCTACCGCTTCCGGGCCGGCACCGAGATCAGCCCGGTCGGGCGCACCCGCACCGCCCCGGCCTTCCGGGACCTGCCACGCAGCCTCGCCTTCGCGTTCGTCTCCTGCCAGAACTTCCCGACCGGCCACTTCACCCCCTACCGGCACATGCTCGACGAGGACCTCGACCTGGTCGTCCACCTCGGCGACTACATCTACGAGGGGCCGGCGGCCGGCACGATCGGCCGGGCGCACCTGCCCGCCGCGGAGATCTTCTCCCTCGCCGACTACCGGGTCCGGCACGCCCAGTACAAGACCGACCCGGACCTGCAGGCCGCGCACGGCTGGTTCCCCTGGGCCGTCACCTGGGACGACCACGAGGTGGAGAACAACTACGCCGACGAGAACTCCGAGGACGCCGCCCAGTCGCCGGAGAGCTTCCTGACCCGGCGGGCCGCCGCCTACCAGGCGTACTACGAGCACCTGCCGCTGCGGCGCAGCGCCCTGCCGCACGGGGAGGACATGCGGCTCTACCGACGGCTGCGCTACGGCCGGCTCGCCGAGTTCAACATCCTCGACGGCCGCCAGTACCGCGACGACCAGGTCCCGCCGGGCTCGCCCGAGGCCGACGACCCGACGCGCTCGATGCTCGGCGCGGAGCAGGAGAAGTGGCTGCTGGAGGGCCTGACCGCGTCGCGCGCGACGTGGAACATCCTGGCCCAGCAGACGGTCATGGCCCGGGCCGACCGCGACCCCGGACCGGGCGAGCAGCTGTCGGACGACAACTGGAACGGTTACGAGCCGGCCCGGCAGCGGATCTTCGACGCGGTCGCCAGCAGGAACGTCGACAACATGGTGGTCGTCACCGGTGACGCGCACTGCAGCATGGTCGCCGACCTCAAGCAGAACTTCGACGACCAGAACTCCCGCACCGTGGGGACGGAGTTTCTCGGCACCTCGATCAGCTCCGGGGCCGACGGCGCCGACATGGACGCCCGCGGCCAGGAGTGGCTCGCCTCGAACCCGCACATGAGGTACTACAACCAGCGGCGCGGGTACGTGCGCTGCACGGTCGGACGCGACGAGTGGCGCAGCGACTACCGGGTCGTCCCGTATGTCACGACCCCGGGGGCTCCGGTGAGCACGCACGCCAGCTTCGTCGTCGAGAACGGCCGCCCCGGCGTCCAGACCGACACGCTCTCCTGACCTCGCACCCGCTACGGCGCCGCCGGCCCTGGTCCCAGGCCGGCGGCGCCGCCGCATGTCGTGCCCGCGCCCGCCCGGACACGACATGCAGCCGCTAGAATTGGACTGGTAAGTCCAGAAGAGGGGTGGGGACTTGGCCGCGACATTCACCCGGAAGGGCAGCGCGACCCGGCAACGCATCGTCGAGGGCGCGGCCGCGGAGATCCGCGAGCGGGGCATCGCCGTGTTCCGGCTCGACGACGTGCTGGCCCGGACGAAGACCAGCAAGAGTCAGCTCTTCCACTACTTCCCGCAGGGCAAGGAAGAGCTGCTGCTCGCCGTGGCGCGATTCGAGGCCGACAAGGTGCTGAGTGACCAGCAGCCGATGTTGAGCCAGCTCACCTCCTGGCCGGCCTTCCAGGCGTGGCGCGACCGGGTTGTGGCCCGCTACCTGGCCCAGGGTCAGGAGTGCCCGCTGCACATGGTCTTCTCCCAGCTGGACCAGCGGACTCCGGGGGCTCGGGCCGTGCAGACCGAGCTGATGCGCCGGTGGCAGTCCGAACTCACCGCGGGAATCCGGCACATGCAGCGGGCCGGCGAGGTGGCAGCCGAGCTGGACGTCGAGCGCGCGGCGGCGGCACTGCTCGCCGGGATCCAGGGCGGCGTGCTGTTGATGCTCATGACCGGGGACATCACCCACCTCGAGGCCGCCCTGGATGTGGCGATCGACAACCTCCGGGCGAGCGCGCCGGCCGCGTAAGCAGTTGCGGCCAGGTCGGGCAGCCGGCGGGGGCGACGGCGCGCGGGACCAGCCCACCCGTCGGGCACGCCGTGACGTGCCCGACGGGTGGTCGGCTCAGTGGATGACGACGGGCGCCTTCGGCTGCTCCGGCTGCTCGCCGTCGAGCAGGTGCGACGGCTCGCGCCGGCGGGGCAGGAACAAGGCCGGGATGAACGTGGCCGCCACGAGCGCGAACGCGACCCAGAACGTGTTGGCGAACGAACTGGCCGCGAAGTCGAGCCCGCGGTCGATGATCGACGGGTCCACCGGGAGCTGCTGGGTCAGCTCCGGCCGCTGCTGGCTGGCGATGGCCAGACCGGCTTCGGTGAACGTCTCACCGCTCGGGTCCGTCACGCCGGGGATCGGCCGGGAACCGTTGAGCTCGTTCGTGAGGATCACCGACATCACGGCCGCGCCGACCGAGCCGCCGATCTGCTGGAGGATGTTGACCAGCGTGGAGCCGCGGGCGACCTCCTGTGCGTTCAGCGTCTTCAGCGCCGAGGTCATGATCGGCATCATCGTGCCGCCCATACCCAGCCCCATGACGAACAGCGACCCACAGAGCAGCAGGTACGACGTGTCCGCGTCGAGCTGCGTGAAGGTGAAGAACCCGAGGACGATGAGCGCCAGCGAGAACGGCACCGTGCGACCGACGGGCACCCGGTCGGCGAGGGTGCCGGCGATCGGCATGGTGATCATCGCGCCGATGCCCTGCGGCGCCATCAGCAGGCCGGCGGTCAGCGTCGACTCGCCGCGCACCTGGAGGAAGTAGCTCGGGAAGAGCAGGCCGGCGCCCATGAACGCGATGATGAACACGAACAGCGTCAGCGACGCGATGGTCAGGTTGCGGTTGGTGAACAGCCGCAGGTCGAGCAGCGGGTGCCGGGGCCTGAACGAGTAGAGGACGAACGCCACCACCAGTGCGGCGCCGACCAGCATGGGCGCCAGGACCTTCGCGTCGACGAACGTGCCGGCCTCGGGCAGCGAGGAGACGCCGTAGAGGAACAGGGCGAGGCCCGGCGAGAGCATCAGCATGCCGACGAAGTCGAACGACTCCGACGGCTCCGGGCTGTCCTTCGGCAGGGCGAACTGGGCGTAGATGAGGGCGATCACGCCGATCGGCAGGTTGATCAGGAAGATCCAGTGCCAGCTGGCGGTGTCGATGAGCCAGCCGCCGAGGATCGGGCCACCGATCGGGCCGAGCAGCATCGGGATGCCGAGGACGGCCATCAGCCGGCCGATCCGGTGCGGCCCGGCCGCCCGCGTCATGATCGTCATGCCGATCGGCATGAGCATGCCGCCGCCGAGGCCCTGCACCACCCGGTAGGCGATGAGCTGCCCGATCGTGTCGGCGGTGGCGCAGAGCACGGACCCGATCGTGAAGAGCGCCAGCGCCACCATGTAGAGGCGCTTGGTGCCGAACCGGTCGGCGGCCCATCCGCTGAGCGGGATCACCGTGGCCAGCGCGAGCGTGTAGGCCGTCATCGTCCACGCCACCCGCGCGTAGGACGCGTCGAACTCGGCCTGGAACGTCGGCAGCGCGACGCTCACCACGGTCACATCGAGGATCGACATGATCGCGCCGAGCACGACGACGCCGGCCACCTTGAGAACCGCGGCGTCGAGCTTGTCCGATGTCGCGACAGGCGGTGCCACGACAGGTTGCTGTGTCACAAACTCTCCTGTAAATCGAATGTGCCGGCCAATGGTGGGTGGTGGCGGCGGTGCCGCGCCCACCGGGCGCGGGGCGCGACGTACCGAGGCGACGACGCGCGCTGGGAAGACTAACCGCAGGCACCGACGAGTCGCCGCCGGATTACCGACGATCGCCGCGACACACCCGTTCGGCCGCCCCGATGGTGACCGGACGTCGGGGTGTCGATCAGCCGGCACTCCTGCCGGGGTCTGCGCGTCAGCCGGTGACCACCGGCACCGCCGCGGTGAGCGCCCAGTCGTGCCCGATGTCGGCGGCCGCGCGCAGCAGCTTCGGCAGGTGCTCTTCCAGCAGCGTCTCCACCGAGGTCTCGGCGGCGTGCACGGTCACGTTGAGCGCGGCGACGACCTGGCCGTCGCCGTCGCGTACGCCGGTGGCGATGGATCGGATGCCCGGGGCGAGATCCTGGTCGGCGAGCGCCCAGCCCTTCGCCCGGACCTCGCGCAGCGCGGTGTCGAGCTCGCCGGGCGAGGGCTGCCAGCGGGGCGTGATGCCGGAACGGGTCGGCTCGGCGAGCACGGCGGCCAGCGCCGCCGGGGGCAGCGCCGCGAGGAGCACCTTGCCCATCGACGTCGCGGGGGCCGGGAAGCGGGTGCCGATGGTGACGGCGAGCGTGACGATCTTCGGTACGGCCACCCGGGCGACGTAGACGACGTCACTGCCGTCGAGCTGGGCCATCGAGGTCGACTCGTTGGTCTGCTCGACGAGCCGCTGCATGTGCGGCCGGGCGATGTCCCACATGTTCAGCGCGTTGACGTAGGCCATGCCCAGTTCGAGCACACGCGGGGTGAGGGCGAAGCCGCGATCGACCGCGCGGACGTAGCCGAGCGCTTCGAGCGTGATGAGGATGCGGCGGACCGTCGGGCGAGCCAGGCCGGTGGCCGTGGCGATCTCGCTGAGGGTGGTCGACGGGCAGCCCGGCCGGAAGGAGCGCAGGACGTCGAGCCCGCGGGCGAGGGCTTCGATGAAGTCGGGCCCCGCGCCCCTTCCGTTGTCACTCATGTCCTAATGCTTCCACTGGGCCGAGCCGGCGTCCCACTCGGTGTACTGGTAGGGGTTCTCGAGGAGGTCCGTCTCGGGAATGTCCGGGTTCATGCCCCGCTGCCACGCCTGCTCGCCCATGGTCTCCCGCAGGTGGGCGACGGTGGCCCCCACCTTCGCCCGGGCGGCGGCGAGGTCGACGCCGACCAGCCGGCCGTCCTGCTTGACGATCCTGCCGCCCACCAGCACGGTGTGCACGTCGCCGCGCTGGGCCTGGAAGGCGACGTGGCCGTGCGGGTTGAGGATCGGGAACATCACCGGCGAGGCGTCGTTCTTGATCAGGACGATGTCGGCCTGCCGCCCGGGGGTGATCGCGCCGATCGCCGAGTCCATGTCGAGGGCCCGGGCGCCGCCCCGGGTCGCCCACTCGACGACCTGCTCGGCGCGCAGGTGGCAGTGGGTGACGGTTTCCTGCTTGGCGTGCGCCTCCAGGTGCTCCCGGGACCGGTCGGCGCCGAGCGTGGTGCGCATCGCGGAGAAGAGGTCGCCGCTCCACCACACGCTGGTGTCCATGGAGAGCGAGACCGGGATGTCGTGGTGGCGCAGTTGCCAGGTGGGCGGGTAGCCCTGCCCGGCGCTCTGCTCGCTCTCGGTGGAGACGGAGACGGATCCGCCGGTGGCGGCGATCCGGTTGTACGAGTCGTGGGTGAGCGTCGACGCGTGCACGTAGACGGTCGACGGGGTCATGAAGCCGTGCTCGTGCATCAGCCGGATGCCGTCGTCGTTGGTCGCGCCCCAGACACCGGCGTGCGTGGTCACCGCAACGCCGAGTTCCCGGGCCACCTCGAAGGCGGCCCGCTCGGGGAAGGCGGGATCGCCGGTGACGTCGAAGGCCAGCTGGAAGCCGGCCAGCTTGCCGCCGTCGACCCGGCGGCGGTGGAAGTCGCGGAACTCCGGCGAGGTGGCCCACTGCCACGGACCCTGCTGGATGTTGCCGTAGGCGAGGACGAACCGGCCGGGCACCGCCTCGAGCGCGTCGACCGCGGCGTCGGCGTGATCGGGCGTCTGCAGGCCGTGCGACCAGTCGACGGTGGTGGTGACGCCGGCGTCGATCGCCTCGATCGCGGCGAGCAGGTTGCCGGCGTAGACGTCCTCGGGCCGGAACAGCTTGCCGGACTCGAGGTAGTACCAGACGAAGTACTGCGTCAGGGTCCAGTCGGCCCCGTACCCCCGCATGGCGGTCTGCCACATGTGCCGATGGGTGTCGACCATTCCGGGCATGACGATGCCGCCGGTGGCGTCGATCTCCACGGCGTCGTCGGGCGCGGTGAGGCCGACGCCGACCTCCGCGATCCGGTCGCCGATGACCAGCACGTCGGCGCCGGAGAGCACCGTGTGCGTGTCGTCCATGGTCAGCACCAGGCCGTTGCGAAGGACCACCGGCCGGTCGGTTGCGCTCATCGCCACCCATCCTTTCCGGGTACGGAGTTTTCGGACCGTTGTCCGCTGTGCGGGCAGCCCGAGTGGCGCCAGTGTGGCCCCCGTCACGAGTAGTGTCAAGAGCGTGTTTCCGCGCGGTGAAGGGCCCGTTGACACGGCGGGTTCGACTGTCGCAAGCTGTCCTCGCGGACAGGTGTCCGCAGAACGGGCGGTGACATGGTGCAGCACTCGGCAGGGCCGCTGGCAGGCCTGCTCGTCGCGGACTTCTCCCGGATCCTGGCCGGGCCGTACGCGACGATGCTCCTGGCGGACCTGGGCGCACAGGTGATCAAGGTGGAGAGCCCCGGCGGCGACGACACCCGGACCTGGATGCCACCCACCCGCGACGGCGTCTCGACGTACTACCTCGGCATCAACCGCAACAAGCGGTCGGTCGCCCTCAACCTGAAGGACCCGGACGACCTCGAGGCCGCCCGCGAACTCGCCCGCCGCGCCGACGTGATGATCGAGAACTTCCGGCCCGGCGGCCTCGCCCGCTTCGGCCTGGACTACGACACCGTCGCCGCCGGCAACGAGAAGATCGTCTACGCCAGCATCAGCGGCTTCGGCACCGGCGCCGGCGCGGACTTCCCCGGCTACGACCTGATGGTGCAGGCGATCTCCGGGCTGATGAGCCTCACCGGCGATCCGGACGGCCCGCCCTACCGGGCCGGCATCTCGGTCTTCGACGTGATGGCCGGGCTGCACGCGAGCATCGGCATCCTCGCCGCCCTGCACCACCGCGGCGAGACCGGCCGGGGCCAGCACGTCGAGGTGAACCTGCTCAGCTCCGCGCTCTCCGGCCTGGTCAACCACTCCAGCGGCTACGTCGCCGGCGACACCGTCCCGTTCCGGATGGGCAACGCGCACCCCAGCCTCTTCCCGTACGAGCCGCTGCCCACCGCGGACGGCGAGCTGATCGTCATCGCCGGCAACGACGGGCAGTTCCGCAAGCTCTGCCAGGTGCTCGACCTGCCGGAGCTGCCCGACGACCCGCGCTTCGGGCGCAACCAGGACCGCACCGCCAACCGCGAGCAGCTGCGACCCCTGCTGGTCGAGCGGCTCGCCAAGCGGACCAAGGACGAGTGGTTCCGCGAGCTGCTCGCCGCCGGCGTCCCCTGTGCACCGATCAACACGATCGACGGCGGCGTCGCGCTCGCCGAGGAGTTGGGGCTCGACCCGGTGGTCACCGTCGGCGACGTGCCCGGGGTCCGCAACCCCATCACCTTCTCCGACACCCCGGCCCGGTACGAGCTGCCGCCGCCCGGGATCGACGAACACGGCGAGGAGATCCGCGCGTGGCTGAAGAGCTGAGCTTCCCCACCGGTATCGGCACGTCCGACCCGACCACCATCTCGCTGCTGGGGCAGGACCTGGCCGCCGACCTGATGGGCCGAGTCGGCTTCGGCGAGCTGGCGTACTGGCTGGTCGCCGGCCGACGCCCCACCTCGGGCGAGGTAAGGGTCTTCGAAGCGGTGCTGGTGGCGCTCGCCGACCACGGCTTCACCCCGACGGCGATCGCGGCCCGGCTGACCTACCTCTCCGCGCCCGAGGCCCTGCAGGGCGCCCTCGCCGCCGGCCTGCTCGGCGGCGGTTCCCGCTTCCTCGGCGTCACCGAGGACTGCGGGCGCTTTCTGGCCGACACGCTCGCGCAGGCCGGCGAGGTGACCGACTACGACGCGGTGGCCCTCGACGCCGTCACTCGGGCCCGGCAGGAGCGCCGCCTGGTTCCCGGCCTCGGGCACCCGGTGCACAAGGAGGAGGATCCGCGCACCCCGGTGCTGATCCGCATCGCCGAGGAGGAGGGGCTGCGCGGCCCGCACCTGCGGCTCTTCGAGGCGATCGGCCGGGTGCACCCCCAGGTGCTCGGTCGGACCCTGCCGCTCAACGGCGCCGGGGTCTGCGGCGCGGCGCTCGCCGACCTCGGTCTCCCCGTCGAGCTGCTGCGCGGTTTCGCCCTGCTGGCCCGCGCGGCCGGGCTGCTCGGGCACCTCGCCGAGGAGCGGCGCCGGCCGCTCGGCATGAAGATCTACCGCACCGTCGACCGCAACGCCGTCTACGAACCCTGAGCCCCTTCAGCAGCGAGAGGAGCGGGAATGGCCACCGTCGTCGCGGTCATCGCCTCCACCCACCACCCCTTCTACTACCGGGCCAGCACGGCCACCGGCGAGGACCGGCCGCCGTTCGCCGACGAGTGGACCAGCAAGATCCTGGCCTTCCGGGAGACGTTGACCCGGGCCAGGCCGGACGTGCTGGTGATGGTCGGCTCGGACCACTTCCACCAGCTCTGGCTGGACAACATGCCGCAGTTCCTGGTCGGCAAGGCGCCCGCCTACGACGCCAACTGGTACAACGAGGAGCGCGAGTTCGGCCTGCCGCGGATGCTGCTCAAGGGCCAGGAGGACCTCTCGGCGCACATCCTGCGGGCCGGCCTCGACTCCGGCTTCGACCTCGCGTTCAGCAATGAGCTGCGGATCGACCACAGCATCACCTGTCCGATCATCACGCTGCGGCCCGAGGCCGACCTGCCGATCGTGCCGATCTACACGAACATCTTCGCGCCGCCCCTGCCGCAGCCGAAGCGCTTCGTGCAGCTCGGCGCCGCGATCCGGGAGATCGTCGAGTCGTGGCCGTCGCACCTGCGGGTCGCCATCATCGGCACCGGCCACCTCTCGCTCGAGCTGGGCGGGCCCCGGCAGTTCGGACCACACGGCCCCGACCCCGAGTTCGACCGGCGGGCCGTCGAGTGGATCGCGAACGGCGACCTGGACGGGTGTCTGCGCGAGGTCACCCTGGACAGCCTGCACGCGCCCGGCAACGCCACCCACGGCTTCATGGACTTCATGCTGATGATGGGCGTGGCCGGGGAGGGCGCGAAGGCCGACCACGTCGACACCCTCGATCTGTTCCACACCATGGAGGCCTACTTCACCTGGTACCCGAACGGAGCGCCGGCCACATGAGCAAGTACCTGCTGAACAAGTTCCTCTACACCGTGGATCGTGACCCGGAGCTGGTCGAGCGTTACCGGAACGAGCCGCGCGAGCTGGTCGCCTGGTGGGAGGCGGAGTTCGCCAACACGGTGCTCAACTGCCACACCGGCGAGGCGAGCACCTGGCTGCGCTTCGACGACGTCGAGCGCGAGGCGCTCGCCACCCACGACCACGTGAAGCTCTTCGAGCTCGGCGCGCACCCGTTCCTGACCCTGACCCTCTTCATCGCCCTGTTCGAACGCGACCACGGGCCGCTGGAGTACCAGCTGGCCTACGGCGCGCGGCTGGCCCATTTCGACCTGCCGTACCCGGACATCGCGACATGATCCGGGCGGCCCTGCTCACCGCCTGCGGCACGGCGCCGACGATCGCCGAGCGGCCGGCCCCGGTGCCGGCCGCCGGCGAGCTGCCGATCACGGTCGAGGCCGTGCCGATCACCCCGCTCGACGTGCTCTGCGCCTCCGGCACCAGCTACTTCGGCACGCCGCCGGCCCCGTACGTGCCGGGGGTGCAGGGTGTCGGCCGGCTCGCCGACGGCACCGCCGTCTGGTTCGGCACCTCAGCCGGCATGCGGCCGGGCGTCGACGGCAGCATGGCCGCCGCCGTCGCGGTGCCGACCGCCGACGTGGTGCCGCTGCCGTCCGGCGTACCGCTCACGCTCCTCGCCGCCCTGGGACTCTCCGCCGTCGCCGCGCACGGGGCCCTGACGCACGCCGGCGAACTGGCGGTCGGGGAACAGGTCATCGTGCTCGGCGCCGGCGGGGTGGTCGGGCAGGCGGCCGTCCAGCTGGCGCGGCTCGGCGGGGCCAGCCGCGTTGTCGCCGTGTCCCGCTCCGCGAAGGCCCGGGCTCGCGCCGAGGAGCTCGGCGCCTCGGTGTCCGTCCCGTTCCTCCCCGACGACGACGTCACGACGCTGACCGACCGGCTGCGCCAGGCCGTCGACGGGCCGGTCGACCTCGTGCTTGACCCGGTCTTCGGGATTCCGGCTGCGGCTGCGCTGCGGGTGGTGCGCCCGGGAGGTCGCCTGGTCAACCTGGGCAGCGCGGCCGGCGCCACCGCACCGATCGAGTCCGCGGTGCTGCGCAGCGGTTCGCTGCGGATGATCGGCTACACGAACAACGGGCTGTCGGCCGAGGAACGGTCAGCGTCGCTCGCCGTGGTGGCCGGGCACGCGGCGTCCGGCCGGCTCACCGTCGACCACGAACTGGTGCCGTTCGGATCGGTCGCGCAGGCCTGGTCACGACAGGCCGAGGGCAGAGCGGCCGGGCGCCTCGTCCTGGTTTTCTGACCGGTCGCTCACGCACAGCGGTGGACACGCGACCGCCGCCGGTGCCCGCGTCGGCGCGGCTGACCGCGCCTTACCACCAGATCTTGCAGTTGATCGGGCGTTCCTCGCACGGTCGTCCGGAAGGCCGACAACCGGCCAAGACGACCTGCTCCGGGTGCGGGGTTCGTGATGATCGGGACGTGAGCGTCAGGATGCCCACGCTCGTGCGGCCGATGCTCGCCACGAGCGGCGCCCTTCCCTCCGGGCCTGGCTGGGCGTACGAGTTCAAGTGGGACGGCGTCCGGGCGATCGCGTACGTCGCCGACGGCGTACGGCTGCTCAGCCGCAACGACCGCGACGTCACGCGGGCGTACCCCGAGCTGGGCGGGCTCGCCGACCTGCTGGCGAAGCGGCGGGCGGTGCTGGACGGTGAGATCGTGGCGCTGGACGGCAGGGGCCGGCCCGACTTCTCCGCCCTCCAGCACCGGATGCACGTCCGCGCGCCGTCGGCCAGTCTGGTGAGCACCACCCCGGTACGGCTGTACCTGTTCGATCTCCTGCACCTCGACGGACGGGACACCACGTCCCTGCCGTACACCGAGCGGCGCGCTGCGCTCGAGGAGCTGGACCTCAGCGGGGAGAGTGTGGACATCCCGCCCTACTGGACCGGCGACGCCGGCCGGGACCTGGCCACCGCCGCCGCCGATCTCGGCCTCGAAGGCGTGGTGGCCAAAGAGCTCGGCTCCCGGTACGAGCCCGGCCGCCGCTCCCCTGCCTGGGTCAAGGTGCCCCTCAACGACACCGTCGAGGTCATCGTGGGCGGCTGGAAACCCGGAACCGGCCGGCGCGAGGGCACGATCGGTTCGCTCCTGCTCGGCATGTACGACCGGGGTGACCAGCTGACCTACATCGGCCATGTGGGTACCGGCTTCACCCAGGCCGCCCTGCGCGACCTGGGGGAACGCCTCCGGCCGCTACGCCGACGGGATGCGCCGTTCGCCTCCCCCGTCCCGCGGGAACACGCCCGGCACGCCGTCTGGGTCGATCCGGTCCTGGTGGGCGACGTGACCTTCCGGTCCTGGACACCCGACCACCGACTGCGCCACCCCTCGTGGAAGGGCCTGCGCAGCGACCGGGAACCGGCCGAGATCCGGCTGCGCGGCTGACCCGACCCGCACGGCGCTCAGCCGGGTGCCGGATCGGGAGCGCCGGCCCTCGCCAGGCGGCGGCCCAGGGCGACGGTGGCGCGCTGGAGATCGGGCGACCCGACGGGATGGCCGCAAGGGGATCGGATCCCGCCCCCGTTGTACGCCTGCGCGCTGGATTCTATTCACCGAGGTGAGAGGTGGGGCCCATAGCGTCGCCTGCGCACACTTTCGTCTCCGGCCGAATGAGCAGGTGAGCATGTCCTCGACACCCGAGGTCAGCGTCGTCATCCCCACGTTCGCCCGTCCCGACCTGGTCACCCGAGCCGTCAGTAGCGCGCTCGCCCAGACCGTGACCGACATCGAGGTCATCGTCGTGGTCGACGGGCCCGACCCGGCGACCCGGGACGCGTTGGGCGAGATCGGCGATCCCCGCCTGCGGCTGGTGGAGCTGGCTCGCAAGGGCGGCGCGCCGAACGCGCGCAACATGGGCGTGCTGGCGGCCCGGGCGCCCTGGACCGCGCTGCTGGACGACGACGACGAGTGGCTGCCGGAGAAGCTCGCCGTGCAGTTGGAGACCGCCCGGGCGAGCACGGTCCCGACACCGGTCATCGCCAGCCGCCTCATCAACAAGACCCCGCGCGCGGAGTTCGTCATGCCCCGTCGGCTTCCCATGGCCGGCGAACCGGTGTGCGAGTACCTCACCGTCCGACGGGGACTGTTCCACGGCGACGGGTTCATCCAGACCTCGACGATCATGGCGCCGACCTCCCTGCTGCGCCGCGTGCCGTTCACCGTCGGTCTGCGCCGCCAGCAGGAGCTGGACTGGACGCTACGGGCGCTGGACCACGACGACGTCGATCTCGTCATCGCCGCCGAACCACTGGTGCTCTGGCACCAGGACGAGGACCGGCCACGGATCAGCCTGAACTCGCCGTGGGAAGCCCAGCTGGAGTGGCTTCGCGGGATCCGTCCCCTGCTCACCCCCAAGGCGTACGCCGCGATCGTCATGAGCATCATCAGCTCGATGGCGGCGCCCACCCGCAGCTTCCGCGTCTTCCGGATGCTGCTCGCTGAGGCGCGCGGGCACGGGCGGCCGAGCGCCATCGACTACCTGACATTCCTGCAGATCTGGCTGATCCCGCCCCAGCTGCGGCACACCCTGCGCGACAGGATCCTGAGCCGCCGACGACCGGCCGGCCCGGCCGGCGACACCGAGCCGCACACGACGGAGCAGACGTTCGGTGCCGCCGAACCGGCCGCGCTGAGCAGCGTGGTCGCGTCCGACGAGGCCGCACTGCCCGCGTCGCCGGCCCCGAGCCCCACCTCCAGGAACGATGTCCACGCCTAGGATCGCCGTGATCTGGCGCAGCTGCCTGCTGCCGGTCTCCGAAACGTTCATCCGCAACCAGGGCGACGCGCTGCCCTCGTGGCGGCCGGTCTATCTCGGTGCCACGAAGACCGCCTCACCCATCGCCTCGGACACCGACATCATCGTCTATCCCGACACACCGCGCGGCCGTCGCGGTTGGCGGTTGCTCCGGCTGACGGGCGGCTCGCCCCGGCTGCGGCGACTGCTGACCCGGGTGAGGCCGGCCGTGGTGCACGCCCACTTCGGCGGCGACGGGTGGCTGATCAGCCGTACCGCGAAGCAGTTGGGCGTACCGCTGGTCATCACGCTGCACGGCCTGGACGTGACGCGGCAGCCCGCAGTGCCCGGCCCGCGTGGCGCCCGGCACCGCCGCAACCTGCGCGTCGCGTTCGCGCGAGCGGACCTGATCATCGCCGTCTCCGGGTTCATCCGGGACCGTGCGGTGGAGTTGGGCGCCGATCCGGCGAAGGTACGCGTGCACTACACCGGCGTGCCGATGCCGCCGCAGCCCTCGGCGGTGCCGAAGACCTGGGACGTCATCTTCGTCGGCCGGTTCGTGGAGAAGAAGGGCGTCGACGACCTCGTCGAGGCGCTCGGCCTGATCCCGGAGCTGCGACCCCGGGTCGTCCTCGTCGGGACGGGACCGCTGGCGGAGTCGACCCGCGAGCGGGCGGCGCAGCTGGGCGTGGACGCCACGTTCCTGGGGGCACAGCCACCGGCGGTGGTGCTGCGTCACATGGCGCAGGCCAGGATCCTCGCCGCGCCGTCGAGGACCGCGGCGGACGGGGACTCCGAAGGGCTGCCCACGACCATCCTGGAGGCCGCGAGTCTCGGTCTACCGGTCGTCGCCACCTGGCACAGCGGCATTCCCGAAGCGGTCCGGCACGGGGAGACCGGCCTGCTCAGCGCCGAACGGGACCGGGTGGCGCTGGCGGCGAACCTCCGGCAACTGCTCACCGACGAGCCGCTGCGCGAGCGCCTCGGCCGGGCGGCCCGGCAGCACGCCGAAACCACCTTCGACCTCCGGCGGCAGACCCGGTTGCTGGAGGAGCTGTACGCGAGCCTCGTCGCACCCGGCGCCGACGCCGCTCGCCCGGACGCCGAATCCGCGGTCCCGGCCCCGTCCTGAGCGTGCGGGGTCCGCAACGAGCCGACCGGGCGGCCGGGGACGTCGCTGCCGGACAGCCGGGGACGTCGCTGCCGGGGACGTCGCTGCTGGACAGCCGGGGGCGTCGCTGCCGGACAGCCGGGGGCGTCGCTGCCGGGCAGCCGCGGCGGGCCAGCCGGGCCGGCCGTCACTCGCGCGGCAGGACCCGCCGCACGGCCGCCCCGGCGGTCCGGCGGGCCCGCCGGGCCCCGGCCAGGAAGAGCTTCCCGGCCCGTGCCGTCGGCGTGCCGCTGAGCAGCGCCAGCATGCCTCTGGCCCGGCGCAGCTCGCCCTCGCAAGCGGCGAGCGTCCGCTCGTACCACGCCTCCCGTTCGCGGGCCTCGGCCAGCTCGCGGGAGAGCCGGTCCCGGCTGATCAGCAGCTCCCGGTAGGCCAGGGCGTCCGGCCGGGCCGGCTCGTCGCCGGCGGGCGCGACCGGTTCGGCCCGACCGGCGAAGGCGGCCAGGGTCAGCGCCAGCTCGGCCGGGTCCGCGGGTGACGGCCAGAGGTGGCCGAGACCCGCGTCGAGCAGCCGGGCCGCGAGGCGCCGCAGCGCGGCCGGGGGCGGGCCCGCGGGTGCCAGCGGCGCGAGCTCACGGCCGCGCGTGGCCACGATCCGGTCCGCGGCAACGCCCGCGTGCCCGCCGGCCTGCCAGCGGTGCAGCAACTCCCGCACGGTCGGCAGCTCCCGCCGCAGGGCCGCGACGACGAGCAGGTCCTCGAGGGTACGACCGGTCGGCACCGCCTGGGTGCCACCGTCCGGACGGCACAGGACCAGAGCGCCGCCGGGGCCGTCGACCACGTCGTGGCGAGCGTCGTCGACCGAGATCAGCGCCTCGGGCAGGGCCGCCCCGCCGGCGCGCGGGGCCCGCGCAACGGCCGGCGGACCGGACGGGCCCGGCGCCGGTACGATCCGCTCGGCCTGCAGGATCCAGGCCGGCGCGAGCTCGGTGGCCGCGCCGTGCCGCAGCGCCCTGGCCGCCAACCGGCCCGGGTCGGTCAGCGCCTCCGCCAGCGGCTCGCAGGCCCGGCCGAGCGTCACCTGGAGGAACCCGATCACCTCCGGGTTCGCCAGCAGCCGCGGGCGCAGCAGTGCGGTAGGCGCGATCGCCGTCGGCCAGGCGGCGTGGGTGTCGGTGACGACCAGTCCGGCGCCGGCCAGGCAGGCCCGGAGGCGATCCAGGCCGGCGGGCCGGTCGGGGTCGTACTCGCCCGCGCCCGCCCAGTCCGTGTCGGTGACCTCGGCCGGCAGCGCCACCAGCCGGTGCAGGCCGAGGTGGTTCTCGGCGGCGAGGATCAGCCGGCCGCCGGGTCGCAGGGCCCCCACCAGGAGCCCGAGGGCGTCCGCCCAGCTCAGTTCGGCGCCCTCGGTCGAGCCGAGCCGCTCCAACCCGTCGAGCGCGATCACCGTGTCGTACGTCGGCTCGATGGCGAGCTTCTCCGGGCTGCCGCAGAGCACGGTGGCGCCGGGCCGGTCGGCCAGGCGTGCGGCGAGCGCCTCGGCGTCCGGAACGCCCCGCACCAGCACGGTCAGCTCAGCCACCGGCACCGCGTCGAGCAGCGTCGGGTCGAGCGGGCCGACGACGAGGGTGCGCCCGGACGCGGTGCTCAACAGCGGGGCCAGCACCGGCCCGCGGACCGGGCCGGGTCCGTGCCGGCCGTCCAGGTCCGACCAGACCTGCATCTCCCCGCCGATCAGTCGCAGGTTCACCGGGTCTCCTCGGTCAGGTCGGGGTCGGTGTCGGTGTCGGCGTCGGTGTCGGCGGGGCGGGACGAGGGACGAGGGTCGGGCCAGCCGAACAGCCGGCGCAGCACGGCGGGCGGGAGCAGCCGGTCGGCGCCCAGTTCGGCGACCGCGACCTCCCGCGCCGCGACCGGGTCGACCTCGGCGCCGTGCAGCTCCGCCCACTGCCGCCGGATCCGCGGCTGCCCGCCCCAGATCGGGACCTCCCCGGCCAGTTGCATGGGATCGCCGTACACCGCGGGTTCGCAGCCGGCGAGGGTGGCGTAGAGGACGGCGGTGCTGAGTCGGTTCGACGCGACCCGGCGGTGCCGGCGCTGCTCGGCCAGTTGCCGGCGCAGGAAATCCGGGTCCAGGCTGTCCCACCGGCCGCCCCGGTAGCCGTGGCAGATGACCCGGAAGCCGGCCCGCTCGTACTGCTCGCGCACCCGGGCGGACCGGTACTCCTGCCAGTACAGGCAGACCGTGACCGGGCCGGGTTCGGTCGCCTTGATCTCCGCGATCAGCCGGTCGTGCTCCCCCACCACGTGCTGGCCCTCCCAGCCGTGGAACGGGTACCAGATGGTGCCGTCACGGGGTTGCGCCGGCTCCGGCTCCATCGCCAGCAGGTACGCCCAGGGCGCGCCGACGGCGTACGTCTGGCGGCGGCCCAGCGACCAGGCCCGGCGGCGGGTCCGTTCCGACCACACGAACAGCGGCACACCGGGGAGGAACTCGTGGTCGGCGGCCATCCCGTCGCCGATGTTCCAGCCGTGCTGCAGATAGCCGCGGATGCGCTGAGGTGTCCGGTCGTCCAGCCCGCAGTAGCGGGCCAGCACGTGTGAGTGGCCGTAGTAGTGGTTGGCGTGATGCACGGTGGCGACGACCGTTCCCCCGGGAGTTGGCGCGAGCGGGAGCGTAGCCACCGGACGTGAATGCCGGGCCACGGGCACGTGGACACGCGGGGCGCGCGCTCGGCGGGTCGGGCTGCGCGGTTTCACCCCGGTTCGTCGGGAGTGACGGAACGGGCGATTTCCTCCCCGCCACTTCTGTCCGAACGGGGACGCGGACATTAGCGTGGGCGGTGGCAAATGACCACGTGCGCGGGATGGGAGATGCGTGGCGAATCCGCCGTTGACCGTGCGGACGAGCGACGACGGCACGGTCGTGCTGCAGCCGCGCGGTGACGTCGGCGTCGACGCGGCGGTGGAGCTGCGTCAGGTCCTCGTGCACCTGATCCGCCGGGTTCGCCCGTACCGGCTGGTGGTCGACCTCGCGGAGGTCAGCGGCCTGGACGACATCAACGTCGGGACGCTGGTGGCGATCGTCCCGGTGGCCGACGAACTCGGTGTCGCCGTCTTCCTCGACAACCCGTCGGCCGGAGTCGCGGACCTGCTGTGCGCGTCCGGCGTCCCGCACCAACGGCTGCGTCCGGTACGCGCCTGACCGCCCGCCGCGTGCGACGATGCTCGGATGCTGCCCGCAGCGCAGGACACCGGTCCGGTCGACAGCCGCGCCGAGCTGATCGAGGCGTTCCGCGGGGAATTGCACGCGCACTGTTACCGGATGCTGGGCTCGCCGCACGACGCCGACGACGCCGTCCAGGAAACCCTGGTACGGGCGTGGCGCGGGCTGGCGCGGTACGAGGATCGCGGCGGGATCCGGCCGTGGCTCTACAAGATCGCCACCAACCGCTGCCTCACGATGTTGGAGAGTCGCGGCCGCCGGCCGGCCGACCTCTCGGTGGAGGCGACCGAGGTGCAGCCGTACCCGGACGGCCGACTCGAGTGGGCGCGCGCGCTGACCCCGGAGGCCCGCGTGCTGGCCCGCGAAGGCGTCGAGTTGGCGTTCGTCGCCGCTCTGCGGCACCTCACCGCTCCGCAGCGGGCCGTGCTGCTGCTGCGCGAGGTCCTGGGGTTCCGCGCCCGCGAGGTGGCCGGCCTGCTGGACACCACGGTCCCCGCCGTGAACAGCGCCCTGCAGCGGGCCCGCGCGGCGCTCGACGGGCTGCGGCCCGAGGCCAGCCAGCAGCGGACGCTGCGCCTGCTGGGCGACCGGGCGGTCCGCGAGTTGGCACAGCGGTACGCGGCCGCGTGGGAACAGGGGGACGTCGACGCGATCGTCGCCCTGCTCGCCGAGGACGCCCGCTACTCGATGCCACCGCTTCCCGTCGTGTACCAGGGCCGGCTGAGCATCCGCGCCTTCCTCGTCGAGGTGACCACCGCGCGACGTTGGCGTTTCCTACCCGCCTCGGCCAACGGGCAGCTGACCTTCGGCACCTACCGGTGGGACGACGACCGGGGCAGCTGGCTGGCCGCCGGGCTGGACCTGCTGGCCGTGCGCGGTTCGGCGGTCAGCGAGGTCGTGTCGTTCCTGACCGCCGACTTTCCCTCCTTCGGCCTGCCGACGGAGATCGCCGGTCAGCCGGCGCGATGAGTTCGGGCCGGCGCGCGGGTTGTACCGGTGACCACAACCCGCAGGAGGCAACAGCATGCAGACCGAAACGCACGGCGGCGCCGGCAACGCGGACGACCGGCGGCTCGTCACCGAACTGATCGAGCGCTGGGCGGAGGCGGTGCACACCGGCGACCTGGACACCGTGCTCGCCGACCACGCCGACGACATCGTGATGTTCGACGTGCCGCCACCGCACGACGGGGTCCGCGGTCTCGCCGCCTACCGTGAGACCTGGCCACCGTTCTTTCGGTGGCAGGCGCAGGGCGCCGCTTTCGAGATCATCTCGCTGGAGGTGACCGCCGGCGACGACGTCGCGTTCGCGCACGCCCTGCTGCGCTGCGGAACACCGCAGGACCTGGCCCGCGACCCGGGCCACCACCTGCGCCTCACCATCGGGCTGCGCAAGACGCACGGACGGTGGATGGTCACGCACGAGCACCACTCCTTCGCCGACACCTCCGGCGACCAGGACACCCCCGGCGAGCAGGACGCCGCCGGCCGGCAGGGCACGGCCGGCGCGGAGGAGGAGGTCCGGGCGATCCACCGGCACTGGTTCGACCGCACTGCCGCCGGTGACCTCGACGGCCTGATGGCGCACATCGACGACGACGTCGTCTCCTACGAGCACGACGGGCCGCTGCGACACCTCGGTATCGACGCCGTACGCGAGGTCTGCCGGCGCGGTCTCGACGCGAGCAGCGGGCCGGTCAGCTGGGAGGTGCCCGACCTGACCGTCATCGCCCGCGACGACCTCGCCGTCGCCTGGGGGTTGAACCGCATCCGGGCCGAGCAGTCCCCCGGCCGGACCGAGGAGAGCTGGTCACGGGGCACCCGGGTGTTCCGCAGGACCGGCGGGTCGTGGCAGATGATCCACCAGCATCTCTCCGTCCCGTACGACCCGGGCACCGGCGAGGCGCGGGCCGACCTGCGGCCGTGACCGGTCCGCCCGCGCCGGCGGCTCAGCCGGAGCGGCCCCGCTCCCGGGAAGGAATGGGGTCGTCGTAGGCGCCGGAGACGCCGTGGTACCGCTCACCGTCGAGGAACGGGTCGGCGTTGGCGGTGCAGCCGTGCAGTCCCAGGGTCTGCTGCTGCATCACCGGCGCCGGCCGGCCCCGGCCCGGGCACCGCTCGTGCCCGAAGCCGAGCCGGTGCCCGACCTCGTGGTTGATCATGTAGCGGCGGTAGGTGGCGAGGTTGGCGCCGTAACCCGGCACGCCCTTCACCCAGCGGGCGACGTTGAGGACCACCCGGTCGCCGTTGCGGCAGGAGGTGTAGCCGTCCGGCCTGTCCTGGCACAGCTCGTCGCGGGTGCCGGGGGTGGCCAGGTAGACGGTGAAGTCGGCGCGCTGGCCGGGCCCGACCCGACGCAGGGTCAGCTCCCCGTCGGCGGTCCAGCCGCGCGGGCCGGACAACGTCCGGGTGACCTCCGCCGCGACGTCCGCCACCGGCAGGCCCCGGATGTCGCGCTCCACCGCCACCCGGTAGCGCAGCAGCCGGCCGTGGCCACGCGGGGCCGACGGCTCGGCGGCGGCCACCTGCCACTCGCCGCCCCCGTCTGCCGGATAGCTGACCGCGGCGGGTCGGGGCGGTGGTGACACCACGGGCGCGGCGGTGCTGGCGATCCCGCCGGCGGGCGGACCGGCGGGCGACCGGACCGGCTCGGCAGCGGCCGGCCGACCGCTGGCCGGCAGCCCGCAGCCGGCGAGCAGCGCGGCGCAGAGCAGGGCGGTCAGCGCCGACGCCGCTGATCCGCCCGGTGCCCGGCCCGTACTCTTGCTGGTCATGTGCCTCCCCTCGCCTCCCACCGCGGGTCGGTGGTGCGCAGGGAAGAGGACGAGCGGACCGGTCGAAAAGTTGATCTCTTACGGACTCAACCTTCCGCCCGTCCCACTCGTCCTCTCCCCCGTGGGGTACGCGAAGGCCGGCCATGGCCCGGGGTGACGCCGAGTTCGTCGAGTTCGCCCGGGCGGCGTCGGGGCGGCTGGTGCACGCGGCCTTCCTGATGACCGGCGACCACCACCAGGCCGAGGACGCCGCGCAGACCGCCCTGGTCCGCACCTACGCGTCGTGGGCCCGGATCCGCGACAACGACGCCTACGGCTACGCCCGCCGGATCCTGGTCAACCATCTCGTCGACGGCTGGCGCCGGCCGATCCGCGAGTATCCCCGCGACGACGTCCCGGAGCAGCGCCGCGGCGACGTCGCCGACGAGGTGGTCACCCGACGCTGGTTGCTCGCCATCCTCGGCACGCTCAGCCCTCGGGAGCGCGCCATCGTCGTACTGCGCTACTACTTCGACCTTCCGGAGTCGCAGGTGGCCCGCGAACTCGACGTCTCGGTCGGGACGGTGAAGAGCACCAGTTCCCGCGCCCTGGAGAAGCTGCGCATCGCCGGCGCCGGGGCGCCGCAGCCCGAGGGGACCCGGCGATGAACGAGGCGGAGCGGCTCCGGCAGGCGATGCGGACGACCGAACGCGGCGATCGGGACAGCCTCGACCTGGCCGAGATCATGCGTGCGGGGCGTCGGCTGCGCCTGCGCCGCCAGCTTGCCGGCACCGGCGCGGCGGCGCTCTCGGTGGTGGTGCTCGTCTTCGGTGTCGCGGTCGTCGGGCGGCTGGCCGGCCCACCGCAGCCCTCGCCACAGCCCGGTCCGGTCGGCACCGCGCCGGCCACCCGCGAGGCACTGCCGTCGCCCTCCACCACCGCGAGCCCCTGGGAGCCGAGACCGGCACCGCTCGGCGCGGTGGTGCGGACCGACCTGCGGTACGGCGACGAGGAGCGGGTCTTCTACTTCGTCCCGGTCGACGTGCCCGCCGCGCCCCGGGTGACGATGGGGTTGGTCGCCGGTCGGCGCTCCGCCGATGGGGAGCTGACCTCGGACTACCTGGTCAACGACGTCGAGGGCTTCGACCGCCGGCCCGGTTTCCACCAGATCGGTAACGACCAGCAGGGCTTCCCGCCGCATCGCAGCCCGGTGCCGACCTTCGGTTACTTCGTCGGGCCCGCCAAGCGGATCGTCGGCACCGCCGACGGCCGTCAGATCACCGCCCGGCTGGCGAGGTGGAGCGAGGATCCGCAGGTGGTGATCTTCTGGTTCCCTCCGGATTCGCTGGCGCCGGGGGTGGAGTTGGACGGCATCGTCGCCCGGGACGCGGCCGACCGGCGGCTCTGACACCCGGGCCCGCAGCCAGGGACCGCCGGACCCTGGATAAACCGCACCTGGATGGGGTTCCGGGCGGGTGCCACGGTCGGTCCATGACCACTTCGACCTACCCCGTCACCGGCCACTGGATCGGTGGCGAGACCGTCGCCGGCTCGGCCGGCACCCTTCCCGTCGTCAACCCGGCGACCGGCGACCTCGTCGCGGAGACACCGGCCGGCACCGCCGCCGACGTCGACCGCGCCGTCGCCGCCGCCCGGGCCGCCTTTCCCGGCTGGGCCGCGACCACCCCGGCGGAGCGGGCCGACCTGCTGCGCCGGGTCGCCGCGGGCCTCGCCGCCCGCCAGGAGGAGATCGCCACCGCGATCACCGCCGAGATGGGCTCCCCGATCAGCCTGTCCCGGACCGCCCAGGTCGGCTTCCCGGCTGCCGTGATCGAGTCCATCGCCGGCCTCGTCGGGGAGTTCCCGTGGACCGAGGAGATCGGCAACTCGCTGATCGTCCGCGAGCCGATCGGCGTGGTCGGTGCGATCACCCCGTGGAACTTCCCGCTGCAACAGGTCGTCTCCAAGCTGGCCCCGGCGCTGCTCGCGGGGAACACCATGGTCTTCAAGCCGTCCGAGAACGCGCCGCTGACCGCGGGGATCCTCGCCGAGGTCGTCGCCGAGGCGGGCGTGCCGGCCGGCGTGTTCAACGTCGTGTACGGCACCGGCCCGGTCGTCGGGGAGGCCATCTCCGCCCACCCGGACGTCGACATGATCTCCTTCACCGGCTCCACCCGCGCCGGGCGGCGCATCTCCGCCGTGGCCGGGGAGACCGTCAAGCGGGTCGCGCTGGAGCTGGGCGGCAAGGGCGCGACCGTCATCCTCGACGATGCCGACCTGCCGCAGGCGGTCACCGCCGGCGTGATGATGGCGTTCGCCAACGGCGGCCAGGTCTGCGGCGCGTGGCCGCGGATGCTGGTCCCGGCGGCCCGTCAGGAGGAGGTCGTCGCGCTGGCCGTCGAGGCGGCGAAGCAGCACACGGTGGGCGACCCGACCGACGAGGCGACCCGGATCGGCCCGATGGCCTCCGAAGCGCACCGGGAGAAGGTCAACGGGTACATCGAGCGGGGTATCGCCGACGGCGCGCGGCTGGTGTTCGGCGGCCCCGGCCGGCCGGAGGGCCTGGCGAAGGGCGCCTACGTCCGGCCGACGATCTTCGCCGACGTCGACCCGCGGTCCGCGATCGCCCAGGAGGAGATCTTCGGTCCGGTGCTGACGATCATCCCGTACGCCGACGAGGAGGAGGCGGTCGCCATCGCCAACGGCACGGTATACGGCCTGACCAGCGGGGTCTTCGGCGCACCGGAGCACGCGCTGGCGGTCGCCCGGCGGCTGCGAGCGGGCCAGGTCGACGTGAACGGCGGCCACTGGAACCCGCTCGCCCCGTTCGGCGGCTACCGGCAGTCCGGCAACGGCCGCGAGTTCGGCCGCTTCGGGCTGGAGGAGTTCCTGGAGACGAAGTCCATCCAGCGCTGACCGCCAAGGACGACCCCCGGCCCGGACCGTCGGGCCGGGGGCCGTCCCACGTCCGCGGGGACAGGGGGGCCGATGGTGCTGGTGTGTCGAATGGGACGGCCACCGGTTCCTGAGCCAGGGACCGATCCGCCCTGGATAACGCCCGGTGGCGGAGCGAGGGTGGAGCGAGGAACAGGGGCACCGGGCAACCCGTTGTACCGGACGGTGTGCCGCCCGAGCCGTACGGGCCGGAAGGAGACCGACCGTGGACCGCGCACAACTCGCCAGCTTTCTGCGTACCCGCCGGGAGGCGCTGCAGCCCGAGGACGTCGGGCTGCCCCGGGGCCGCCGTCGGCGCACCGGTGGGCTGCGGCGCGAGGAGGTCGCCGCGCTCAGCGGGATGTCGACCGACTACTACAGCCGGCTGGAGCAGCAGCGCGGACCGCACCCCTCCGAGCAGATGCTCGCCGCGCTGGCCCGGGGTTTGCGGCTCTCGCTGGCCGAGCGGGACCACCTGTTCCAGCTCGCCGGGCACGCCGTCCCGCACCGGGCCGTCCGGGCCGACCACGTCAACCCGGGGATGATGCGGATCCTCGACCGGCTGCACGACACCCCCGCCCAGGTGGTGAACCACCTCGGCGAAACCCTGGCGCAGACCGCGCCGGCGGTCGCGCTGCTCGGCGACGAGACCCGGCACACCGGGTTGGCCAGCAGCGTGCACTACCGCTGGTTCACCGACCCGGCCGCGCGGCTGCTGCACCCGGCCGCGGACCACGCCACGCAGAGCCGGCTCATCGCCGCGCATCTGCACGCCGCGTACAGCCGGGACGGCCGGGCGTCGCGGGCCGCGGCGATCGTCGACGCGCTGCTCGCGGCCAGCGCGGAGTTCGCCGAGCTGTGGCGGGAGCACCCGGTGCCGGGCTCCTACTGCCCGCCGAAGCGGTTCCAGCACCGCGAGGTCGGCTCGTTGGAGCTGCACTGCCAGGTCCTCGTGGATCCGGACCAGTCCCAGACGCTGCTGGTCTACACCGCCGTGCCCGGCTCGGAGAGCGACGAGAAGCTTCGCCTGCTCTCGGTCATCGGCGCCCAGCGGGTCTGACCGCTCGCCCGGGCCGGCGGGGGTTCCGGCGCGGTCAGCTCCGCAGGAAGGCGAGCAGGTCCTTGTTCACCTGGTCCTGCATCGTCGCCGTGACGCCGTGCGGCGCGCCCGGGTAGTAGATCTCCTGCGCGTTCGCCACGAGCTGGGCGGTCTTGTGCGCCGAGTCCTTCACCGGAACGATCTGGTCGTCCTCGCCGTGCATGACCAGCGTGGGGACGTCGAACTTCGCGAGGTCGGCCCGGAAGTCCGTCTCGGAGAAGGCCTTGATGCTCTGGTACGCGTTCCACAGCCCGGACTGCATGCTCCACAGCCAGAACTGGTCGAGGATCCCCTTGGAGACCTTCGCGCCCTTGCGGTTCGCGCCGTAGAACATCTGCGCCAGGTCCTGGTAGAACTGCGACCGGTCGGCGAAGAGCTGGGCCCGCAGGTCGTCGAAGACGTTGATCGGCAGGCCCTCCGGGTTGTCCGCGGACTGCACCATGATCGGCGGCACGGCCGAGATGAGCACGGCCTTGGCGACCCGGCTCGTACCGTGCCGGCCGATGTAGCGGGCCACCTCGCCGCCACCGGTCGAGTGCCCGACCAGGGTGGCGTCGCGCAGATCGAGCGCCTCGATGACCGCGGCCAGGTCGTCGGCGTACCCGTCCATGTCGTTGCCGGCGCTGGCCTGACCCGACCGGCCGTGCCCACGACGGTCGTGGGCGACCACCCGGAAGCCGTTCTGGACGAGGAAGAGCATCTGCCCGTCCCAGGCGTCGGCGCTCAGCGGCCAGCCGTGGGAGAAGGTGACGACCGGACCCGAGCCCCAGTCCTTGTAGTAGATCTTGGTGCCGTCCTTGGCCTTGATGTAGCTCATGCGGTGCTCCCCCGTCGTTCTGACAGTCGCGAGTGGCGGCGGCAGGCGCAGGGTTGCCGGCGCCGGGCGTGCGGACAGCGACCGCCGCAGCGAACACCCCGCCGACGGTGGGGTCCGGGCCGCTCTTTCCGATGCTAGGTGTGGGAACTGGCCCGCACGGCCGCTTCGGCCGAACGGCGCACGATCACCGGCCCCGGGGCGGGCCGCGCGTAGCGGGCCGGGCCGACCCCGAGATGGCGGGTGAAGTGCCGGGTCAGATGGGCCTGATCGAAGAACCCGGCGGCGGTCGCGACGTCGGCGGGGCGCTGGCCGGCGAGGAGCAGGCGGCGGGCGAGTTCGATCCGCCGGCTGGTCAGGTACGCGTGCGGCGGCAGCCCGTGCACGCGGGTGAAGGTCCGCACCAGATGGGTCGGGTGCGCGTGCAGCAGCTCCCCCGCCTCCCGCAGGGTGAGGCCCTCGGCGGTTCGCGCGTCCAGCAGCTCGCGCATCCGCACGGCGAGACCGCGGTCGGCGCGCCGGACAGTGGCCGGGGTCTGCCGGCGTAGGTGCCGGCCGAGCCGTTCCAGGACGAACGCGAGCCGGCTGTCGGCCTCCAGCTCGTCCCCGGGCCGGGCGAGCACCTGGTGGAGCTGGTGGATCCGATGGCGCAGCCGCGGGTCGGCCAGGCTCGGCCGGCCGACGGCGCGGCCGGCGAGTTCCGCGCCGAGCACCGACGTGTCGAGGTACAGCACCCGCTTGCGGAAGCCGTGTCGGGTGGCGGAGCGGCCGTCGTGCGGCACGTGCGGAGGAAGCAGCGTGACCGACGCCGGCAGCGCGCCGTGCCGGTGCCGGTCCAGGTCGTAGCGGACCGCTCCGTCGTCGACGATCAGCAGCGTCCACGCGTCGTGGGTGTGCGACGGGTACGCGTGGTCGACGAAGTGGGCGTGGAAGACCTCGGCGACCCCGGGCACCGCGGGTCGCCAGGCGCTGACGTGCGCACCCGTCGGCGGGCTGGCCACGCTAAGAACGTACAAGACCGGCGGGTCCGCGAGCAGACAGGCTCGACGCCATGACCGAACCGATCCGCTTCCCCACCAAGATTGCCGTCCTGCTCAGCGACGACCTGGCGACCTGGCAGCGGCTGAACGTCACCGCCTTCCTGGTCAGCGGCATCGCGCACGCCGAGGCGGAGCTGCTCGGCGAGGAGTACCGGGACGCGGACGACACCCGCTACCTGCCGATGTTCCGCCAACCGGTGCTGGTCCTCGTCGGCGACCGGTCCACGTTGGCTGGTGCGCACTCCCGCGCGCTCGGCCGCGGGCTGCGTATCTCGGTCTTCACGCGGGAGCTCTTCGCCACCGGCAACGACCGCGACAACCGTGCGGCCGTCCGGGCGGTCGGCCGCGACAAGCTCGACCTGGTCGGGTTGGCGCTGCATGCCCCGCGCAACGTGGTGGACAAGGTCCTCAAGGGCGCCCGGATGCATCCCTGACCCGGGGCGCCGGCTCCGGCGAGCCGGCACGGGCATCGTGCACCGGGTGTTCATGCCGTGTTCCGGCGGGGGTTCCAGGGTGGCGGGCCGCGGCCGTTTGCATCAGGCCCGGCGGTAACGACCGTCCACAGCATGCTGGAGGCAATGTGGGTACCTCTTCGATACGGGCGCGGGTCGTCTCGGTCGGCGCGGCCGCGATCTCGCTGCTCGCGGCCGCGCCGGCGGTCGGCGCCCCGACGCACCCGACCCCCGGGCACCCCGCCGCGGGGGCGAGCTGCGCACCGGACGCGTCGCTGCTCGGCTTCTCCGACGCCCTCGACAAGACCACCTTCCGGGGCACCCCGGTCGCCGGTCTCTCCGCGCTGGCGTTCGCCCGACCGTCGCGGGCCCTGGCGCTGGTGGACAACATCGGCACCACCCCGGCACGCGTGTACGAGCTGGGGCTGGAGACCGACAGGCGCGGGGTCGACGTGGCCGTCCGCGACGTCACCGTGCTCACCCGGCCGGACGGCACGCCGTACACCGGCGCGGACTTCGACGGCGAGGGGCTCGTCGCCGAGCGCGGTGGGGCCACCGTGCTGGCCAGTTCGGAGCGGGAGCCGTCCATCCGGCGGTTCCGGCTCTCCGACGGCCGGGAGATCGCGTCGTTGCCGGTGCCGGCCCGGTTCCAGGTGACCCCGGCCGGGGAGGCCGCGGTCAACCAGACCTTCGAGGCGCTCGCCACCACCCCGGACCACCGGACGCTCTACGCCGGGATGGAGGGGCCACTGGCCGCGGACGGCCGTGACGCCGCGGGCCGCGGCCTGCAGCGAATCATCCGGTACGCCGGTCGCGAGGGCGAGGCCTACACCCCGGCCGCCCAGTACGCGTACCGCACCGACGCCAACCTCGGCCTGGTGGAGCTGCTGGCGCTCGGCGACGACCAGCTGCTCGCCGTGGAGCGGGGTTTCACCACCGGCGTGGGCAACACCGTCCGGGTGTACCGCGTTTCCGCAACCGGCGCGCCGGATGTCTCCGCCGTGCCGTCCCTGTCGACGGTGACCGACCAGCGTTCGTGGCTGGGCAAGGAGTTGCTGGTCGACATCGCCGACTGCCCGCCGTCCGGCGCGACCACCAAGCAGCCGCAACCCAACCCGCTTCTGGACAACATCGAGGGCGCCGCGCTCGGCGGTCCGCTGCCCGGCGGCCGCCGCGCCCTCTACCTCGTCTCGGACGACAACGGCAGCGCCACCCAGACCACCCGGGTGTACGCGCTGTCGGTGACGCTGCGCCCCGAGGTGAGCCTGCGCGGTCGGGCGCTGATCTCGGCGACCGCGTACCAGCCCGGCCCGGTCTCCGGCACCCAGCTCGCGCCGACCCCGGTCAACGGGATCGCGGCGCCGTTCCCCGGCCAGCCCATCCCCGGCTTCTCCGCGGTGATTCCGGCGCGGGCCGGCGACCGCTCCGGCGAGCGGCTGCTCGCCATGCCCGACAACGGCTTCGGCGCGAAGACCAACTCGGCCGACTTCCTGTTGCGGGCCTACGAGATCGAGCCGAAGTACGGCACCCACCGCGTCAAGATCGGCGGGCACATCAGCTTCCGCGACCCGGACCGCAAGGTGCCGTTCCCGATCGTCAACGGCGACACCCGCGACCGGCTGCTGACCGGCGCGGACTTCGACATCGAGTCGCTGGCCCGGGACGCGCGGGGCAACCTGTGGATCGGTGACGAGTTCGGCCCGTACCTGATCCGCACCGATCGGACCGGCAAGGTGCTCCAGGCGCCGATCCCGCTGCCGGACGGCACCAGGTCTCCCCAGTCGCCGGATCTCGCGCCGGGCGAGACCCCGACCCTGCGCGCCAGCAACGGCTTCGAGGCGATGGCGGTCAGCCAGGACGGGTGGACCCTCTACCCGATCCTCGAGGGCGCGAAGACGGCCGACCCCGACCAGCGGCGTCGGGTCGTCTACGAGTTCGACGTGCGGGCCAACCGCTACAGCGGCCGCACCTGGTCGTTCCGGGTGGACGACCCGTCCCTGCTGGTCGGCGACGCGGCGGTGCTCGACGGGCGGCGGCTGCTGCTCATCGAGCGGGACAACGCCATGGGGCCGCAGACGCTGGTCAAGCGTCTGGTCGTCACCGACCTCGACGCGGTCGGTAGCGACGGCTACCTGACCCGGCGCACCGCGGTCGACCTGATGCGGGTCGCCGACCCGGACGGCGTCTCCACCCCGGCCCGCCCGGGCGAGTACGGCGTCGGCCCGCTCTTCTCCTTCCCGTTGCAGTCGGTCGAGTCGGTCCTGCCGCTCGGCGGCGACCGGGTGCTCGTCGCCAACGACAACAACTTCCCCGGCAACGACGGGCGCATCGCGGGGCGCGCGGACGACACCGAGCTCATCGTTCTCGACGTACCCGGCCTGCGGTAGGCGGCGGAGGGACGGCCCCCGGCGCGCTGCGCCGGGGGCCGTTCTCCGTCCATGGTCCACGTCGCTCAGCGACGACGATCGTGGGATCCGCCGACCTTCGCGGGATCCGCCCCGCCCGCAAGACATTGATATCAATGCCCGCGCCTGTAATACTTAACACACTTTACAGTTGGATCCGCCGTCCCGGACGAGCGCCCGCCACCGTGCTACCGGCACCCCTGCCAGAGCCCCACCGGTGACCGGCGTGCCCGCGCGCCGGCGGAGTCCCGATCTACCGCTCCGCGCGGTGGAAAGGACCAGGACATGGCGCGACGATTGGCCGGGATCCCTCCCCGCCGGCTCCGCACCCGACTGGCCGCCGCGCTCAGCGCGGCGGTCCTCATCGTGCCGGTGAGCCTGCTGCTCGGCACCCCACCCGCCGCCGCGGCCACCGTGGGCGCCATCACCGGCTACGGCGGCAAGTGCGTCGACGTGGCCGCCGCGAACCCCGCCAACGGCACCCAGGTGCAGCTCTACACCTGCAACGGCTCCACGGCTCAGCAGTGGACCGTCGCCGACGACGGCACGATCCGGGCGCTCGGCAAGTGCCTCGACATCGCCGCCGCCAGCACCGCCAACGGCGCCCGGGTGCAGATCTACGACTGCAACGGCACCGGGGCGCAGCGGTGGTCGTACAGCGCCGGGCAGGTGGTCAACCCGACCTCGGGCAAGTGCCTCGACGCGACCGGCCCGAGCTCGGCCGACGGCACCCCGTTGCAGATCTGGACCTGCACCGGTGCCGCCAACCAGACCTGGACCCTGCCCACCGGCGGCACCCCGCCACCGCCGCCCTCGGGCGGGTTCACCCACCCCGGGGTGCTGGTCAGCCGCGGCCAGCTCGACTTCGTCCGGGGACGGGTGCAGGCCGGCGCGCAGCCGTGGACGGCGGCCTACAACCAGATGATGGGCAGCCGGTACGCCTCGCTGTCGCGGACCCCGGCGCCCCGCGCGGTCGTCGAGTGCGGCTCCTACTCCAACCCCAACTACGGCTGCACCGACGAGCGTGAGGACGCGATCGCCGCGTACACCGACGCGCTCGCCTGGTACGTGACCGGGGACGCCCGGTACGCCCAGAAGGCCATTCAGATCATGGACGCCTGGTCCGCGACGATCACCGCGCACACCGGCAGCAACGCGCCGCTGCAGACCGGCTGGGCCGGCTCGGTCTGGCCCCGGGCCGCCGAGATCATCAAGTACACCTACAGCAGTTGGCCCAACGCGAACCGGTTCGCCACCATGCTGCGCAACGTCTACCTGCCGGTGGTCCGCAACGGCTCCAGCAGCAACGGCAACTGGGAGCTGAGCATGATGGAGGCCACGGTCGGCATCGCCGTCTTCCTCGACGACCGGGCCAGCTACGACGCGGCGGTCACCCGCTTCCTCAACCGGACGAGGGCCTTCATCTACCTGCCCAGCGACGGAGCGCTGCCGTACACGGTGCCCGGCAGCGGTCTGGACACCAGCAGCGAGATCATCAACTACTGGCACGGCCAGTCCACCTTCGTCGCCGGCCTGGCCCAGGAGACCTGCCGCGACTTCACCCACACCGGGTACGGGATCTCCGCCATCTCGCACGTCGCGGAAACCTCCCGGATCCAGGGTCGGGACCTGTACCCCCAGGTCGGTGAGCGGCTGCGACACGCCCTCGGCTTCCACTCGACGTACCAGCTCGGCACGGCGGCGCCCTCCTGGCTCTGCGGCGGCAGCCTCACCCGGGGCCTCGGCCCGATCACCGAGGTCGGCTTCAACGCGATGGGCAACCGCCTGGGCAACACGATGACCAACACCCAGACCCTCACGCTCCAACAGCGACCCGCCGGCAGCAACAACCTCTTCGTCGCGTGGGAGACGCTGACCCACGGCGACAACCCGAACTGACCGGGCCGGGGTCGGGCGCCGTCGGATCGGCGCCCGGCCCCGTGATCCGTGCGACTGCCCGCCCCGTCCGAGTTCGGCAGAATGGGCGGCATGCGCCTAGATCTCTCCGGTAAGACCGCCCTCGTCACCGGCTCGACCCAGGGCATCGGCCGTGCCATCGCCGCGGGACTGGCCGCGGCGGGGGCCCGGGTCGGGGTGAACGGACGCTCGACCGAGTCCGTCGACCGCGCCCTGGCCGAGCTGGGCGAGGGCGACTTCGTGGCGGTACCCGCCGACGTCGCGACCGCCGACGGGGCGGCGGCGGCGCTCGACCTGCTCCCCCGGGTCGACATTCTGATCAACAACCTCGGCATCTTCGGCGCGCAGGCCGCGCTGGAGATCACCGACGACGACTGGCGGCACTACTTCGAGGTGAACGTCCTGGCCGCCGTGCGGCTTACCCGGGAGCACCTGCCGAGGATGCGCGAGCGCGGCTGGGGCCGGATCCAGTACATCGCGAGCGACTCCGCGGTGGTCACCCCGACCGAGATGATCCACTACGGCGTCTCCAAGACGGCGCTGCTGGCCGTCTCCCGCGGCTTCGCCAAGGAGGCGGCCGGTTCGGGCGTCACCGTGAACAGCGTGATCGCCGGGCCGACCCACACCGGCGGGGTCGAGGACTTCGTGCGATCGCTGGTCGGCACCGACCTGCCCTGGGACGACGCGCAGCGCGAGTTCATGCTCCGGCACCGCCCGCAGTCGCTGCTGCAGCGGCTCATCGAGCCGGAGGAGATCGCGAACATGGTGGTCTACCTGTCGTCGCCGCTCGCGTCGGCGACCACCGGGGGCGCGGTGCGGGTGGACGGCGGTTACGTCGACGCCATCCTGCCCTGACGCCGCCGATCGCGGGCCTCCCCGCCGCCTGATGACCCGACGCATTTCCCGTCAATGGGAATCAGATCGGGTCGGAAGAACGACTCCGATGTCCTTTGAAAGCGATTGCCAGCGTTCGTGCGGAGCCGGCATGGCGGCAACGAATTCCTGTCCGGGAAATGACATCCCGCGTTCCACAGCATGTTCGATTCGGCGTTTCAACGGCACGCTCATGCAGGTTGACCTGCCCTTTCGCGCTCACCGCCCGAGATCGACGTGCGCTCGGTCCATTTTGCCGCATCGCCATGTCGCCAACCGGTCAAAGGCTTTTCCGGACCGGCTTTGAATACGCATGCTCTCCCGGGGCCCAATCAGCGGCCCGATCGACGCAGGGCCGGAGAATGGCCCCACGTTGGGGGGAGGAACATCAATGTTCGGTAAGCAGGCCATCAGGCCCACGAGAACGGCGCTCGCCGTGCTCGTGTCGGGCGTCATGGTGGCGGTCGCGGGGGTAGCCGCACCGGCGTACGCCGCGGACCCGGAGGAGGCCGCGAAGGCCCGGGCCACGCCGGCCTATCAACTGGCGAGGGGCGAGACGTGCGGGCTTCGCCCGTCCGCCGGCAAGAGCCCGAAGGACGAGACGCTCAGCTGCCTGGGCGTCGAGACGAAGCTGGACCGGACGCCCGCGGTCGGTGAGACCGCGATCCTGCGGGTGGCCGTACGCGCCCAGGGCAAGATCGGGCCGAGCGACATCAGCGTCACCCTTCCGGCCGAGCTGGAGTGGGTCACCGCGCCGGCCGAGCTGGGCGTCCAGAAGCGCGCCAGTGCCCAGCCCGAGCGGGCCGGGTCGGTCTCGGTCGCGCGTACCACCCGCACCCTGCGCAGCGGCGACAGCGTCGCGTTCAGCGGCGTGGTCCGGGCCGTCAAGGCCGGCCAGGTGCAGATCCAGGCGCGGGCGACCGCTCCCTACGGCAAGGACGTCCAGGCCGGTCAGGACGACGTCTTCCTGACCATCGGGGCGAAGGCCGGGCTCTCCCGGCTCGGGCACTCGATTCCGACGAGCGACAACGCCACCCGGCTCGTGCCCACCTCGGCGCGAGCGCCCCGGCCCGCCGGGCAGAAGCTGAAGAGCGTCGGTGTGTCGAGTGTGGCCGGCGAGGCCCGGGCCGAGGCCACCGCCAAGGGGCTGACCGTGATCAGCCCGCAGGCGCCGTGCGACACCCGGGTGGCCGGCAACTGGAGCTTCCAGGACCAGAACGGCGCCTGGCACAACCAGATGAACATGCAGGTGCAGGTCTGGGACGACGACACCTTCGGCGACTCGCTGCTCGCCAGCGGGGTGACCGACGGCGCCGGCAACTACAACATCTGCTTCGACTCCCAGGTCGAGGGGTGGCCGGACAGCGGCACGGCGGACATCTACGTCCGCTTCATCACCTCCAACTCGCTGTGGCGGGTGCAGCGCGGCGGCAACCCGTTGACGTTCCAGACCGGTACGACCAACGACGTGGCCACCGGCAGCACCCTGAACCTCGGCTCGCTCAGCGCCGCGGACGGGGCGCTGCAGCGCGGCCTGCACGCGTTCGACTCCGGCAACGACGCCTGGCTGTGGGTGCCGAAGCCCAACAACCTGTGCTGGGACCAGGACGACGCGAGCTGCCGGCAGGTGGTCGTCAACTGGGCGCCGGACTCGACCGACGGGACGTACTACGACCTGGGCGGCAACCAGGTCCACCTGGCCGCCGACGACCCGAACGCGCCGACCACCGTGGTGCACGAGATCGGCCACGCGGTGATGGACGACCTGTACAACGACAGCTTCCCCGCCGCGCCGAGCTGCAGCCCGCACAGCGTCACCGGCGCCAGTTCCACCGGCTGCGCCTGGACCGAGGGGTGGGCGGAGTGGTTCCCGGCCACGGTCTACAACGATCCGTTCTTCCGCTGGCCGAGCGGCGCATCGCTCAACCTGGAGAACGCCAGTTGGGGCAACGGCTGGGGCGAGGGCGACACCACCGAGGGCCGGGTCGCCGCGGCGTTGATCGACATCACCGACTCCGCGAACGAGGGGACCTGGGACCGGTACGGCGAGGGTCCGTTCAACATCTGGACCACCTCCCGCCGGCACAACTCCGCGACCTTCGCGGCCTTCTGGGCCAACCGCACCGCCGACGGTTTCGACGTGGCAGACTCCGGCGCCCGCGCCTCGGTCTACCAGAACACGATCGACTACCAGTTCCGGGACCCGCTGGGCAGCTACGCCCCGCTGACCCGTCCGGTGCCGACGCCGCCGCACAACTTCAGCTACTCGACGTCGTCGCCCTACTGGTCGGTGGTCGCGCTCAAGCCCAACTCGGGTGACTTGGACCTGCAGCTCTACGACGACCGGGGACAGGGCGCCTACCTGAGCGGCAGCGCCTGGGGTGGCACCGCCATCGACTTCGTCACGGTGGACTCCAACCGCCGGGCGGTGGGCGACTACTACCCGCGTGTGTCGAACTACTCGGGTGGCGGTGGCTACCGCGTCGAACTCGCCCAGGGCTCGTCGGTGCTGAACGCCGGCAGCAGCACGATCACGATGGGCAGCAACAACGTGGTCACGGTGCGGGACGCGTACCTGACCGCCGGGGTGCCGGTCACCATCTCGGTGGCGGCCAGCAACGTCGGCCAGGACGCCGAGCTGTTCGTCTTCGACAGCGACCCGGCCAACTCGGCGACCTGGATCCGCTCCCGGTCCAGTGCCGTGGCCGCGGCCAGCGGCGGCGGCGCCGGCGCGACCGAGACGGTCACCCTCACCCCGACCCGCACCGCCTGGTACGGCGTCGTGGTGACCAACAAGGCAGGCTCCGGGAACTACACCCTCACCCGGTCCTGAGCATCTGAGGGCCGTGCGGACCGGTCCGGGAGCGCCCACTCGGCGCTCCCGGACCGCTCTGCGCCGCGACCCGCTGTCCCGCGTTGCGGCCGGGACGGAACCGGCGACGCCGGCAGGGCGTCCGACCAGGGTGAACGTGACGTGGGAGGCGACCGATGCACCGACGTGGAGTCCTGGCCCTGCTCGCTGTGCCGGCTCTCCTGGCCGCGGCGACGACCTCGGGCTGCGCCGGCGGCGACGACAGCGGATCGGAGCCGCCGACCGACGCCCAGGCGCTGGTGCTGCGGCTGAGCGAGCTGCCCGGCATGCTGCCACTCGGCGGCGCGGCAGCCATTCCGCCGCGCTTCTCCCTCTTCGGGGACGGCCGGCTGATCAGCGTCCCGACCGGATCGCCCAGCGGTTGGCCACAACTGCGCGAGGACAGCATACCGCCGGACGGCGTACGCGATCTGTTCCGCCACGCCGTCAGGTTGCCGAAGCAGGACGCGGCCGGCGGCCCCGACGAGCCCGTCGTCCGGGTCGTCGTCGGGTCGACCGACGGGCAGCGCACCGTCACCCTTCCCCGGGCCGACCCGGCCGCCGCGCGGCTGCGGGCGGCGCTCGCCCGGTACGCCGACGGCCAGTCGGTGCCGTACCAGCCGACGGCCGTCGCGATCGTCGCCACGCCGGGCGACTCCCCCGAACCGGCCCGCCCCTGGCCGTTGCCGGCGCTGGCCGGCGAGGCCCTCGCCGGTACGTCGGCCGGCTCCACCTGCCTCGTGCTGCGCGGCGCCGACCTCGACACGGTCCGCCGCACGGTCACCACCGCCGACGCCGGCACGCACTTCACTGGCGGTGGGCGGTTGTGGCAGGTGACCCCACGACCGCTCCTGCCGGACGAGACCGACTGCGCCGACCTGTAGCCGCCGCAGATGAAGCTGCCGGCCCGGAATCGGGTCGAGATCGCCGCCTGGGCCTGGGAACGCCGCCTGCTCGGCTAGCCCGCGCCCGGTTGGCGCCCCGGGCAGCGCCCGCCGGCGTCCGCAAGGGATCGTCCGGCTCCGCCCTGCCGGCGGGCCGGATGGGCGGGCTGGGCGCTGGCGGGCTGGCTGGCCACGACAGGCGTAGGACCAGCCATCGAAATATTTCGCCACTCGTCGGATGAGCGGTCGCCGGGCCCACCGTAGCGTCGAGGCAATTCACCCCGCACCGACCCGATCACCGAACGTGACAGCCGGGCGGGTGCTGCGGACCATCGCGGCGGGCCGCTGCTGCGGTCGTGAGCCGGAGCTCCACGCCTTTCGCCTCTCCTGAAGGGAGCAGCGGTGCTTGTACCTCTCGGTCCATCCCGTGCTCGACGCAACACCGCGTTACTGCTGTCCACGACCCTCGTCGCGACCCTCACACCGCTGGCCGTGAAACCCGCCTGGGCCGAGCCCGAGCAGGCCCGTCCCGCGAACCCGATCTTCCTCACCGGCGCCAACAAGGGCGCGCCGAACGACATCGCCGTCAGCTACCTGCGGGCACACCCGGCCGAACACGGTGTCCGCGGCGCGGACCTCGCCGACCTCGCGGTGGCCTCCAGCTACACCAGCCGCCACAACGGCGTGACGCACGTCAACCTGGCCCAGCGCCACAAGGAACTGGAGGTCTTCGGCGCGACGGCCACCGTCAACATCGCCCGGGACGGAAGCGTCATCTTCGTCGGCGACACCCTGGTTTCCGGCCTGTCCGACAGGGTCACCGGAACTGTCTCCCTCGACGCGGTGGAGGCGGTGGAGGCGGCCGCCGACGCCCTCGACCTGGCCGACCCGGCCGGCCCGCGGGTGATGAGCCGCAGCGGCGGCCCGGCTCAGCGCACCGTCGTCTCCGGCAGCGGCATCTCCGAGCAGCCCATCCCGGCGAAGCTGGGCTGGCAGCCGACCGACGACGGACTGCGCCCGGCCTGGCAGCTGGTGATCGACGACTCGTCCGACGTCCACCTCTGGAACGTCACGATCGACGCCGAGACCAGCGAGCTGCTCGACACCGAGGACTGGACCCACCAGGACAGCCCGGACGATCTCGCCAGCACGCTGGGCCGCCGGGAGAACCAGACGCCGGCCCTCGCCACGGCGAGCGTCCCCGCCGCGAAGGTCACGCCGCCGAACCCGGTCGACGACGGATCGAGCTACCGCGTCTTCGAGTTCCCGAAGGGCGACCCGAACGACGGCCCGCAGAGCCTGGTGACCAACCCGGCGGACGGCACCGCGTCGCCGTACGGCTGGCACGACACCGACGGCGCGCCGGGCGCCGAGTACACCATCACCCGGGGCAACAACGCGCACGCCTACACCGACCGGGACGCCAACAACCAGATCGACCCCGCCAGCGGAGCTGATGGCGGGGCCGGCCTGAGCTTCAACTTCCCGGCCGACCTGAACGAGCATCCGCAGACGTACACCCAGGCCGCGGTGGTGAACCAGTTCTACTGGTGCAACATGGTCCACGACCTGACCTACCGCTACGGCTTCGACGAGGCGTCCGGCAACTTCCAGGTCAACAACTACGGGCGGGGCGGAACCGGCGGCGACGACGTGCAGTGCGAGGCGCACGACGGCTCCGGCCAGAACAACGCCAACTTCTCCACCCCCGCGCTGGACGGCGGACGACCCCGGATGCAGATGTTCCTCTGGCCGGGCAACCAGTTCGGCCTGCCGAACGCCGTGACCATCGACGGGGGCTCCGCCGCCGGCACGTACGAGGCGGAGTACGCCCGGTTCACCCCCGCGCCGACCAGCGCCGGCTTCGCCGGTGCGGTGGTGGCGGTCGACGACGGCACCGGGGCGACCGGCGACGGCTGCAGCCCCTACAGCCTGCCCGCCGGCGCGATCGCCCTGGTCGACCGGACCAGCACGTGCAACGCCCACACGCAGGTGGTCAATGCCGAGGCGGCCGGCGCCGTCGCGGTGGTGGTCGTCAACAACGTCGCGGGCGCCCCGGCGGTGATGAGCGGCTCCATGAACCCGGCGGTCGGCATCCCCGCGGTCATGGTGAGCCAGGCCGACGGGAACACCATCAAGGCCGGGCAGCCGGCCTCCGGCCGGGTGCACCGCAACCTGAACCGGCCGGCGATGCGGGACGCCTCGTTCCGCTCCGAGACGATCTTCCACGAGTACGGCCACGGCGTGTCCAACCGGCTGACCGGTGGCCCGACGGTCAACTGCCTCACCGGTGAGGAGCAGATGGGTGAGGGCTGGAGCGACTTCCTCGCGATCACCTCGCTGCTGAACCCCGCGATCGACGATCCGGAGAACGCCCGCGGCTACGGCCAGTACGCGCTGTTCCAGGACAGCCGGGTGGGTGGCGGGATCCGCCCGCGGCCCTACTCGCGCAACATGGAGATCCAGCCGTTCACCTACGACAGCATCAAGACCGGCGGTTGGCTGGACGGCACCTCCCTGGCCGCCCCGCACGGCATCGGACACGGCTGGGCGGCCGTGCTGTGGGACATGACCTGGGACCTCGTCGACCGGCACGGCTTCAATCCCAACGTCTACGAGGCGTGGCACACCGGCGGCAACAACCTCGCCCTGCAACTCGTCATCGACGGGCTGAAGATGCAGGGCTGTGGCCCGGGCTTCGTCACCGGCCGCAACGCGATCATCGCCGCCGACGCGGCCCTCACCGGCGGCGACAACGCCTGCACCCTGTGGGCCTCCTTCGCCCGCCGAGGTCTGGGCTACAGCGCCGTTCAGGGCACCACCGGCCGCAACGACAACACCGAGGCGTTCGACACCCACCCGTCCTGCCGGGGCGACTTCCAGGGACGGGCCGCCCAGCCCGCCCTCAACACCGTCGTCGCCGGTGACGCCGTACCGATGAAGTTCAAGCTCGCCACCAACCGGGGCCTGGACATCCTCGCCAGCGGCTCGCCGTACTCCCGACTGGTGGACTGCGAGACGCTCAAGACGGTCGGCCCGGACGGCGCCGTCACCCCACGGCCGACCCCGGTCGCCGCCGTCAGCCCCGGCGGGTCAGGGCTGTCGGCCAACGCCAACGGCCGGTACAACTACCCGTGGAAGACCGACCCCGCCTGGGCGGGCACCTGCCGCGAGTTCGTGCTCACTCTCGACGACGGGTTCCAGCACCGCGCCTACTTCAGGTTCACCGACTGAGCCGCGGCAGCGGTACCAGGTGAGCCGGCGGGAGCGTTCCGGAAGCGGAACGCTCCCGCCGGTCGGTCCGCACCCGGTGGCACGCGCCCGGGTCACCATGCCCCGCGAGGAACCCCGTCGGGCTGCGAGGTCTCGGCCTGGTTGACCGAATATGACCACGGCCGGCGGCCCTTCCGCAGCGCGGCTCAGCCGGCCATGATCCGGGCCGCTGTCCGCTCCAAGCCAGCTCTCAGCTTTGTCGGTTACCTTTGGTCACGCTCGGTGACCGGGCGGGGCGCGGCTGAGGTGGGGAGAGGCTGGAGCGGGTGCAACGACGATCACGGCGCATTCTGATCACTGTGCTGGCGGCACTGCTGGTGCTGGGCGGCGGGGCGACGATCGCCATCGGG